>DEJE01000057.1:92143-104662 GCA_002353205.1 Prevotella sp. UBA2756 | reverse complement strand
CCACCCTCTGTTATCCACAGCATCGACCAGACTGATTTTGGGGACTATGTCACGTCCCAGGTCGTTCTGACAGTGCCAGACGAGTCGGTGGAGAAGTATCGTAACCACCCGCAGTGGGGAAAGTTCGTGAACATCAGCTCTAACAAGGCTCCCACGGCGGTGAACCAGGTGGAGCGTGCCGACAACGCGCCGTCGGCATGGTACAGCTACGACGGCCGCCAGCTCACCTCTCCCGCGAAAGGCCTGAACATCGTCAGGATGAAGGACGGGTCGGTGAAGAAAGTGATGGTCAGGTGACAGCTGCTACTGCGGAATCATCCACCTGTAGACGGACAACAATCATTTGAGAGAGAAGAAGGCGGAGCCGGCTCCCCAAGGGGCTGCTCCCGCCTTCTTGCAAAGTTTTAGTTTTATGAAAGTTTCTGCCGGAAGGATCTGAGTCTGTATCGTATACTATTGAAGTCAACAAGTCTTTATTGCATGATAATGCCCTTTTAAAAGGATATCAGCCAAAATCAGAGTTAAATAATTGAAAAAACAGTAAGGGTTCACGTTTTTATTGATATATTTGCAGTATTATTAAAGACTGTTCATTATGAAAAGAATAACATCAATACTGATGTTTCTGTCCTTAGTAGTGGGGCTGAATGCGCAGACGGATTTATATTATCCAGAAGGGACAGAGTGGGAAGAGGAGTGGTTCTTTGAGAACGAAGAGACCACGATGTCTGACTATCGCCAATTCACCGTTTCTGGTGACACCGTTGTCAATGGTACAACCTACAAGTGTGTGCGTTGCAAGGTAAGAGTGAACGACGGTGCCACGCAGGACAAACTCTGGGATCGTTCTTCTCCCTGGCATTGGGAGGCCATGGAAGGTCTTCCGCCCATTCTGATCCGTGAAGACGGCGGAAAGGTCTACTATTATGACGGCAAGAAAGAAACGCTCAGGTATGACTTCGACTGGAGCGTGGGAAAGTTAATCCCGTTGTACTACGATGCTTCCAAAGACGAGTATGTCTATTACGAGATTCAGGAGATAGAAAGCTTTGAAATGCTTGACGGCAGTACTCAAGACTGCGTCTATAGGGACCTGCCAACCGGCGACTCCAGCATCATGCAGGTAAAATCGATAGGGTTCCTGCTCGACTGGTACGGTCTGTTCTACGACTATGGTTCGTATGCCTGGAGGGAAGGCAAACAATATTATCATGTCATGAAGTTCTCTCGCGGCGGCCAGCTTTTATACGAAGTGACCAGGGACGACATCCTTTCTGTAAGAAATATGGAATCTCATCAGGCCGTGGAAGAGAGTTTCTCGATAGACGGAATCAAAACAGGTAAAACCGCGAAAGGTCTGAACATCGTCAGGATGAAGGACGGGTCGGTGAGGAAAGTTATTGTCAGATGACAGCTGATAGATGACAGCTGTCAGTTGATAATTGAGAGTGGATAGTTTTTTGGTCAGCAAGAAACTATCCACTCTCCTTTTTTCTTCTGTTTACTGTGAGCTGATGATTTTCTTAAATGCATATCCAGGTGGAGACCCCCCAAGCCCCCGAGGGGGATGTTGATTTATTGCGAGGTGGAGACCCCCCAAGCCCCGGATGGGGATGTTGATTTATAGCGAATTTTTCTGAAAGAGTGCGACAAATTAGCGGAAAAGCGTGATTTTTTTGGCTGTTCGGTGCAAAATCAGTACTTTTGCAGCAAACTTGATGAATGAGGAATGATTTCTGTTGAATCGCTATGTGTTGAGTTCGGTGTGAAGCCGCTGTTCCGCGATGCTTCGTTCGTGGTGAACGACCGTGACCGCATCGCCTTGGTTGGCAAGAACGGTGCTGGTAAGAGTACGCTTCTGAAGATCCTGTGCGGCCTTCAGGCGCCCACGAGTGGTGTGGTGGCTGTTGGGAAGGACACGACGTTGGGTTACTTGCCTCAGGTGATGAACCTTCAGGACACGACGACTGTTTGGGAGGAGACGCGCAAGGCTTTTGCGGGACGGATGCAGATGAAGGAGCGGCTGGAGGGTCTGAGCCGTGAGCTGGGCGAGCGTAGGGACTACGAGAGTGCTGACTACATGGCTCTCGTTGAGCGTTACACGGAGGCTCACGAGCGGTACCAGATGATGGGTGGCGGCAACTATGAGGCTGAGATGGAGCGCACGCTGACGGGTCTGGGTTTCAGGCGGAGCGACTTCGACCGTCGGACAAGCGAGTTCTCGGGTGGTTGGCGCATGCGTATCGAGCTGGCTAAGCTTCTGCTGCAGCAGCCTGACGTGCTGCTTCTCGATGAGCCCACGAACCATCTTGACATTGAGTCTATCCAGTGGCTGGAGCAGTTCCTTGCCCTTTCGGCCAAGGCTGTCGTTCTGGTGAGCCATGACCGTGCCTTCATCAACAACGTGACTACGCGTACGCTGGAGATTTCGTGTGGGCAGATTGTGGACTACAAGGTGAAGTACGACGAATACGTGAAGCTGCGTGCCGCGCGTCGCGAACAGCAAGTGCGTGCGTTTGAGAACCAGCAGCGGGAGATGGCCGAGATGAAAGCCTTCATCGAGCGCTTCCGCTACCAGGCGACGAAGGCTGTTCAGGTGCAGCAGAAGATCAAACAGTTGGAGAGGATTGTTCCGATAGAGATTGACGAGGTGGATAACGCTGCGCTGCACCTGAAGTTCCCTCCGTGTCTGCGCAGTGGCGATTATCCCATTATCTGCGACGAGGTGGGCAAGCGTTACGGTGACCATCAGGTGTTCGACCATGCGACGCTGAGTATCAAGCGCGGTGAGAAGGTGGCCTTCGTTGGTAAGAACGGCGAGGGTAAGACGACGCTGGTGAAGTGCATCATGGGTGAGATTCCGTTTGACGGGATGCTGAAGGTAGGTCACAACGTGCAGATAGGTTATTTCGCGCAGAACCAGGCGCAGCTTTTGGATGAGGAGCTGACCGTGTTTCAGACAATCGATTATGTAGCCAAAGGTGATATCCGTTTGAGGATCAATGATATATTGGGTGCGTTTATGTTTGGCGGTGAAGCGTCGGAGAAGAAGGTGAAAGTTCTCAGCGGCGGCGAACGGAGCCGTCTGGCCATGATCCGCCTGCTGCTGGAGCCGGTGAACCTGCTCATCCTCGACGAGCCCACGAACCATCTCGACATGCAGTCGAAGGACGTTCTGAAGGAGGCGATCAAGGCGTTTGACGGCACGGCCATCGTGGTGAGTCACGACCGCGCGTTCCTCGACGGCCTGGTGACGAAGGTCTACGAGTTCGTCGGAGGCCGTGTTCGCGAGCATCTCGGCGGCATCTATGATTTCATAGCCCCCCTCCAGCTCCCCCCGAGAGGGGGAGAGCAAGCTTCGACCCCCCACCAACTCCCCCGAGGGGGAGAAGCCCCCCTCCAACTCCCCCCGAGAGGGGGAGAGCAAGCCTTTCCCCGAGGGGGAGAGCATGGATCCACCACTCGGGAAGCCTCCCCTCGGGGAGGTTTGGAGGGGGTCTCTTCTGCCACTGCCGTCGATGCCAAGTTGAACTATCTGGAGCGCAAGGAGCAGCAAAAGAAGCGCAAGCGTTTAGAGAAGAGCATCAAGGAGAGCGAGGACAAGATATCCAAGCTGGAAGAGCGCATCAGCGAGCTCGACACTATTCTCTGTACGCCCGAAGGGGCCAGCGACATGACCGTTGTGACCGAATATACTTCCATCAAGAAGCTCATCGACGAGGAGACGGAGCGATGGGGGCAGCTGGTGGAGGAGATGGAGAGAGAAGCCCCCCTCCAACTCCCCCCGAGAGGGGGAGGGACCCCCACCAAACCTCCCCGAGGGGAGGCTTCCTGAAAAGTTATACAAATCTCTCCCCCATTCCCGAGCGGAGCTCGCCTACCCGTAGCCTTTCCCCGAGGGGGAGAGCATGGATCCAGCACTTGGGAAGCCTCCCCTCGGGGAGGTTTGGAGGGGGGCGATAAATATTAAAATGGTATGAACTAAAATAATATGAGAATGAAGAAAATCATGACAATGGTGCTGATGGCCTCGCTTGCTACGGGGGCCGCAGCACAGCAGCAACTAAGTTCGGGCATCGACCCTAAGGATCTTAACCAGACTGTCAGCCCCGGCGAGGACTTCTACGAGTACGCCTGCGGCGGTTGGATGAAGGCTCATCCGCTGCCCGCTGCTTATTCTCGCTATGGCAGTTTCGACCGTCTGGCCGAAGACAACAACAAGCGCATCAACGGAATCCTTGGTGAGCTGCTCAAGAACAGCTATCCGAAAGGTTCGGTGGAGCAGAAACTCAGCGACTACTACAAGCTGGCCATGGACTCCGTGCGTCGCAACAAGGAAGGCGTGGCTCCCGTGATGCCCATCATCAAGGAGATTGAAGCCGCCAAGACGGTGGACGACCTGCGCAATGTTCAGATGAAGTACGTGCCTGTGGGCATGCAGGAGTTCATGTATATGGGCTTCGGCGCCGACGAGAAGAACAGCACGCAGAACGTTCTGAACGTCTATCAGGGCGGCATCCAGCTGGGACAGAAAGAGTACTATCTCGACAACGACCCGGCGACGAAAGCTATCCGGGAGGCCTACAAGAAGCACATCGTGCGCATGTTCAAGCTCTTCGGCTTCAAGAGCGGCGTTGCCAAGAAACGCATGCAGGACATCATGCGCGTGGAGACAGCCATGGCCCGCGTCTCGCGTAGCCGCACCGAACTGCGCGACCCCGAGAAGAATTACAACAAGATGACGCTCAGCGAGTTCCAGAGCCGCTTCCCGAACGTGCCCTTAGTGCGCACGATGCAGGCCATGGGCGTCAGTGACAACTGCTATCAGCAGCTTGTCGTGGGACAGCCTGACTATGTGGGTGGTGTGAACGACCTGCTTGCCACGATCACCGCCGACGAATACCGCGCCATCATGGAGTGGGATGTCATCGTGACATCGGCTAACTACCTGAGCGACGACGTCGTAGAGGCCAACTTTGACTTCTTCGGCAAGACCATGTCGGGCCGCAAGGAGAACCATCCGCGCTGGAAACGGGCTACGTCGCAGGTGGAGAGCAAGATGGGTGAGGCGCTGGGCAAGATGTACTGTGAGCGCTACTTCCCCGCCTCTTCAAAAGAACGTATGGAGCGTCTCGTCCGCAACCTGCAACTGGCACTGGCCGAACGTATCGTTGCCCAGAACTGGATGGAGACCGACACGAAGCTGGCCGCCCTTGCCAAGCTCAGCACTTTCTACGTGAAGATAGGCTATCCCGATCAGTGGAAGGACTATTCGTCGCTGACCATCGACCCCTCGAAGTCGTTCATTGACAACTACTGGGAGTGCAACCGCTTCGACACGAAGTACGAAGTGGAGCACAAGGCCGGCAAGCCCGTCGATAACAAAGAGTGGTTCATGACGCCGCAGACCGTGAATGCCTACTATAATCCCACGACCAACGAGATTTGCTTCCCCGCAGGAATCCTGCAGGTGCCCTTCTTCGACCCGACGGCCGACGACGCCTTCAACTACGGAGCCATCGGTGTGGTGATCGGACACGAGATGACCCACGGCTTCGACGACCAGGGACGCCACTTCGACAAGGTTGGTAACATGACCGACTGGTGGACCGAGGCCGACGGCAAGGGCTTCGAAGAGCGTGCCAATCTCTATGCCGACTTCTTCGGAAAGATCAAGGTGCTGCCCGACCTGAACGCCAACGGCCGCCTCACACTGGGTGAGAACCTTGCTGACCACGGCGGTCTGCAGGTGGCATGGTACGCCTATAAGAACGCAACGAAGGGACAGACGCTCCCCACCGTCGACGGCCTGACTGCCGACCAGCGCTTCTTCCTTGCATACGCTGGTGTATGGGCTGGCAACATCACCGAGAAGGAGATTCGCAGCCGCACGAAGAGTGATCCCCATTCGCTCGGACGTTGGCGCGTGAACGGTGCCCTGCCGCACATCGACATGTGGTACGATGCCTTCGGCATCAAGCAAGGCGACAAGATGTATCTACCGAAGAGCGAGCGCCTCGACCTTTGGTAAGCATCGTATAGAAAGCCCCGGAAACCTCCCCCGAGGGGGATGTGGAGACCCCCCAAGCCCCCGAGGGGGATGTGGAGCCCCCCAAGCCCCCGAGGGGGATGTTGAGAACCCCCATGCCCCCGAGGGGGATGTTGGAGACCCCCCAAGCCCCCGAGGGGGATGTTGTTTAAGAGGTGAGAGGTACTATTTCTGAATAGTGTAGTGGAAATAGTCGAAACGGGCACAGCCGCCATCGCCTTCGGTGTTGTAGCAGAACAATCCCACGCGTGTTCCCTTCCATGCTCCCATCTGCATGGCAAACGCTTCACCCACGGGTTCGAAGTGCTTGCCGTCGTTGCTGACGCTGAAGCGGTGCACGTTGCGCCGACTGTCGGCCGTGATGCGCAGGCATACCGTCGGCTTGCTCCACGTCCTGACGACAGTCCGTCGGCCGTCATGTTCGGTGAAGAGATGCAGTCGTCCGTTGCTCCTTCCAATGCCGATACCCATGAATCGCTTGCCAGTGCACAGCAAGCCGGCACAGTCGCCTTCTTTCAGCTTCGAACAGTCCATGATCGTCGTGGCTTCACTCTCGTAGCCCACGGTCTTCTGTGTGAGCATGTTGCGACTGTTCTTCAGACTGTCGGCCTTGAGGGCATGGAGCGAGAGCCATCCCTTGCGCTCATCGAGGCTCCATGCATGGTCGTCGGCGTTGTGGTTCCACTGCCATTGCAGCTTCAGCGAGCGTTGTCGGTTGCCCACCCAGTATCGGCCGTTGTTGTCGAACTCGTCGGAAAGATGCTTGGCCAGATGTTCGCTATTTGACGGAGAGACGGGATTCTGCCATACCGTCACCGGTTCGCCGATGCCGTTGCCGTCGATGTCGACTCCCATCAGTGGCCAGTCGTCTTTCCATCGTGCCGGTTGTAGGTGTACCACTCGTCCGCGTGGCTGCGTCTCCTGGAAGTGCAGGAACCACCACTCGCCGTCGGGCGTGTCGACCAATGCTCCCTGATGCGGTCCGTTGATGTTGGTCGATCCCTGTTCAAGAACCACGCGTTTCTCGTAGGGGCCGTAGATATTCTTCGCCCGTAGCACCGTCTGCCATCCTTGTCCGACTCCTCCCTCGGGAATGATGAGATAGTAATAGCCGTTGCGCTTGAGGAACTTCGTACCCTCTGCCACCGGTCCTGTGTATACCGTTACGCCCTCGTCGAGCAACTGTTTGCCATCGGCCGACATGCGGTGCACGATGATGGGGCCTGCGCGGTGGCGGCTGCGTCCTAAATAAGCCTGTCCGTCATCGTCCCAGAGGGGGCACGGGTCTTCCCATTTCGGAATCTCTTTCAGACAGTGCAATGGTGTCCACGGTCCGTGCGGATCTTCTGCCGAGCTCATGAACAGTCCCTCTTCGTAGGTGCAGAAGTAGACGTAGAACCGTCCGTCGTGCCAACGGATGCTCGGTGCCCAAGAGCCGCCTCCGAAATGGCGGTTCTCGTTCCAGCCTGGATAGTCGAAACGGTCGTACACCTGACTGATGATGTGCCAGTTGACCAAATCGTCCGACTCCAGCACCTGCATGCCGAGGAAGTGGAAGTCGGAAGCCACCATGTAGTATTTGTTGCCCACACGAATCACGTCAGGGTCGCTGTAGTCGGCATTGAGCACGGGGTTGATGTAAGTGCCGTTGCCTTGGTCGCCCCATTGCAGCTGCCCGTGGATGCTCAGCGTGAGCAGGGGGAGCATGGAGCACAGGAGAGTCTTTTTGAGCATGGTCTTTTCTTTTTTTTCTAGATTTTCTAGATATTCTAGATTCTCTAGATTTTCTAGATATTCTAGACTTTCTAGATTCCCTTGTTTCTATTCTATGATGCGCAGGCCATCGAGGTTGACGTCGGCATGTTGGATGTCAAGGGGCTTCGCCACCTTGATCTCGCAGTTCTCGAAATGGAAGATGTCGCGCGTGAAGGGTGCTTCGGCGAAGCCATGAATGATGCCGGCGTTCTCTGCCACCCCTTTCACGTTGCGGAAGCAGATGTTGCGCAGTTGTGTGCGTGGCATATAGGGAGGCTCTGTCATACCCTTCATGCGCCACGTCATGTTGATCTCAAAGATGTTGCGCGCCTTTGCAATGGTGATGTCCTCGAAGAGAATGTTCTCCACGACGCCGCCGCGCGAGGGCTGACTCTTGAAGCGTATGGGGTTCCAGTTCTCGCCCGCGAAGTCGCATCGGCGCACGGTGACGTTGCGAATGCCTCCCGACACTTCGCTGCCCATGGCTACACCGCCGTGACCATAGTCGAAATGGCAGTCCTCAATCAGGATGTCCTGCGAGGCCTGGTTCACCTCTCGGCCGTTGGTGTCCTTTCCGCTCTTGATGGAGATACAGTCGTCGTGCGCCTTGATGTGGACGTTCCTGATCTCCACGTCGGTGCTTGAGTCGATGTCGATGCCGTCGCTGCTGGGGATGTAGCTCTCGGCGTTGATGTTCACCCCGTCGATGGTGAAGCCGTTGGTGAAGAGCACATGCAGGCACCAGAAAGCCTGGTTCTTCACCGAAATGCCTTCGATTCGACCGTTGTCACAATGGTCGAAGCAGAAAGTCTTCGGACGTCCGTACTGGTCGCGTGGCAGCTTGGCCCATTCCAGGCCTTTGGCGTCGATGAGTCCATGTCCGCTCACCGTGCAGTCGTCGGCGTGATCGAAGTTCAGCAAGGCAGCGCGAGCTTTCACCATATTGCCTTCCCATCGTGTGTCGATGATAGGGTAGAGGGCAGCATCCACCTTGCTCACCAGCTCAGCGCCCTTTTCCAGATGCAGGTCGACACCACGGGGGAAGAAGAGAGCACCGCTTTCGTAGCGGCCTTTGGTCAGCACCACCGTGCCTCCACCATCTTGGTGAGCGCGGTCGATGGCCTGCTGAATGTTACCGAATCGGCTTGCGTCGTAGCGAGCTTTGCGTTTCTTCACCACCAGAATCTTCGATTCCCAAGGAGCGAAGTTCAGATGGGCGCGCATCTTGTTGCCTTCGACGCTGGCCTGCAGATGCGACGTGTTTCCCGTGAGTGCGTCCCACACTTCGATGTCGCCTATCTGGTCGATGTCCACGAGCATGTGGTCGGGCATTCGACGTTGGTTGAAGATGAAGTATATCTTCGTGCCGTCGTCGAGTCGTCGCGCGGTGTATGTGATGCTGTCTTTCTCGTTGCCCACCATCTTGATCTCCGGTTCGGGAAGGGCTGCAACAATCTGCTCGTTCCACACCGAGTCCTTTACGTGGATCACGTTGCGAGGCATGGTGATAGCTTGTTGATTCATGAACGACCGTCCGGCGGTAGCTTTCGGAGCGTCACCGTAGATGATGATGCGGCCGCCTCGGTTGGCAAACTCACTTATCTTCGCCCATGCAGCCTCGGTGATGACCTCTGCCGATGGGATGATGATTGTCTGGTAGCGCTGTCCGCTGCGGTTCTTCAACGTTCCGTTGCCCACGGTGCAAGCCTCCACGATGCCGTCGTCGGTGATGAAGTCGTAGTCGTATTGATGGCGTGTCAGCTGGTGGGCAGCAGCTTTCATGAAGTCGTCGGCGCGGTTGTTGCCCAGCCACAGCGTCGGAATGGGTGCATAGATGGCGGTACGTGCGGTGGGTTTTCCCTGTTGCATGAGCCATGTGGCGCGGTTCACGTAGTCGTTCAGCTCTTTCATTCCAGGGTCGGCCATGTAACCGGTGGCTCCGCGCTTACTCATCCAGAACATGAACTCGAAGAAATTGATGCCCCGGGCCAACTGGTAGTCGACAACGAACTTCACACTCTTCGCGTCGAGCTGTCGCGAGAAGGCGGCGAAGCTCTCGCTGAAAGCCCGTGGCTTGCCGTAGACGTGAGCCACTGACGAGGCCAGTCGCGGGAACTCTGTCTGTGCGCCCATCCATATCTGGCTCCAGATGACATCGATGCCGGGCACCTGCACGCGGCTCAGACAACGGAAAGGGTCGCCCTCCATCTTCACGCACCAAGGGAGCATATCGTCTTTGTCCATGTGGGTGATGTGCTGCACGCCGTTGGCCTCACACCAGTCGGCTTGCTGCTTGAAGTAGTTATCGGCGAAGAGTCGGCTCCACACGTCCCAGTAGTCGGCCTTTGCGCACCGCTCCTTCTCGGTGGCGGAGGCATCGTGGAGCGATGTTCGCTCGTTGCGGAGGAACGCCTGCAGGTAGGGCGTGGGGTCGTAGCCCTTCTGTTGCTCGAAGATTTCCTTCATGCCAGAGGTCCACGGCACGCGCTGGAAAGCCGGTTCGTCGCCGCGGAATCCCAGAACCACCTTACCCAGCATGTTGCCTAAATGCTGCTTATATTGTTCATGGGTCCAGTCGATGAACTGCCTGACGGCTTGGGGGTCGAGATAGTCGCAGAGCGAGTTCTTCTCGTCCTTGCCGCCCGTGGGGTTGTTCACGCACCGCGTCTGCGACGAACGGCGCACCGTCTTGACGCCAGTGCTGTCCTTTACCAGGGCCTGCATGCACAAGTCCGGGCGTTCCTTCGAGAACTTGCCACCGGCCATTCCGCTGGGATATTTGCCTTCGTCGATGATCCACATGCGCATGCCGCGTCGTTGCACCGCCTCGGCCATCATGCTCACGTTGCGGAACCATTGCCAACTGAGGTATTCGGTGCCCATGTGGTAGCCAGGTTCGATGATTACGTTGCGGAACCCTTTCTGCTGGATAGCATCGAGGTCGGCTTCAATCACTTGTTTGTTGATTTCACCGTCCCATCCCAGTATCACGTGGTTGCAGGTCTCTACGGGTGGGTTCTTAAAGCTTTCCAAGCTCTGTGCGTGGCTTTGCATCATGGCCAGCACCATTGTCGCAATCAAAAAAATCCTTTTCATTTGTCCTAAGTGTTTGTTTTTGCAAAAATAGCGACTTTTCGTCAAACGGCAAAACTTTCTGCCGGTTTTTGCTATGGTTTTGTTGACAAGCAGAAAAAAAGAGTTACCATGTCTGCCGAAGCAAACACGGTAACTCTTTCTTTTATGACACTTTCGCCTGAAGGCGTGGAATGTTAGTTACGGAACACCAGACCGTCGCCGAAAGAGTCGACGATGATGGGTCGGTCGCGGTGAACATCGCCGGCGAGGAGCTTCTTCGACAGGTCGTTGAGCATGTAGCGCTGGATGGCGCGCTTCACCGGGCGTGCTCCGAACTCGGGGTCGAAGCCGGCATCGGCGAGGAACTGAATGGCGTGAGCCGTGACGTTGAGCTCCACGTCTTGCTCGGCGAGCATGCGTCGTACGACATCGACCTGCAGCTGTACCACGCTTGCAATCTCGTCCTTCGTCAGCGGCAGGAACATCATGGTCTCGTCGATGCGGTTGAGGAACTCCGGACGGATGGTCTGCTTGAGCATAGCGAGCAGCTGGGCGTTGAGTTCGGCGAGCTGTGTGTCGCTGAGGTGTCCGTTGTTGCGCTCCACCTCTTCGCGGATGAGTTGCGAACCGAGGTTCGACGTCATGATGATGATGGTGTTCTTGAAGTTCACCGTGCGCCCTTTATTGTCGGTCAGACGGCCGTCGTCGAGAACCTGCAGCAAGATGTTGAACACGTCGGGGTGAGCCTTCTCAATCTCGTCGAAGAGCACCACGCTATAAGGCTTGCGCCTAACGGCCTCGGTGAGCTGTCCGCCTTCGTCGTAACCGACGTATCCCGGAGGAGCACCGATGAGTCGGCTGACGGTATGTTTTTCCTGATACTCCGACATGTCGATTCGTGTCATCATCTGTTCGTCGTTGAACAGATACTCTGCCAGTGCCTTGGCCAGCTCCGTCTTGCCCACGCCCGTCGTTCCCATGAAGATGAACGAGGCTATCGGGCGCTTCGGGTCTTGCAGTCCGGCGCGGCTCCGGCGCACGGCATCAGCCACGGCTGTGATGGCCTCGTCCTGTCCGATGACACGTTTGTGGAGCTCTTCTTCCAGGTGGAGCAGCTTCTCCTTCTCGCTCTGCAGCATGCGCGTGACGGGAATTCCTGTCCATCGGCTCACCACTTCGGCAATATCATCGGCCGTCACCTCTTCGCGCACCATGGCATTGCCGTCCTGTGCCGATGCAAGTTGGCTCTGAATAGCGTGGATGTCGTCTTCGAGTGCTTTCAGCTTCGAGTAGCGAATCTCGGCCACGCGGCCATAGTCGCCCTCGCGCTCGGCGCGTTCAGCCTCGTAGCGCAGGTTCTCCATCTCCTGTTTGTCCTGCTGAATCTTGTTCACCAGGGTGCGTTCGCTCTCCCATTTGGCTCGGAAGCCGTTCTCGCGTTCGCGCAGTTCGGCGATGTCCTTGTCCAGCTGGGCAATCTTTTCGGTGTCGTTCTCACGCTTGATAGCTTCGCGTTCTATCTCAAGCTGTTTCAGCTGGCGTGTGATGTCGTCCAGCTCCTCGGGCACGCTGTCGCGTTCCATGCGCAGCTTCGCGGCCGCCTCGTCCATCAGGTCAATGGCCTTGTCGGGCAGGAAACG
>DEJE01000057.1:0-92076 GCA_002353205.1 Prevotella sp. UBA2756 | reverse complement strand
TGGTTCTCGTAGCGCTCCTTCAGTCCACGCAAGATGGAGATGGCCGACAACTCGTCGGGTTCATCGACCATGACGGTCTGGAAGCGTCGTTCCAGTGCCTTGTCCTTTTCAAAGTACTTCTGGTACTCGTTCAGCGTCGTGGCGCCGATGGCACGGAGCTCGCCGCGCGCCAATGCCGGCTTCAGGATGTTGGCCGCATCCATGGCGCCCTCGCCACCTCCGGCTCCCACGAGCGTATGAATCTCGTCGATGAAGAGGATGATGCGGCCCTCGCTCTGCGTCACTTCCTTGATGACGCTCTTCAGTCGCTCCTCAAATTCGCCCTTGTACTTCGCACCGGCCACCAGTGCGCCCATGTCGAGCGAGTAGAGTTGCTTGTCTTTCAGGTTCTCGGGCACGTCGCCGCGCACGATGCGTTGTGCCAGACCTTCGACGATGGCCGTCTTACCCGTGCCCGGTTCACCTATTAATATAGGATTGTTCTTCGTGCGGCGAGAGAGGATTTGAAGCACACGGCGAATCTCGTCGTCGCGCCCAATGACAGGGTCGAGCTTTCCTGCACGGGCATCCTCGACGAGGTTCTTCGCATACTTCGACAGACTCTGGAAGTTCTCGTCGCCGCTCTGGCTCTCCACACGGCTACCCTGACGCAGCGCCTGCACGGCTTTCAGGGCGTCGGCGCTGTTGAGCCCGGCATCTTTCAGGATGCGCGACGCAGTGGAGTTCACTTCGAGCAGCGCGATCAGCAGTGGTTCCACGCTGACAAACTCGTCGCCCATCTGTTTCGATATGTCCATAGCGCGCATCAGCACGTCGTTCGACTCGCGGCTGAGGTAAGGCTCACCGCCCTGAACGCGCGGCAAGTGTTGCATCTCGGTGTCGACGAGGGTCTCTACGTGAACGCCGTTCACCCCCAGTTTCTGGAAGATGAATGTCGTGACGTCTTTGCCTTTTTCGAGCACGCCCTTGAGCAGGTGCACCGGTTCGATGACCTGCTGATTGTTTCTTCGCGCCTGCTGCACAGCTGACTGTACGGCCTCTTGCGCCTTGATCGTAAAATTGTCGAGTGTCATATTGTTTCTCCTTTCTTTTATTGTTGCTTTGTTTTGAAGGTTGTCCTGAAATCGTATAAGACAGCCATTATGGAAGCGTTCAAACAACGTGCCGCTTTTTCGTTATGCCAGTTTGTCATATTTTTGTACCAGATTGTCACTCTTGAGGCGTTTCGCATCAGTACAAGCGCTTTGTTCTGAGTCAAAAGGTGCCGCATACTGTTCCGAGCTAAGTGCTTTCATGCCTTTCAGACCGTTCTTCATTACTTGCGAAAGCTGAATTTCTTATTAAAAATGTGGCCACAGACGGCGTTTTTTGTTTGATTAACAACAAAAATCGTGTAGTTTGCGGGATTTCGATTATCTTTGTAGCCGAATATAAAACGAAAGGCTATGAAAAGAGTCGTTACAATTCTGTTTATGATGGTGTTCATCCCAGCAATGATGATGGCCGACGGTTACCAGAAGATGTGGAGCCGTGTGGAGGAGGCTCGTGAAAAAGATCTGCCGCAGACGCAGATGGAAGAGTTGCAAAAGATCATCGACCGCGCCAAGAAACGGCACGACTACGGTCAGTTGTTGCAAGCCCAGCTAATGTATTACGGCGTGCGTGTGAGCCTGACGCCCGACAGTATGCAACAAGTGTTCGGTCTGCTGGAGGCGGAGGCCGCTTCGTTTCAGAAGAAAGACGAGGTGATGGCCGCCGTCTACTACAACGTGCTTGGCAAACTGTATAAGGACAACTACTCATGGCTCGTGCCCGGCGCTTCGCGCCAGGAGGCTGACGAGAAGAGCAACGCCTGCTACGCCAAGTCGCTGGCTAATCCGGCCCTACTGGCCAAGCATAAGGCTGGTGAGTTGGCACCGGCTCTTGCCGTAGGCTCTGACAGCTATATCTTTGGCAACGACCTGCTGAGTGTACTGGGCTATCAGGCCGGAGACTTCAAGACGTTGCATTCATGGTACGACGCACACGGTCCGCGCGCTGCAGCTATGATGACGGCCTTGGAGATGCTGCGAGGGCAGGAAGAGCGTGATATCGTATTTGAAAATAGTGCCTACGCTGCCAGTCTCGACTCGCTCATCAACCTATACGGCGATCTTGCGGAATGTGGTGAGGTGGCAGTGGAACGTTATGAGTACATGTCAGGATGCTCCGACGTGAAGACCGGGCAACGCATCAAGTGCATTGACGAGACATTGGCGCGATGGGGCTCGTGGAAGAGGATGGACGTGTTGCGCAATGAGCGGCTTCGCCTGACGAATCCAGAGTTCTCAGTGTTGCTGCCCCAGAATATCGTCGCACCAGGGAAAGCGATGAAGATAGAGGTGAAGTCGGTGCGCAACCTGAAGAAGCTCAGTTTACGTGTGAACCGTCTGAACCTGATGGGCGACAGTGACTTGAACCCGGAAGTGGATAAAGACCTCGAGCAGCTGAAGAAGAAAATCATTGCCGGTACGGAGAAAACGTGGATGCGCCAATACAGCATTGGCAATGACTACGAGAGTGCCGACGACGAATTTGAGATGGATGGTTTAGACCGTGGCATCTATCTGGTGGAAGTGCTTGCTGACAACAGCGCCGTTCCCGTGGAGCGAGGGTTGCTACATGTGAGCGACCTGTTCCTCATCCATCAGGATATGCCTGAGGGCAAAATACGCATGGTGGTGGTGAATTCGACAACGGGCCATCCTGTTGCCCACGCGAAAGTGAACTGCAAGTACCGCATCCGTAACAGAGAATGGGAAACGGTGACGCTGGCGTGTGACGAGAACGGAGAGGCCATCTGCACGCCGCGCAAAGACCGCTACCCGCAGTATGCGTGGCCATACAGTGCCGACGACAAGGCCAGTCCCTACGTCTACATGGGGTGGCAGAACGGCTATTCGAATCCCTCTCCGAGCAAGGACGATTATGTGCAGGTGAATTTCTATCCCGACCGGGCCATCTATCGGCCTGGGCAGATAGTCCATGTGTCGATATTAGCCTTCACGACCATCCGCGAGTGGACCACCGAAGTGCTGGCTGGAAGGAATGTGACCATCAAACTGCGTGACGTGAACCGCAAGTTGGTGAAGGAAGTTGATGTGACAACCGACGACTTCGGTGCTGCCGAGGCCGACTTCGTGCTTCCCACGTCGGGGCTGACGGGCACCTACACGTTGCATAGCTCGATCAGCAGCTCGTCGCGTTCAATTCGTGTGGAGGAGTACAAACGCCCGACATTCGAGGTGGAGTTCGACCCATACAAAGAGAAGTATAAACAAGGCGACACCATCACCGTGACCGGTCATGCCCGGTCGTATGCCGGCGTGCCCGTACAGAGTGCGAAGGTGCACTATCGGGTGAACCGCAGCAAGGCTTGGTGGTACTGGTGGAGAGAAGAGAACAACGGCGAAGCCTGCATGGCCGAAGGTGACGTTGTTACCGATGAGGATGGTGCCTTCCGTGTGAAAGTGCCGCTCAGATTGCCTTTGGGTGACAACGACTTCTTCCGTTTCACTGTGAATGCCAATGTTACTGACCAAGGCGGTGAAAGTCATGATGGTGAGATGGAGCTGCCCTTGGGTCGGCGCGAGACAGCTTTCTACTGCAGCATCCCTGAGATGTCGGAGAAAGAGAAGCTGAAGACCATCACCTTCGCACGCCGCAACGCTGCCGGTAACGACATCGACGGAGAGGTTCGCTTCACCATCGACGGCAAGAATCCGCGCGTGGTGAAAGCCAACGAGCCAGTCGACATTCATCCCAAGTCGCTCAGTTCGGGCAAGCATGTGCTCGAAGCAACCTGCGGCGACGACAAACTGAAAGAAGAGTTCGTCTTGTTCGGACTCGACGACAAGACACCTTGCATCGAGACGCACGACTGGTTCTATCAGACCAGCAACGAATTCGACCGCGAAGGCAAGACGCCCGTCACCGTTCAGGTGGGAACGAGCGATGCCGATACCTATATATTATATAATGTGTTCACGAAAGGTCAGGTGCTCGAAAACAGCCACATGGTGCTCAGCAATGCCATCGACACGCGCGAATACCTCTACAAGGACGAGTATAATACGGGGCTCCTGCTGACTTATGCGTGGGTGAAAGACGGGAAGTTCTACACCCACCGCACGCAGATTCGCCGTCCTGATCCCGACAAAAGCCTGAAGATGTCGTGGACAACCTTCCGCGACAAGCTGAAACCCGGACAGAAAGAAGAGTGGGCGCTCAGCGTGAAACGTCCCGACGGCAAACCGACACGGGCGCAGGTGGTGGCCACGCTCTACGACCAGTCGCTCGACCAGCTTCAGTCGTTCGGCTGGAACGTGAATCTTGGCATACGCCAGTATCTTCCCTCTACCTCTTGGAGTTCCACCCGCGTCAACACGATGTGGAAGTCGAGCAGCGCAAGGCTCAGTCTCAAGGATGTCAAAGAGCTGGAATTCTCTGCCATCAACGACGACCTGCTGAGTAACTACATGGACTATTGGGCGCCAGTCGTTGTCGGTTACGGCACACGAAACGGTGCTGTCTTAGGTGCCGCCAGGGGACAAAGGCTCATGAAGTCGAAGATGGTGTTGGAATCAGCGCCTATGCCAGAACCTGCTATGCTGCAGGATGTCATGGTCTCAGAGGCTGCCGATGAAGGAATGACAGATGAACTCACCGAGTCGGCCGAGAATGAGGAGAAAAAAACGAAGCAGACCGTGCAGAGCGAGCAGGTGCGTGAGAACCTGAACGAGACCGCCTTCTTCATCCCGCGCCGAATGACTGATGCGAAGGGTAACATGAAGTTCGTCTTCACGCTGCCAGAAAGCATTACCACGTGGAAGTTCAAGGCCTTGGCCCACGATCAGGAGATGAACTACGGCTGGCTGAATGGCGAATGCGTTGCCAAGAAAGACGTGATGGTGCAACCGAACATGCCGCGCTTCTTGCGTACCGGCGACCAAGCCACGATAGCTTCTAAGATTATCAATACGGCAGAGACATCGGTCGGCGGAACAATCCGCATGATGCTCATCGACCCCGAGACGGAAAAGGTGGTGCTGGAGCGCGAGAAGCCGTTTACGGTAGAGCAGGGAAAGACGGGAAATGCCATCTTCTCCTTCTCGACAAAAGAACTGGCCGGTGAGGTGCAACCGCTTTATATCTGCAAGATTGTGGCCACGGGAAACGGGTTCAGCGACGGCGAGCAACACTATCTGCCGATTCTTCCCAACACTGAGTGGGTTACCAATACAAAGCCCATCACGCAGCATCGGCCGGGAACAGCCACCATCGACCTGAAGACGATGTTCCCCGAGGGTAGTTCACAACGCAAACTGACCGTTGAGTACACCAACAATCCGGCGTGGCTGATGGTGCAGTCGCTGCCATACGTAGGACAAGCCAGCGACAAGAATGCCATCAGTCAGGCAGCTGCCTTCTATGCCAACAAGTTAGGAAAGTTCATCCTCGACCAGTCGGCCACCGCCAAGACGACCTTCGAGCAGTGGAGAATGGAGCAGGGAAGCGAGACGTCGCTGATGAGCAGCTTGCAGAAAAACCAGGAACTGAAGAATCTTGTGATCGAAGAAACACCGTGGGTGCTGAACGCAGAGCGCGAGAGTGACCAGAAACAGGCTCTTAGCAATTTCTTCGACGAGAACACCCTCGACAACAGGCTGAGCGCGAACATGAGCACGTTGGTTTCGTTGCAGAACGGCGACGGCTCGTTCAGCTGGTGGCCCGGCATGCGAGGCTCCACCTATATCACGGCCGAGGTGTTGGAGATTCTCACCCGACTGAATATGCTTGCTGGCGAACAGGCTGGTACCCGTGACATGCTCCGACGCGCCAACAGCTTCCTGAGCGACGTTGTCGTCAAGGAGGTGGAGGAGTTCAAGGAACGCGAGCGGAAGGGGATCCCTGTATACATCTCCTCGTACCACGCCATGCAGTGGGTTTATATCAATGCCATATCAGACCGAAAACTTTCAGCCAAGGAGCGTGAGGCTGCCGACTACCTGATGGCTTTCTTGGAGAAACAGAAGCTCAGCCAGTCGCTTTATGGGAAAGCGCTGATGGCAGTGACGCTCTTCAAAGACGGGCAGACGGCGAAAGCTCTCGAATATGTGGAAAGCCTGAAGCAGTACAGCGTGTTCACCGAGGAACGTGGCCGCTATTTCGACACCCGAAGAGCAGGCTATAGCTGGTGCAGTTACAACATACCGACGCAGGTGGCAACGATAGAGGCTCTCAGTTTGATAACGCCGGATGACGTTCAGACAATCGACGAGATGAAACGCTGGTTGCTCATGGAGAAACGCTCTCAGAGCTGGGACACGCCCATCAACAGCGTCAATGCAATCTACGCCTTCCTCAACGGCAACAACAACGTGCTCGATCAGCAGGAACATACCGTGCTGGCTATTGATGGAAAGAACCTCACTCTGCCCAAGGCTACTGCCGGGATAGGCTATGTGAAGACTGTGGCAGAAAACCCTGACGGGAAAGTGTTTACTGCCACAAAAGGTAGCGACGGAACATCGTGGGGTGCCCTCTATGCGCAGTTCATGCAGCCAACAAGTGAAGTGGAGGAATCGTCGGAGGGACTGAGCGTGACACGTGAAGTGCTTGTAGACGGGAAACCGATGCAAAACGGGCAGAAACTGCACGTTGGTGACCGTGTGACGGTGCGCATCATCATTAAGGCCGAGAACAACTACGACTTCGTGCAGGTGACCGACAAGCGCGCTGCGTGCATGGAGCCGGTCGTACAGCTCAGCGGATATCACTGGGGGTATTATATTGCTCCCAAAGATCAGACCACGAACTATTATTTCGACATGATGCGTAAGGGAACGCATATCGTGGAGAAAGAGTATTACGTGGATCGTGCTGGACGTTACGAGACGGGTACCTGCACCGTGCAGTGTGCCTACAGTCCTGAGTATTCGGCCCGTGCACGGTCGCTGACTTTCGTTGTGGAATGATGTTCAAGGCTCACCAAGAACCAAAAAACGTAAGATGAAAAGAAAAACCATTATACTATCCGCGCTGGCCTGGGCAACGCTTGGTGTCAGCGCGCAGAAAATTTCGACCAAAAATGAAGTGATTGACCTGGGCAACGTTCTGTTTCAGACACCATCGACAGCGACGTTCGAACTGCAGAACACAGGCAAGACCCCCCTGCGGATAACGAATGTGAAGACCAGTTGCGGCTGTACCACCGTGTCGTATCCTCAAGAAGCGGTAGCAGCAGGAGCCTCGTTCACGGTGTCGGCCACCTATGATGCCCAGCAGTTAGGACATTTCTTCAAGGATATCGCTCTCTACAGTGATGGCAGCCAGAAGCCTTATTACCTCTCTATTCGCGGTGTCGTGGTTGATGAGGTGGTCGATTTCTCTGGCTCTTATCCTTTCTCTATCGGCGATATGTCGGCCGAAAAGAACAACATTGAGTTCGACGATGTCAACTGTGGCGACCATCCCGTGCAGAAAATACACATCAAGAACAATACCACGCAACCCATGAGCCCTGTGGTGATGCACCTGCCTGATTACCTGACCGCTGTCGTATCGCCAACCACCATACGTGCCGGCAAGGAAGGCTTGCTCACTTTCTGGCTCGACTCGCAGAAACTGCGCGACTATGGCCTGACGCAGACAAGTGTATTCCTCGGCATGTACCCCGGCGACAGGGTAGCCCTGAGCAAGGAAATCACCGTATCGGCCGTTCTGTTGCCTGCATTCCAGGAAATGTCGGAGGCGGAGCTGGCCAATGCTCCGCAGATGCGTATGTCGGCCGAAGAGCTGAGCTTTGATCTAAAGGGAAAGTCGAAAGCAAAAGGAACCATTACGATTGAGAATGTCGGGCGGTCGCTGCTTGACATCAGTTCGCTGCAGATGTTTACCACCGGACTGAAAGTGAAACTCACAAAGAGCCGACTTGATCCAGGGGAGAAAGCTTCGCTCAAGGTGACCGTTGACAGCCGTCTGCTGAAGTCTGCGCGTAGCAAACCGCGTATACTCATGATCACCAACGACCCGATGAAGCCAAAGGTCATCATTCATATCAATGTTGCGGAGTAAGCGAGAGGAGCCTTGCTCTGATTGCTGTGACGAGAAACCTAATCAATTATTGATCCTTTAATACACAATATGGAACATCCTGAGAACAGTGAAGAATACAAAGGGCTGCAAGTGAACAGCGGCGTCAGCCAGCAGTCGATTATCAACCCATATCTTAACCGCAGGCGCTTCAGACGACGCGAGTTGTCGACTGCCGAGATGGTGGAAGGCATCGTGAAAGGCGACATCACCATCCTCTCGCAAGCCGTAACACTCATCGAGAGCGTGAATCCCGACCATCAGGCCAAGGCACAGGAGGTTATCAACAAGTGCCTGCCATATAGCGGCAACTCTGTACGCGTGGGCATCAGCGGAGTGCCGGGAGCAGGAAAGAGCACAAGTATCGACGAATTCGGAATGCACGTGCTGAGAGAAAAAGGCGGCAAGCTGGCCGTGCTCGCTATCGATCCCAGTTCAGAACGCACCAAGGGAAGCATCCTCGGCGACAAGACTCGCATGGAGAAACTGGCGCAGCATCCCGACTCTTTCATCCGGCCTTCACCATCGGCTGGCTCTTTAGGTGGTGTAGCACGAAAGACGCGTGAGACCATCATTCTCTGTGAGGCAGCGGGGTTCGACAAAATCTTTGTTGAAACCGTCGGAGTTGGACAGAGCGAAACAGCCTGCCACTCCATGGTTGATTTCTTCCTGCTCATTCAGGTGGCCGGAACTGGTGATGAATTGCAGGGTATCAAGCGCGGCATCATGGAGATAGCCGACGGTATCGTCATCAACAAGTGCGACGGCGACAACGTGGACCGCTGTCAGATGGCAGCCAGCAATTTCCGCAATGCGCTCCATTTCTTTCCCATGCCCGATAGCGGATGGGCTCCCAAGGTGCTATGCTACAGCGGATTCTATGGTACAGGAGTGAAGGAAATATGGGATATGGTCTATCAGTATATTGACTTTGTGAAGCACAATGGGTATTTCGACTACCGACGAAACGAACAGTCGAAATATTGGATGTACGAAAGTATCAACGAGCATCTGCGCAATTCGTTCTACCATAACCATATCATAGAACAGCTTTTACCCAAGACTGAACAGAGTGTGCTGCGTGGCGAGAAAACTTCCTTCACCGCTGCCGGCGAACTGTTAGATCGGTATTTCAACGATATCCGCGGCTTCCGAACAAGAAAAGAGGGCGTTTAGGGTACAATCTATATTTCAACAAACAAAAGGAAATACGATGTATCAGGTAGAGATTGAAACTGGCTCAGGGTTTTGTTTTGGCGTGACGACTGCCATCCGCAAGGCAGAGGAAGAACTGGCGAAAGGAAATACGCTCTATTGCCTGGGTGACATCGTCCACAACGGGATGGAGTGTGAACGGCTGAAAAACATGGGGCTCATCACTATCAATCACGATGACATGAAGCGTCTGCATGGGGCTAAGGTGCTGTTGCGTGCCCATGGTGAGCCTCCAGAGACCTATGAACTGGCTCGGCGCAACAATATTGAGATTATCGATGCCACCTGTCCTGTGGTACTACAGCTTCAGAAACGCATCAAGAATCAGTATACATCACAGGAAGAAAAGGTTGATGCTGGAGTTGCAACACTTGCGCAGGAACAACGTGCTGCTTCATCGGGTAATGTGACAAAGAAAGGAGGACAGATTGTCATCTTCGGCAAGCCAGGACATGCCGAGGTCCTCGGACTGGTGGGCCAGACTACTGGCCATGCCATCGTGATTGCCAATTTGGAGGATGCGAAGGAACTGGATTTCACGCGCGACATTTATCTGTACAGTCAGACCACGAAGTCGCTCGATGAGTTCCATCTCATTATCACTTACATACAAGAGCATATCTCTCCGGAGGCTCATTTCCAGAGTTTCGATACCATCTGCCGACAAGTAGCCAACCGCATGCCCAGCATAGCAGCCTTTGCTGCCCGCCACGACCTGATTCTTTTCGTCTGTGGCCGTAAGAGCAGCAATGGGCGCGTGCTGTTCAATGAGTGTAGCCGTGTCAACCCGAAGTGCCATTTGATAGAAGGCCCTGAGGAGATAGACCCGTCTTGGCTTGAGGGGAATCTTTCATCAGTCGGCATCTGTGGTGCCACCAGTACCCCGAAATGGTTGATGGAGCAGTGTCGCGATGCCATTTACAGGCTGTAGCGACATCTCTCTCAGTCGTTTGTTCGTTCAAGGAAGCGTTCGTAGAGCCATTCGTTCTGTTCTGCAATGGTCATCTGGCTGTTGTCGAGCAGAAGGGCATCTTCGGCTTGGCGAAGGGGTGCCACCTCACGATGCGAGTCGATGTAGTCGCGCTCCTGTACGTTGCGAAGGATTTCGGCGTAGTCTGCCTCCATGCCCTTGGCTTTCAGTTCGTCGAAACGACGCTGGGCACGTACTTCTGCCGATGCCGTGACGAACACTTTCATCTCGGCATCAGGAAAAACAACCGTTCCGATATCGCGGCCATCCATCACAATCCCTTTCTCGCGGCCCATGCGTTGCTGTTGGGCTACCATGGCTTCGCGCACGAAAGGCAGTGCTGCTATGGGCGACACACGGTTCGACACTTCCATCGTCCGGATGTCGTTCTCCACCAGTTCACCATTCAGATAGGTGTCGGGGCGTTCGGTCTCTGCGTTGAAGCGGAACGCGATCTCGATGTCGTCCATGCGCTGCTTCAGGGCTTCAGTGTCGATGGTGCCATCTTCATGGTAGAGGTTGTTGCGTAGTGCGTAGAGTGTCACGGAACGGTACATGGCACCAGTGTCCACATATACATAGCCCACACGGCTGGCAAGTGCCTTGGCCATGGTGCTCTTGCCACACGATGAGTGGCCGTCGATAGCAATTGTTATCTTTTTCATCTCAATGATTTTTATAGGTTGATAGATACATTCACCATCAGTGAATGCGATGATACGTGATACTTACCGTAGGCAAGGTTCAGCTTGAAACGTTCCAGTTGAAGACCGGCACCGAAAGTAAGTCCGGCACCATGGCTGCTTCCTTTCTCCTCACCCACGGCGGTGATTTCCATCTCGTGTGCACGGCGGAAATTGTAGCCGGCAGCCAGATAGATTTGGTCGCTGAGAATAAGGTCAAGACCTGCCACTAAGTGGTGGATGAACTTATAGTCGAGGTGATTCAGATCTACCAGCGTGGCCGACAAACGCAGCGGCGAGCCAACCAGCCTTTTCGTCACTCCGAGCTGTAGGTCGATGGGCAACCGCGTGTAATTGTCTTCGTAGGCATCGATTTCTCCTCCGAGATTCTTCACCACGGCCGAGACCGACCATTCGGTGTCTGGGTGGTAGAAGTTGAGACCGAGATCAACTCCAACGGCCAACGCATTGTAGTGTCCGATATACGAGCCAATCATACGGGCTGAAATGCCACCCACCAGATTGTTCCCCAGTTGATACGAGAAGGCGCCGCCGATTGTCACGTCCTTGGCCGAGAAATCGCCCGTCTGAACATGGTTCTCATCCACCTCTTTCATGGTGCCGTAGTTGATATACTGCGCCATGATTCCCAGCGTTCCTTTCTGTCCTATCAGTGTGGCAAATGAGGCACTGCCCAGATTGGCTCCTTCCATATAGTTCATGTAGTCGATGTTGATAGTCCTGCCGACCACCGACCCCAGTAGGGCAGGATTGGAGAACATCAGTGAAGCATCGTCTTCTATGATGGAAATATTGTCTCCACCCAATGCCCCGGCATGGGCACTGACTGGCAGTCGGAGAAAATTGTATCCCGTCTGACTCTCCTGAGCTATGGCAATCGTTGCGGTGAAGGCCAACAGGACTGAAAAAAACACATTTTTCATTAATTTCTAATTAAATTCCTGCAAAGATAAACCTTTTTTCAAATATCTATGCTAATTTTGCATGCGAATATTAATATAACGGGAAAAAAGGTTTTTTAGTGTAGATTGGAAATAAAGAAATCATACGCAGCCGATTTGGAGCACTTGCGTCCACGATTGTTACTGCTGGGCTTTGTAATCGCTCTTGTCTTGCTGGTCGTTGCCCTTGAGCTTCCCGTGGGGTCTTTGTCTGAAGAGTATGACGAAGAGTTGCTCGACGACCTGGCCGAAGACATTGAGATGCTGCCCGCCATGCAAAAGAATGAGATGGAGACAGAGGCTTTGCCCACCTCTCAGCCCATGCAGCAGGCGCGCCTGAATCCCGTAGAGAAGGCTGTGACAAAACAGAAGACTGATCGGCTTCTCAATCTGCAGCCTGCCTTGGAACGAGCCATTGCTGAAGCCTTGACCGATGATAGCGACAAACCTGTACCTCCCGTGGCTGTCAGCGACAACAATCAGGTGCTCAGTCTGCGCGAGGTGGAGCGGCTCCCAGAGTTTCCCGGTGGCATACCTGCTTTCGTGCAGTGGTTGACAAAGAACTTGAAGTATCCCGATTATGCTCGTAAGCAACGCATGCAGGGAAAGGTCATCGTCTCGTTTATCATCGAGACTGATGGTACAACCGGTACGGCGCGTATCGTTCAGTCGGCCAATCCCCATTTTGACAGCGAGGTGATGCGGGTTATTCGTATGATGCCCAAGTGGAAACCTGGTGAAGATCATGGCAAACCCTGTCGGACGCTTTTTGTCGTCCCCGTGAATTTCAATTTGTAAAACCAAGAAGAACCGTAATGAAAACATCTGAAGAAATCCTCCAACTTATAACCGACTATCTGGTCAGCGTGCCTTACGACCGTCAGCCAGCACGTCTCTACGACCCCATACGATATGTGCTCTCCATGGGCGGCAAACGCATCCGGCCGTCGCTTATGTTGATGGCCTATAACTTATTCAAAGAAGACCCCGAGGTCATACTGCCGCAGGCTTGTGCTTTGGAGACATATCATAACTTCACCTTGCTCCACGACGACCTTCTGGACAATGCCGACGAGCGCCGTGGACATCCTACTGTTCACCGCCGTTGGGATGCCAACACGGCAATTCTTTCGGGCGACACAATGCTCATCATGGCCTTCAAGCACATGATGGAATGCCCCGAACACCTGTTGGCTCCAGTGATGCGCACTTTTATCGAAACCACGCTCGAAATCGATGAGGGGCAGCAGATGGACATCGAATTCGAGACTCGCAACGATGTGCACGAGGAGGAGTACATAGAGATGATACGTCTGAAGACGAGCGTCCTGTTGGCGTGCGCCCTGAAGATTGGAGCCATCATGGCTGGAGCACCCAAAGAGGATGTAGATAGGCTTTATCGCTTCGGTGAGCGCATGGGACTGGCCTTCCAGTTACAGGACGACTACCTCGATGTCTACGGAGACCCTGCAACGTTCGGTAAGGCCATCGGCGGCGACATCTTGTGCAACAAGAAGACTTTCATGCTCATCAATGCATTGAACAGAGCTTCCGACGAGCAGAGGAAAGTTCTTCAGGGTTGGATAGAAGCCGAGAACCCGGACCCCAACCAGAAGATAGCTATCGTGACCGACCTCTATAATAAAATAGGTGTAGACAAGCTGGCACAGCAGAAGATTGCACAGTATTTCGATGAAGCAAGGGCTTGTCTTGAAGAAGTCAATGTTGACGACGACCGCAAGGATGTGCTGCGCAGTTATACCGACAACATGATGCATCGCAACAAGTAAGCCGTCATGCTGAGTTTCATCGATACACATGCTCATCTCGACGGGGTGGAGTTCGAAGCCGACCGCGACGAAGTGGTTCTCCGCGCTCGTGAAGCAGGAGTTCAAGCCATCTTCATTCCTGCCATCGACCTGCCATCCGTGAGGTCGGTGATGACTGTCTGTGCCAGTTATCCTCACTATGCTTACCCAATGATAGGCTTGCATCCGGAAGAAGTGAAAGCCGACTGGCGCGATGTGTTGCGACAGATGGAGGGGTTTCTTCTCGCATCCCTTCGTGGTACGACGATGGCCGACGGCATGCCGTTGCAGCGCCCCATTGCCATCGGTGAGGTGGGGCTCGACTACTATTGGAGCCGCGAATTTGAGCATGAACAGTTGGAAGCCTTCGAAGAACAGGTAAAGTGGAGCATCCAGACGCGACTGCCTTTGATGATCCACTGCAGGAAAGCGCAGAACGAACTCGTTCGCATCCTGAAGCATTACGAAGCTGACCTCCCCGGCGGGGTATTTCATTGCTTCACCGGCAATGAGCACGAGGCCGAAGAACTTTTGCAGTTCGACCGTTTTGTGTTGGGTATAGGTGGTGTCTTGACGTTCAAAAAGAGTCACCTGCCCGAGGTCTTGCCAAGCGTGGTACCACTGAGTCGTATTGTACTTGAGACCGATGCCCCTTACATGGCACCTGTTCCACAGCGCGGAAAGCGTAACGAGAGCGCCTATGTGGCCTTTGTGCTGAAAAAAATTGCTGAGTGTTACACCGTCAGCGAGGAGGAAGTGGGGCGTGTAACCAACGAAAACGTACGTCGCGTCTTCGATGTTTCGTTCGAACCTCGGCCTTAAAAAGATGAAAAACCGTTATTAAACTTAAAAAATCAGGGCGAATGTACGCTTTTCTGACAGAGAAGTAGTAACTTTGCATCCGATTTTTTGGAGAGATGCTCGAGTGGCTGAAGAGGCACGCCTGGAAAGCGTGTTGGCGACAAAATCGCCACCGGGGTTCGAATCCCCGTCTCTCCGCTTGGAATCGTGGGACGAGCGGCCTTTTTGGTCGCTCGTTTTCTTGAAGATGGCTGTGCCGTCGTGTGTCATTCTGTTAGCTTTTGTGTCGTTTTACCTGCAAATCACCTGCAATGGTTACTCTGAAAATCTATCACGATAAGCGTGCGGCTCCCGCTGGCGAGCCTGCTCCCTTGAAGGTGGCGTTCACTAAGAAGAGCGCGACAGCCCTCATGTCCCTTGGTGTCCGTGTGCTGCCCTCTCAGTGGGACGCGAAGGCTGAGAAGGTCGTCGCTCATCCCAACAAGGAGGCTTTGAATGCCTTCCTCCGCAATCGTATGACGGCTATTCAGAACTTGGTGCTGTCTCTCACCTCTACAGGCGAGTTGGTTCGTCTGTCCGCTACCCAAGTGAAGAACAAGGTTGCCGAGCTTCTGGAGCCGGAGGTTGTTCGCGGCAATCTGTTCGTGTCTCGCTTCGAGGCCTATGCTGCCCGGCAGCAGAATCGGCGCACGCGTGATATCTATGAGGTCACGGTGAAGAAGGTGCTGGCCTTCGACCCCAAGGCTCGCACCCTGTCTTTCGAGGCTGTGAACAAGGACTGGCTCTCTCGGTTCGATGCGTGGCTGGTGGAGTCCGGCTGCGTTGGTCGCAATTCCCGCAATATCCACCTCCGCAACATCCGGGCTGTCTTCAATGATGCCATCGATGACGAGGTGACCGCTGCCTATCCCTTCCGTCGGTTCAAGATAAAGCCTTCGCCCACCATGAAGCGGGCGGTGTCTGTCGAGACCCTTCGCCAGCTGTTCGCTTATCCTCTGGAGCCTTGGCTGGTTCCGTATGTGGATGCGTTCCGGCTTATCTTCTGTCTCATCGGCATTAACGTGGTGGACTTGCTTGACGCTGACCCTCTGGTTGATGGGCGGCTTGTCTACACTCGTTCCAAAACGGGGCGGCTCTATGATATCAAGGTCGAGCCGGAAGCCCTCGAAATCATCCAGCGTTATGCAGGGCGTGAGCGGCTCGTTTCCTTCGGCGAGGGTCGGAAAGCCTACACCTCGTTCACCATGCAGTTGAATCGCGCCTTGCAGTCTATCGGCACTCCCTTCTATGAGGAGCGTGTCGTTGGCGGCAAGAAGAAACGCGTCAAGTGCTACCGTCCGGCGTTCCCCGGTCTCACCTCCTATGTGGCTCGTCACTCCTGGGCGACCATTGCAGCCTCGCTGGACATCCCGAAGGAAACCATCGCCAAGGCTCTTGGTCATGGCGGCTCGTCTGTCACCGATGTCTATATCGATTTCGACCTCCGCAAGGTGGACGAGGCAAATCGCCGGGTTCTGGACTGGGTGTTCTACGGCAAAAAGTAAGGAGCGGCCTGTGTGGGCTGCTCCCTGCTTTTGTTCCTTTATTGTTCCGCTTGCTCGTCCGGGTTCTTTCTCGGCCTTCCCGGTCTGCGCTTCGGTTGGGGTGGTGCTTCCTTCGCCTCCCTCACCTCTTGCTGCCAGCTGTGAAGCTGGAGGTCGTTGCGTATGAGCGTGTTGATGTATCGCGTTTTGTTCGGCTGCGCGTTTAGGTACTCGACGAGGTCGTTGTCGATGTAAATCTTCATCGGTGTCTGGGTGATGCCTCCATCAGCCGACCGCTTCTTGTTGATTCCTTTGCTTGGTGTTGCCATGTCTTTATAACGTCCTTTTTGGTGGTTTATTGTATCCGCTCTCCGAGTTTGATGATGAATGTTTCCTTGCCGCTTGCTCCCCATTCGAGCCTTCCCCTTCCGCTGGTGATGTCCTCGATGAGGTAGGTCTGCGTTGTGCTGGTGTATGCCCTGTGGAAGGTGACGGCATTTGGCTTGTCCTTGGCTGTGCAGAGCCGCTTGCACCAGTAGCTTGTTTTTCCTCGGTACTCTTCCTTCTTCTCTCCGCTGTCTATCATGTCGTACCACTGACGGGTGAGGACAAGGTGGAGGACGTTCAGCCCTTCCACGATGTAGCTGAGTTGCACCCTGTTCATGAAGTCGCCCCATTCTTCCACCGTCTTAAACTGGCCGTGTGCGTTCTCCGTGAGGTTGTGGGTCTTGACGCTGCCGTCCTTTTCCTTGGTGGCGAGGATGTAGCAAGTGTGCGCCTTGGCTGGCTTGCCGTCTTTCGGGTCTATGAAATCGACACCGGGGCATGGCGTGAATCTGTAGAGTTGTGCTGTTGTCTTTCTCATTGTTCGTCGAATTGAATTGTTAGTGACTTGTCTTTTGCCAGCCTCGTCTGCTGGGCTGTCTGCCTGTGGTGTTCCGCATCGTAGCGGAGGTGGCATTGCTGGCATAATGCTCTGAGGTTCTCCGGGCTGCAGTCCTCCGGCTGGTGGTTGAGGTGCGCAATCGTCAGTACCACCTTCACCATCCGTTTCGTCTTTTCGTTGAAGTAGTAGGTGTGGTTCATGCGTCCGCAAAACTCGCAGAAGTTCCCTGCCCTGTCGAGTATCTGCTGGCGTATCTGCTTCCAGTTCTTGGGGTAGCGTCCTTTGTTCTCTGGTTTGATTGGCATGTGTTACTCCTTTCTTGTTATCACAAGTTCTTGGCCTGTGTCGTTGTACAATCTGAATGCTTGCTTGAACAGCTTCTGGCATCGCCTTGGCGGGTTCGCCCATGTGTGGTGCGTCTCATCCCACTGGATGCAGATGCCTTTGTCGCTTGGTGACGATATCGGGCTGTCGGTGTTGCCTGTCATCAGGAAGGGGCATGTTCCGCAGCTGCCCGGCTCCTCGTAGAATGTGTGGCCGTTGATGGTTACCATAGGCTGGCCTCCTTCCATTGCCTCTGGGTATTTGCCCTTGGCTTGAACTTTCCCTCGTAAAAGGTGCAGAGGTATATCACTCCGTCGTAGTTGCCTGTGCAGCTGTTCTTGACCATTCCGTTGGGGTGTGCCTTCTTTGCTCTGGCGCACCCGGCTCCCCGGTAGGTGCAGTTGCCGCAGTTGGGCTTGTCTGCCGGGAAGTCGTCGATGGTGATATGTGTTGCCATGCTCGCCTGTTGTTAGAATTCTCCGTATATCTCCTCGAGCTTGTCCCAGATGTCTTTTGGGTCGAGGTCGCTCACGGCTTTCCATGCCTCCGATGCCCTCCGCTCAATCTCGTAGTCCTGTCTGTCCTTGGTTTCGTCGCCGGAGTACCACAGCTCTTCCCATTCCTCGAAGGTGTGTACTGTCGTACCGTTGAGCGGGACGGCTATCGCGTCGTGGAGCATCCGGGGCATGTCCGCCTGTTTGGTCGGCTCTTTCGTCCAGCAGCCCTCATCCCTGTATTCGCCTCGCTCTGCCTTGATGACGAGGGTGGTTCCCTCGTTTCTGGCCTCTATCTCCGTTCCGTTTATTGTCAGTGTGAGTTTCATTTGTTTTGTCATTTTTTAGCGTTTCATATCAATATTTAGTTATGACGCTCACTGCCTGTTCGTCTGTGATGATGTCGTTCTCCCAAGTGATGGCCTTGATGGGTTCCAGCGTTTTCTGCCTGTTCTCGGTGTCGAACTTGAACTCTATCTCGTATTGGGTTCCCGGCTCTCCCTCGAAGAATACCGACCAGTAGCCCTCTGCCCAGCACTCGGAGAAGATGTCGAATGCCTCGTTTTTCTTGCTGTTGCTCAGCTCGTCCAGCGTGTCGGTGAGGATGGCGGTTTTCTTGACCGCCATCCCATTGCTGGTGAATCTGCATCTGATTGTTGTCATGCTGCACCTCCTTTCTTCTGGAGCCATGCGTCTCTGCGTTGTCTGGCCACTTCGAGGCTGGGTGCGCAGCAGCTGAACAGCTCGCCGTCTGTGTGTCGGTAGTCATACTGGTATCGGGTCAGCCGCTTGTTGCGGAGTCCTCTCATTTGGAACTTCTCGTATTTCTCGGTTCCCGGTGTGGTGCATGTGCTGCACCCGTGTTCGTCGTTCATTCGTGCCATTGTCGTTTCCTCCTATTTTTTATTGAAGTGGTAATCCCACAAATTCTCTATCTCGTCTCTGGTTGCCTCGTTGAGGTCTGCTGAGCTGTAGCCTGCGAAGTGGTAGAGGTCGTTCCTCTTTTGTGCTGTTGTGTATGCCATGTCTCGTTCCTCCCTGTCTTTAGATTTCTATGCTCTCTATCTTGTCGGTGGCTATCCACTGCGTTCCCTTGTTGGTTTCCAGCATGAGGGTGTCATCTTCTATATCCCAGTTGCTGTCTTCGTCGAGCTGGTATTCTACGCTCTGGCTGGCTGTTCTGATTGTCATCTTGTAGGCCACCTCCTTTTGTTGGCCGTACTTTCTTGCTCTCTCCATGATTCTGTGGGCATCTTGCGTGAGCTGGTTGAAGATTCTCTTTACTGCTGTTGCTTTCATTGTCTTATCTCCTATTCTTTTGTTGGGTTATTGATTCCTGTTGTCTCTCTCTGGCTGTTTGGCGTTAGGGCAGCACGTAGATGATGTCTGTGCCTCGCTTCTGGGCTTCTTCCTTGGCGACCTTCACCGCTTCCCGGTAGGTCATGCTGTTGGTGAAGAATGCCTTGAGTGCGTCATCGTAGCCGCTTTTGTCGCCGATGCTGAATGCCCAGCTGCCTCTTCCCTTCGGCTCTCTCTGGTATTCCCGCCAGTAGAGGCTGGTGATTACTGTGATGCTGCTCTTGGCTACCTTCTTGGTGTTGTTCGTTGTCTGTGTCATGTTTTGGGTCTCCTATCTTTTGTGGTTTGAATTGTTCTTGTTTAGTGGGGAGGGTTGCCCCTCCCCGGTGTTGTTCAGATTCGGCTCTGGCCTTCGTCGGTGAGGAACCATCCGAATTCCTTTGCCATGTTCCTGTTGTGGTACTCTATGATTCCTTGGCACTCAAGGCTGGCCAGCTGCCCCTCTACCGTTGCCGACTCAAGTTCCAGCCCTTGGTTCTTGATTATCATCTGGGTGGTGTGCGCTCCGTGCAGGATGGCGTTGATTATCTGCTGGGCGACTCTCTTGCTCTTTGTTGTCTGTGTCATTTTTGTTGTGCCCTTCCGGGTCTTGGGGGTTATGTTCTTTGTTCTTATCTTCTATGCAAAGGTAATCAATTTTCCCGAATTACCACCATTTTATTAGTTAATTTATCGCCCCTCAAAATGTAATAATAGTTAATGCCTTTTTGCCTCCTTCAGCTCCCGGCTGGCCATGCTGAATGCCGGGCGTGTGGCTATGAAGTCGAGTACCGTCTGCTTGTTCGCGTAGTTCTGTGGTATGTGGCTGCTGTCGCAAACCTTCCACGTCATCCATCGGAGCTGGTAGGCTCTCACCTGCCAGCCGATGAAGTAGTAGCGTTCCCTCCCTGTGGCCGTCTGGCCGACCTCGTACCTCTTGCTGAACGTGAGGCGGTAGGCTCCGTTGTCGCTCTCGATCGAGAGCCGTGTCCCGGTGTTCTCTATGACCTTGCCCATGTCGCTCCTCCTTTCTTGTTTCACCAAACCTTGACGGGCTTGCGCTCCGGGTTGGTTCGTGTGCCTCCCTTGATGAAGCTGTCGCAGGCTCTCTTTAGGCTGCGTCCGTAGTAGAATCGCCAGAGCTGGCTCTCACCCTCCGGGTTGTTGTGTTCGTCGTACTTTTTGGTCGGACTCACGCTGCTCTCGTAGTGTTCGAACATCGCGCTGTCGATTGCCTCCATGCCTACGGCTCCGAGGTAGTGCTTGTTGCTGGTGTCGTAAATCTCGCAGAGGTAGCTGACCGCTCCGCCTGTGCTCATGTTGTCGAATACGGCCTGAATCTTCGGCTCCGGGTTTTTCCGGCTGGCCATGTAGGTGTGCGCTCCCTTGGCACCTTCCTTCATCGGTACCAGTTCGAGGCCGAGGTGTGCTGCTGTCTTTTGGCAGAACTCCGGGAATGTCATTACTCTCGTTTCCATGTCGTTTCTTGTTGCTTGGTTATTTTCTGTCTGTTAATCATCCCAATCTTCGAACTCTACCGTCACCTCCTCGATGGTTCCCAGCTTCGCGTAGGTGTCGATGGCATTGAAAACATGCCAGCTGGTTTCTTTGTGGAATGTGTTTGTCTGGCTGGTTCCCTTGAAGGTGTAGAACCAGACGGGGTTGTCGCTTGGCGTTTTGTCTTTCCAAATGAATCCGTACCAGATGACCATCTTCCACCTCATCGGAAGTGCTGGCGCGTTGAATGTTATCACCATCTCCGAGTTGTTCGGTGCCTCGTTCCTTACCTTGTTGAGGAGGTTGCGAATTGTGTTCAGCTTCGGGTTGCTGACCTCGATAGTTCTCGTTTTCATATCTCTCTGGGTGTTTGTGGTTAGTAACTTTCGGTGTAGATGGTGTGCCACTCGTTCTCTCTGAGTATGCGGCAGACCTCGTTGATTGCGTCGATGTAGTTGCGGTGTTCTGAGAAGAACTCGCCCTCTTCTGTGTTGTCTACGCTGCTGATTTGGCAAACGTGGAGGCCGTCGTACTCGTATTCCCGGTTGCTGTTGTCTGTCGGCATGAAGTCTACCATTAGGTATTTCTCTCCGGGCTTCTCATCCTGTTCGATGATGATGCGGTTCCCGTGTGCCATTGCTCTGGCTGCAAGTTCGAGGACGATGTTCTGTGCGCTGTCGCTGTCTATCTGCTCTCTGGTGTACTTTACGTATTCCTTCATTGTTCTGTTCTCCTATTCTTTAGTTGTTGTTGCTGTTGAAAACTTCGCCGCATTCCTCGCAGAAGGATGTCTGGCCGTCGGTGTAGATGTGGTTGCCTCCGCAAGTGGGGCATGTTGCTGTGTTGTTGCTGTTCTGTGTCATTGTCTCTGGTTCTTTAGGTGGGGAGGTGGTTGGCCTCCCCGGTTTCCTTCTCTTAGTAGACGATGTTGTTTAGTGTCTCTATCAGAATCTCCCTGTCGTCATCCCAGAGGGGTGTGCCGCTCTTCAGCTTGCGCAGCATGTACTCCTTGGCTCCGAGGAGGTCGATGGCCTTCTGCCGTAGCTCGCTGCTGCCAAGAATCTGTGCCTGTTCCATGAGGAAGGTTCCCAGCTCGCTCTCTCTCTTCTCTGCTGCCTCCAGCTGCATCCTTGCGCTCTTCACCTTGCCCTCTGCTATGCGGAGGCTTGTCTGCAATTCCTCGACCAGCTTGCTGTTGGCGACCTTCTTGTACTCCTCGCAGAAGGTGTCCTTGTCGATGTTCCCTGCTGCCATGTAGAGCTTCTCGACCTTTGCGTACTCCTCGGCGGTGAGGCTCATCCCTGTTCTCTCTTCGAATTCTTTCTGCATCATGTTCTTTGGTGCCCTTCCGGGTCTTGGGGTTTAGTGTTCGTTTTTCTTATCTTCTATGCAAAGGTAATCAATTTTCCCGAAATATCACCAAAAAGGGCAGTTAATAAGAGTTACAAAAACGGCCTTTTTCGGGTCTCATTAGTTATTAATAGTTATCAAAAAAAACGGCCAGCTGTCCTCTCGGATAGCTGGCTCGTCGGTGGGGTCTGGTGCTACCTTTCCCTCTTTCTGACCGCCTGTAAAAAGAAATAGAGAAAGGCGGCTATCAGTATGGCTGCTATGATGCTTCCTGCCCAATCGGGAGGCTGCTTGGTTCGTGTGGTTTCTTTCTGTTTCTGCTCGGCTCTGGTATCTTCGCGGCTGGACTTCTGTGTGGTGTTCGTCTCTGTCACCGTTGTTGTGTCGGCCACCGTCACTGTCGCCTGTAGCTTCGCTCCCGGCTTTGTCTGGAGGGTGTGGTGCAGCTTGCCGTCTTTGACGGTGGCCGTCGATATGTAGATGTCGGTTTCGAGCGTGCTTGTGGTGTCGGTGGTTTCCCTCTCGAGGTGTGCCTCCGGCACGCTGACCTCCACGTCGGTTGGTCGCGCATTGATGGTTGTCGTGGTGGTACTCTCGGTGGCGAGGCTGTCGCTCGTCTGGTGGGTCTCTGTCAGCTGTGTGGCTTCGGTGACCACCTTCTTTGTGGTGTGGCATCCTGTCAGCATGAGGATGATGAGCAGGAGCGTGGTGGCTGCTATGGCCTTGGCTCTCTTCATGCTCATTCCTCCTCTTCGATGTATTTGATGATGCCGTTGACGTGTAGGGCGGTTATGGCTCTCTTTCCCTCCGGGCTGAGCAAGAAGTCCACGTCCTCCCTGTTGTCTTGGAACAGGTTTTCTGTCAGTACCGCCGGGCAGTTGGTGTCTCGGCAGATGGCGAGGTTCTGCGGCCAGTATGCCTGTCCGGGCATGGGCTTGCGTACCTGCATCCCTTGTTCCCTTGCTGCGTCGGCAAGGTAGAAGGCCAGCCGTTTGCTCCGCTTGCTGGCGTTGAGACTGACGTGTGCGCTCCATCCCCTTGCGCTGTGCCATTGGCCGTCGGCTCCGGCAGCGTTGCAGTGGATGCTCACCAGCAGGCACTTCGTGGTACCCCCTGCCTTGCGAGTGGCCTCGTTGGCTCGTCGGCATCGGTTGGTGAGGGTCACGTCGGTTGTCTCTGGCGTGAGCAGCTCGGCATCGTAGCCCTTTCGCTTCAGCTCGTTCACCACGGCTTGTGCTATCTCCCTTGCGTAGAGGTATTCCCGCAGCCTTCCGTCCGGGCTTCGCTTCCCGGCGGTGTTACTGCCGTGTCCGTTGTCGATTAGAATCTTCATTCTCTGGTTCTCCTTTGTTTGTGGTTAGTTGGTGTGAAGCAGGGGCGGCGGCTCCGGGTGTCCGTCACCCCTGCCTTGTTAGTAGCCATTCTGCGGTTTGCGGTTGGGGCAGTTCTTGACGATGCATCTGAACTTCTGCAGTTCCAGCTCTACAGCTGCCTTCTCGTTCATCAGCTTGTGCTCGCGGTCTTGTGTCTCGCGGAGCCGCTTCGTCTGCTCGATGAACCGAGCCTCCTTCGCTGCGTCCTGCTCGACCATGCTTTTGAGCTGCTGCTGTAGGAACTCGACGGTTTCCCTCAGCACTCCGAACTCTGCACCGTCTGCCTCTGCCTCTTCCTTCCGCTGATTGGTTTTTCGGTTGATGAGGTAGCGGATGCACTCCCATCCTCCGAGTGCGCCGATAATCGTGGCGACAATTGTCAAAATCTCCATTTCGTCTTTTCTCCTTTGGTTTTGGTCGCTCACTTCTCGCTCACTGAACGGCTGGCCGCTCACTGCCTGCCGTTTATTGTGGGTCTGCCAGGTCAACTATGACAGCTCCTGTTGTCTTATTATATTTAAGTGGGTATCTGGTTGTTCCAAGTTTGGCAAATCCAAATTGGTTATAATTCCCTGTCGCCGATTTGACTTCTAATGACAATGAATTGAAAAGGCCTACATCGCCTATCAAATTGTGCACGCTTACGGTTTCTGTCTGAATCGTTTTTGTGCTCTCCATTCTTTCTATCCGACCTTGGCTGTCCCATTTGAATCCTCCTATTTGACCACTCCCGTCTGCGTTAAAGCGGACGTTTCCATGCGCAAAATGTGCATATCCTGTGTAGAAATTCATCAGAATGTTTGGGCAGAAAAAGTCGCCGCTTTCGTCGTAGATGTCCTGCTCATCAAACCTTTGGTATTCGTCGCTTTGCGACCCATGCGCTTGTCCGTATTGGCTCATCATGTAGTTATGCCAAAACACCGCCGCACCAATCTTTCCGAATGCTGCGACAAGTGCCTCTGCGATAACCACTTGAAAGTAGGTCGCCTTTCTCCACTTCGGGCTGGTTCTCGGGTCTTCACCTTGGCTACTGTCGGCGTTGAGCCAGTAGTATTCCTTGGTTCCGGCAATGCTGACGAATGGTGTGGTGTATTCGTCGCTGACGTACCTCGTTCCGCTGTCGTAGACACCTCCGGGATAGAGCATCTTTCCTGTCACTCCCTCGATGTCGTCGTCGTTCATCTGGTAGGTTGTGGCCTGCATCCCTTCCTCGAGCTTCGGCATGAGGATGCTGGCAAAGTTGTTCTGGTTCACCAGCCGGAAGAGCACGAACTCGTCGGCGGCGAATCTCTGGCTTGTGGCGTAGGCTGCTTTCGTCTTGAAGGTGACGGTGTGCCGCTTCCATCTGCTGTCGAGCGTCCATTGGTGGTATCCGTCTGTGGGTCTGCTTGTCTGTGCCACTCCGTCGATGTAGAACGCTTGTGCCGTGTCGATGGCCGACGGGTAGATGTAGGTGTTGAGGGTTCCGTTGCCTTTCGCCCAAAACGAAAAGGTGTACCATGTCTCGTTCTTGATTCTTGCTATTGCGCCTTGCTGGAACAGCTTGCATCTGAGAAGTTCAAAGACTCCGCTGCTGGTGGTTTTCTTTCCGTAGTAGGACTTGTTGCTGCCCAGTCCTTCCTGTATCTCTCCCCCTGTGACATCCCATACTGCCATGCGCTGTGAGTTTCTGAACCGGGTTTGTGGCAGGATGTTCGGCTTGGTGGTGATGGTGTCGCCCTCTGCCTTTTGGTCGCTGATTGGCACCGGGGTAGAGAAGGCAGTCGGTTTTCCGTTGCTGTCGAATGCCGTTGCCGTGCACATCCAGAGCGGTCTCTTGCCAATCTTCACCCGGACGCAGTCCTCGTTGGCTACGGCTGAGTCATCCTTCTCGTAGGCCACGACGATGAAGTGTCGGCCTGCTGTGGGGATGGTGACCTGTATGGCAGTCTTCTCAGTGCCGCTGACCTCTGCGAGCGGGTTGTTGTATGGGTCTGTGCTGTCGAGCTGGCCGATGTAGCCGATGTCGTAGTTCGCTTCGCTGGAGGCTCTTATCTCCATCGACAGCACTTGGTTGTCAGCGGTGGTGAGCAGCTCGAAGCGTTCCTCGTAGCACCCGCCTCCTTCTGTCTCTGGCGATTGGTATGAACCGTCTGCAATCTGCGACCATGTCCCTCCATGGCTGATTCCTATCTCCGGCTGGGTGGGTGGGGTCTTCGTCCAGCCCCCAGCTATGTAGTTTGCCGGGGTTGGCTTCGCGGGTTGTGAAAAGGCGGCTTTGTAGATGGTGAAATTGTCGTTGCCCTTTATCCTGTGCCATTGCCAGAGGCTGCTGTCGGCGGCAGCGTCTTCCTGCACGTAGTCCGAGTAGGTTCCCTGCCATTCCCTTCCTGCGCTGGCGGTGTCGTCGTTGGTGAAATCGATGATGTTTCCGTTGCTGTCCTTGTTTGCGTAGGCGATGTGGAAGTAGACTTGGCTTCCGTTTTCGCCGGGGTCGCCCTTGATTTTGCCAGCATCTATCCAGCTCGTTCCGTTAGAGACGAGGAGGTGGCCGTCGTAGATGTAGCTGCTTCCCTGTGTTCGGTTGTTGACTATGTATCCGTCGCCTGCGCTGGGTGTCTTGGTTATGAATTGCTCCTGCGACTCATCCCAGTAGTAGATGCTGTGCGGCGTGTTGATTGCCCAGACCTCTCCGTCAAGTTTTTCGTAGCCTGTCGTGTCTTCGCGCCACTCGTCTACCGTTCCTTTGATGGTGACGCTCGTTCCGTCGGCTCCCTTCTCACCTGTGATGCGTATGTACTTTGCCGTGCCTCTGGTACCGCTGCTGCTCACGGGAATCATCCTGCACCAAAGGTACGGGTATGCCGTGGTGGTTGTCCTTGGCGCGTCTGCCCATGTTCCGAGGATGGTGGGTGCGGTGTTGACGCTGGCCGTGGTGAGCTGCTTGCTTATTCCGAATGCGTAGTCAATGTACGAGCCGTTAGTTCCTGCCTCTCCCACGATGAGTTGCCAGCTGCTCCAGTTCGTTTCGTTGCTGTTGCGTGTCCTCATGTACTTGTCGCCTGTGGTGAAGGTGTCGTGGATGTCCGCTGCGGCTGGGCTGCTGTTCGGGGCGTACTGCACCTGCATGCTTGTTCCGGCCGCACCGGGTTCACCTGTGAGTCGGATGTATGATGTTGAGGTTGTTGTGCCGTTCTCGTTTTTCTTCTCGACCTTCGCCCAAAGGTAGGGGTAGTCGCTTGTGGTGGCTCGCGGTGCGTCTGCCCATGTGGCGAGGTAGCAGTTGGCCGGAGGGGTCGATGCGTTGGTGCTCGTCAGGCTCTTGCTGATGTTGAAGGTGTAGTTGGTTTCCTTTCCGTTCTCGCCGACAATCTTCACCCAGCTGCTCCACTGCGTCTCGCTCGTTTTCTTTGTCCTCATGTACTTGTCGCCTGTGGTGAAGGTGTCGTGGATGTCCGCTGCGGCTGGGCTGCTGTTCGGGGCGTACTGGGCTTCGAGGCTGTCGCCGTCGCTGCTGTACATGCCGATGAGGGCTGGTTGCGTCTCGATCGAGATATTGTTGCTTCGGTGGATGGTTTCGTAGTTCCATAGGTACGGCTTCGCTTCGGTCGGCTTTGCCGCTCCGGGGTCTGTTGTCCATGTGCCGTGCGAGCCGTCGGTCTTTGGCGGCTTGTTCGTGCCGGAGTACTGGACGGCTGTGATGAGGTAGTGTTCCGTCACGCCTGTTATGCTCACTCCGTCTTCGCTGAGCGAGCCAATCATGGCGGGTGTCGTCCAGCTGGAGTATGTTCCGTCGCTGTACTTCATCCGCTCCCGGTTCCAGAGGTATCTGTATGTGGTTGTGAGTTGCGGCGGCGCATCCTGCCAGCCGCTCGTCGGCGCGGTATCGGGAGCAGTATGTCTCGCATACTGCTCCTCCACCTTCGTTATGCCGAGGCCGTCTGTTCCGTTCCTCTGGCGCGTCACGGTAGTGTGGCCTTGTGCTGAGTGCTGACCCATGGGCTACCCTCCTATCTCGTTCAAGACCTCCCTTGCCACGTCCTTGGCGTGCGACCTCCATTGCTGCCATGTCTGGTAGTCAGCAAGGTATTCCTCCCGCTTCTCCGGGGTGATGCTGCTTGTCTCGTCCTTGGCCAGCTCATAGTTGGCCATGATGGCCTGCACGTCATCGTTGCTGTAGCGTCCGTTGACGATGCCGCTGATAATGGCTCCGTAGCCTTGGTTTCCTTCTATGTCGATGTTCTCTGCGACGTAGAAGTTCTCTGGGCCGTGCTCGATTTCTTCCGGCTCGGTGGCCGGGTTCTGCTCTTCCACGAAGTCGAAGAAGATGCGGAGGCGCGTTCCCTCCTTGATGACCTGTACCCCGCTGATGGGCAGGTCGACGTTCGTCAGGTGTACTTTCATTGCTTGTTCTCCTTTGTTTGGTGGTTGTCTTTCGTCTCTGTCTGTTTACTCGAAGTAGTAGGAACATTTGCCGTCGCCCAGAGAGCGTCGGCGTATCACTGTGTCGATGGGCAGGCCTGCATCCCTGCTGTGTGCCTCTGCCTCCCTCACTTGATTCAGCTGGTCTTTTATCTCGTAGCAGTTCGTGATGAACTTGCATTGTTCCCCGCTCTGGGTCTCTTCGATGGTGACGACGTAGCGGTCTTCGCCTTGCTTCGTCTTGATGCCTGCCTCGAAATCGAGGACGCGGATGGGGATGTTCACGATGTCGTAGACGTGCTTCGTCGGTAGGTTGAAGACGCGCTTTCCGTCCTTTGTCACGTTCCTGGGCTTGAAGCCCTGTGATGCAAAACTCATTTTTCTGTCTTTCGTTATGGTTCGCCATAGGTTCCGGCAGTTCCCCCATTTGGCTATGCCCCAGTAGGCTGCCATGAGTTCCCTTCTCCGTTTTCTCGACTTCACCCTTGCCATCGCCCTTGCGAACTTCTGCTTGTTGCGCTTGCGCATCCTCATGTGGCATTGTGCCGGGGCGCGTCGGCATCGGCTGAAGGTGTAGCCGAGGTAGTCTATGGCTCTTCCGTCAATAAATCGGGTTACGTTTCTTATCGGTGCCACGAAGCTGCTGGCTTTCACGCAGAGTCCGAGCTCGTTCATCGCTGCATCCCAAAGGGTGAGGTATCTCTCACCTTCCTCTTGGCTGGTGGCCAGCATGAGGTTGTCGTCGCAGTGCTGGTGCAGGCATTTTATCATGTGCTTCTCCTTGAAGGTGTGGAGCACCCTTGCGAGGACGATGTTGCCGATTATTTGGCTGCAGGGGTTGCCGATGGTTACTCCCCTCTTGCTCCCGGTGAAGTCTCGTGTCGGCTGTTCCTTGCTCGCCCATCGGCAGTACCGCATCTTCCGCTGCTTCTCTTCTTGCAGGAGGTCTTCGACGTTTGACTCATAGTCCAGCATGGTTGCCTTGATGAATCCGATGAAGTCCTTGTCGTCTATGACCCATTCCAGTGCCTCTGTCACCACGTCGTGCGGGATGCTCGGATAGAACTTGCGGAGGTCGCTCTTGACGAAGTGTGTGCATTCCTTGTGTCTGCGAAGCATCCGTTTGGTGCGGAGTGCTCCGAAGGTCTGCCCCTTGCCTTGTCTTCCTGCGCTGCTGTCCGTTATTAACACCCGCTCGGCTATTGGCTCCAGCACTATTTTGGCTGCGTGGAAGAGGATGCTCCACGGCTCGAAGGGCAGCGGGAATATCTCGCGTTCCTTGTGCTCCGCCATGTGCTTGCGTGGCCTGTATTCTTTAGCGGGGTACTTGTTGGCCAGTATCATGGCCTGTACCTTGTCTATGGATTCCTGCTCATGCTCCTTGAAGGCTTTGGCGTACCAGACGCTCTTGTCATCGAGCGCAGCGTATGCGTCGTGCGCAGCCTGTTCCAGCACTCGTCGCTCTCCCATCTTCTTGAGCAGGTTCCGTTCCTTCCTGTGACCCATTGGTTCCTTGGATTTCCTTTTCTTCTTGTTGCTTATTTCATTTGCCCGGAGCTTTGGTTTCCTACTTGCACCGCTTGCCTCTCTTGAAGAGGCCTTTCCGCTTATGTTTTCTGGCCTTTGGCCAAGGCTCGGGGAACTCCGCTGCCTGTTCTGGCAGAAGGATTGTGTTAAGTTAGGCGAGAGCCGTAGTTCGCATTCGTGTTCGAGAAGGCGTTGTTCGAGTTCGCGTAGGCGAGGCCGCAGTTCGTCCCGTTATTCGCATTCCCGCCCCAAAGGAGCAGCTCTCGTTCCCCTCTACCTGCCACCCTCTCAGCCTGTCGGCTGACGCTCCCCTTCTGGGGATGGGATGGTCTTGTTCGTCCTTGGTTCTTTTGAATCACTCATGTTCTCTGTCTCGTTTTGGTTGCTCCGCTTCCGTTAAATGTCGGCTCCGTTCACGATGGTCACGCTTCCGTAGTAAGCAAGGCGAGAGCCGCAGACCGCAGCCGTGTACGAGAAGGCGTTGAACGAGCCCGCGTAGGCGAGGCCGCAGCTCGTCCCGACAATCGCAGCCCCGCCCCACAGGAGCAGCTGACCTGTGGCATTGCCGTAGAAGTAATCGCACCAGTAGCTGTTGCTCCCTCCTCCGAGCTTCTTGGCTATAAGGTCGAAGTATTCACCCAGCAGCATGTGCTGGACGTAGTTGTTCGTTGTCTGTCTTGTCAGCTGGCGGTAGTTGCCGGACGGGTGGGTGCTCAGTTCTGCTGCGCTGGGCATGTGGTTGCCTTCGTAGACGAAGCACTCCGTTCCGTCTTGGTTCGTGTTTCCGCTATTACCGAAGAATACGCCCTGCGTCATCTCCCACTGCCATCCCCAGAGGTCTTCCATTCCGAAGAATGAAACGCGGGAGCAGTTGGTTCCTCCGGCGACGGTGACGTCAATCTTTCCGCACTCGTCACCGAGGCCTGTCGTGGCACCTGTCAGTAGGCTGGAGGTGTTCGTCCATCCGTCGCTGTTGGTGGTGTCGCCTGCGAGTCCGTTGCCCACCATGGCCTGTGCGTTGGGGTTGCCGTACTCTGACAGGCAGAGCATCATCAAAAATCGGCGGTGGTCATAGTTTACCAGCCCGAAGTCCTTGCCGTTTTGCCGTGCCTGGTTCCAAAAGGTTGTAATTGTTTGGTTACCTGTGGGCGCGTATCCGCTCCGGCTGACCAGCGTTCCGCTGAGATTTCTTGCTTTGTATGCGCCGATGCAGGGAGCCTCGATAAAATGACCACCTATGGGCATCTCGCTCATCCAAAGGTAGGGGATGCCTGTTATTGCGTCGTTCTGCACGAGGTAGTAGAGCCGGGGTGCCATGAACATGACGTGACCCTTGCTCTCGTCGAGGGTGGTTCCGTCTGCAAAGACGGTACGGTCTGCCTTGGAAAGTTTCGCGGCCTTTCCTTGGTTCGTGAGTAGGTAGCAGCCCATCTTCTCCTTGTACTGCTCCCACATGGTGAGGTTGCCGACCCTTCCCCAGCTGGGGCTGCTCTGGGTTGTCTGCTTCAGCGGTACGCCCCATGCGACCTGCCGCAGCAGCTCTTGGTTGCCCTCGTTGATGGCATCCATGAGGTTGTCGAGGGTAATCCTTCGGACGCTGCCTCCCACCTCGACGAGGATGCTGTCTGTTCTCAAAATGGACGAGACTGCGAGTGCCGCTGCCAAGTCCTTCTTTTCACTTGCTGCCATTGTCTGTTGTGTTTGTTGTTAATAATGGTTTGTTCTCGTTAATCGTTCCAAGTCACCGAGCCTACCACCTCCACGTCGTTCTGTCCGTTCTCTGTGTCGGTGTCGGCGGTTGTTATGGTGACGGTGTTGCTGTTGACGGTCTGGGTGGCCGTCCATGTCTTCTTGTCCATCACTTTGGTCACCCATGTCGCTCCTGTAGCTGTGACCTCGGTGTTGGTGCGCATGTTGACAATCTTTCCTGTCACCGTCACGGGCTTTCCGTCATCTACGGTCTTGTTCGCGCTGGTGATGACGTAGACAATCTGGAAGTCATCGCTTGCGTCGATGATTCGGATTCCAGCCCGGCAGACGGGTGTCGTGCTGGAGCTGCTCTCGTAGAACTCCGCGATGAAGAGGGTTGTTCCGTTCACGTCGTCGCGGCCTACGGTGATGTCCTTCTGTCCGTCCTTTGCCGACCATGGGTGGCTGAGGTCTTGCTTGTACCACTTGACGTGGTAGTCCTTGTTGTTCGCCCTGTAGTCCGTGGTGGCCAGATGCAGGTCTGTCCGTAGCGTGGCGGTTGGTACCGCTGCCGTTATCTGCTCCGTGGTGGCCACGATGGTTCCTGTGTAGCTGGACGCTCCGCTGCTCTGGATGGTGATGTCTGCGTCCTTTGAGAGGTTGTACTCCAAGCCTCCGAGGGTGGCCGTGCAGGAGTATGAGAGTGTGTCGTTGGCGTAGTTCGTCTTGCTGGCAAGGTTCGCAATGATTTTCAGTGCCCCTGTGCTGGGGTTCATCTCGAACTTGCCTGTGCTGTCCTTCACGAAGTCGCCGTCTGTCTCGCCGTTGAAGACGAGGTCGTTGCCATTGTACTTCCATGCGTGGTTCGACAAGGTGATGGCTGCACCTCTTGCAGTTGTCACCTTCGGGGTGAGCATGGGCTGGTTGTCCGGGTTTGTCCAGTCCGGGCTTACTGCTCCGCTTACTGGGTCTACTCCTTGGTAGAGCGGGTTGCCGTTGTTGTCGAAGCTGATGAAGAGCGTGTCACCGTTTCGGAGTCGCTTGATGGTGATGCTTCCTTGTGCGCTGTAGCTGTTCATTTAAATCCAACCTCCATTGTTGATTTCGATTATTACTTGTTTCTCTGTGTAGGTCATGCCGTCGAGTGCCTTCACGCGTTGCTTGAGCGTTCCTTGAAGTGTGCCGTTGTTCATGACCTCCTTCTCGTTGAGGAGAATCTGGTTCCCCTTGCGGCGGTGGTCTTCTGTCTTGAATCCCACGTCCGCTGCCTTTCCTTTGTCTGCGATGATGTACTTCATGTCGGTCAGTTGAATATGTAGGGTGTTCCGTTCTCGTCTGTGTAGATGTTTCCGCTGCTGTCAGCTGCTATGCCGTGCGCTGGCTTGTGCTCTGCGTCTATGTAGGTATCGAGCCAGTCATCGGTGTAGGTGTTGCCGATGCCTGTCTTCTCGAGCATGAAGAGTGTCGTGCCTCCTTCGTTGTGCGTCACGCCTGTCTTGGCGGCGGTGTCCGTCTTCCAAATCATTTTGATAATGCTTTCCGGGCACTCCACTACGTTGCCGTCGCAGTCTACCATGGCTTCGTCGTATCGCTCTATCTCGTCCGGGGCGATGGCCGTTCCGTTGGTGGTTCTGATTCTGTAGACCGGGTAGAGCCTGTTCACGCTGAACTGCTGCCGTGCCACCTCCTTGTTGGCGATGTAGGCGCGGACGAGGTAGTCTGCCTTGGTGATGAGCCGCAGGTCGAGTGTGATGCTGTTCTGGGTGACTTCTATCAGCTCGTTGTCGTCAGCCGTCGGGTCTATCAGTGTGAAGCTGGTTGTGCTGTTCACCCTGTAGACCTTGAAGGTGAAGGCTTCCGTGCAAAGGCTTGCTCCCCTGTACAGAAACACGGGGATGTCGCGGCGGTAGGCGTTCTCGTCTGTCACGTCCACTTCCGTCTGCGGGTCTGCCGTCGTGAGTCCGTGTGCCACCTTGTAGTTGTAGCGGTGCAGCCTGTCTTTCGACGGGTCGTACTGGATGATGGTGTCCTCGCCGAGGCTTATGGCGTAGTCATCCTCGCTCGCGTCGTTGGTGGCCAGCGTCACGGTGTCCGTCTCGATCGGGATTGTCACGCCCAGCCTTTGGTCTGCAATCACCCCCTTGAATTGAAGCTCGAACTTCTCGCTCACCTTCACGTTCCGTCTCAGCTCAAGTGCCCCCCTGTTGGAGCCGTCCATGCGGATGGTGTAGTTGCCCTGCCATTTATATTGGGCTTCCTCTCCCGGCGCGTCCTCGATAGTGGTGATGTCCACTCCGTTCACCAGCCACTGCATGCTCGCCAGCATGGCGTTTCCGTAGGGACTTGACAGGGAGCCGTCGTTGGCGTTGACGGTCACCTGTGGGAGGATAACCGTCGGCGTGAGCTGTCTGTTCGGCTCGTAGCTTCCTGTCTTTCCGTTGAACGTCTGTGTCATGGGTGAGCCGTTGGTGCGGCAGACCAGCGAGACGGCAGCGTTCAATGGCGCGAAGTCCTTTCTGATTCTTTTTCTTGTTATCTCCATTTTATTCTCCTTGTTTTAGAAGGTTATGTGTGCTTGTGCTATCGGCGTTCCTGTCTCGCCCTTTGCCTCGACGTAGAAGATGGTGCTCAGTACGAGGGCGTTCACTCCAAGGTCGTTTTCCTGCTTGGTGAAGGCTATTGTTATCGTTCCGTCAAATGCCTGCGCCTTGGCCGAGAGGTTCCATGCTGCATCGTTGGGAGGGTCTGCGCTGTCTCTGGTAATCGACCAGCTCGTCACCGTGTCCGTGATGTCTTTCCAGCCCTGCTTGACGCGGAACTCGAGGACGCAGCTCTCTCCGAATCCAAGGAATCCGTCGCCTGTGTCGGTGCACTCTATCCGTATGGGCAGCTCGTCCATTTCTTGGATTGTGCCGCTCATGTAGATGTTGTTGAGGTATGCCGAGTACCCCTTCATGTCGTAGCCGAAAGCGTCGAGGTTCGTGAGGTCGCCGAATTGTGCGCCTATCATCGTCTTGGTGAACTCCCAGTTGTCCACGTCCTTGAGGTATCGCTCGTAGGTGCGTGTGCTGTATCGGCTCGTCTGGCGTTCCTTGTCTGTGAAGTTGCCGTAGGCCACGAAGTGCATTGCAGGCTTCGGGTGCAGGCTGTGCGGCCATCGCTCGCTCGTTGGTCGCAGTGCGTATCGGAAGACGCTGCGCTGGCCTTCCTCCAAAATCTCCACTATGCGGAAGTAGCATGTATAGAAACCTGCGAACTTGAAGTTTCCGATGCTGTCGTCGTAGTCTGCCTCTGCGTTGTTCTCAAAGGTCATGCCGTCGTGGTAGATGCCTTGGCAAATGTCGTCGACGGCTATCGTGCCTATTTCTCCGTCTTCGAGGTGCAGTGTGATAATGCCTGTTGCCAATTCGTTCCCTTGGCTGTCGGTGTCTGGCACTACGCTGTAGACGATGCCACCTCCGGGGGCTCGCCAGCTGTTTCCCACCTGTATGTTGACCCTGTTGTATCGCAGCTCCGGCACTTCGAGGAATTCCCGCAGCGTGAGGCTGGCCAGCTCTCCGTGTCCGTTGAGGTCTATCTGGCCACCGCTTCCGAATTTTCCACTGACGTATTCTCCGAGGGTTATTCCCTTGGCAAAGTTTATCTGTTCCTTGGCCTTGTCCTGCTCTGTCCGGCTCAGCTTCGTGTCGAGTGTTGAGCGCAGCTGGTTCACCTGCTGCTGAAGGTCTGCAATCTTGCGGTTGTAGAGGTCTATGCTAATGGTGCGGTCGTTGCTGTTGCGTATCTGGCCGTTGTAGTAGACGGTCTCTTCCAGCTCGTCGGCAAGGCTTCCCAGCTGGCTGTATGCTGCGCTCTCGCCGATGGTGTACTCTGCATCGTAGAGGTCTTCGAGGTTCTTGCTGAATGCGATGATGCGGCTGCTCCGGCTGTGGTTGTCCTTGCTGCTGAAATACTCCGGGGCGACCAGCTTCACTCGCTGGCCGTAGGGGAGGTCTATCTTCTTGGCCTCGCACAGGACTGGGTCGGTGTTGCCTGTGTATGTGCCATCGTCTTTCCGCAGTTCCTCGATGTCTTTTCTTGCCCTTGCCTCGACCTCTCTTTCCGCTGCCCCTATGAGCGTCTCGTCGATGAAGGTCACGTCCATGTTGTACATGTAGAGCGTGTCGCCTACCTCCGGCTTCGCGTTCTCGTTTGGCAGCTCGAGGGTGTAGGTGTCGTTGCGGACAATCTCGAAGGTGCGAGTGTCGCTGCTGTCGTTCTCCGGGTTGAACTTCACCTCGAAGTCCATGCCGTTCAGCTTGCCGCTCTGGAAGTGGACGCTCAGCGGCTTGTCGTCGCCGGGGATGATGTACTCGCTGTCGAAGTTGAATGGCGAGCCGTCCTGCATCTTGGCCTTGATGCGATAGGCTTTCCAATAGGTGACGTTCTTGGTGTCTTCGTCTACGGTCTGTGCGTCGACCTCCTTCACGTCTTCAATGGTGAGCAGGGCGCGTGGGTAGATGTCGTCGTATTGCTTGATGACTTCCGTCACCTCGTCTTCGTCGAGGTTGTCCTCGCTGTCGATGTATGGTACTCCGGCTGGCATCTTGAGGGCTGTCTGGGCGATGCCCTGTATGGCCACGTCGGCCTCTCCGTCGATGGGTGTGGTGTAGAGCCTGTTGACGTAGGCCGTGGCAAGGTGCGCCAGCGTGACCTTCGTGTTCGCGGTGGGGTTGGCCGTTCCGTCTGTGATTCGGTACAACTCTTCCCCTTGGTGGATGGGGTTGTGGTCTTTATCGTAAAGCGTGCCGACGTACTCGAAGGTGTGCTCTGTTCCGTCGCTCGTCTTGGCGAGCGTGCTCCGGCTGGTGACGGCCTTCTGCTGGAGCTTGATGTCGGCGAATGAGAACACGTCGATGGCCTCATGCTCCCAGCTGGTTATCCATGTCGATGCTCCGCTGTCTGGTTGGTCGCCTGTCGGGTCACCGATGATGAACGTCGCGCTGTTTGAACCTGGTGTGGCTCGTATCTGGCTGGTAGCGTAGCCTCCGAGGTCTATTTCAAAGACGGGGTTGTTCTGCCACCTGCACCAGTACTGGCCACCGTAGTCGCCCTCGCCTGTGTATTCGCCTCCCCCTGCTATGGTGAACTTGAAAACCTTTCCAATGAACGGCGCGAAGTTCAGCTTTATCATGAAGTGGCTGCTCCACCATTTGGTGAGGTGTGGGTTCATGCCTGTGCCTGTTCCCGGTGCTGCGAGCGTGAAGCGTATCTTGTTGCTGTAGATGCGCTGGCTCCATCCTATCGTGAAGGGGTTGTTCAGCTCGCGGCGGTAGTTGTCGTTGAGGTTGCGTGTGGAGCCGAAGGCGTAGAGGCGTGTGCCGTGACGCTCCGTGCTGTCATCCTGCCGGGTGAGGGGTGCTTTCAGTTCCTTGTCCACCTCGAGCGTGATTTCCTCGCCTGTCTCGCACTTGCCGAAGTGGATAGTCTTTCCGTCTATCCACCACTCGCACTCGAATGCCTGGGCTATGGCCGTCATCGCGTCGAGGATGCTGGTCTTGTCGAATGTTACCAGCTTGCTCGTCTCTTGCGGGATGGCCTCGCTGATGGCCACCTCGTATGGGCTTCCGTTGTATTCAAAGCCGAGGCTGTTTAGGTTGTCGAGCAGTACGGCGGCGTGGTGTTCCAATGTGTCCGTGAGGCTCCACTTGGCTTCCATTCCTCCCACCGTTCCCCTCTTGAAGAAGTAGATGCGGTTCTTGAATTTCGCCCACGGCCTGTCAAGGCGCAGGGTGTAGTCGTAGCCGTCTGCGCTGGTTGCGCGTTCCGGCCTTGGCTGCTCCACTATCTCGAAGCGACCGAGCCTGTCGTCCACGTAGCACCATTGCCCCTTTTTGAGCGGCAGGACGGTCTGGCTCTGGAAGTTGATGCTGAGGTATTCTTCCTCCATCAGCTTCCAGTAGTAGGTGCTGCCTGTGTCCACGGGGACGTTGCAAACCTTTTCCGCCTGTTTGTCAAATATCGTTATTCTCATAGGTGTCGGTGTCCTCCGTTCCCCTGTTTGCCGGGTTCGGCTCGTTCAGCTGTATGCTGAATGCGGCGAGCCTGTTGAAGAGCGAGCGTGTCTGTCGGCAGCTCTGGTAGTCCATGCGGTAGACCACTCCGCTCTCGTACTTGGTGGTTATCTCGACGCGGCGTTTCTTCAGCTCCGTCTTTAGGCTGGCGACCTTGGCGATGAGGTCTGCCCTGTCGCTGGCCTTTATCTGAATGGAAAGGTTGACGGTTCGCTCGTCGACCTTCGGTGCCTGCTCCCCTCTCACCCTCTTGCCGTTCTCGCTGGCCGACTTGTTCTCGACCGGGTTCTTTAGCGGTTCCGGCTCGATGAGTGCCGTGATGGTGGTTTCTCTCGCAATGACCCCCCACTGGGTGTAGGCATCTTTTCCGTTTATGAATAGTTCACCTCTCATGGCTGCTCCTTATTTCTTGGTGGTTAGCGATGCTGTGTTCTGTTTTATCTTGGCGATGTCCGTCCTCATGGCCGGAAGGACGCTTGTGTGCTTCTCTATCTTCGAGAGGTAGTCCACTGCGTCCGTCTGCAGGTCTATGAGGTCGTTCATCGTGCTGGCGATGCTGGCGGCGTTCCGGGCTATGGCCGACTGGTTTAGGCTCTGCTGCTGGACTTCCTCGAAGATGCCGTAGACGGCCACCTGTACGGCGGTCAACCTTCCGTTCATCTCGTCGCCTTGGTCTTGGCTCATGCCGGAGAGGCTTCGGCTGCTCCCGCTCTGGCTGTAGCTCTCAGCGTCCGGGCGTATCATGCCTGCGTCCACCATGCGCTGTCGCCATGCGAGGCTCTTGTTGGCGATGTCATCGTTCATCTTGTCTATCTTCGCCTGTTCCTGTGCATCGATGCCGTCTGTCGCTGCCTCTGCAATGTATTTGTAGAGCTCGTCGATGTCCTTCTTCAGTTCCTCGTTCACGAAGCTCTCAATCAGGGCGTTGGTGATGAGTTCGTTGATGTGGCCTGCGAAGTCTTCCGTGGTGCTGTCGAGGTCTTTCAGCAGCTCCTTGTAGGAGTTGAGGAATCCTTCCCAATCGTAGCCCGTCAGCTTCTCGTTCAGTGCGCTTGTCAGCTCATCCTGCTTGCCTGCCCGCTCGATGTACTCGTTCACAAGGTCTTCCGGGTTGCGGTGTCCGTCGCCGTTGAAGAGTGCCTCCCATTCCTTCGGTGCGAATTCTTTGAGCAGGCGCATCTCTTCCGGGGTGAGGTTCCAGATGCTGCCCCTGTTCACGCTGTCGTGGGTCACTCCGTTCTCGCCTTGGTGCTGCTTTAGGATGTCGGAGAAGGTCTTCCATCCTTGCCAGCCGTTCCCGGCCATGTGCGCGTTGAAGCTGGACTTGCCACCCAGCCCAAGGAATCCGTAGCCGGTGTTTGCATACTCGCTGGCGCGGTCATCTATCTTCCTGCGCTGCTTCTCTTCCCAATCCTTTTCAGCTTGGAGGGCTTGCTTATAGTATTCGATGCTCTGCTGGTTGGTCGCGTCGCTCTTTACGATTTTCTCTGCGAGGCTGTCGATGGCTTCTGTCAGCCGCTTCTGCGACTTGGTGAGCTCGGCTATCTCGCTTTCCTTTTCCTCTTCATTGCCACCTCCTATGAGGGCGTTGATGCCCATCTTTCCGAATCCGGCTATTCCGTCGAGGACTCCGTTCACGGCTCCGAAGATGTCACCGCTTGCGAGGGATTGGATTGCGTTGCTGAAACCTCCCACGCCGTCTGCAAATCCGTGGACTGCTTGTCCGAAGTCAGTAGTTTCAAGTCCTAACTTGTCCACGGTCTCTGCCATGCTCTGGGCGTTCTGGTTGACGACGCTGATAATGCCCATTGCACCGCCACCTCCGTTCTCGACGGCTTTGTTGAAGATGTCGCCGACCTTTCCTCCCTTGAGCATGTCGTTGATGACGCTCTTGCGCTTCTCAGCCTCTGTCGCGTCTTCTGTGGCCTTTGCGAGGTCTACCAGCGTTCCTGTGAGCTGCTTGCCAGCGTCGGTGGTTCCGTCGATGCCGAAGTAGGCGAGGATGTCTTCCGGCTTGCTGCTGCCGATGGTGTTCCACTGCTGGCGGATTCCTCCTTCGCCCGTTCCTGTGATGCTGGCTATCTGGCTTATGGCGGTGTTTTGGAGGTTGCCTGTCTTTTCCCTTGCAGCCCTTATCCGTTCTTCGACTTCTGCGGCCTCGTTGGTGAGCCTTACTCGCTCCCGCAGGGCAGGGATGAGCGATGACCATATGTCGGTGCGGCTGGCTATCTTTTCTTCTATCTCCCCTATCTTCTCTGCCAGCACCTTCGCGTTCTCCGGGGTGATGTCGTTGCTGTTGAGCGCGTCCTTCAGCTTCTGCTTTAGGCTGGCCAGCGCGTCGGTGCTTATCTTGTCGAGGTCGTTGAAGACCAGCTCCCAGTTGATTTCCTTCTGGAGTGCCTTGAAGTCTATCTCGCTCACCTTCTTGTCGCGCTCTGCTTCGAGGCTTCTTTTCTCCCATGCGTCCTGGCTCTTGGCTATCCTCTCGGCGTATTCGGCTGCGATGGCTGCTTTCTGCTCTTGGAGGCTTCCGTACTCCTTGAGGTAGTCCAGCATCATCTGCCTCTCGCCGTCGAGGGCTTCTTGTATCTGCATGTCGAACAGCTGCTGTGCGGACTCCATCTGGCTTTCGAGCTGACGCTTCTCACTGTCTGTGAGGTCGTATTTCGCGTCATCGAGGTTGCCCTTGAACTCCTTGTTCTTGTTGGCGGGGTTGGCCTCCCACAGACGCTTGTCTTCCTCCCATTTCTGGCGACGCATGTCTTCGTACTGGCGGCGCAGCTCTTCCTTCCGCTTGGCGAAGTCGAGCTTTATCTGTCGTATGGTTTTCTGTGTTCCGTCGCGCATGGCTTCGATGGCGGCAGCTTCGGTGTCGCTCCATAGCTCGAATTCCTGCCTTATGCGCTCCGTTGCTTGGTCGCGCTGTTCCTCGAGGTATTCCTGCTGCTGCTTCCTGCGCTTGGCCTCGCGCTGTGCGGCGGTCTCGCCAGCCTTGTTCGTCTTGTCCCTGTTCTCGGCGTAGCCTTTCTTGTGGGCGTTGAGGGTGGCTTGGAGGGTGCCCACCTCCCTGTTCTTTGCCGACCATTCATCCGAGCCGTAGACGAGCGCGTCTCGCTCTTCCCTCAGTTTCTTCAGCCGTTTCTCGAGGGCTGAGTCCGACCCTTCCGTGAGCTGGGAGGGTATGAGCCCCTTTATCCGTTCCAGCATGTCCATGAGTGTCTGGAGTCGGCTGGTGTCCACGTCCGGGGACAGCTTCTTGGCGTTGATTGCGTCTATCTCTCGCTGGACTTTCACCATCTCGTCTTGCAGCTGCTCGTAGTTCATTTTGTCGATGGCATCGTTGGTGATGTCCTTGGTGTCTACAGCTGCAGCGGCAATGCCTCGAAGCTGGGCTTCGGTTCTGCCCAGTTCGTTGTATGCGTCCTTGAATCCCTTGGCTGAATCCTCGACGTACTCGTAGAGGGTGTCGTGGAAGGCTTCTATTTCCTTGTCTGTTACTCCAAGGGAGCGGAGAATACCCTCTATCTGTGTGACCATTTCCTTCACGGCCTGCTCTCCCTTCTCCGGGGATTCCTCGAAGGCATCGGCCATCTTCCGGGCGTTCTCCATGACGGTGGCCGATATCTGGTTCCATGTGGCGGTGGTGAGGTTGCGTATGTTCGTGCTCGCTTTCTCGACGGCCTCGTAGCCTGCTATCGTCTTTCCGTCGCCAGCGTCCACCGTTCCGTATTCAATGACCGTGTGGGAGGCCTCCTTCGCTTCTTCTATCAGTTCGTCCATGGCCTCCTTTTCCTTGTCCATGGAGTCCTTGGTGGCCTTGCTCGCTGCCTCTGAAAGGATGCGCTCTGCGGCATTGGCACGAATGGCTTCCGTCAGTTCGTTGTACTTGTCCTTCAGCTCGTCTACGGTGTCGTTCTCTGTGAAGAGCGTTGTGTGGTACTCTTCTGCCGTAGAGTTGAGGTTCTTGAGCGTCTCGCGGTATTGCTTGGAGGTCTTGTCGACGTTCTCCAAGACGGCACGGTAGGTGGCCACCTTCTGGGTGTCTTCGAGGGCTGCGTCTCTCAGCTTGTCGAGGGCTTCTGTGGATTCCTCCGTCTCGCTGGTGAAGAGGCTTAGTGCGCCGATGATGGTGGTTATTGCCACCAGTGCCAGTCCGAATGGGTTTGACGCCATCGCTGCCTTGAGTCCGTTCATGGCGGCTGTCGCGGCGCGTGTCACCGAGGCCATCAGCCCTGTGGCCGCTGTGTTGGCGGTCTTATTGGCGGTGTCTACCTGTGTCTGGAAGGATGCGAGACGAGTGGCTGCTGCCTCCCTCGTCTTCGCTGCTGTGGCTACATTGTCCTGTGCTGCCTGTGCTGCTTTGGCTGCTGCGTTCTCGCTCGATGCTGCGGTGTTCAGCGCGTTCTCTGCGGCCTCTATCCTCTCGCCATCACCGAGCAGGAGCGCGGCTTGGTATTGCCGCTCGTAGTATGCTGTGCTCGCCTGTGCCTCCCTTAGCCTGTTTGCGGCCAGCTGTGCCTCTGTCTGGGCGACCGCAAGGTTGGCCTCTGCCTCTGCGAGTTTAGCTTGCAGCCCTCGCCCTATGGCGGCTATCTGTGCGTCGGTGGCCGTGGTGTTCCCGGTCTTCGCGGCGGTGTTGGCTTGCGTTGCGGTGGTGTCGCCACTCTCCGCTGCTGCCTCTGCCATCTGTGCCTCCGCTATGGCCTGTAGGCTGGCCACCCGCTCTGCCTCTATCGTCGCTTGGTTCCGGGCGATGACGTTCTGGTAGGCCACGACGGCCATCTGTGCGGCCTTCCATCCTCCGTATGCGGCGGCAATGGTGAGGATGGTCTTGCCGATGACCTCGTAGTTCTCGATGGCTTTGGTCACGAGCCGCACGCCGTCGACCAGCACCCCTTCCTGGGCTTCGCCGAAGTCGTTCAGCGTGTTCTGGATTGCTCCCTCCATCTGGGCGATTGCTCCCTTCATGCCCTTGGCTTGCTGCTGGAGCATGCCGTTGAACTTGCCTCCCTCGCTGGTGGCCGTCTTGAAGGCATCCTCGACCATTTCTACGCTTATCTTGCCCTGCGACATTTCGTCTTTCAGCTCAGCGATGGTCTTTCCTGTCTTCTCTGCGATGATGACCAGCGGGTTGAATCCGGCATTAATCATCTGGAGGAGGTCTTGTCCCATGAGTTTGCCTGTGCTGCTCATCTGTGCGAAGGCCAGCGCGAGGCTGTTGAACTTCTGCGAGTCGCCCATGCTTATGTCGCCAATCTGCCGGAGGATGGGCATGACCTTCTCTGCCTCGATGTTGAAGCCGAGAAGGGTCTGTGCTCCCTTGGCAAGGTCGCCCATCATCATCGGGGTGGTGGCTGCGAACTGCTTGATGTCGTTATAGAGCTGCTTGCCCATCTGGGTTCCGGCCAGCGTCTCGAAGCTGATTTGCAGGGCTTCCATCTCGCTTCTGACGCTGACTATCTGCCTCTCGAACTGAATGAGGGAGCCGACGGCAAAGGCCGGGGCTATGGCTCTCCCCAGCTGCCGGAAGGCATCGTCTATGCGCTGCCCCTGCTCGACGGCCTTGTCACCAATTCCTGCGATGATATTGGTGGCTCTTGCTGCGTCTCTCTCCAGCTGCGAGTTGTCTACTCGTATCGAAAAGCTCTCAGCTCCGTTGTCGGTTGTCATCTGCTAAAACTCCTTTATGAATTCTTCCTCTTCCGTGGAGGTTGTCGTGTCCGTATTGTTTGCTGGGTTGTTCCAGTCCTTGCTCTCATCCCATGTATCTTCCTCATCGTCGTATTGCGGCGTGGCGGCTCCGAAGAGCAGGAGGTTCTGGTAGCTGTAGTTGTACAGAATGTGCTCCGGGGTTTCGCCGATGGTTTTCGCCCATCCTATGACGATGCCCCAGATGCTGTCTGTTCCACTTCCCTTGTGGGTCTTAGGATGTTTGTTTCTGACAGGGAAGTGGTAAGCCCGAAAAAATCACCCACCTGCATGTCGAGGAACCGCTGGCCGATGGCCTTGGCGAGCGTGACGGTACTGACCTCTTCGAGGACTGTCCTTGCTATGAAGTCCACTTCCGGCATCGTCTCTTCGGTGGTTTCGAAGCGCAGCCTGCGCCAGCTCCATCGACGGGTCGTGCCTATGGTGACGGTGTGTGCCTCCCGGATGCGCTTTGCTCCGAGGATGAGCGTGGCGGCTATCCTTCCGAGTACCTTGCTGTCCTTGGCGGTGCGCAGGGTCTCTCCGAGGATGTCCTTGGTGTTCCTGTCGATGGTTGGCAGCTGTGCCGTCAGTTCCGAGACGAGGATGAGCGTCGCCGGGGTGGGCGGTGCTATGTCGTAGCTCTTCCCGGCTATCTCTATGGTGGCGGTGGCTCTCTGTAGAATGGCTTCGGCCACCTGCTGTTCTATCGTTTTCTTGTCTTCCATATTCTGTGCTTGTGTCTGTTGGTGGAGTGGTGCGGTCTCGCTCCGCTGTGCTGCTGTTGCCCTCCTTATTGGAAAGGGGCAGGACGGCTCTTTCCGTCCGGCCTGCCCCTTTGTCGAGGTTTAATTTAAACGTATGAAAAAAAAGTTTTTTACTGCAAGGCTTCCGTGGTGGTGAAGCGGCTGTACCAGTAGTTGTTGTCCTTGGCTGGTTCCTCTTGGGTTGCCGGGGTCTCGGGTACGCCTGTGGTTTTGAAAATCTTGAAGGTGAGGATGAGGGCGTTACCGCTTTCCTCGTCGAAGGTGGGCTGCACCGAGATTCGGCACAGGGGAGCCTTGATGCCCTTGGCACCCTTGTTCTTGGGTGTCACCTTGACGGACTTGTCGCCCGGCACGATGTGGGTCTTCACCTTCTGCTCTCCGCTGACCTCTGCCTCCGCAATGCCGAGGGCGGTGTAGAGAGCCGGGGTCGGCTCGATGACCGTCGTCTGGAGCTGGAGCGTTCCTTCGTTCTGGTCTTCGGCCACGACCTCGCCACCAGTGGCCACCAGCTGGAGTGTGTCGCCGTCCTCTGCCGTCAGCTCCGTGGTTCTGTCCTTGATGACGCCCACGTCGATGAGCTCGGCGGCGAATTCGTCATTGTCGCCTGTGGTGCCGAATTCGACCTTGCACTTCGACCATGCGGCGATTACTTTCTGCTTTGCCATGTTTCGTTTCTCCTATTCGTTGAATGTTGTGTACTTGAATTTCAGTGCGATGTTGACGATCCATTCTTCCTTTCCCGGCACCTGTATTGTCCTTGGGGCTTGCAGCAAGTCGAAGAGGTAGTCTGTGTCGGCGGCGTTGAGCGTCCGTACGATGTCTGGTGCGAGTGCTTCGAGCTGCTGGTGTCGCGCCTTGTCCGGCACCTTGCTCTCGCCTCCGTTGTTGATGCCCGGCACGTAGATGTTGATTCTGGCGTGGCCAGCCTCGATTTGGTCGCTGCTTGCGTTTGAGACCGTCAGCACTGCATCCTCGGTGGCTGCTGTGAGGGGGCGTGTTCCTTCCGTGTAGAACGTGCCTCTGATGCTCTGCCGCATCAGTTCCTCAAGTGCTGCGTACATCGCCAGCTCTATCTGTGTCGTTCCTTTGACTGCCATTGTTCCTTGTTCCTTCTCCTATGCTGTTGGCTTGAACAGCCTGTTGAGCATGCCTTTTATCTTCGTCTCTGCCATCTGCTGGCTGGTGTCGAGGACGTCGAGGCTCATGGCCTCTACGTATTGGGCGTATGGCATTCCTGCCACCATCATGAAGGTTATCCCTTGTGCTGGCTGTTCCGCTGCCAGCCTGTGCAGGTACTCCATGCCCTTCTGCTTGCCCTCTTGTCCGTTGCCCTGCTTGCCTGCCACCTGCCTCCATTCTCCTTCGTGGACTATCTCTCCGTCCACTATGACGCAGTAGCCGATGCTGCTGCAAAGGTTGCCTGTCTGGTTGAGGTAGAGGTGGTTGGCTCTGGCGTTGGCGAGGCATTCCTCTCCGATGTAGAAGAGCTGCGCCACGATGGCTCTTGTGCGGTTCTGGATGGCGGCTTCGATGCGTTGCCTTATCCTTGCAGCGTCGATGTTGTTCTTCACTGGCATGGCTTCATCCTACCGTTATCTGCAAAGCCTCGACTGCGTGGAGGTATTGAACGTCCTGCACCTCGAACTCTCCAAGCTCGTTTTCCCGGTTGTCCGTTACCTTGATGCGCTTCGCGGTGAATTCCTGCGGCTCTATGAGCAGGACGGCTGCGCATTGAATGAACTTTCCGTCGGTGTAGGTTCCCTTGTGGTCGCTCTTGTTCTTTCTGATATTGCAGGGGATTGGGTCGCTCCATTGCTCTACGACGGGCTGCGGTATGCCGTGGAGCATGCCCCCTCCCGTCGTGGTGAGCGTCTGGATGTGTCCGTTCTCGATAATCATCAGAATTCCTCCCCCATGTATCCGCACTGGATGTCGGCTTGGTCGCCTTCTCCCAGCTCGTCGAGGATTGCGGCTGCTCTCTTGGAAAAGCGCGACCTCTCGTCTTCGCTGAACGTATAGCTGATGCCTCCCTGCGTGATGTTCGGAGCGTCGGCAAGGAATCGGTAGACGTAGGCGGTTGCCCGCTTGAAGTCGCTGCTCTTGCGTATCTCCTTTGTCGCCGTCTGGGTGGTGTCTGCTATCCCTGCCTCGTCGGCCACGTTGTCAATGACCGACGAGGGGATGGGGTAGTTGCTGATTGACTTGAGTGCTGCGCTGATAGTCATCGTCTTGTCGCTTTAGAGGGTTAGGGTCACTCGTCTGCGTCGCCGTTGTTCCACGTCTCGGCCATCGTGTTGAGGAACACGAGGCTCTGGCGGTTGATGAGGGCGGGCTGGACGTATGCCTCGGCCATCGTTACCTCGAGCATCGGGTTCACCTCGCTGTAGCGGGTGACCTTGTAGAAGCCTCCGTAGACCTGCAGGGCTTCGGTGTTCTGCACCATGGGGACGTTCTTGTAGTACGTCCAGCCCAGCTGGATGGTGGGCGAGAGGGTGACCACGTTCTCGTTCCATGGCTTGATGGTATCCTTGCTGCCATCCTTGTGCTCAATGGTGGCGTAGGTGTCAAGGATGACGATGTGCGGGAACTGGTTCTCTGCCTTGTCCATGTAGGCGTTGATGCTGGTGAGGTTGATTTCCTCGGCGGTGATGCGTTCAAGGTCGGTGACCTTCGGGAACAGGCGGCGCACGGTGGCCTGCTGGGCGCAGAGCTGCTGGAACTTGGCCAGCTCCATGAATGCGAAGCGGGGCTTTGGCAGTCCTTGGTTCTTGATGAGCGTCTGGGCTGCGATGAGGTCGCCGAGTCCGTCGGCCTTCTCCACGTCATCCCACTCGGCGGTCTTCACCGTGGTTGTCTGTCCGCTCTTCTTCACGGTCTTGGTGCTGACACCGTAGCCCACGAAGTTCTTCTCCGGCACGTTGAAGTTGATGATGTCCTGCGAGGCCATCTCGCCCTCAATGCTGGCGGGGAAGCTCTGGATGCCGCTGGAGGCGATGCGCATTGAGTCGATTTCGACCTTTGCGTCCATGGCCTGTCGGCAGAAGGTGACGTCATCGTAGACGATGCGTACCAGTTCCTGCTTCTCCTGCTGGTTCTCCGTGGCGGCGTTGGCCAGCGTCTGTGCGTCCTGGTACTCGTTAATCTCGATTTCGTCCTTCTCGCGGCTCACCGAGTACTTCGAGAGCTTTCCGCTCCAGTTGCCGACCTTCTTGCGGGTCTTCTTCGGAGCCTTGGTATTGAAGGCTACGCGGTCTGCGGCGACGGGTATGCCATCGTCGCCCTCGATTCCCTTGATGTCGAACTTCCGTGTGTACTTCAGCGGGAACAGGCGGCTCCATACGAAGCCCTGTCCCGGCTGGAACTTGTTCACGGTCGCCTGCATGCCGGGGATGTCGATGTCGAAAAGTGGTGCGTTCATTGCCATTTTCTAAATCTCCTTTTTTCGTTTGTTCTGTGTCTCTGGGTTAGACGAGCGCGATGCTCTTCATCAGTTCCACCACCTCGTCAGCGACGTTGGCGGTCTCTTTGCGGAGGTTCGCTCCGTTGATAAGGCGCACCTCGAAGTCGCCCTCGTTGGCTGGCACGTAGGTGCCGAGGATGTACTCCGGGGTGTACTTCGGCTTGGCTGCTGTTGCGCTTGCTGCCTTTGCCTCGTACAGCACCTTCCCGGCGGTGATTGCTACGCCGAGTGCGACGGTCACCACGTCGTAATCGTCCGAGGTCGTGGTGTCTACGCCGGTGCATGCGACACCCTTCTTGCCTGTGGCGAGAACGTCTCCTTCCTTGACACCGCTACCCTTAGCAATCTTGATGGTGGTGGCGTCAGCTGCTGCTGCCTCTACGAGGCGGTACGCCTTGATGGGGGCGTACAGTCCGCTGTCGTTCTTGCCGACAGCTACGGACTTCGGTACGTCGAAGTCCGGGTTTGCGAGCAGGCCTCCTCCCGGCTTCTCTGCAAATACTTGCTCGAAGTAGATGGGGTCGGCTGCTTCTGCTGGGTTGAACTTGAAGTTTCGGTTCATTGTTCTTTTGTGTTTGTGTTGTCCGACTTCGTGTTATCTCTCTCGTTTTGGTCGGCTTGCCTACTTGGCGACTGGTGCGGCTTGTGGTGCCGGAGCCTGTGGCAGTCCTGCTATGCCGGAGAACGTATTGCCGCTCTCATTGGCTGCAGTCGTGTCGAGGTACGCTGTCACAGCCGGGTCTACCTCACCCTCCTTGCGTCCTGTCTGCTTGCCTCCCTTCGGTGGCGTGGAGACCCCGCCTGCGGCCTTCGCGTCGTTGATGTCGCTCTCGATGGTGGGAGTGATGTCTTCCAGCCATGCGTCGTAGTCGGCATCGTCTTTGAACGTCAGCCTGTCGTAGTCTCTCATGTACCGATTGCGCACCTTCTCGTCGGCATCCTTCAGAAGTGCTTCGAATCTGGCCTTGCGGCTGTTGCCTACCTTCTCCTGTTTCATCTGCGTCAGCTCCTCAGTGAGCGTTTGTTGTTGCTTCAGCACTTGTTGCAGCATCTTCTCGGTTCTCGTCAGCTTGGCCTTCTTCTTGTCCCCCTGCTTGCCCTGCTTGCCGTCATCTGCCGATGGGTCGTCGTCATCGTCGTCGATTTCGTCGTCATCGTCGTCATCCGTCTTCACGGGCTTGCCGTCCTTGAGGTTGTGCTTTGTCTCGTAGTTGCGAATAGCTGTGTCCGTAGCCTCGTTGCTCCGTCTGTCGCTCTCGCTGTCGATGAGTTGCTGGACGCTCACCCCGTCTACGGCAGTTTGAACGTCGTCTTCGTTCTTCGTCGTCTTGGCCAGTTTCTTGGCCATCCGCTCAAGAATTTTCTTGTCGACCCCCGGATATTTCTTCTCCAGTGCGTCTAAAATCTGTTGAAACATAAAAATCGATTTTGTAAATTTACGGCCTCAAAGTTACACAATCTTTTCCACTTCTGTTTATAATATAATCAAAATTAAAGTTATTTAACGCAAAAAGGAGCCAATTTGCGACGTTTTTGGCTCCTTGGTTTGGAGGTTTGGCTTGTTTTGTGTATCTTTGCAAAAACTTTCCGCTATGGCAAGAACTGAATCTGAACGTCGGGCTGCTCTGCTGGCTCGCTGCAAATTCTACAAGGGGGAGGACGATTGTCCTTCTGGCGTGTTTCGTCTCGGCTGGATATGTGAGGAGTCGTGGGTGCTCTCTCTCTTGGCCGACAAGATGAAGCCTGTGAACGATGCCGTTGCTTTGTTCCGACAGCTTGGCTTTCCAGATGACCCTCTTTTTAAAGACGGCACCCCTCTTGCTGTGCAGGCTCTGCTGTTCGAGCGGTTCTGTTATCAGAGCGAAGCTGACCCTCTTTTCTTGGTTGTTCCATTCCGCAGGTTCTATGCCGCTAATTGGCGGGTTTGACCACGATGTAGGTGTAGCCTTCTTTCTCGTATTTCCTCACGAATTCCCATCTTGTGTCCTTACTCGATAGCACTTCTGCCTCTCTCGAGCCGTAATGCGAGATGTGCTGAATGCTGGTTGCCTTGCTGTGGGTGTCAGTGATGAGGACTACACTATTCGTTTTCTCGTCACCATATTTCGTGCTGGTTTCTCCTATATGGTAGTCTGCGAATCCCTCGCTGGTTCCTTGTTTGGTAGACCATGATGCGCTGCCGAGCATGTCGCTTTCTCCCTTCTTCAGCTTGGTTATCAGCTCGTCCAGTTCTTTATCTGAGAGCGACATGCCTCTGTAGGTGGTTCCTCCGTCCCACTTTGGTGATTCGTGGATGAACTTTTCGAGGTCATATGCCCTCCGCTCTATTTCCTTCATGGTGTGCCCGTGCCTTGATGTGAATCTTATGTTGCCTGTCTGGAATTGCCGGATTTCCCAGTCCCATTGGTAGCTGAAACCGTATACCGCATCGTAGTACCTTTGTGCCATTGCTGCGCTGCACCCGGTGTCTCTCATGATGAGGTCTTTCATTTCCTGCTCTGTAAGCGAGTGGGCATCTCCAATGTGTCCGCTTTGCTTCGTGGTGTTGCCTGGGTCGAGCTTCTTTGGAGCAGATGCGGTTGTATGGGCTTGGGCTTTCTTTACTTTGGCGGCTTCCTTCTTAGCCTTTATGTCCTGCAAGTGCTTGAGCCCTTTTTCTGTGAACTGCTTGTTCTTGGCGACTATGGACTGTTCTGTGAGCTGGATTTGCAGGAGGTAGGACTTGTCTTTCGTCTTGAATGCAGCCAGCTCTTGGAGTTTGGCCTTGTACCCTTCCCACTCGATAAGGTCTTCCACAACAGCCAGCTGCTTCGTGTATGCCGTTTCTGCCAGCGGCCATGTGCTGTATTTCTTGTGGTCTTTTACCCACTGGATTTCGTATTCAATGGCACCCTTCTGCTCTGCCAGCGTCTTCGTAGCCCAGTGCTTCATCTTGTCGGCGATGGCCTTGTCTGCATCCATGACCTCCTTCATCGAGTAGGACTTGGATGCTGCTATTGGGTTCTCGACGTATTGGCATCCCTTCAGTTGCTTCAGCTTGGCTGCGATTGCCTTTGCCTCCTTCTCTGCCGTGGTGTAGTCTGCCGTGGAGAGTGCTTTCCGCAGTTTGTTGTTGCTGATGTCAGTGATGCCCTTGGCCATGCCGAGGACTTTGTTGCCGTACTTGGTGACGGCCTGCTTTGTGCGATACTCGTGAAGGATGCGCTGAGCTTCCTCTGGTGTCCTTTCGGCATGTCTCTTTGCTGCAATCTGCAGCGGTGTGAGCTTCTTCGGCTCCTGCGGTGTCTGGCTCATCCACTTCAATCCCTTCGTGGGGTCGCCGTCTGTGAAGTTGTCCTTGATGAAGTAGGGCAGCTTTCCCGCCTTGGCGGCTTTGCCTATCCGCTCCGCATTTTCCTTCATCCATGTGTTCCACTGCTCCGGCATTTCCTTCACATCGCCTGTGAACTGCCAGTTGCTCACGTCCTGTCCGTCCATGAGTGCCTTTGTGTATGCGTCCATCTCCTTTTGGTCGGCGAGTATGGCCACGGCAAAGCAGCGGCACCACGGGTGCCAGCCTACGAACTTGAAGTCTTTCGGGTAGCGTCCGCTCAGCTCGTCGCAGATGTCGGTGACGGGGTGGTTGTTGCTGGTGCTTATCTTGATGCCCAGCACGAATGGCAGGTTGCCCCACCGTTCATGGTCTGCGCTTCGGTAGGCCATGTTGTTCTCGGTGGCCGTCATGCGCAGGGCGTTCTTGTAGCTGGAGCGGTAGACTCCCTGTCCGGGATGGAAGGCGGCGGCGGCTTTCGACAGCCGGAGGTTGCCCTGCTCGTCTCTCACCCTTCTGAACAGCTTGTCGGGGTACTTGAGGTATTGGCGCACCTCGCGGCTTATGTCGGCTGCGCTCATTCCCTTGCCTATGCAAGTCTCGAGTGCCAGTTCCAGCTCTGCCTTGAACTGGTCTGTCAGGTTCCACACCCGGTGGCTCAGCCCCATGCCTGCATCCCTTCGCTGAATGAAGGCGTTCATGGCTCTGAGGTTCGGCTCGTTCCATGTCTGGAGGATGGCCTTGGGTATCTTCGACTTCCCCACGATCGAGGCGACCATTGCGTCGTTCTTGGCGTTGGAGAGTGCCCAGCTCTCCTTGTCGCCCTGCTCGATGTTCAGCTGCAATCCCTTGGCCAGCTCCCTCTGGAGTGCTGCCATCTCCTTGTCGAGTACCGGGAAGTCCTGCCAGCTGAACTGCTGCCCGGCCTCCCCTCCGAAGAGTGAAGGCTGGGCGGCAGCGGCCATCTTCTGGATGGCTTGTTTGTAGAGCCTCTCGACCTTCTTGGCTCTGGCTGCGAGGTTCTTCTTGTGCTGTGCGTCGTAGGTAACGACGTTGAACGTTGCTGGGTTTGGGTATGTGGGCTGCTTCCTGGGCATGGGCTGTCGTTTCTCCTATCGGTGGCTTGTGTCGCTATTCTGTGGGTTCGTTGTTGAAGAGGTCGTTGGCCGCTGTCTCGTCTTCCTCAATGCGCTTGATTTCGTCTTCCAGTTCCTCTTCCGGCACAAGTCCGAGGCGGCGCACAATCGTCTGGCGGCTGGCCACGGCCTTGCCACCTGTGGCATTGGTTCCGTCCTTGATGTCGTCGCTAAGGCTGTTTATCTGGTATGGCGTGATGATGTTCTCGACCACCAATGTGTCGAAGGCTGCGGCCAGCTTCGGGAACATGATTTTGCAGAATGCCCGCACCACGTTCACCTCTCTGTCGAAGAACTCGAGCCAGTCGCCTGCCTCGTCTGTCACCTTCATCTGGCAGTCTATGAACAACATCTTCCGTGCCTCTCCGCTCATGGGCGTGGCCTTCATCTGCTCCATGCTCATGTCGGGCAGTTGGAGTGTGGTGTGGATGTTGCGTCGCAGTTCCTCTGTGTGGAACTTCAAGCTCTCGATGGCCTGCTGCCACGTGGCGTATTCGGCGCGGTCTTTCTGTCCGTAGCGCAGGACGTTGCGGCCTACGTTGTCATCGACGGGTTCCTGCTTGTTCGGGTTGGTTGGTCGCGAGCTGTCGGTGTAGACTACCCATGTGGGGCGGCTGTTCTTGCGTAGGTAGTTGCCGTTGCGCGAGAGTGCCCATTCCAGCTCGTAGCCGTTCTCGCTCTGGTCTTCCCAGATGGGTTCGGGGCGGTTGAGGTAGCAGCCCTGTATCTTTCCGATGGTTATCTGCTCGTCAGCGTCCAGCTCCCAATCTGTGCCGCTGGCTGCTCTCTGCTTCCAGCGGTAGTGGCGGTCTGCGGTGTAGGTGTCGAAGTAGTTCACCTTGTCCTGCCCTTCGTAGCGGCTGTAGGCAATGGAGAGGGCTATGAGGTCGTCGTATTCGTCGAAGAGGGGGTACAGCTCGTCGCCGTCCATGGGGCTGTAGGTGCGGCAGCGTAGCTTGAGCTTGCTCGTCTGTCCGGCGTAGACGGTGTCCTGTGGCTGTCCGAACCAGATTGTGATGATTTCGCAGGAGGCGAACAGCTTTCCTGCCCGCTTGAGGTTTACGCTGTCGATGTGGTTCTTCTTGAAGATGGCCTCCATGATTTTTGCGGCGGTCTTCTCTTGCTCGCTCTTGGCTGTGTACTTGCGCTTCACGGGAATGGTGAACATCAGCTCCTTCATGCGCTTCACGGCCTGCTTCTGGATGGCGTAGGTGATGCGGGTCATCTTCTCCGTCTTGCCCTTCTTCACCTTGTCGCGGTACTCCTTGGTGTTGTGCACCGGGTGCTTGCGTGGGTCGTACTCCTTCTCGAGTGTTCCCCATGCTGGCACGTCGATGGTTTTCTGCTTGAGGTCGCCGATGATTTCCCCGGCAGGCCTGTCCTTCTGGACTATCTCTTTTATCTTACTCATAGTCTGTCCTCCATTTCTGGTATATGGCTCCATGCTGTCACAATCATCAGCTGGGAGCCTGTCTCGTTTGTGTTGAGCATCTCGAACCACTGCCCTGTGTCCGGCAGGAAGATGGCCGTGCAGAGGCGGTCGTACTCGCACCCCTGCTCCCTTGTCTCGACAAGGACGATGCTCTCGCCTTCCGGCAGCTCCTTGTCTGGGTCTTTCCACTTGAATCTCTTCATCGCTGTTCTCCTATGTGTTTGTGGGTTTAGTAGACTGTATCCTCGATTTCCTCCATTTCCTCTTCCGTCCATTCGCGGCCTCTGCCTTGGAACCGCTCGACGATGCCTGTCGTTGCGTCCGGGGCATCGTCGTGCTCGTTGTTGCCCTCCTTGCGGTAGCTGCTCATGGCTGAGTGGTACTGGGGGTACATGGTTTCCCATCCCTCCGGGTAGGCCACGATGTGCATCACCTCCGCTGAGTGGCTGAAGATGCGCACCTTCTTGTTCTCCGTCTGTGTGAAGTCCTCGAAGGCCATTGTCCAGTTGCCCAGCTCGCGGACGTACTTCTCCACGTTTCGCCGGAAGCCCCGGCCTCCGTTGTTGGCCTCGATGATGACTTCCTGTGTGCCGTTGCGCACCAGCATGCGTGCCGTCTCTGGTTCCGTGTACTCCATGCTTTTGTTTGTGAAGAGGATGTCGGTGACGTAGCATCCGCTCTCAAATTCGTCGTAGCAGATGGCGCACAGGAAGTCCTCGCCTGTGTCGGCGGTGTCGATGTATGCCTTCTTGGTCGGCATGTGCGCCTCGATGGGGATTGTCTGGTAGGTGCGGAAGTGCTCGTACATCAATCCCTCCAGCGGCTTCGGGTTCTGGAGGTACTGCGTCTCGTAGACGAAGCTGTTGGCCATGCGTATCTTGTCCAGCTCTTTGAGGTCATGCTTGAACGGCCACAGGGGCTTTGGGTTTCCTTCTTCGTCTTCGTAGACGCAGGGCAAGCTCACCACCTTCCACTCGTCTGGCTCGATGTCCTGCAAGTATCCGCAGAGGTCTCTTTCGTGGAGCCGCTGCATGATGATGATGATTGGCGTGTTGCGGCTGTTCACGCGGTTGCGTATGGTTGTCTCGAAGCGTCTGTTTACCCGCTCTCTCACCACGTCGCTCAGCGCGTCTTCCGGCTTGATGGGGTCATCGATGACAATTGCCCCTGCGAACTTGTAAGGCTCGCCCGGCACGTCCACGGCTCCGGCACCGAATCCTGTTATTTGGCCGAGTGTGGATGTGGCGTAAACACCTCCCCCCTGTTCCGTGTCCCATCGGTTCTTGGTGTCGCTTCCGTACTTGATGCGGGTGGTGAACAGCTCGCGGAAGGCCTCGCTCGTCACGATGTCCTTGATGGCGACGCTGTTGTCCATCGCCAGTGCGCTGGAGTAGCTCAGGTGTATAAAGCGTGCGGCCGGGTTGATGGCCAGCCCCTCGGCGATGAAGTTCTTCACGGCTATCTCTGTCTTTCCGTAGCGCGGTGCGATGTTGATGATGAGCCTGTTCGTCTTTCCGGCCAGCACCTCGTCAAGGGCTTCGCAGACGGCCTTGTGGTGGTCGCCCACGATGAACCGCTTCTTCTGCAATTCGCGGAAGAAGTAGCGTGTGAAGTGCAGTGTGTCCTGCATTGCCCATGCCTTTCGGATGTCTGTGCTGGTAGCGGCTGTCTGCATCGGGTCAGTATTCCTCTTCGAGCTGCTGGAGCATGGCCTTTGCCTGCTCCGGGGTCATTTCCTTTGTGGTGAGTGGTGCGCCTCCCGTTGTGACGTCTATCTTCTGCTGTGGTGTTCCGTATTGGCGGCTGCGTAGAAGGTCGGCGGTCTTTGTCTGGCCGTTCTTCATGTCGATGATGATGGCCATGCAGAGGGTCTTCATGTAGGCCGGGGTGTTGTCGTGCTTGGCCAGCAGCTGGATATCGGACAGCTCAAGGGCGAGGACGCTCTTCTCGATGGTGTCGATTTCGTCTATGGTGAGTGCCTCGGCTGTCTTTAGCTTGCTTTTCGACAGCACCTGTTTCAGCAAGGCTTTCACTCTGTCCTTTTTCCTGCCTGCCGGGTTGCCGCTCTGTCCGGGCTGAAATCTCCCTTTTTCGAGGTTGGCCAGCTGTGCTGGTACCATCGTCTCTTTTCCTTTGGGCATTATTCCTCCACCTCCTTTCCGTCGTGGATGTTGCGGACAAGGTATGCCTTCATACCTGTCAGCTCTTCCCATCGCTTGATGATTACGTCGACGTAGATTGGCTCGAACTCGACCATGCGGCATTTGCGGTGCAGCTGCTCTGCTGCTATGAGGGTGGTTCCGCTGCCTCCGAAGATGTCCAGTACGATGTCCTTGCGTCGGCTGCTGTTGTTGATGAGCTTGCCTATGAGTGGTACTGGCTTCATCGTCGGGTGGTCTGGGTTCCGGGCGGGTTTGTCGCAGTCTATGACCGTGGTGGGGAGCTGCTGCTCGATGAAGATTTTCTCGAGCAGGTCTTTCATCTCCTGCTTGCTCATCTTCTCGATGTCCTGCTCCTTCTCGATGATTGTCGCAAGGTTCCGGCGGTTGATGAAGTAGTGGGCGGCTCCGTCCTTCCATCCGTAGAGGCATGGTTCGTGCTTCCACTGGTAGTCCTGCCTGCCCAGCGTGAAGCTGTTCTTGTTCCAGACGAGGCACTGGCGTGTCTGCCAGCCGATGTTGTGTGCGGCTGTTCGGAAGTTGAAGCCTTGGTTGTCTGCGTGCCATACGTAGAAGGCTGCACCTGGGCGCATCACGTCGTTGGCGTTCTTGAAGGTGTCTTCGAGGAAGGCCACGAAGGCAGCGTCAGCCATGTTGTCGTTGGCTATCTTGTCGTGCCCCTTGGCCTCGTAGTTCACGTTGTATGGCGGGTCTGTGACGAGGAGGTCTGCCTGTTCGCCCTCCATGAGGGCTTCGAGGTACATCTCCTTGGTGCTGTCGCCGCAGATGAGTCTGTGCTCTCCCAGCCTGTAGATGTCGCCATCCCTGCTGGTGGCCTTCTTCGGTTTGTTGGCTTCTACGTCGAAGTTGTCATCTTCGGCCTCTGCTTCCTCGCTGTCCTTCGGGTCGGCGATGTCCGGCACGTCGATGGCTGCTGACGCTATCTCTTCCGGCGACCACTCGTTGATGAGGGCATCCCAGTCCGTCTCTCCGAAGGATGCGTTGTCCTTCAGCACGAAGCGTCGTATCTTCTCCATCGGATAGCCTGTGGGGATAATCTTGCAGGGTGCTTCCTCCCATCCCAGCTCCTTGGCTGCTCTGTACCGCATGTTTCCTCCGCAAACCACGAACTTGTTGTTTCCGTTGCCGGGGTCGTAGACGGCCAGCTCGCGGATTTCGAGGAAGTCCGGGTCTTCCTGCATGCTCTTGATGAGTGCCTTGTATTTTTGGTCGCGGATGAAGCGCGGGTTCTTAGGCAGACCCTCGACCTGTCCGTTGTTCGCCTGTAGCTGGCTGAGTGCGATGTATCGTCTCTCGAATGTTGGTTGTTTCATGCTGTGCTGTGTTTGTGTAGTGTCTTAAACGGGAGAGAGCGGATGCCCTTCTGGGTGTCCGCTCTGTGTGTCGTGCCGCTGCTCAGAATGGCAGTGCACCACCGCCTCCCGGGCTGAATGGGAGGCTGCTGCTGCCACCGCCGGAGTAGCTGGGTGTGCTGCTCCTTCTCTTGGCTGCTTTGCTGAGTGCCGCATTCCGGCCACCCTTGCTTCGCTGTGCTCTGGAGTACTTGCGGCCTCCACCGTCACTTGCGCCTGTTGCTGTTGCCATGCTCTGGTTCTCCTAATCTTTGAAGTACTTCTTGGTGAATATATCCCATGCCTTGCTGTTGCGGATGGGTTTCTTGATGGTGGCGTATTTGTCGATTATCTTGGTGAACTGCTCCTCGTAGAAGTCGTGCAGCTTGGGATTCTCCTCGATGGTGAACTGCTCGATGCTTCCGCTGCTTCGGAGGTTCGCGCTGCCGTGCATCACTATCTTCTTGCCTCCGTGGGTGGTGAAGTGGACGGTCTTGGTGTGCATGCCTGCCACCGCCAGCTGGAACCTGTTGTCTATGTCGAGCTGCTCGTAGATGTATGGCAGCATGCCGTGCCGCTCATGCCCCCAAAAGTAGACGCTGATGATGAGGTTCAGCTCGCCGACGTAGCCCTTCTCCATGAGGGTGCGCAGGCTGTCCACGTTCTCCTCGCTCATGCTGAGCGTGCTGATTGTCATCTTCGGGGTTCCGCAGTTGTGGGTTGTCATGAACGCCTCGATGAAGTCGCCGAAGATGAAGGAGCCCGCTATGAACGCGTCGGCTCTCATCCCCTCCGTGACGCGCAGCTCCTTGGCCAGCTTCACGGCGTTGTCGTAGAGGACGAATTCTTCCTCGTTGTAGTGGACGAGGTGGGGCAGCGTGTAGCGGGTCTCTTCCGTCTCGTCGCTTGGCAAGAAGTCGAGGTTCGGCATGTCGATGTCCGGGATGTCGAAGTTCCCAATGTCGCCGAGGATGTCGATGGCATCCTGTTGTTCGTCGTTGAAGAGGTTCTGTTCTTTTGCCATTTTCGTTTGTATTTTCGTTTGTGGTTTCGTTTGCAAAGTTAGTTAAATTTGATTATATTACAATCACTTTGACGTTATTTTAGCAATTTTTCAAATGATTTCCTTGTTTCAGCGTCGATTTTCGCTGTTCGGCCACGGACGCTGACGCGCATCGGGAATCCTGCCTTGTCCCATGCCAGCAGGGCGGCATCCCTTCCCTCTTGGTTCGTGCGCTTTAGCTTCTGGCCTGTGACCTGCTCGAGTTCCTCTTGCGTTATCTTCCTGTCCTTTCCCTGCCAGCACTTCGGGAGTGGCCGCTTGTGTTCGTAGGGTATGCCGTAGTGGGCGCACATCTCTCCAAGGAGTCGGCTCGTCTGTTCGTTACGTCCTTGGTCGCAGCCCTTGGCGGCACTCGCTGCCCTGCCGTCGAAGTGGCGCAGGTGCCAGTTGCCTTGGTTCATCCATCCTGCCTCGATGATGACCTTGTAGGGGATGTTGTTGGCTGTTGCGTGTGCCTGTGCCTGCTGGAGGTAATCCAGCGTCTGTGCGAATGGCAGCGTCTGTATGGTGACCTGTCTCGTCTCGAGGTCGATGCAGGCCACTCCGTTTTTGTCCACGTCTGGGTCTATTCCGATGTAGAATCCTTTCGTTTGGTTCATTTTTCCGTTTCCTTTGGTGTTTTCGTTTCGTTGTTCATTGTCGCTTCCTTCGCGTGCGGGTGTGCGTAAAAGCGTCATACCGTTAACCGCTGTAACGCTACCCACCCCCTTCCCCCTCCCTTCACGTCGACAGAAATGCTTCGCGTGTCTCTTCGTCGCAGTTGGGCATCCAGTACCACTGGTTGGTGTCACCGTTCCTGTTGGCAATAATTTTCTGCCCTTCGATGAACCTGCGGCACCTCTCTCTGAGGACACAGTTCCTTCCGTCGCAATAGACGAAGTCTCTGTTCTGGTTGTAGCTCATTGTCCGTTCTCCTTTTCCTTCTTTGGCTTTAGGTTCTCGCATGGTGGTTCGTTGTCGTAGATAGCCTTTTTCTTGATGGGGCAGTACCGCTTGAAGTTGATGCTCTCGTAGCTGTGGGCGCAATCGGTGCAGGGCGTTCCTGTGGGTAGTTCGTATGCCATGCTCACTCTGGTATTTGTCCGTTGCCGTCGATGATGCGCAGTCCGTAGAGCTTTGCTGCTCTGTACTCGAGGTTGCACCCCTTGCTGCCTGTCCATCCCCTGTCGAGGCAGATGGTGTCGCAGGTCAGCAGTGAGGTGATGTTTCGTCCTATGGCCTCCGGCTCCGTCGGCGTGGTGTTGAGCGGCACAGCATCGAATGGTGTGACCACGACGGCTCCGGGGTATTCTTCCTTCAGCCATGCGGCGAGCATGTCTGCCCTTCGCTTTGCGGCTGCTCGTTTCTCCTTGAAGGTCGGCTCGCGTCTGGCGTTGATGGGGGTGCTGACGTAGATTCTCATTGCTCGCCTCCTTTCTTGGTGTCCTTGCTTCCTGTGTCGATTCTGAACTCTACCAGTGCCCCTCCGTCCTTCGGCATCTGTGTTCCTTTGACGGGCTTGATGGTGGCCACCTCCTGTGTCTGGATTGTCTGCTCGTAGACCACGTACATGCGGCCTGCATCTTTCTTGGCGAGTCGGTTGGCGGCTGCTGCTGCCAGCCCGAAGTTCTTGATGTCGGCCTTGACGATGTCGGCAGTCTCGTCTTCGTTGAGTCGGCTGATGCAGTAGGCGTGTCTGATTTCCTTCACCTCCGGCTCGAGGGTCACGGTTCCCACCACCTTCTCTTCGCGTCCGTCATCGACCACCAGCTTTCCGTCCTCTTTTGGTCGCTCGCTTGGCTTCTTGACGTGCAGCGGGTCGCCTATCTGCCAGTTCTTCGGTATGCCCTCCCAATGCATGAGCTTCTCGAAGAGGCTGTCAACGTCTCGTATGTAGTCTTCGTGGGTGGCTCCCTTGTTCGGGTCGATGATGGTGCGCATGGCTTCGTAGAACCTGTCCTCTGCTCGCTCCACGTCGTTCATGGCCGGACGCACTCCCTTTATCCAGAGGTTGAAGCCGTCGAGCCAGTTGCTTATCTCGCCTGTGAGGAATCCCTGCACGGCGTGGATGTGGTAGTAGGCACTCAGAAGCAGCCCGATTCGCTTGTCTACCTCGGCCATCTGCGCGACCTCGAGCAGGCTTGTGGGTTTCCAGCTCTGCTTTATCTCGTCTGGTAGGCTCTGTAGGTACTCCTTTGCTTTGGCTGGGAGGGCGAGGGTTGCCTGTTGCGGCTGTACCAGCTGCTGGTGTCTCGCTGGCTGGTATCTTTTCTTGTTCTTCTTGCCTTTACTCATGGCCTGCCTCCTTTCCTTCGCTGTCGTTGCTGCTCGTCTCGATCGAGCTGGGGCGTGTGCCGTCGAAGCCTGCTATCCTCTGTGTCAGCTCCATCCACTTTTGCGGGGTAGCCTTGAGGCTGTCGATGTAGTCCTTGGTTGCCCGGCAGACGATGGCTGCTATGTGCATGTCGTTCTGGAGCATCGTGTAGGTGATGTCGAGGAGGGCTTTGCTGCTGCCCTTCCACTTGAGGTGCACCTCGTCGTTGGCTTTCTTGATGATGCTGATTACGGCTTCGCCTTTTGTAATGTCGGCGTTCTGTACTGCCTCTATCAGCTGGTTCGCCGTGAGGTGCTTCTGGGTTGTCTCTTTTTTGTTGTTCATTGTTGCTGTTTGTTTTTTGTTTAGAATAGTGATTTTTCTTTCTGCTCTGTCATAGTCCTTTGGCTTCCTCCTTAAGTCTGTTTATCTCGGCGTTGATGACCGACATGACGTTGTAGTTGGTGTTGTGGGGTATCGTCACCCTCTTGGGCTGGCTGCAGCCCTGTTTCGGTGCGGCCACGACTTGGATGTGGGTATCCTCTTGTGACAGGAGGTTTCTTGCTTCCTCCAATGCCGGGAGTTGCTCTGCAATCTCAGCGGCTCTCTGTAAGTTCTTGATGTTCATGTCTCTGGTTTTATTTGTTCGTTGATTCGTGATTCTATCTGCTGTATTACGTTTGCGAGGCTGTGGTGCGGGTATTCCTTTGCCGTCTCTCTGAGGACGTAGGCCAGTGCCTTTAGCTTCGCCAGTTCGTACTTTGTCATTCGTTTTGTTCCTTCTCCTTTTGTCCTTTTTGGTCGTCCTTTGCCTCGAGTGCCGTCCGCTGCTTCCATTCCAGCCACTTCCGTCTGTCCTCTGCTTCTCTGGCTTCCCTCTCTTCCTGTTCGTGCTTGAAGTATGCCGTGTTGCGGTCTCGCAGGAACTCGCGCAGGGCGGTTGTGATTGTCAGCGGGTCAACGGCTCCGTAGAACTTCCCGTATTCGCCTCGCTTGAACTTTCGGAAGAACAGCATGATTTCCGTTACCTTCAGCCAGTGGTAATCATCCGCTATGATGTCGGCCAGTTGCTTTATTTGCCGGGCGGTTATCTTGTCTCTCGCTCCGCTGAACTCTGAAAGGTCTGCCAACTGTGCGGTGAGCCATTCCTGCGCTGTCTTGTTCCCGTATGCTTCGTTCACCATTCCCATTGTCGGTGCTGTTCCAAAGTAGCAGCGGTCTGCGTTGACGGTGTATTTCATCTGCTTGTCGATGTGGAAGGTGTCGAGGAACTGCTGGCGGCTTCCGTATCTACTTTGGAGGGTCACCGCGACCTGCGAGGTCGTTGTAGGATTCCTCTCTGAACTCTGCTGCGACGGCAGCGTATTCGGTGAGACGCTGGCGAGCGTCCGTTCTATTACCTGTGTTACCGTTTCCGTTTCCATTGCTGTTCTTGGTTAGTTGGATTCTTAGCCAGTCGTTGAAGTGCCGCTGCGCGTTCTGGAGCGAATCGTGGCCTGTCGTTCCCCGGCACTGGCAGTCCAGTGCGAAAGTGTCGAGCCATTGCGTGAGCTGTTCCTGCGTCAGCTTGTAGCGCATCCGCATCTGTTCTGCCCAGACTTGCGCTCCCTTCATCTGTTCGATTTCCTTGTCCAGCCCTTTCCGTTTGCCGTCGCCGACAACAACAACATCTATTTTATTGTTGTCGTTGTGTTGAGATGAGTTGTGTTGAGATGAGTTGTGTTGAGATGAGTTGATTAGGTGACCAGCTTTTTCGTCGTGTACGTCCGTGTACGTTTGTGTACGGTCGTGAACTTCTGTTTCTTCTTTTGCCGCACGTGCTTCCCTTCGTCTGCGTTCGCGTTCCTCGGCGATGCGTCGGTTCGTCTCACACTTCTGCTCGTATGCCTCATCCGTTCTGTCGATGGTGGCCTTGATGTTCTTGAAAAGGCATCGGACGGCTCTGTCTTTGGTCTGCATCTCTACTCCTCTGTTGGCGTAGGCGAGCAGTGCCTTGAATATCTGCCCGGCTTCCTCGTCTGTGAAGTCTTGGAGCTGGTCTTCAATGTCGGCGTACATTATGAATGTCCGCTTTTCGTCTTTCCGTCGTGCCATAATTAGTTGGGTATGAAGGAGCCACCTCCGGGGTGTGGCGGTGGCTCCTGTGGTTTGTCTTATCCTTCGATGATGACGATGTCCGGGGCTGCAGCCTCTATGCGGCTGAGCACTCCGTCGATGATGCTGTCTCGCTCCTTCTGGACGGTGTCGTTGGCCTCCGGGCTGACAAGGGTGCATGAGAGGTTGTCCGGGTTGACCTCCACCTCTACCTCGATTACCTGCTTCTTCTGGCCTTTGAACACGGGTATCTCTACCTTGAATGAGCTGGGGAGGTTGCTCTCGACGACCTGTGCTGCAAGGACGCGGCGGTTGCCTCGCTTGTCGTCGCTGGCCTCTATCTCCTTGTCGACCTTGGCTTTGAAGTTGCGCAGCTCGCTGACCAGCTTCATGGCTTCCGTGATGCTGGTGAAGAAGGAGCGGTTCTTCTTGATGAGGTCGCTCATCTCAAAGGCTGTGATGTACTCTCCGTTGTTGATGCCGAGCTTGTTCATCTCTTCGCTCAGCTCCAGCCTGCCTTGTACCGTGTCCTTGTAGGCACTCTTTTCTTCGGTGACGAGGGTGATGCTGAATGCCTCGCGGTCTACGTAGACGTAGGCTTGCTTCTGGTTCGTCTCGCTGACCCTCTTCTCCAGCCATCGTGCCGGGGCATCTATCTGTGCCGTGAATTTGACCGGGGTGGGTTCCTTCACTGGCAGGGCTTCGCCCTTGCGGATGATGAATTCTTTGGTTGCACCTTCGCCCATGATTTGCTTGGCGAGCTGCTCGTTCAATGCGTTCTCTTCGTTGTTGTTCATTGTTGCTGTGGTTTTGTTTGGGGGTTAGTTGTCTGTTCCTGTTCTTTGGCCTCCGATGGGGAAGAGGCGGGGCTGGAGCTCGTCTTGCCGGGCGGTGCGCTGGTAGACCAGCATGCCCTCTTTGTTGTAGTAGCCCACCTGTCTTGCCTTCTCGTCGACAATCTTGTAGCATGGCTCATTGACATACTCGCTCTTGCTCTTCAGTTTGTCGGCTGCGTCACGGATGGTGGTTTTGTAGCCCTTGATTTCTTCGTTCCATCGCTGGGTCTCATCCTTCTTGGCCTGTTCTGCCTCTTCCTTCTTGATTGTGGCATCGGCCAGCGTCTCTTTCAGCTTCTCGATTTCGTCCGGCTTGATGGGCTTCGAGTAGCCTATGCTCTCGACGGTGGTGGCATTGTCCTTCAAGAACTGCTCGCGCTCCTGGAGGTTCTGGTATTCCTGTCCTAAGAATTTCTCCATGGCGTTCCCTCCTTTCCTGTGTGGTATTGGCACCAAATTTGGGCAAATTGGCGACCGCTGTAGTACGCTAACGCTTCCGTTTTATAAGCAAGGCGAGAGCCGCAGTGCGCAGTCGCGTCCGAGAAGGCGTGGTTCGAGACCGCGTAGGCGAGGCCGCAGCTCGACCCGCTATACGCATACCCGCCCCAAAGGAGCAGCTGGTTCTTATCCTTCCACTCGTCTGTCTTGTCTTCCAGCTCCTTTTTCGTCCAAAGGAGGAAGTAAGGGTACCACCTGTACTCGTCTTCGGTGAATTCCGGCTTCCATTCTTCGTTAATGGCAGCTGTGATGATGGCCAGCTTCATGTAGGCCAGCGTCTCTTTGTTGAGGATGTTGTCCTTGTTGTTCTCGTAGTCTGCCAGTAAGTTCGCGGCATCTTCGTCGCCGTTCTCTGCCCGGCGACCCAGCTCCTTGCAGGCATCCTCGAAGGTCTTGATGCGCTCTGTTACAGGCCTGTCGTCTCTTTTCTGCTCCTGTGCGTTGTCCTTGACCAGCTGGAGCATGCCGTCCTCGTTCCATTCGGCACTCATTCCGTCTGGTACTGCAATCGTGATTTCTTTCATTGCTTGTTTTTTTGTTTGTTGTTAAATTGGGTTGATGTTGTAGTCCAGCTCTAACCATGGCTTTGCCACCGTGGTTCGCTTTCCTGTGGCGAGGCGTATCTCCTTTACAAACCTCCGCTCGTCGCTGTTGCCGTCGGAAAGGTGTATGAGGAGGATGTCTTTCGTCACCGAGAGGTCGCTTCTGCGAAGTATTCCCTTGGCGTTTTTGAGGCTCATGTGGCTGGTGTGTAGCCGCTTCTTTAGCTCCGGGGGCAGGCCTCCGCTGTTGATGTTCCTGTTTAAAATATCGTCGGCGTAGTTGGCTTCTATCATCCAGTGGTTGATGCCTGTGAAGTCGTACTGCATGGCGTAGGTGTCCGTGAAGAACAGGATGCGGCCTGTCTCTTCGTGCTGGATGAGGAATCCTGTGCATGGTACGTCGTGGAGCACCGGGAATGGAAGCACCCGGAAGCCTCCGAAGATGTAGCCCTTGCCGGGTTGGATTGCCTTGGCAAGTCTGCCGAGCCTCTTTGCCTTGATGACCTCTGGAAGAGCCAGCAGGGGTATTCCGGCTTCCTCGTACTCTTTGGCGTGGCCTGCGTGGTCATTGTGCTGGTGTGAGACCAAGCAGCCCTTTACCTTTGCGGTGTTGAAGCCGAGTGCTTTCTTGGCTTCGGTGAGCTTCACACCTGCCTCGATGAGCAGTGCCTCGCTGTCGTTCTGGAGGACGTATCCGTTCCCCCTGCTGGATGAGCCTATGACGGTCATTTTCATCTTCCTTCGGTTCTCTAATTATGGCAGATTAGATGGGGCAGTCTCTCTTTGGCTTTGCGGCAGGCTGTGGGGCTGGTGTGGCAGCATCCTGTCCTTGACCTGCTTCGCTCACATCTTCGTATTGAGCGTTCTCTTCGAACTGCTGGCCGCTGGTGGTACCTGCCGGAAGCCTGTGCTGTGCCTGCTCGCGCTCAGCCTCGCTTTCGTCGGGAGGTGTCATGCGGTCTTCGTCGTTGTTGTCGCTTGTGCTGTCGAGGGCTATCTTGCAGGCTCGGCTGATGATGGTCTTCTTGCACATCTGGTCTGTAAAGTTCACATGTGCTCCGCTGTTGCCCTTGGCGGCTCCCTGACCCCATGCCTTGCGGATTTGGTCGAGCGTCATCACTTCGAGGTGGCGGCTTCCGTCCTTGTTGATGACCACGGCGTAGGCTCCCTTGATTTTGGTGAGGTCGATGTTGGCCATGTCTGTCTGGTGGCTCACGAACTGGTACTGGCCGTTCTCGTCTACGGTGTAGGTGAACACGTCGCCCTCGTAGATGACCTGCGGGTTGACGGTCTGCACCTCTGTGTCGCGCTTGGCTCTCATGTACTTGCCTGTGTACCGCTCCCAAAACTCGAGGCTCTGGCCGCAGGGTATGAAGTAGCAGTGCTGCTTCGGGTGCTCACCCTTGATGACCATCTCAAGGAGGCAGTTGCAGATGCTCTCCTTGGTGCACTTGTCGATGGCCTTCACTCCCTGCTTGTCGGCGATTGTCTGGAGGTAGAGCCATGCGCTCTTGAGGGCGTTGCCTGCGTTGTAGTCCTTCGGGAGCACCAGCTCCCCGGCTTCCTGCATGGCGTTCACCCTGTCGAGGACGTTGCTGACCGTCTCTTCCTGCATGCGCTTCATGAGCGCGTTGTTCTGACTCGGAGCCTGCACCTGCACTGCTCCCTGTGGTGCTGCCCCTTGTGCCGGGGCTGCTGCTTGCTGTTGGTTTGGCATAGCTGTTCTGTTTTGATTGGTGAATAAATCGTTGTTCATTTTCTCGGTGTTTCTTGTCTCTTGTGCGTTCTGCTACACGATGTAGGCTATCCATGCTAAAAGGCGCAGGATGTCCTTGTCGGTGCTGAGCCAGTAGCTGTCGCCGTTGTTCGTGTCCTTGACGAAGCCTATCGTGTATTCCTTCAGTTCCTCTGGACAGCAGAGGGTTGGTAGTGTGTACTCGAGGTACTCTGCGACGTAGTCGAGCTTGAGCTGCTTCTGTAGCTCTGCTGCGGTTCCCAGCTTGCTCACCTCTCTGCTTGCCATGTATTCGGCTGCGTTGTCGATGGCTGGCTGTGCGCTGAGTGCCCATCTGTATGGCATCTCTTTCGTAGGCTGTAGCTGGATGAATCCGTTGTAGCCTCCTGGCATGCTATCTCCGAATACCGACTCTTTCTGTTGGCGCAGCTGCTTGATTTCTTCAGACCTCTCCCTGTTGCGCTTCTTGTCGATGTCGGCCAAGTCCTTTCGGATTGCATCGACTATTGCCCTGTCCGGCTTGCCGCTCTTGTCGAAAAACATTTGCATGTCTTCGTCGCGTCCGTCGAGTCCGAAGTGGAAAAAGTTTTCTTTCGTCATGGCTCGCACTCCGTGCTTCTTTGCCAGCTCGGATATTCCCTTCAGCGACTTGGTGACCCTGTATGTGGCGACCAGCTCGCAGACGTATTCGTAGAATCCGTCGAAGTCTGCGCGGTATGGTTTCGGCTTGCTCATGCTTGTTCCTTCTCTGGTTCCTCTGTCGGGTTCTCGCTCAGTTTGGTGCTGAATGTCACCTCTACGAACTGGGGGTGCTTCTCCATGAATTCGGCAGCTGCTTGGTATGCGTCTACCTGTGTCTCTGGAAATTCGGCATCTAAGACCTTCTTTGTTTCTCCTACTTGCCAATCGCTGCGGATTTGGACTTGTTCTTCTGTGCTTTGAATCTTGATGTTCATTGTTTTTTTGTTTTGTGGTTTGTAATTGGGAGCCGTCCTCGCTCCGCCAAGTTTACCAGCTCGGGCGGCTCCCGGTTTTTAAAAATCGTATGATGTCATTAGCGTATGACCGTGAGTTGTTTGTCTCTGCTGACAATGAGAAGAATCTGCTGGCTCCGGGTTGGCGTGACGTCGTTGATGCTTTCTGCGTTGTCCACGAACATCGGGGCGTAGACGTCGTTGTATCGGCAGATGGCGTTGATGATGTCGATGCCTGCGTTTATCTTCTCGCTGTTGCTGAGGTCTTGGTAGGGTGTTCCGTGCATGGTGCACTCGCAGATGGGTTCGAGGTTGCCGTTCAGCAGCTTCTTGAACATTCTGAACTGGACGTTGGTGAAGAGCTGGTTCACTCTCGTCTCGAGGTCTGTGATGATGGCCTGTGTCAGCTGCTCGGCTGTGTAGTCCTGTCCTTCGAGCTCGCTCAGCTGCTGGTTGAGTGTGCGCTGCTTCTCTTCGAGCTGTGCGATGCGCTTCTCCTTCGTCTCGATCGTGGTGCGGATGGCCAGCTTGTCTCGCAGTTGGTCACGCTTGCCGTTCCATTCGGCCTTGCGCTGCTTGATTTCCCTGCCTGCCGCCTCTGCGCTGACGGTAGTGTCGCTGCTCTGGTTCTCGAGGGCTTCGGTGCGCTGTTTGATTTCCTCGGCCAGCCTCTGGTATTCCTCATCTTCCATGAAGAAGAATTCATCGGCACCTGTGGCCATCTCTCCGTCGAGGTATTCCTGTGCTTCGCGCAGTTCCTTGTCGGCAGCTGCCTTGCGCTGCTCGTTGTTACGCTTGATGGCCTCGGCATCGGCCTTGCGTTTCTTCAGCCGGGCGGCTTCCTCGTCGAGCCTGTCCTGCTTCGCTGCCTTGGCGGTGTTGAAGCGTTCCTCTGCCTCGTCGCGCATCTTGTCGATGTCACCCTGCGGGAGTCGCTGGCCGCATGTGGGGCATGTTTCGCGGGTGGCATCCCACTGGAATTCCTCGGCTTCGACCTCGTTCCACTTCTTTCGGAAGTTCTGGCTTTCGACCTCTAAGTCTTGCAGCTCCCTTGTCGCCATGTTGATGCTACGCTCCACTTGTGCCACTCTGGCCTGTGCCTCGTCTACCTTGGCCTGTGCCTCGTTCACGGCTCTCTGTTTCTGTCGCTGGGTGGCCATGTTGCGGTCTTGGTAGCTCTGCTGTATCTGCTGCTGGCGTGTCTTGAGCTTGTTGATTTCGTTGCGCTCCTTGCTGCGCTTCTCGTAGTCGCTGTCGATGGCCTTGGTGTTGTCGAGCAGCTCGTCATCGCACTTGCGCAGCTCTGCCTCGCAGTCCTTGATTTCTGCCTCGACCTGTGCGAAGTCTATGCGCTGTTCCTTCAATGGCTGCAGCTCGTTCTCTTGCTCGCTGAGTCGGCTGGGTATCTGCTCCAGCTCCTTCTTCAGCTCTTTGATACGGTAGGCGAGGTGTTCGCGGAACCGCTGGAGGTCTGTTCCGGCCAGCTGCTGGATGAGTTTCTTGAAGTCCTCCCTCTGGGCGGCTATTTCTTCCATGGGTGTCTCGCCGACCATCTTCGTGAGCAGTGCCCGCTGTTGTTCTGCCTTAAGGCTGGGGAAGTAGGCGGGGTTGGTGATGCTCTTGAACAGGCTCTCCCGGCACAGGCTGTCTATCTCTGCCTTGAAGTCCTTCTCGGTGTACTTGTTGCCGTCGATGAAGTAGGTGCAGGGGTAGCTCAGCTTTTCCTCGTCGCCGTTCTTTACCTTCGTGCGTACCTCCTTGCGCACCTTTTCCAAGCTTATGGCTCTGCTGTCTGCTGTCATTTCGAGCAGCACCCGGTTCTCGAGGTTTGGGATGATGTCGCCGTTCTCATCCTTCGGGCTGATGCCGAAGACGCTGCTGTCCTCGCTATTCTTTCCGAAGAGCAGCCAGAGTACCGCATCTGCGGTGGTTGTCTTTCCTGTGTGGTTCGCTCCCATTATCTGGGTGAGCGTTCCGTTGAACTCGATGATGCGCTCGCCGAGCACTCCCTTGAAGTTCTGGATGGTTAGTTTCTGGAACTTGATTTTCATACGTTCTGTTCTTTTATGGGGTTTTACATCTCTTGCGTCCAGTAGCGGGTTATCTCGCTGCCTCTGTAGAATCGCTTCATGTCTGCCTTTCGGTAGCCGCAGTGGATGCGGCCTGCCTCTGTTGCCCTGTAGAGGGTGCGACGGCTGATGCCGAGCAGGGCGAAGGTCTGGTTGACGCTGTACCTTCCTGCCGGGCTGACTTGTGGTGCTTCCGTTACCATGCCGCACCTCCTTCCAGCCATCCTGCGATGCCGCAGGCCAAGATAAGGGCGACCACTCCAAGGTTGGCCAGCACCATCTGTCCGTGGGTGAACGTCTCGCCGTCCTCCGTTGCGCAAAGCATGGAGAAGGTCTCGCTCTCTGCGTTCCACCACCGTTTGATTGCTTCTTTCTTCATACGCTCATTCCGTTTTTAGTTGTTCATGCTTCTGCTTGCTCGTCGCTCTGGAGGCTCTCTGCGCACTCCTTCGCGTTGGTGTAGAGTCCGGCCTTCTGAAGCACAAAGATGATTCCTGCGTGGGTCATCCCGTACTTGCCTGCAATCATCGTGATTGCCCGGTAGGGCTTGTAGCCCTGTGCCACCACCTTCGGGGTCAGCTCTTTGAACTCCCGGCAGATGGCCTCGTTTCGCTCCCTTCGCTCCCGCTCGATGGGGGTTTCCGGGATTCTCAGCCCTTCGGCTGTCTCTGCTGCTGTTTTGCACATAATCACTTTTTCTTGAAATTGTTTTGTTGTTTCGATTTTTCTTTGTACTTTTGTTGCGGCTTTCGCCACCACTTTCGTACTTCCGAGTGCAAAGTTAAACAAAAAGTTTCATATACGCAACTTTTAGTTGCTTAAAAAGAGTTAAATCTCAACAAAAAGTTTCAGTATGGCAAATCTTCAAAAAATTAGGACGCTTGTTGCGTCTACTCCGGGGATGAGCATGGAGGCTCTCGCTGCCCAGCTCGCAATCACCCCGCAGGCTTTGTCGAAGCTGATTCGTAACAACTCGACGAAGATTGAAACGCTGGAGGCGATTGCTCGTATCTTGAATGTGCCTGTGACGGTGTTCTTCGAGGATGTTTCCTCGTCTGTGAATGTCGCCTCTGGTTCTGGTATCAACCTTGACGCTGGTTCCGGCAATCGTTGGAATCAGGTAAATGTTGGCGGTGAGACTGCCCGGTTCCTGTCTCTCTTGGAAGAGAAGGACAGGCAAATGAACCGCCTTATCTCTGTTATCGAAAAAATGCAAGGGTGATGGACTGGGATGAACTTCTTTCTGAATCGGAGGCCATGATTCGTGAGGGGCATGAAGGTTTTGAACGCCTTCGTTCCGAGCGTCTTTCTTGGGAGGCTGCTTTTGCTGAGCTCATGTCGATTCAGAATGCCGGGATGTCTGCTGAAAAATCCGGCGACCTCCTTCTCGCAGCTGATGCCTATGAGCGGTGTATCGCTCTTGGGGAGTCTTCGTCTTCATACCGTATCAACAATTACCTACACAGCATCGAGCGTCTGGCCGTTGTCTATCGGAAGCTGAAACGCTATGATGATGAAGTTCGTGTTATCCGGCTTGGTCTATCCCATCGCCGTGACCCTTCTGTGTATGATGCTCCATTTGCTCGCTTGGCTGTCCGGCTTGAGCGTGCCTTGTCTCTTTCCAAAAAATCGAAAAAATGCAAGTAGTTGATTCTGTCCGAATAAACCAGCGGTTCTTTCTCGCCCTCCGCATGCTGAAGGCGACGCGGGTCATCCGTGGCCGGAAAACCTTCACCGACCGCTATGGCATCAACCGCTGGAACATGAACACCTGCGAAAAGGAACCGCAGCGCGACCTGTTCCAGCTCTGTTGGCTCACCTATCTGGTGCGCGACTACGGCGTGTGCTCTCGATGGCTTCTCACCGGGGAGGGGTCAATGTGGGAGGGTGGTTTCCCTCCTTCGCCTGCCGTCTCGTCACCCTCTCGAAGCAAAAAACCTGCAAATGGCCTGCAAGAGTAGCGGGTCTGTTCTTTAATTTATTGAATTACAAATTGTTGCGGAGTGTCGCTTTACATCTGGAAAGCGTGTATACGTCAAAAGCGTATCCCGGGTTCGAATCCCGGTCTCTCCGCTTTTTTATTTTTCTTTATTCGAGATGAAAAAACTGATTGCATCCTTCGCAATAGCCACAATCCTCTTTGCTTGTTTTTCTTTGTCGGTGCAGGCGCAGAATGATACTGTGTCGTTATCAGAGTCAAAGGCAGATACGGCTATCATCGATGAGGTGCTTAATGCCGATTCCATTACCTTCGACGATGCCGCCTTGGCTTCTGCCGATAGTCTGTTGATGGCCGAGGATAACCCCGGTTTGCACCAACAGCTCAAGAAGAAGTTCATCGAGGGCAATCCCGCCTACATGTCGCTCGTTGCCCTCGTCCTCGTCCTCGGATTAGCTTTCTGTATCGAGCGCATCATCTATCTCTCGCTCAGCGAGGTGAATGCCAAGAAGCTGATGGCCGATGTGGAAGAGAGGGTGCTGAAGGGTGAGATAGAGAGTGCCAAGTCGTTGTGCCGCGAGACGCGTGGTCCCGTTGCCAGCATCTGCTACCAGGGGCTCTTGCGCATACATGAGTCAGTCGACGATATCGAGCGCAGCATCATCAGCTATGGTTCTGTGCAGACGGCCAACCTCGAGAAGGGGTGCTCTTGGATTACGCTTTTTATCGCCATAGCTCCCTCGCTTGGATTCTTAGGAACTGTCATCGGCATGGTAATGGCTTTCGATCAGGTGCAGCAGGCGGGCGATCTCAACGCTTCTGTGGTGGCTGCCGGTATGAAGGTAGCGCTCATCACCACTATCTTCGGTATCATCGTTGCCCTCATTCTGCAGGTTTTCTACAGCTATATCCTCACCAAGATCGAACACCTTACATCGCAGATGGAAGAGAGTGCAATCTCGCTGCTCGATACCATCACGAAGTATAAACAACTCAACAAGGGTAACTGATCGCCGTCGCCATGGTAGAAGTGCTTCTTTTCATCGTCTATGCGATGCTCCTTGCAGCTATCGTGCTGACCCTTTGGTCGGCGCTGAGAAGTTTGCGCCAACGCGACAAGTCACAGCGAGTTGTCAACAACATCCCCGCTGCGAAGATTGCTTGTGGTGCGGCTTTATTGCTCGTTGTCTGTCTGCTGCTCACCTTCCTACTCGGAGGCAGGTCGTCGATGCTCATCAACGGTCTTGCCTACACTCACACTTTCTGGATCAAGGCAGCCGATATGTTCATCAATACAACCTTCGTGCTGGTCATTGTTGCCGTCGTTGGCGTCGTGTTTGGCACATCAGGTATCAACCGCAGACTGAAATAATGTTTTTCAGACGAAAAAGGCGAAAAGTCCCTGCACTCAATACAACATCAACGGCCGACATCTCGTTTATGTTGCTCATTTTCTTCCTTGTCACTACGTCGATGGATATGGACAAGGGACTCAACCGGCAGTTGCCTCCCATCGACAAACAACCGTCAGAGGATCGTGTCATCGATGTAGACAAGAACATTATCCTGCGCCTTGCCATCGATGCCGACAACAGGTTGACGATCAACGACAGCGTGGCCGAACTCAGCAAGCTGCGTCGGCAGGTGGTCGATTTCTTGCTTCATTGTCCCGACCGCGAGAATCATATCATCTCCGTAACTTCAGACAGGGGAGCATCCTATGACACCTATTTCCAGCTGCAGAACGAGATCGTGGCCGCCTATCATACCCTGCGCGAATATCGTGCCCGCCGTGTCTATGGTCATCACTTTGACGAGTGCTCCGCCCAGCAGCAACAGGCCTTACGCGAATATTATCCGCAACGCATTGCCGAAGACTACGGTCGACAGCCACAAGCAGGCAAGAGTCAGGAAGGAGGTGAGCCATGAGCCTGCTTCGTCGACATCGCGAGCGCGAGGTTCCTGGGCTGAACATGTCGTCGATGCCAGACCTCATCTTTACCGTGCTCTTTTTCTTTATGATCGTTACCCACATGCGTAGCGTGCCCGTAAAGGTAAAGTATCAGGTTCCGGCAGGCACCGAGCTGACCAAACTCACCCGGAAGACTGCCATCACCTATATTTATATAGGCAAGCCGCTGACGGCCACCGCCGGAAAGGGAGCTGACGGCCAGACGCTCATTCAACTCAATGATAAGTTTGCCGACATCTCCCACATAAGCCCCTTCGTACGCAAAGAGCGAGCCGAGATGTCTATCGAAGACAAGAAGAATATGGTCGTCAGCCTGAAAGCCGACCGCGAGACGCCGATGGGCATTATCACCGACGTGAAACAGGAATTGCGTCAATCAGGTGCTTTCAGACTCAATTATTCTGCTACAAACCGATAGATAAGTTATAAATTGAAACAAAATTAAAAAATATTACTATCAAACGGCGGTAGATTCAATTATTTTTTATATCTTTGCATCCATAAAACAATTATTATGGGACAACATAATTTAGATTCTTTAGACAAGAAAATTCTTCGCATGATTGCCGAAGATGCGCGCGTGGCTTTCCTCGAGGTGGCGCGGGCTTGCAATGTGAGTGGTGCGGCCATCCATCAGCGTATTCAGAAACTGACGAATCTCGGAATTCTGAAAGGTTCTCAGTTCATCATCGATCCTGAGAAAATAGGGTATGAGACGTGTGCCTACATTGGTCTGAATCTGAAGGATCCTTCCGCATTCGACAATGTGGTTGAGGAGCTTCGTAAGATTCCTGAAGTAGTGGAATGTCACTACACCACTGGTGACTACGACATGTTCATCAAGATTTATGCCCTGAACAATCACCATCTGCTCAACATCATCCACGACAAGCTGCAGCCGCTGGGGCTTTCACGAAGCGAGACCATCATTTCGTTCGGCTCTGCCTTCACACGTCGGCTGCCTATCGTCGACCTGCCCATCGAAGACGAGTAGGGCGAATGGTTCGTTACATCAAGGGGGAAAAAACAAAAAGATCCAGGCCTTGCGGCTTGGATCTTTTTGTTAGCGTTCCAACGTGGGCCTCATATAGTCGGAGAATGCGTAGTTGAAAGCGTGTTTCTCGTCGGCCGTATGCTCCTCGCGCCATACCAGATCCCACTCATCGTAAGGAGGGAAGAAGGCGTCGGCTTCTGTCGGCGTGTCGTCAATCTCTGTCAGGCAGAGCCTGTCGGCCAGCGGCATGGCTTGCTTGTAGATGCTTGCACCGCCGATGATATAGATGTCTTCGTCCTTTCCGCAATGGTCCAGAGCTTCTTTCAGCGAGGCATAGCAGTCGCAACCGGGAAATTCCCGCTGCGACCGGCTCAGGACGATGTTCCTCCGGTTGGGCAGAGCCCCTTTGGGCAGGCTTTCAAAAGTGCGCCGCCCCATGATGATGGCGTGGCCGGTGGTTAGGTTCTTGAATCGTCGCAGGTCGTTGGGCAGCCAGTAGAGCAGTTTGTTGTCCCGTCCGATGGCGCGGTTGCGTGCCACGGCGGCAATTATAGAGATAGTCATGGAACAATGAACGATAAACTAAAAAACTATGAACTATGAACTGTGAACTATGAACTACACCGAAACTTCGGCCTTGATATGTGGCCACGGATCGTAGCCTTCCAGTTGGAAATCCTCGTATTGGAAGCTGAATAGGTCTTTCACGTCGGGGTTCAGGCGCATGGTCGGCAGGGGGCGCGGTTCGCGGGTGAGCTGCAGCCGAGCCTGTTCCAGATGGTTCAGATAGAGGTGTGTGTCGCCCGTGGTGTGTATGAAGTCTCCCGGTTCAAGTCCCGTCACCTGCGCCATCATCATGAGCAGCAGGGCGTAACTGGCTATGTTGAACGGCACGCCGAGGAAGGTGTCGGCACTGCGCTGGTAGAGCTGCAGCGACAGACGGCCGTCGGCGACGTAGAACTGGAACATGGTGTGGCAGGGAGGCAGAGCCATGCGGTTCACCTCTGCCACGTTCCACGCACTTACAATCATGCGGCGCGAGTTGGGATTGTTCCTGATTTGGTCGAGCACCATCTGAATCTGGTCTATCGTGCCGCCGTCGTAGTCGGGCCACGAGCGCCATTGGTGTCCGTAGACGGGTCCGAGCTCGCCGTCGGCGTCGGCCCATTCGTTCCAGATGCGCACGCCGTGCTCCTGTAGGTAGTGCACGTTGGTATCGCCTTTGAGGAACCACAGCAGTTCGTAGATGATGCTCTTCAGGTGGAGCTTCTTCGTGGTCAGCAGTGGGAAGCCGTCGGCCAGGTTGAAGCGCATTTGGTTTCCGAAGATGCTCATGGTGCCCGTTCCCGTGCGGTCACCTTTTTCCACGCCCTCGGTCAGGATGCGGTCAAGCAGGGCTAAGTATTGTTTCATATTCCGATGGTGTATGAGATGATTTGATTTTCCAGTTCTGGGGGTATAGGTTATTGGCGCGGTTGCCGATGTTCTTGGCGAATCCCAGCGGTTGGCCCATGAAACTGACGACGACGATTCCGCGTGGTGTGTCGGCGGGCAGCGTGATGGCTTCGTGGCGCAAATAGCTGATGGCCTGTTCGTACGAGAGTTCAGCCATGGGGTATTTCGCCGGGTTGCGCTCGGCGAACAATGCTTCTGCATGCACGGGTATCAGGTTTTTCCCTTTTGCCGTGGGCTCCATGTCGCCGGTGTAGAGTGTGCGGAGCTTCTTGCCGACGGCTTTCCTCACCGTCTGTTTGTCGCCTTGCATTTCGTCGCCGCCTTTTCTCAACACGCACATGAAAAGTCCTTCGCCGCGAGTGAAGCCGGGCATGAATCGGTAGACAGGCGCATCGAAGCCCTGAAGCAGTGATCCGGTGATGTTCCAAGCTGCCTCTGTCTCCACACTGACGGGCTGCGCGCCGAGCGTCTCCATGAAGAAGCGGATGTTCTCCTCGTTCTCCTTGGTGTTGAACGTGCAGGTGGAGTAAACGAGCAGACCGCCAGACAGCAGACTTTTCCATGCTTCGCCGACGATGTCGCGTTGCAGTCGCCAGCACTTTTCCACGTTTTGGAGACTCCATTCGTCAATGGCTTGCGCGTCCTTGCGGAACATTCCCTCGCCGGAACAGGGCACGTCACAGAGCACCACGTCGAACATTTCGCCCGAGCGGCCGTAGTCTTCGGGGTAGTTGCTGGTGACAATACAGTCCGCATGTCCCCATTTCACGATGTTTTCCGCCAGTATCTGTGCGCGGGTGCCGATGGGTTCGTTGCTCACGAGCAGGCTTCCTGCAGGCAACGCGCTGCGTGCCGCCGTCGATTTTCCGCCCGGTGCGGCGCAGAGATCGAGCATGCAGACAGGTCGTTTCACCAACTGCCGGAGCACGAAGTCGATGAACATCGACGACGCTTCCTGCACGTAGTAGACACCGGCGTGGAGCAGCGGGTCGAACGTGAAGGCCGGGCGGTGGTCAAGATACCAGCCGTCGGCACACCATGGTACACTCCCTTCAGCGCATGTCGGTCGCATGTGTTCGGCTTTCATGTTGTTCAAACGAATGCTGACGGGGGGCTCTTCTTCGAGTCCTCGTCTGAACTGTTCCCACCGTGTCGTTCCCAGCAACGTGGTCATTTGTCTGATGAAGTCTTCTGGCAGCGTCATGTCGTCACATTGAGAGTGCAAATATACATGTTTTTTCCGAATTTCCATCTTCTTTCCCCGAAAAAACGTCCGCAACAACCACATACAGCTGAACAAGAAACTGGTCATTAGGCCCAAGTGAGTGTGTCATTAGGCCCAAGTGAGTGCGTCATTAGGCCCAAGTGAGTGCGTCATTAGGCCCAAGTGAGCGTGTCATTAGGCCCAAGTGAGTGTGTCATTAGGCCCAAGTGAGCGCGTCATTAGGCTCTACTTGGGATGACGGGGCGCGTTTATGCCAAAAACGAACGGACTTCAAAGCCGTTGAAAGGAATGGGTTTCTCATCGACTTCAAAGCCCGTTATCAAGTGGCCTGTTGGGCCTTTTGTCTTTCTTTTTAAAAACAGCTCTTTTGTTATTCTGTCTTTAAAAACGGTTCTTCTGTTATTCTGTCTTTTAAAAAACAGTTCCTCTGTCTTTTATCCGCAATGGAAATAGGTCTCAACGAGTTGCTGCACCTCCTCGGGATGCTCCTCTATGTCGCGGCGCAACGTAGTGTCGTTGAAGGCACGCAACTGGGCAATGATGCCGTCGATCATGGCGGGGCTGAAGACACCGCGCTCTTCGTAGACGGCACGCTGCCGATCGAGGCACTCGGCCGATGCTGCGCAGCTGTCGGGCAACTGCTCCAGCTGGGCCAGCTTGTCGGCGTTGGCCGCGTCGTGTATGTTCACGTTCACGTAGGTCTTCTCGGCCACATCGAGGGCGTTGTCCATCTCGAAACCGTGACGGCAGGCTACGCACAATCCGGCCAGCAGTTGGTAGAGGTCGGCACTGCCGTCGGGCGAGCGCATCTCGACGGTCTGCTTGACGGTCTTGTCGAAACGGCTCTTCTCTTCCAGAGGATTGGCTATCTGGCACATGTCGGTATCGGCAGTCCAGCCTAAGGGCACGCGCACGAGCACCGAGCGGTTGCGGTCGCCCCAGCACACATTGGTGGGTGCCTCCTGGTGCGGAACAAGGCGGAAGTAGCTCGTCGGGTTCTTGTTGCCGAAGGCCGTGATGCTCGGAGCCAGCTCCATCATGCCGGCAATCATCCTGCGGGCGTCATCGCTCAGGACCCCGTCGTGGAGCATCATGTTCTTCCCGTCCTTCATGATGCGCATGTGGATGTGCAGTCCGCTGCCTGCCTTGCCCGTCGTAATCTTCGGCGCGAAGGTCACATTGTAGCCGTATTCGTAGGCCAGGTTGCGGATTATCCACTTGGCGAGCATCAGCTGGTCGGCAGCCTCCTCAACGCGCACGGGCAGGAACTCTATCTCGTTTTGCTCGTAGACCAGTCTGCCTTGTTTGAAGTTGCCCACCTCCGAGTGCCCGTATTTGATCTGTCCGCCTGCCTGTGCTATGTACTGCATGCACTGCTGGCGGAAGAGATTCATCTTCGAGTAGGGCGCCGACTCGTGGTAGCCGTGCTGGTCGATGGCAGGGTAGAGGCCCTCGTCGTCGGTGATGACGTAGTATTCCAGCTCGCCCATGGCGTGGAACTCCATGCCCGTGGCCTCGGTGAAGGCGCGCGACGCCTTGGCCAGCGTGTGCTCGGGAGCACTGGCCAGGGGCTGTCCGTCCTTGTCGAAGTAGGAACAGAGCAGGCACAGCGTCGGTATCTCTGCAAAGGGGTCCACGAAAGCGGTGCTGAAGCGTGGCAGCACGTAGAGGTCGCTGCTGCCGGCCTCGATGAACGAGAAGAGACTGCTGCCGTCCACTCGCTCGCCGCAGGTGAGAATGGTGTCGAGATAAGCCTCGTTGGTGATGACGAAGTTGAGCGTTTTCAGCTTTCCGTCTCCGCCTGGGTACATGAAGTTGATCATCTTGATGCCGTTCTCACGCACGTAGTGAATGATGTCAGCCTTCGTGAACTGTCGCGGCATCTTCTGCAGGAAGCCAACCACAGGGTTGGCGTTCATGGTTATTTCTGGGTTGTTCATAATAGGTGATAGATGATAGGTTATAGGTGGTACGACCCCCCTCCGACTCCCCCGAGGGGGAGAGATTAGTCTTAACCTTCGGGAAGCCTCCCATAGGGAATGGGTTTGAAGGAGGCCTTTAACTCTTAACTATTAAAATTCTCGCATCCACGGCCACGACATCCTTCTCGTCGGCCAGCAACGGGTTGATGTCCATCTCCTTGATTTCGGTGGCGAAGCGGAGCAAGGTGCTCAGTCGCACGATGATTTCGGCATACTTCTGCTCGTTGATGCCTCGTTGTCCGCGCGTGCCCTTGATGATTTTGTAGCCGCGCAGCGAGTGTATCATCGAGTAAGCCTCGGGGTAGGAGAGGGGAGCCAGACCGCTCTTCACGTCCTTGAGCACCTCGACGAAGATGCCGCCAAGGCCGCAGAGCACTACGTGTCCGAAGCGTTGCTCGTATTTCGCGCCGATGAACACTTCGGTGCCCTTGATCATTTTCTGCACCATGATGGCCGTGGCGTCCTTGATCTTCATCATTCGGTCGAACTCTAATGCGAGGTGTTCGGGCGTGCGGATGTTGAGCGCCACGCCGCCCACGTCGCTCTTGTGCACCGGACCGACGACTTTCGCCACGACGGGGTAGCCCACTTTCTGCGCGAAGTCGATGAGTGCCTCTTTCTTGGCGCTCACCATTTCGGGCACCATGGGAATGCCGGCGCATGCGAAGAGCTGGCGCACGATGTCGGGAGCCACGTAGCCGTCGGTCTTAATGCCGTCGATGATGGTGCGTATGCGTGGCACGTCTACGCCGAAGAGCTCTATCTCGGGAGCGGCGGGCGGCGGTGTCTGCATAATCTGCGTCAGCGCGGTGGCCAGCGTCACCTCGTCGCTGAAGTTCACGTGCCCTTTCTGCAGGAACTCAGCCACCTCGGGGCCTGCGGTGTAGATGCTTGGCAGGATGGGGAAGATGGGTTTCTTGCACTCCAGGATCTTCTTGTGGAGCACGTCGTAGGCCTCGTAGAGTTGTACCAGACCTGGTGTTCCGAAGATAACGAAGATGGCGTCGATATTCTTGAAGCGGTTCTCGCAGTAGTCGATGGCGATGCCTAAGTGTTCGGGCGTTCCCGTGGCGAGGATGTCGATGGGATTGGCAACAGAAGAGCCGGGGAAGAGCTGCGCCTTCAGCTCGTCGGCTTCGGGACCTTCTATCTTCGGAATGTTCATCCCGCCTTTCGACAGTGCGTCGGTGAGCATCACGCCCGGACCACCGGCGTGGGTGACGATGGCAAAGTTCTTGCCCTTGATGGGCGGCAGGGTGAAGATGCAGCCCACGGTGGTGAGCTCTTCGCGCGAGAAGCAGCGCACGATGCCAGCCTTGCGGAACAGAGCCTCCACAGCGGAGTCGCTGCTGGCAATGGCACCGGTGTGCGACGAGGCGGCGCGGCTGCCGCTCTCCGACGATCCTGCCTTGATGGCTGCGATGCGGCACCCCTTGCGGATGAGCGAGCTGGCGTGGAAGAGCAGTTTGTCGGGGTTGCCCACATTTTCGATATAGAGCAGCTTCACGCGCGAGTCGCGCTCGGCGTCGAAGTTTTCGTCCATGTATTGCAGCACGTCCTCGATGCCGATCTGCTTGCCGTTGCCGATGCTCCAGACCGAGTTGAACGGCAATCCCTTCGTGACGGCACTCTCCAGGATGAAGACGGCCGTGGCACCCGAGCCGCTGATGAAGTCGGCTCCCTGCGGGTTGAGCGTGGGAATGGGTTTGGTGAAGACGCTGTGGTGCCAGCTGTTCATCAATCCGATGCAGTTCGGGCCGATGAGGGCTGCTCCGTGGCGTTCGCACGAATCGAGGATGCGCTGTTCGAGCGCGGCACCGGCCTTAGTCTCTTCGCCGAAGCCTGCCGAGATGATGATAAAGGCCCTGACCTCTTTCTCGGCAGCGAGGTATTCCACGTAGTCGGGACAGAACTTGGCAGCCACGACGAGGATGGCCAGGTCGGTGGGGGGCAGCTCCTTCACGTCGTGGAAGGCCTTGATGCCCTGCACCTCGTCTTCCTTCGGGTTGACGATGCGCAGTGTGCCTTGGTAGCCGCCGTTCTGGATGTTGCGCACCACGGCACCGCCCGGCTTGTGAACATTGTTCGAGCCGCCGATGACGACGATGCTTTTAGGATGTAATAGTTGTTCGTTGATCATGGATAAATAGTATAATAGATTCGTGCCGCAAATTTACGAATTATTTGTGAAATGTGCATATAGAATGCAAAAATATTTTCTTTTTATCTTCTTCGCGTCGGGGAAAAAGGCTATCTGGTAGATTTTATTGATGAAAAAGATAGAAAATGGGTGTCTGATGGTTCCGTATATCAGATTTTCTTCGTATTTTTGCAGCAAATAATCTATCAGGAAAAGGAATACAGAAAATGAATTTAGGATTGACAGAGATTGTTCTCATCACGCTGGTCGTACTGCTGCTCTTCGGCGGCAAGAAGATTCCCGAGCTGATGAAAGGGCTTGGGAAAGGTGTGAAGAGTTTCAAGGACGGCATCAAGGGCATCGACGACGACCTTGACGACGCCGTGAAGACAGACGACAAGAGCAAGGGGTGAAAGCCTGATTGCTGACCGACAAGCAGAAAGAGCGATGAACACTCAGCAGCAGGATGGCAAGCCGGGAGAAGCAGCTGGCGAAGTGATGACCTTCTGGGATCATCTCGATGAGTTGCGCAACAGCATCATCAGGATGCTTGTGGCGGCGGTGCTCATGGCCGTTGCTGCCTTCGTGCTGAAGGAACCGCTCTTCGACATCGTGCTCGCTCCGTCGCGCGGCGATTTCTTCGTCTACCGATGGCTGGGAGCCGAGCCTTTCGAGTTGCAACTCATCAACACGGGGCTGACCGAGCAGTTCATGATCCACCTGCGCGTGGCCTTCATGGCTGGCGTGCTCGTGGCTTCACCTTATATATTATATATGCTCTTCCGCTTCGTCTCGCCGGCCCTCTACGACGAGGAGCGACGCTATGGACTGAGGCTGACGCTCTGGGCCTACCTGATGTTTCTGGTAGGAGTGGTGGTGAACTACGTGTTGGTGTTCCCACTGACGGTGCGATTCCTGGGCACCTATCAGGTGAGTGATGAGGTGAGCAACATGCTCTCCATCAGTAGTTATGTCGACACGATGCTCATGATGAGTCTTGTCTTTGGCATCTTGTTCGAAATTCCTGTCGTGGCCTGGCTGCTGGCGCGTTTCGGCATGCTTCGGGCAGAGTGGATGACACGGTTCCGGCGCCACGCCATCGTGGCCATCCTCATTGTGGCTGCTGTCATTACGCCTACGGCCGACGCATTCACGCTCGTCATTGTGTCGCTTCCCATCTGGTTGCTCTATGAGATGAGCATCTGGATCGTAAGAAGTGTGGAGGATGCGACCCCCTCCAAACCTCCCCGAGGGGAGGCTTCCTGAAGGGTAAAAATCATCTCTCCCCCTCGGGGGAGCCGGAGGGGGGCCAGTCGGAGGGGCTTAAGTTAAGAATTTATATATAAGCATTATGTTAAGAAGAATAAGAATTACGTTGGCAACGCTGATGATGGTGTTCATCACGCTGCTCTTCCTCGATTTCACAGGCACCATGCACCATTGGTTCGGATGGTTGGCCAAGGTGCAGTTCCTGCCTGCCGTACTGGCCATGAACTTTGTCGTGGTGGCTGTGCTGATAGTGCTCACCCTCATCTTCGGCCGCATCTATTGCTCGGTCATCTGTCCGCTGGGTATCATGCAGGACGTCATCTCGTGGTTGAGGCGGAAGAAGAACCGTTTCTCCTATTCCAAAGAGGTGAAGTGGCTGCGCTATCCTGTCCTCGTCGTCTTCATCGTGGCTTTGGTGGCTGGAGTGGGCTCGCTGGTGGCTCTGCTGGCACCCTACAGCAGCTACGGCCGCATGGTGACCAACCTGCTGAAACCGCTCTATGAGATGGGAAACAACGTGCTGGCAGGCATCGCCGAGCACTACAACAGCTACGCCTTCTATTCGGTAGACGTGTGGATTCGTTCACTGCCGACGTTCATCATCGCCGCGGTGTCGTTTGTCGTGATTGCCGTACTGGCATGGCGTGGTGGCCGCACTTATTGCAACACCATCTGTCCTGTGGGCACGGTGCTCAGCTTTCTGGCGCGCTTCTCGTGGATGAAGATCACTTTCGATGCCGACAAGTGTCGCAACTGCAGCCTCTGCACCAAGAACTGCAAGGCTTCCTGCATCGACTATAAGAATCATACCGTCGACTACAGCCGCTGCGTGGTCTGTGGCAACTGCTTGGAGAAGTGCAAGTTTGGTGCTCTTCACTATACCCATTCTTCATCGGCGGCCGCCAGTAGTATGAAGAGCCGGCAGTCGGCAACCAACTCTGCTAACCAACAATCGCAGAGCGAGAGCAGCCGCCAGCCCGACACCAGTCGACGCTCGTTCCTCCTTGGTGCTGCCCTGGCCACTACGGCTGCTGCTCTGGCTCAGGAGAAGAAGAAGGTGGACGGCGGACTGGCTGCCATTGAGGACAAGGTGGCTCCCCACCGTCTGACGCCCATCACGCCCCCGGGCTCTCTTTCGGCGAAGAATATGGCACGACGATGCACTGGTTGCCAGCTCTGCGTGTCGGAATGCCCCAACGGTGTGCTCCGTCCGTCGACGGGTCTGATCACCGCCATGCAGCCTGTGATGAGCTTCGAGCGCGGCTACTGCCGGCCAGAGTGCACTCGTTGCTCATCGGTATGCCCCACAGGTGCCATCAAGCCCATCACAGAGGTGGAGAAATCGAGCATACAGATCGGACATGCCGTGTGGATCCAGAAGAACTGTATTCCCGTCACCGACGGTGTGGAGTGTGGCAACTGCGAGCGCCACTGTCCTACGGGTGCCATCACGATGGTGCAGCTCGACGAGAACGACGAAGAGTCGCCGATGATTCCTACCGTCAACGAGTCGAAGTGCATCGGTTGCGGCGCCTGCGAGGACCTCTGTCCCGCGCGCCCGTTCAGTGCCATCTATGTGGAGGGATACGAGGTGCATCGGGAGAATTGACAGTTCACAGTAGACAGGTGATATTTAAAAGTGCAAAACAATGAAGAAAGATATATCGAGAAGACAATTCCTGAAGGCGATGGGCGGCGGTGTCGTCGCTTCTTCGGCCCTGCTGACCGCCTGTAAGGGGGGCGATCAGAAAAACGGCGGTGCTGCCCAGGAGCCACCGAAAGACAAGATGACCATGCGCACTAACCCCAACTCGGGCGACAAGGTGTCGATCCTGGGTTACGGCATGATGCGGCTGCCCGTGGAAGACATGGGCGTGGACGATTCTCCCTACGATCAGGAGATGATCAATCGGCAGGTGGACTACGCCATCGAGCACGGCGTGAACTATTTCGACACCAGTCCGGCCTATTGCCGCGGACTGTCAGAGCATTGCACCGGCATCGCCCTGAGCCGCCATCCGCGCGACAAGTATTTCATAGCCACAAAGATGTCGAACTTCGCACCCGACAACTGGAAGCGAAGCGAGTCGATAGCCATGTTCGAGAACTCGCTCAAGGAGCTGCAGGTCGACTACATCGACTACCTCTTGCTCCACGCCATCGGAGGCGACAGCCGCGACATGGACAGCGAGGAGACCTTCAACGCCCGCTTCATGGACAACGGCATCCTCGACTGGCTCGTGGAACAGAAGAAGAAAGGGCGCATTCGCAACCTCGGATTCTCCTACCACGGCGACGTGGAGATATTCGACATGCTGCTACGGTGGCACGACGAGGGGCGCTACCACTGGGACTTCGTGCAGATAGAACTCAACTATCTCGATTGGAACTGGGCCAACGAGATCAACGACAATAACACCGATGCCAGCTATCTCTATGCAGAGCTGAAGAAACGGGGCATCCCGGCAGTCATCATGGAACCGCTGCTGGGCGGCCGACTGGCCAACGTGCCCGATCCCATCGTGGAGAAGATGAAGCAGAAACGACCCGAAGACTCGGTGGCCAAGTGGGCCTTCCGATATGCCGGGACGCCCGAGGGCGTGCTCACCGTGCTCAGCGGCATGACCTACATGGAGCATCTGCGCGAGAACGTAGCCACCTATGCACCCTTAGAGCCCATCACCAAGGACGAGGACAGCTTCCTCATGGAGATAGCCGAGGACATCTACAACCTGAAGACCATCCCCTGCAATGAGTGCAACTACTGCATGCCTTGTCCCTACGGCATCAACATTCCCGCCATCTTCTCCCATTATAACAAATGTATCAAGGAGGGAAACCTCGTCAACATGGAGCAGGACATCACGAAGCTACAGGGTGATCCCGAATACCTCCGCGCACGAAGGGCCTTCCTCATCGGCTACGACCGCTCGGTGCCGCGGCTCAGACAGGCCGACCACTGCATCGGGTGCGGACAGTGCAACCCTCATTGTCCGCAGCGCATCAACATTCCGCGCGAGATGCAGAAGGTGAACGACTATGTGGAGAAACTCAAGAACCCCAACGGGACAAAGCGCGAGCGCGAAGCTATGGAAGGGGCTGGGAGTTAAGAATGAAGAGTTAAGAATTAAGAGTTAAGAAATAAGGGCGTGGGGTCATCGTTTGGCGAAACGATGGTTCCGCGCATTCTCAAAAAAACGTGAAGAAAAATATGAAACGATTATTGATGGCGCTCTGCTGCCTGATCACAGTGATGGCAGCACACGCGCAAAATGATGGTGCGGCTATGGCTCCGGCCGACAGCGTAGCCGCCGACAGTACCGACGTGGTTGCTTATTTCTGTAACCGCGACACAATGGAATACCGCCTCATGGCGACAAAGAAGGACATCAACGGCAACGATACCGTGTGGCGTTCGGCCTACGCTATCGACTTCATGCTCTGCATCACCGACTCAACGGCCGACGGCTACCGCATGGAATATGTGGCCACCGACTTCGTCCGCATGGACACCATCAGCGCCGATGCCCAGGCGCTCATGCACCAGCGCGTCTTCGAGCGCATCAAGGGCAAGAAACTTGTCTTCCAACTCAGCGAGGTGGGCGAGGTGTTGGCGTTTGTCAACTGGAGCGATATTCGCGACGATGTCATTCAGGGCATCTTCACCGCCTACAACGAGTTCTATCCCAAGATTCCTGGACTGGAAGAACTGGTGCCTAAAGGGCAGCTCATGGGTATCGTCTCGCAGAGCTATCAGACCGAGGAAGGACTGATGGAATGGTTCAAGGAGATAGAACTGCTCTTCAATGCCCACGGCAGGAGCTACGCACCGATGACCGAAACCGAAGACGAAGGCTCCGATACCGAGTTCCCAAGCTCGTCGATGGTCGTCGCCGGACTTGAGAAAACGGGCAACGACGGCGACAAGGATGCTGAGTTCGACGACGACTACTATGTCATGGCCGAGACGGAGACGCGTCTGAAGGGCGACGACATCAAAACCTTCTACCTCTCCAAAGGGGCTGTGCTGGGCGAGGGTAACATGCTGAGCAAGACCATCGCCGAGCTTCACGCCGACGATATCGCCGACAAGGAAGTGGTCGTCGACGACGGCTACTACTTGCATCTCTTCTTCAACGGGTGGCCCAAGAGCATGGAGTCGCGCAACGAAGAGGCAGTCGGCGACCGGCGCACTATAGAGACGAAGTACATCGACTGGCTCACCCGATCGTGGTACAACTATTAGAGTCCTCTTTTCCACCAATAACAAAAAAATACCTACCTTTGCAGGCGTTATGATAGTATGTATAGCAGAGAAACCGAGCGTGGCACGTGACATCGCACGCATCATCGGGGCCGACCGCCCGCGCGACGGCTACATGGAGGGCAACGGCTACCAGGTGACGTGGACCTTCGGACACCTGTGCACGCTGAAGGAGCCCGACGACTACACACCGTTGTGGAAACGGTGGAGCCTGTCGGCACTGCCCATGATTCCCCCGCGCTTCGGCATCAAGCTCATCGAGGATGAGGGCATCAAGAAGCAGTTTGCCGTGATCGAGCGACTGATGCAGGCGGCCGACGGCATCATCAACTGCGGCGACGCTGGGCAGGAGGGTGAGCTCATCCAGCGATGGGTGATGCAGAAGGCGCAGGCCACATGTCCGGTGAAGAGGCTCTGGATATCGTCGATGACCGACGAGGCCATCCGCGAAGGCTTCGCACAGCTGAAGGACCAGCAAGACTACAACCCGCTCTACATGGCAGGACTCTCGCGCGCCATCGGCGACTGGCTCCTGGGGATGAACGCCACACGACTCTATACACTGAAATACGGACAGAACCGTCAGGTGCTCTCCATCGGACGGGTGCAGACACCCACGCTGGCCCTCATCGTGAACCGCCAGAAGGAGATCGACAACTTCAAGCCCGAACCCTACTGGGTGCTCTCCACCATCTACCGCGACACCCTCTTCACTGCAACCAAAGGGAAGTTTCTCAGCAAGGAGGAGGGCGAGAAAGCCTTCGAGACGATTGCAGGGAAGCCGTTCACCGTGACGAAGGTGGAGAAGAAGAACGGGCGCGAGGCTCCGCGACAGCTCTACGACCTGACGTCGCTGCAGGTGGACTGCAACAGGAAGTACGGCATGAGCGCCGAGCTGACGCTCAACACCATCCAGGCACTCTACGAACGGAAGCTGACCACCTATCCGCGTGTGGACACGCAATACCTCTCGGACGACATATACCCCAAGTGCCCGCAGATCATGAACGGGCTCTACCAGACAACGTTCGCCGGAACGGCTGTCTACGCTCCGCTGGTGAAGCCCTTGGGGGGCAAGGCGCTGCCGAAGCCGAAACGCGTCTTCGACACATCGAAGGTGACCGACCACCACGCCATCATACCGACAGGCGTGCCGCCGAAGTCGCTCTCCGACATGGAGCGACACGTCTACGACCTCATAGCCCGACGCTTCATTGCCGCCTTCTATCCCGACTGCAAGTTTGCTACGACAACTGTGCTGGGCGAGGTGAAAGGCGACCAGACACACGACGAGAGCGTAGAGCTGAAGGCCACGGGAAAGCAGATCATCGACCCGGGATGGCGCATCGTAATGGCTCCCCTGTCATCAAAGGAGGAAGAAGTCTCCCCCTCTGGAATCGAAAAGGGGGCCGCACCCGAAACCCTGCTGCCCGCCTTCGTCAAGGGGGAGAGCGGCCCTCACGAGCCTACGCTCACCGAGAAGCAGACCACTCCTCCGCCTTACTACAACGAGGCTTCGCTGCTCAGAGCCATGGAGACGGCCGGCAAGTTCGTTGACGACGAGGAACTGCGAGCTGCGATGAAGGAGAACGGCATCGGACGGCCGTCGTCGCGCGCCGGCATCATAGAGACGCTTTTCAAGCGCCACTACATACGTCGCGAGAAGAAGCGCCTCGTGGCCACGCCCACCGGCATCGAGCTTATCGACATGATCAAGGAGGAGCTGCTCAAGAGTTGCGAGCTGACAGGCATCTGGGAGAAGAAGCTGCGCGACATTGAGCACAAGAAATACGACCCCAACCTCTTCATTCAGGAACTGAAGGAGCAGATCGCCGCCATCGTGAATCAGGTGCTCAGCGACAACTCCAACCGCCGCGTGACCGTCACCACCGACGACGACCAGAAGAAAAAGAAGCCCAACAAGAAGGCAAGCTCAAAGAGCAAGACAGCCTCCAAACCCATCCCCGAGCAAAGCGACACCCTCCCCACCTCTCCGAAGGGTGCGGCCCCCCTTCCGATTCCCGAGCACAGCTCGCCTACCCGTAGCCTTTCCCCCGAGGGGGAGACTTCTTCTTCGGAAATCGGAAAGGGTGTCTCGGCCGCTGATGATTTGGTCGGACAGCCATGCCCCGTGTGCGGTAAAGGGCACATCATCAGAGGGAAGACGGCCTACGGCTGCAGCGAGTGGCGCTCGGGATGCACCTTCCGACAGCCGTTCATCACCCCCCCTGCATCTTAGTACCCTCACACCCCCGCACCCCCGTACCTCGTACCTCGAAAATTTGATTGTCTGACGCAATAAAAAGGCTGAAAACGCGTTACTATAATCGTATGCGCACCAAACACATGTGTCTCTTGCTGATGGTTCTTCTGCTCGCTTCGTGCGGCGCCGACCAGAACCTGAAACGGGGTGAGAAATATCTCGCCCTGGGAGAGTATTATGATGCGGCCAACGAATTTAAGAAAGCCTATCAGAAGACGCCCTCCAAGGACCGCGAGAAGCGGGGACGCATCTCCAAGCGGCAGGCTCTCTGCTGGGAGCGCATCAACCAGACGCCAAAGGCCATCGCCAGCTACCGCAACGTGATTCGCTACAAGCAGGACGACGTGATGACTCACCTCAGCTTTGCCCGACAGTTGCTCAGGAACGCCAACTATAAGGAGGCGGCAACCGAGTTTGAACAAGTGCTCGACTCCCTGCCCGACAACGAGCTGGCCCTGAACGGCCTGCGTTCGGCGCTGACGGCTCAGAAGGCGAAGGAGGATGGCTCGCGATACACGGTAAAGAAGATGGACATCTTCAATTCCAGAAGAGCCGACTACTGTCCCGTGCTCGGCGGCGATGCCTACGACCGACTCTACTTCACCTCCACGCGAAACGAGGCCCAGGGCAACGAGCTCAGCGGCATCACAGGCGCCAAGGCGGGCGACATCTTCGTCTCGGAGAAGGACGACAAGGGCAAATGGGGCAAACCGCAGGCCATCACGAGCGGTCTGAACTCGGAATACGACGAGGGGGCCTGCTGTCTGACGCCAGACGGCAGCTCGATGTATCTCACCCAATGCTCGTCAGACCCCGACTATCCGCGCTACGCCACCATACAGAAGTCGCCACGTGCCGATGCTGCATGGGGCAAGGGCTCGCCTGTGGAACTGACGCGCGACACGCTGTCAAGCTACGCGCACCCGGCCGTCTCGCCCGACGGCGAATGGCTCTATTTCGTGAGCGACATGCCAGGAGGGAAGGGCGGCCTCGACATCTGGCGTGTGAGACTGACGGCCAACGGACTGGGAGGCGTGGAGAACGTGGGCGAACCGGTGAACAGCGAGGGCAACGAGATGTTTCCCACATTCCGACCCAACGGCGACCTCTACTTCTCAAGCGACGGCCATCCTGGAATGGGAGGTCTCGATATCTTTATTGCTAAGGTGGGAAATGACGGGCGCTACAAGCTCGAACATCCCGGCTATCCGCTCAACTCGCAGGCCGACGACTTCGGCTGCACTTTCGAAGGTCCGCACAACCGCGGATTCTTCTCGTCGAACAGAGGCGACGGGCGCGGATGGGATCATATCTTCAGCTTCGAGAAACCAGAGATCATACAGACCATCAAGGGCTGGGTGTACGAGATGGACGGCTACGAACTGCCTGCCGCCGAGGTGCATCTGGTGGGCAACGACGGCACCAACAAGAAGCTCAGTGTGAAGGGCGACGGGTCGTTCGAGGAGGTCATCGAGCCGGGCGTCAGCTATATCCTGCTCGCTTCGTGTAAGGGCTTCCTCAACCACAAAGAGGAGATTCGGGTGGAGCCCGTGACCGAGTCGAAAGAGTACACCCTGCAGTTCCCGCTGGCCAGCATCCGTGTGCCTGTGCTCATCGACAACATCTTCTACGACTACAACAAGGCCACCCTGCGACCGGAGTCGAAGACAGCTCTCGACGAGCTGGTGAAGCTGCTCAATGAGAACCCCAACGTGACCATCGAGCTGAGCGCACACGCCGACTACCGTGGCAGTGCCGCCTACAACAAGCCGCTCTCGCAACGGCGTGCCGAGAGCGTCGTGAACTATCTCATCGAACATGGGATTGCTAAAGACCGTCTGACACCTGTCGGCTACGGCAAAGAGAAGCCGAAGACCATCCGCAAGAAACTGACCGAAAAATATTCTTGGCTGAAAGAAGACGATGTGCTGACGGAGGAATATATCAAAAAACTCGACAACGAGAAGCAGGAGATCTGTAACCAGCTGAACCGCCGCACAGAGTTCATCGTGCTACGCACCACCTACGGCATGTTCGACGAGAAAGGCAACCTGAATGTGCAGCCCAAGCCGAAGCAGAAAGCCGAGGAGAGCGACGACGGCTTCATGTTTCTGGAGTAGTCGGGGGCGACGCGTGACGGAAGGAAGAGCACCGTCACCACTCTTCCTGTGTTGTCAGAACACGTGGCGACGCTCGGCTGCCAGCAACCGATAGCTGCCGACGACGGCCAGGAGTACCAAGGCCAGATAGACGGTGAGTGGGTTGAGACGCGACAGCAGCTCGTGAGTGCTCACGTCGGCCCATAACCCTTGCAGGGAACCCACCATGGCCGTCAGCCCACGCTCGGCAATGATGAATGCCACCGCCGCCACCAGGCACAAGGCTGTCCACAAACGATTCAACCGACGGGCTCTGTCGGGAATCTTCTTCATCACCCGGTGCGAGAAACCGTCGTCTGTCACTTCAAACAGCTGCTCACCGAAGAACCGCTCCAGCAAGCGCTCGTCTTGTTCAAGAGGATGATCCATACCCGTTTTGTTTTAAGTAGTTAGCCAAATTCTTCTTTCCTCTGGAGAGATGCGATTTCACCGTCCCTTCAGGCATCCCCGTTATCTCGGCAATCTTGTCGATGGGTTGCCCTTCAATCATCTGGAGGGTGATGCAGGTGCGCTCCTCGGGCTTGAGCAATGCCAGGGCCTGATAGAGATCCATGTGGAGGGTAGGCGATAGGGCAGAGCTCCTGAGGGCGGCCGCCGCCGTGTTGCTGATGTCCTCGGTGAGCTTCAGCGAGCGTCGGTAGTCGTAGAGCACGTTATAGGCGATGCGGAACAGCCACGTTGAGAAGCCCGACAATCCCTTGAACGACGCTATCCGCGTGTAGGCCTTGATGAAGGTGTCTTGCGCAAGGTCATCGCTGAGCTGGCTGTCGCCCAAGGTCTGGCTGAGGAAAAACCTTCGCACAGGCGACTGGTATTTCTTCACCAACTGGTCGAAGGCCCGTTTGTTGTGAAATACCGCCACCTGCGCCACGAGAGATATGTCGCTCAGTTTCTCCATCGAGCTCTTTTGCTGCTTCTTGGTTGCTTACTGTCTTTTTCCTGTCGGTTGTTGCCGCCTATGCCAGCAATCTTTCCGTTACCTGACTTGCCCCTTCTCGGGAATGACAAGCCAGAGGATTGGATAGAAGAGCACCCCGCAGAACGCGGTGAAGAACGTCAGAAACAAGTAGCCCACACGCACAAGCGTAGGGTCAACATCGAAATACTCGGCAATACCGCCGCATACGCCTCCGAGCACTTTGTCGGTAGAACGTGTCAGTCTTTTCTTTTCCATCCTTTTTTCTATCTGATCATTTTGTTCCATATTCTAAAAACTATTATCTTACTTCTTACCTCTTAATTCTTAATTCTTAACTCTTAACTCTTAATTCTTAACTCTTCCCTTCTCACTCTTCCCTCTTCTTCGTTGTTTTCGCTATGACCACCTGTCCTAATCCATAGAAGAAGAGGAGCCAGCCCAGTCCGGCGAGGAAGCTGGAGTCCCAGCACGTAAAGAGTGCGGCCAGTCCCAGACCCAAGAACAGGTTTCTCAGACCTCGGCTCCAAAGGTCGGTGTCGGTCTTCGCGTTTTCTTTCAGCAGCGGTTCGGGAATCGGCTGTCCCTGTTCCATCGCTTTCTCAGCCAGCTTGAAGCGCTGGTTGCGGTTTCTCACGATGAGCCACACGATGAATCCCAGAAGAATGAAGGGTGCTAAGAGGAGCAACAATACGAACACGAGGGCCGCCACGGCCACGATGCCCTCGCCCACGCCGAGCGACGGCAGCTCCTGGAAGTCTATCCACGGCCTGTTGTTGCTATCCCTGTCGTCGGCATCATTCCAGGTGTTCCCGTTGACGACGGCCGAGGTGGTGTCGGAGAACGCCTCCACGCCCACGGTGTCGGCGCCGGCAGCCTTCTGTTGATCCTTCTTCAACGTGTCACCCGCTACGACTGTCGTGTCGGCTTTGCCCTTCGAGCCGAGAAGCTGCGGGTCGTGTCGATGCTTCTGAGCTGAGCTGTCGGCAGGCAGGCAAGCCATGACGACGAGCATCAACATCACTAAACTCTTTTTCATTTGCCTAAATTCCGCAGCACTTTA
>DEJE01000029.1 GCA_002353205.1 Prevotella sp. UBA2756 | reverse complement strand
AAAGTGCTGCGGAATTAAGGAAATACAAAGAAAAAAAACGAATTCTTAAAAAAGATCCGGACTTGTGAAAGCCCGGATCCTAAAATCTAAATTCTTAATTGATAGTCCGAAGACTGACAATCATTACTTAACGATGTACTTTCTTCCGTTCTTGACAACGATGCCCTTGTAGTCGTTGGATACGCGCTGTCCGGCAAGGTTGTAAGCTGCAGAAGTATTAGCCTTGTCAGCGACAACGTTGCTGATGGCATCGACATCGGTACCGAAGATGTGCGGTGTTGTTCCTGCACCTTCCTTCACGTAGAAGTTGTCGGCACCCGTCTGGTTGATCAGAGACTCAGTGTTGTCCTCGAGCTTCCAAACGACGTCCTTGATGTAGTAATCGCAAGCGCCCTTAATCTCAGCCATGTTGAATGCGATAGACTTCATGCCGTTACCTTCAGAAGGAACTGTCAGAGTAGTTTCGAAGTCCTGCCACTCCTCAGTGAAGTTAAAGCTACCGATAGCATTCCAGTGCAGGTATGCACCCGGATCGCCGTGTAACTGTGTACCGCTGGTTGCACCTGCTACAGAAGCCTTGTATTTGAACGAGATAACAGTTACTTCACCAGCATCAAGGGTGCGGTTAGCAACAATGAAGAACTGGTTGTCCCAAGTCTCACCAGTACCACCTTCTTCTTCTCTGCCAGTACGTTCACCTGTTTGATTGTCAAAGGTATCAGAAAGGTCGTCTCTCTCCAGACCATGTACCACAACTTCCGTCGGGTTCGGATTGATTTCGATGGGACCTACAGGCTCGTCGCCTTCGACCTGAATGAAGTTCACCTGCTTGCCCTCTGTGTCGACAGCAATCTTCCACACACCGGCAGCGAGCTTGATCTTAGCATTTGATGCCTCGGTGTATTCGCCCCAGTTGTCTTCACCGATAAATGTTCCAGAGGGTTTCAGCGTAGCGCCCTTGAATGCACGGTCGTTTCCGCGAACGGTCGAAATCATCACTTCATTGACCCATGTGTCCTGCTTGCCTGCTGTTCCGATAGTGGCAGTGTAAGCCTCAAGTGCCTCGTCGTAAACGAACGGGATGGCATTGTCGTAGTCGTATTCCAAACCTGTAGATGTATTAGAACCAGCAACGAAGAGACCTTCATCAAGCTTCATTTCCTGAATTGAGAGGTCATCAAAATAGAAGTCAACGGCATTCTTATTCTGAGAGTTCAGATTGAATGCGATAGAGAAAATCGGTCTGTTATTTTGAGGTTCAGGTATTGTCACTACACCATCATAATCCTGCCATGTTGTAGAGAAATTAACGTCACCCAAAACAGCGTAGTGGAGGTAATCAGACGGTTGTGCTGAGTGCATTTGGGTGTTTGTCGTTGCAGTCTCTGAGGCCTTATAACGGAAATGGAACTTATACTGTGAACCAACCTTCAACTGTTTTGTTGACATAATCCAGAACTGATTGTCCCATGCAGAAGCATCACCTTCTGTATCAGCAACCTTGCCATGACATACAAATACGTTGTTAGATGGATCAGCTGGATCAGGTTCGATTGAAGCGGGGAAAGGATCCCAACCACCATCGTCATTCATGTTAACACCTTTCTCCTTACTCCAAGCGCAAACATAAGTAGTATTTGGTCTACCATTGGTCTCTTCCAAATCGTTGAATCTGGTGTTAGCGAGATCGCCCCATGGCGTGTCGGCATTACCCATCCATTTACCTTCAGGTGTGCCATCATCTGTTATCAACTCAAGCCACTCAACGGGACGCTCCTCTTTACCCTCGTGGGTAATCTTCATATAAGCGATATCAATAGTACCAACATAGTCACCACACTGCATGAGAATGTTGCCATCGCTACTTGTAGCAACATAGTCAACTGTTCCTTCAACCCAGTCTGTAGTAACTGCGAATTGTCCATAAGGTGTCTGACCAAAGCCAAGCATTGAGATGTTCTGAGCTACGCTACCCTTAATTTTGTAGTGGAGGGTATAGACAACGTCTACTTCTGCATTATTACCCATTCCGATGGGGAAGAACTGGCAATCCCAAGAAGGATCGGTTGCTTCCGTACTTTCGAAGTGAAGGCATCCATCCTGAATAGAGAGACGAGCCCTTGCTGATTCACTACCACCCCATCCGTAGGGGAAGCCCCACTCGGAGATGTCTGAGTACTTGGAGAAGTCAACTTCAGCGTCGACGATCTCCACAGCCTTTGCCCCCATGAAACATGTCAGGAGAGCAAGAAGAGTAAATAATTTCTTCATAATAGTTAATAATTTAGATGAATAAAAAAGAATTAATTTCAATCATTTTCCGCTGAGTGCATCGCAGAAGGCTTTATACGTGGCATTGCGAACCCAGTCCTTACTGCTGGTGTCGATAGACCACAGACCGACGGGGTCGGCGGTGTCGGCCAGATTACCTTTACAAATGCCGGCCTGCTTGTCGTGCGGTATTTTGCTCATGTAGCTCTTGATGACATGACCATAATAGTCGGCGAGTTTCTGCCGCTGAGCATCGGTGATGTCTTTAGCCGCCACATTGGCACCAGAAGCATCCTGATACTTGATGTCGAAGTTGGAGAGGCGGATCAGCTTGCCGGTAGAAGCAAGATTGTCGAGAAGGCTGTTGAGAGAAGCCTCAGTGGCTGCCAAGGCCTCAGCGTCCTCACTGTAGGTGAGATTCAACTTGGCATTGATACCATCGATCTTTGCACCATTGGCATCCCACACACCGATCCAATACTTAAGACTCTCGAAAACCTTTTGGTCTTCAAGACCTGTCTCACTGACGAAGAACTTCAGCTGGGCAGGGTCTCCATTATGCTTTTCGTAGTGCTCACGAGCCACTCTCGACACTACGGGAACATATTGCTCGCTGCCAAGAACATCCTGCCAGAAGATTTTCTCGGTAGAATGCTTGAGGTCGTACATGCCATTCTCAAGCTCTGCCTTGGTGTCGATAGGCTCGTCGACAATATCGAACGAGTGGATACGACCTTCGTTGATCTTCATCAGACCGTCGCACCATGCGTTGAGAGCATAGTTGATCGTGTCTGTCTTCTCCTGTTCTGTCTGCGCGCGATGGTTGTCGGGATAGTAGCCGAACTCCACCTTTTGGATATAGATGACGGCAGAACGACTGTTCTCAATTCTCAGGTAGCCCTCGGTGGCATCAGGCGCGCTCTGCGCCTCGACTACGATCTTGGTCCACTTTCCGGTCTTGAAAGTCCACTTTCCGTTGGCTCCGCTTCCGTTCACCTTATTACCAGAGAAGGTAATGTCGAAAGAAGCATCCTTGTCGGCTTTTGCCCAGAATGTGGTGGTATACTTGGCATTGGGATCAACTTCGAAGCCTTCAATGATACGCACATTGCACAACGTACCTATCTTCAATGTGTTCTGGTCATCGTATCTGGCAATGGAAGCATTACCCTTTTCAACGGTACCACTATAATCGCCTACAGGCATTTCGTTGAAATCGACCGTCTTGCCTTCGACAAAATCGACAGGGATTTCGATGGGGGCAGTGAGCGTATTGAGCCATTCGTCGGCTTGATTGGCATTGGCCACGATAGGACTGCCGAACACCTCGCCTCCAATCTCCTGAACATGGTCGAGCAGATCCTTCATATCAAGGAAGTTCATCACACCTTTGGCATTGATGATGGTGCCCGACATCAGAGAGGAACCGAAAGCGACATTGTCGAAATTGGTGACAGCAGCAGCATGGGCCAGTTCCTGCTTGTTGAAATCGGCCACCTTGAGCGTTGCACCGAGCGACATGTTCGGATACTGCTCGTGGTCGATATAAGACTTGACAGGTGCCAAATCCTTGTATGGCTCCACAAAAGCAGGATCAGGTTCGGCCGGGAAGTCGTCTGTCACATTATAGTCAGCGCAGGAAGAGAGAAGCCCCCCTCCAACTCCCCCAAGGGGAAGAGCGGTCACCAGATAGAAGCCATATTTAAATATCCTATTTTTCATAATTGATTTTTTTAGCATTGTTATTATTGCTTTCCTTACCATTCCCTCCTCTCGGGGAGGGCCAGGGAGGGGGCTTATCACTTACTTAACGTACTTTGGTGAGAAGAATACTTTCTGGTTGGACTCTCGTGTCTGAACAACGAGCGTATCGTTAGTTGACACTTGGATGTCCTTATCGACGAAATTCACAGTGTAAGCCAGACGGAGGATATCACGCTGGACGGGCTGGCCGTTGTTGCTTCCCCATTGATAGTCCTTATATTCGGGGAGTTCTGTTCCTTTGGTAATGAATTCGCCAGAACCGGAAACCGTCACGTTCTCATCGTCGGATGAAACCGTGCACTGGTTGCCGTTGAAGGTAAGCGTCAGATTACAACCGATAGAGGCGCCCGAGTTCCTGAACGAGACGGGGAAGATAGCCTGTGTCATGTTCTTTGTAGTGATGCCGCAGACCTCGTCATTCTGGTTGACGGGGTTCTCCTTGTAATGTTCGAGGTCGGTGTTGACAAGTGTTGTATCTTTACGTACGACTATCGTGGTGACACCTTTCTCTGTCACATTGTCGATGCCACGACGGATATACTTTCCTTGCCAGGGATTCATATACTTGACGCAGTAAAGCACATAATCCTTTGCGAGGACATCCCAATCTTCGGTGTTCGTGCGCGATGGTGACAGTCCTTCACGAGGTGTTCCGGTGAGAATATGGTCGATTCCCCGCACGCTCTTCATGACAAGAGGAATAACATAGGTGTTTTCTACTGCTTTTGGATCGTTGAAGAAGGCATCGGTGAACTGCACCTCCACGTAACCTCTTGGCTCGCCATTGTATGGAATGACATTTGACAACAGGTTATAATATGCCGACGGCATGGGGAGCACAGGCGACGAAGGATTGCCACCATCATCGACGAACCAAAGGTTGTTGCAAAGGGTCTCATCGACAGCAATCTCTACGAAGGCATCACGCCCCCCATAAGCTCCGCCCATAGTTGACCATATCCTGCACTTGTGCTCATTGTCGAGGGCATTGTCGTAAATGTCATTACCGAGAATGAGCGTACGCACAGGGTACTGATAGGCGAAATAGGCTGTCGTACCGCCCTCATAGTCGGGGAACTCATGCTCGGTGTTATAGCAAGAGGCACATGTCAAAGCAAGCGTTCCCATGACTGCTCCATATAGATATTTCTTAAGTTTCATAACTCTTAACTCTAAATTCTTAACTCTAAATCTATTAACTATTAACTCTTACTACCACCCCTTATTCTGTTTGAGATTACTCCATTTGAGTACCTCACTCTTCGGAATCGGGCCATACCATTGATAAGAGCTATCGAAGTTACGATCCTCTACATTGATGATACTGTAAGTAAGGGCTCCCGTTTCATCGTTGCGGTCGACTTTCATTCCCCTGACAGTTTCGTTGAGCGGCAACATCCAGCGACGCATGTCCCAGAAGCGCTTGTTCTCAAAGCAAAGCTCAATACGACGCTCATTACGGATAAGATTTGTCATCCGCGTCTGGTCTGCCGCACACTCCTCAAGGTATGAATCTCCCTCAGGAAGAGCAGAGCCATACATATCCTTGCCAAGACCGGCACGCTCACGAATAGCCTTGATAACATCGTAGGCAGTGAACCCAATGCCCGTCGGATCGGCCTTTGGTCCCCAGGCATCGTTGGCAGCTTCAGCGTATGCGAGGAAAATCTCGGTGTAGCGGATACGCGGATAGATGTGTTGTTGCTCAATGAGCGAGCTCGACAACGGACTGACATCGTCGCGTAGGAGCTTCTTCAGGTAATATCCGGTACGCGTAGATGTGCTGATGCTGTTGATGTTGTCAAAGGTCTCGTTATTCTCATTCGGATAAGTGCCTGTGATGATAGCGACTTTCTTGAAAGTCATGCCGTTATAAATGACATCATCGGCAAGACGTGGGTCACGGTTGGCGTATGGATTTGCGGGATCATATCCGGAATTAGGATCGCTGATAGGACGTCCGTTAAGCATGGGGAAAGCATCGACAAGATTCTGCGACGGATTGACGCGGCCCGAACCATAAAGGCTTGGGGGGAAGTTTTCACGCTCCTGAACAGCATTCTTATGACGGTCTTCGCGCCAAAGAATCTCGGGCATCTCAGCAGCACTGGGCTCGAGCTTTGTCTTGTTCTTGTACCAAGTGCTGCCGGTAGGGTCAAAGCCTGCCATTCCGCCGATACGTTTGAGCACATTGGCGCAGAGCGTGGCAGCTTCGGCTGAAGTGACGCCACTCTGCTCACGGAATGCAGGACTTGCAGCAAGGAGAGCAACCTGTGCCTTAATGGCTTCTGCTATCTTTCCCGACATAAGGTTCCTCGACTTCGTACCGAAAACGAGGTTGAAACCAGAGGCATTGGCACCGAGCGCCCGGTATTTGGCAGGTATTGCCTCTTCACTGGTCACGTCTTCATAATCAGTCGGAAGAAGAGCCATGGCACTGTCGCAGTCGGCGAAGCATTGCTTCACGCAGTCGGCGAAGGTGGCACGCGGTACGTTGAAGTCGGAACTTCCGTCTTCCGGGGTGGTAAGCAAGGGTACTCCGTAGAGCACGCCGTCGTCGGCATATCCACCATGAGCCATAAGCAGGTAGTAATAGAAGAGAGCGCGCAGGCCAAACGATTCACCCTTCAAACGATCGATGAACATCTTTTGCTTAGACACTGCACTTGGTGCCCATTTCACCTTCTCCACTTTGGACAGGAAAAGATTCACATACTGTATGCCGCCCTTACACCCGTCCCACTGAGACATCGGGTCGTTGTCGGAAGCCCAAGAGCCAGTGGCCATGTTCAGATAACTGCTGCTTGTGAGATTGGTCACAGCATCATCTGTTGCAATATCTGTCTGAGAAGTCGTTATATAGGGAAGGCAGTCGTAAGCGTAGATCAACAGGCCGTGTGCATATTTCGACTCCTCATACATGGCGTCCTCCTGTCGCTTGTTCTCATCTGCCGGGTCGAACATATCTTCGCATGAGGTCAATGCTACGCTTAATGATAAATGACAAATGATAAATGACAAACCTATCACGTGTCTTTTACTTATCTTGGTAATCATAATTCTTAACGCTTAATTGAGAATTCTTAACTTTAACATTCTTAGAGGGTTACCTTCACACCGAGATTGTAGAAACGGGTCTGAGGTGCGTATCCAACACTCGTCTCCAACAACTCGCGATTCTTCGAGATGGTGAGGAGATCGTTTCCGTTGACGTATAAAGAGAGAGCCTTCACCCACTTTCCATTGAACATCTTTTCTGGAAAGTCGTATGTCAGCTGCACCTTGCGCAGGTTGAACCTGTCTGTGCTGTAGAGCCAGAATGTTGATGCTGCAGCATTGTTGGCATGGCTCAGCGAGGTCAGACGAGGATGAGTTGCCACATCAGCCGTCTCGGGAGTCCAACGTCCCCTTGCATTCACAGAGTACTTAGCGTCGCCACTCATATAGTAGTAGCTGGTGTTTTTCATTCCGTAAGCTCCGAACTGTCCATTGCCAAGCATGAAGAGAGTGAAGTTCTTATACTTGAGGGTAAGGTTCACGCCCAAAGTAAGAGGAGCACCAAATGTTCCACTCTTACCAAGATCGACCTGGTCTTTACTGTCGATCTTGCCATCGTTGTTTACATCCTCATACTTCAAGTCACCAGGCTGGATGTTACCGCCAATCATAGGAGTTGGCAGATCTTTCCTTAGGGTATACTTTCCAGTTTCGGGATTCTGGTCAAAATCGCTGACAGAATAGAAGCCCTGACACTTGTAGCCCCAGATGGCATCAATCGGTCGGGCCTCATGATGCAAGTAGGCATATTCCACGAGCTCGTCATAGGCCTTATTCTCAGTTGTAAGATAGGTTCCGACGACTCCGAGGGAAGCATGGACCTGTCCAAACTGTTTCTGAGCTGTCACGCTGAAATCCAATCCCTTACGGTTCTGTACATTATAATTGATAGCTGGCTTAAAGGAACTCCCGGAAATACCATTCTGCAAATGAGACGGGAACGAGGTCGGATTCTGGACAATGAAGCCGTCCATGTCGGTATTGAAGAAAGTAAGGTCGGTTGTTATCAGCTTGTTGAAGAACGAACCACGCAGGCTTACCGACCACTCCTTGCGATGAACGAAGTCGAGAGCCGGGTTAGCACCCATTGTTGAGTAAGTAAGGTTGGTAGAACTTCCTTCGTTCCATGAGAATCCACTGTTGCCGGTAGACCACAGAGCATCATAGATATAGAAGCTGTTGTCGCCCATATAGACGTCGATATCCTCGTTCAGGTCGCTGTAGGAAGCGCTGATCAGGAGGTCGTCGACAAAGCTGTCCCTCAGGAAATTCTCTTTGGCCAGGTTCCAACCGATGGTGAACGAGGGAGAAAGAGCATCGCGATGACCTTTGGGAAGGCGTGCAGAATGAACGCCGGCAACAGCAGCCTCGGCAAAGTACCGGCCCATGAAGTCGTAGCCTGCCTGAAGTCCTAAGTTCGCATTTGCATAGCGATGGTAGGTTCCGCTGGCTGTCGTGGTGTACATGTTTCCGAGTAGCATTCCCGTCACATGATGCTTGCCCCCGAACGTATGGTCGTAGTCGAAATGTCCATTCCAGCTGATGGTCTGCCGATACTTCGTATCCGACATAGACATGTGGCCTGTCACGATTTCATCGTTCTGCTGTGTGATTCCGACAATAATGTCCTTAGAGTTATAGTTACTCCAAGTGGGAATAAACACAGCATACGTATTGTTGTACGACAAGCTGTAGTTGGCAGCGTAGTCGATCGAGAACAACGTCTTGAACGACAAGCCCTTGACGAACTTGTTCATGTCGTAGATAATGCCAGCGTCGAACTGGAACTGACGGCTCACCGACTGCGTCTTGCCACCGAAGTAGCAGTCTGCTATGGCATTCGTCTGAGTGGCTTTTGTTCCACCAGGGAAATACTTCCCGTCGAGGAGGTTCAGCGACTTACCCAAGATAGCAAGCGCCTTGGAAGCATTCGGGTCTACCATGTCAATGGGAATCAGCGGAGCTGCATTTTCAGGGAAGTTAGGACGCATGGTTGCGGCATCGCTCCAGAAATTGCCCTTGTTAGCATGTGCATTGTAGAAGGTTGCACTCACGTTGGCAAAACCCTTGACAAGTTTGTTGACCACAAGATCCACATTACCACGCACGCTGAAACGGTCGGTGTAGTTATCCTTTGCCGGTCCGAAGTTAATAAGATCTTCGAAACGGTAGTAGTTGATGTTTGTATAGAAGTGTGCACGCGTACCGCCACCTTGTATCTCCAAGGTTCCTTCCGAACGATTGTACACCTTGCGTACATACTCATCGGAATAGTAGTTGACGTTGGGATAACGGTAAGGATTCACGCCCGAAGCATGATTGAAGATATCCATCTGTGAGTACCTCGGGTCAAGACCGTCGTTCCTGCGGGCTTCGTTGTAGAGAGTCATATACTCTGCAGAACCCAGATACTCGGGGAAAGCCTTGGCAACGTGGAACCCGGTGTTGGCATTGGCTGTAATCTGCAAGCCGTTCACCTTGCTACGCTTGGTGGTGATGAGGATGGCACCCTTGGCTCCTTTTGCGCCATAGAGGACCACAGCCTGTGCGCCCTTGAGGAAGGTGATCTGCTCAATCTCAGACGGGAGCACGTTGTTTGAAGGACGCTTCACGCCGTCGATAATGACGAGCGGCAGATTGGTGTTGTCGTTATTATCAAGGCGTTCATTGTCCATACCCCAAAGGTTGTTGCCGTTCCATCCACCGACAAGTGCATACATGTCTTCGAGGCTGCTCATCGTGTAGTCCTTCTTCTGCAGTTCCTCCATGTCGATGTAGGAAATACCTCCGAGGAGATGGTCAGGATCCTTGTCGCGGAAAGCTACATGCACTTTCTTTTCTACCACGACAGAGTCTGCGTTGTCAGTGTCCTGGGCAGTGCCTTGGGCATTGACGGTCAGCGGAGCGACTGCCACCATGGCAAAGAGGAATATGTTTGTTTTTACTCTTTTCATATCATTGTCTTATTAATCATTAATCGTAGTCGTTAATCATTAATCTCTGTTCTTTACCACCCAGGATTTTGTGGGAATCCTTCGTAAAGGTAAATATCTTTGTCGGGAAGCGGGAACCAGTAGTGCTTTGATTCAAGACGACGTGTAATGAGTTCCTTCTTGTGGAAGTTGCCTACATGTGCGTCTTTGGGATCATGGTCCTTGAACCAATCAGCCTTTTCCAAACGCTCGAACTCGTGGGAATACTTCATCGTATAGGGAGGTTCGGTAAGGAGGAGCCAGCGCTGGAGGTCGCACCAGCGGAAACCTTCGAACGAGAGCTCTACCGCACGCTCGCGTCGCACCTCATCGAGGAAGTGCTCCCTGGTGTCCATCAGGTTGGCCTGAACATGCTCCATGGGATAATCGCCCGAGTTCACACGGTCGCGAAGAGCATTAATGGCATCGACGGCAGAATAGGAAGTACAGTAGAGAGGCTTTTCCTTCAGTTCATTAGCACTGTTGACGACAGCAGCTCTTGCCTCTGCATACATCAGATAGACGTCGGCCAGGCGCATATAGGGGATATATGACTGGAAAGCATAATCCCACTCATACCACTTGTCGCCTTTGTTACACTGGTGAGGAATGAGTTTCTGGATAAAATAGCCAGTGCTGCTGCCATGGTCGATCTCGCGCATGGCACCGTCTGTATAAAGGTCGCAATATTCCAGTTTCTTCTGCTCGGCAGTCAAGCCATCAGTACTAAGCACATAGTGGAAGCCGTCGAACACGATATCATGGTAGAATCGCGGGTCGCGGTTTTTGTAGGGATGCTCAGGATCCCATCCTGATGCAGGGTTCAGCACATACTCGCCGTTCTGAACCAGATAGATGGGCTGTCCATTGGCCATTCCGTACTGGTCGATGAGGTTGGCCGTGGGATGGTGGATGATATTGTCATGCTCCACAAGGCCAGCAACCTTCGGACCGAAGAGCTTAGCACAGTTCCAGTTGGCAGAGTTCACGCCAGGATAAGCACCGCGGAAAATAGCCTCGGTGGAACCAGGCATGAGCCAGCTCTGCTTCACGGTGTAGAAGATGTCGGAGTAGCACGACTCGGCATTCTCGTCGCGCTCATGGTCGTAAAGATTGGAGTATCTGAACTCAGCAAGCTTGTATCTGACAGTTCCTCTGGCAACCATGTCGAGAGCACGGCCTAATGTCTCGGCTGCCTTCTGGCAGTATTCAACATCGTAGTCGTAGGTCTTACCGTTTGAACTTGCACCTAACAGCTGGGCGACACCTCCGTTCTTAGTCTTTTCGAACTCCTTCATGAGCGGAGATCCTGCCCAAAGGTAGCATTTTCCGAGGTAACAGAGAGCCATGAACTTGTTCACACGAAGGTCGTTCTTTCCCGATGTCTGCATACCGGCCAGCGTCTCATCCCAATCCAAGGGAAGGAGATCGTAGGCCCGCTCGAAATCTTCTGCACAGCGGTCGGCACACTCCTGGAAAGAAAGACGGGGAAGTTCAGGTATGCTTGTCGCCTCGTAGGCCTGATCGATGTATGGAAGTCCGCCAAAGTAGCACATCAGCTCGAAGTGCCACCATGCACGGAAGAAATACATCTGACCGAGCAGCAGGTCGCGCTCTTCGTCAGAACCAACGAGCGACTTGATGTTCGCAATTCCCATGTTACACTTACGGATGCAGTACCATGCACCTTTCCACAATGAGTATTTAGGAGCCCATGTGCCATTAGATCCTGAGCCGTTCAGCCATTGCTGGCTGTTATTCCAAACGTTACGATAGTTGCCAAGGTCTACCTGATGATCCATGTGTGCGTATCCTTCCGGATTGTGAACGGCATCATCGCCCCAGTTCCATGAAGTACAATAGTTTACCTTTTCCTTATCGGGGATGCAGTCATAAATTTCCTCAATATATCCCTGGAAGTTTCGGAAGTTCTTGAAAGCCTCATCTTCAGCGATGATCGACTCAGGATCCTTGTCAAGCCAGTCGGTACATGAACTGAACGAAACGGTGCCAGCCAGCAGGAGCAGCGAACCACACAAAAGTGATTGAATGTTTTTATATGATTTCATAAGATATACGCTATTACATGTTAAGCTTAATACCGAAATTATAACGTCTGACAGTCGGGTAAGCACCGCCTCCACCGCTGAAGCCGTAGTTACTCTCACGGTCGTCAGGCATCTTTGTTATCAGGAAGAGGTTGTTACCGTTGACATAAACCTTCAGGCTCGAGAATCCGAGTTTCTTAATCCAACCCTTTGTCCACGTGTAAGCGATTTCCACGTTCTTGAGTCGGAAATACGAACCATCGAAGAGAAACTGAGTACCATTGTTGTATGATACCTGAGTGGTGAAGCGCGGCACGACAACCTTGCCCTCACCATCAACGGGATTCCACCATGTACCATTATCATATACAGTGAGGAGTTTTTCCGGGAACGAGGTGAGCGTGACGTCGCGCGTGACACCCGTTGCACCATAGAGCTGTGCAAACATGCTCCATCCCTTATACTCCCAACCGATTGTAGCATTATAGGTGTGTTCCGGGGTTCCGGTGTAGCCGTAAGGAGCCTGGTCATTGGTCTCATCTACGATACCGTCGCCATTGAAGTCGACAATATAATGGTCGCCAATGAGCACCTGGCTGTCGTCTTTCTCGCGCGCAGGCGTACTATATAATTCATCATACGAGCCGATGAAGCCATTGTCGATGAACGACCAGTACTGTCCTTGCGAATATCCTTGCGCCTTGCGGTAGGCTGGAATCAACTCGGGATCGTCCTTCAACTTGATGACGTTGTGTGCGTAGGTATAGTTGGCATTAGTCCAAAAGCGCATACCATTGTTCAACACCTTATTAAAACGGACCTCAATCTCGAAACCATAGTTCTTCATCTTACCCTTGTTGATATCAGGAGTCTTGGCAGCACCATAGTAAGAAGGAACAGAGCGGTTGTCACCCGAGATGAAGATGTCGTAACGGTCGTCGCGGAACCAGTCGAAGCTTCCTGCAAACATACCGTGGAGGAACGAGTAGTCGAAACCGAGGTTTTTCTTCGACACCGTCGCCCAGCGAAGGTCGGGCATGGCAATGGTGGCTTCCTTATATCCTATGAACGGGCTGGCCGAACCATCAAGTGCCATATTGAAGCCGTTACCATTGTTTGTCACCTCCCATCCTGTCAGATAAGCCCAGCGTGCACCGGCGTTGTCGTCACCGATTTCACCCAGAGAACCACGGATCTTGAACATATCAATGATACCTTTCTCCTTCAGGTTCTTCATAAACTTCTCTTCAGTGACCATCCATCCGATAGCACCCGAACAGAAGAATACGAAACGGTTATCGGGCGAGAACTTCTGCGAACCGTTGTATGCGCCGTTGAACTCGGCGAAATACCTGCTGTTGTAATCGTATGTGGTACGGAACACCCAGTCCTCGCGTCGGTTCTCAAGGTCTGCGTTACCTGCGTTGATACGGCGTTTCCAGTTACCCATGGCCGTCACGTTGTGCTTGCCGAACTCGCGGCCCCAGAAAAGCTGAAGTGACATTTCCGTTGCACGGCTTGTGTAGCTCACGTTACCGGCTTCTGTTGTCCAGTCGCGGCTCTCATAGAAGTCGAAACCTGTCGTCGTATCAATGGAATTCTCGTAAAGGAGCTGACCATCCTCGGGAAGCATATACGCATTCTTCACAGTGTGCAGGTCGGAAATGCCTCGGGTGCCTTCATTAAACTGGTTGTCCCACGAGATCGTACCGCGGGCGATGAGGCCTTTCGTGACGAAATCGAGATTCTGTTCAAGGGCGAAGTCGGTGAACACACGTGTAATCGTGCTCAGTTCATAACCCGATGTTGCCACGCTCCTCGGAGAGTTCTCGATGTTGGAGACCAACGGATAGTAACCCCATGCTCCATCAGAGAACTGAACGGGGAAGAGGTTGGGAGCCATACGATAGGCACCAGCCCATTTCTGCTGCTGGAAGAACTCACCATTATTATCATAATAATAACGTGGGGTCTTCTGCTGGGCATTTGAACCAGCCAGATTCACCCTGAACTGGGTGGTCTTCGTAATTTGGAAATCAAGATTCGAACGAACGTTCAGACGGTTGTAGGTATAACCGCCTTCATAACCCTGATGGTTGTCCCACACCCTGGTCATATCGCCTTCGTTCTGGAAGTCGAATGCCACGAAATACTTCACGTACTTAGTACCTCCGGAGATATTAAGGTTCGTGTTATACGACAAAGCCGTTTTCTTGAACATCTCATCCTGCCAGTCAACATTCGGATAGCGCTCGGCTTGGCTATAGTCACCGAGATAAGCTCCGTCGGCAGTATAGTTCGGCTTCACTGTATGATCCTGGTTACGGAAATTGTTGATGAACGTCTGCGGACGGTAGTATGCCCATGAAGCAGCTCCGCCAATGGCAAGCTCATGCTCGATGGCCTGGTTGCGGAACATATATCCGTCGTAGGAGTCATATTTGCGAGGAAGCTTCGACACTGCTTTCAGCGTGGCATTGAAGCCCACGTCAATTCTTGCCTTACCCTCGACACCGCGCTTGGTGGTAATCAGGATCACACCGTTAGCACCCTCCACACCGTAAACGGCTGTTGCCGAGGCATCCTTCAGCACGGAGATCGTGGCCACCGACGTGATGTCGACCGACTTGATTTCACGCTTCACACCATCGACGAGGATCAGCGGCTGCGCGTCCTGGTTCCAAGCGGCGGCACCACGGATATAGATACGGGGGTCCTCTTCACCAGGCTGACCTGTAGAAGCGATGGTGGCAATACCTGGCAAGTTACCAGTGAGGGCTGCACCCACACTACCGATACCAGCTGCGCGCTCGAGGACTTCACCTGTCGTCTGAGTGATGGCACCCACCACAGAGGCCTTCTTCTGCTGGCCATAACCGACAACGACCACCTCTTCAAGCTGGGCGTCATCTTCCTCCATGGTCACTCTGTTCATTTTGTCGGCCGTGACACGAACCTCTTTTTCTTTTAAACCAACGTAAGACACCACGATAGTACCTTTACCTCCTGGCATTTTTAACGAGAAGTTTCCGTCAATGTCGGTAATGGTGGCATTCTTTCGGTTGTCCTTCTGAACAACGGTTGCACCGATTACCGCATCGCCGCTACTGTCAATGACGACACCCTTGACTAGACCCTGAGCAAACGATGGTACTGTGGAGGCCATCATCAGCAAAGCCAGAAGCGATGTCTTTGACGATATCTTGCACATGACAAGATGAATCATCACTTTCAGTTTGTTTGTCATTTGGGTTTTGGTTAATATTTTTATAATTAAATTTTCATGATTATAATGAATAGTTGGGCCTGCAAAACAAACGGCCATATCTTGACATTAGTTATTAATAACGACTGCAAAATTAATATAAATTTTTAAATGTGCAAGGTCTTCGAATACATTTTTTTTGGCCAAATGATATTTTGCAACACCGTAAACAATAAATGAAACAAATCACAAATAAAGCAAAGAGGTTGTCCTGACATACTCTCATTTGAAAAAAAACAGTGTGGAATTGCAGGAGAAAAGCATTCTTTTCCCCAAGGTGTAACCGTTTCTTTACATTGTGTTACATAAAAAATATAACTATTTTATTAAAAAAACACGTTTTTATGATGGTCATTCAAAAAAAATCCTTACATTTGCATTCGCATTCATGCAGGACTATCATAATACTATCATGAAAGAATACACAAAGGAGAACTATTTATTTTATGCACTACTGCTGATTGGCCTTTTCACTACCTATGGAGCATCAGCACAGACAGGGAAGCTGTTTAATGCTGACAACCAGCTTTCAAGCAACTTCGCCAACCAGGTGTTTCAAGACAGAGACGGGTTCATCTGGGTCGCCACTCGTAATGGACTGAACCAATACGACGGCTACAAATTCCGCATCTTCAAAAAAGAAGACGAAGAGTCGGGACTGAGCAGCAACTATATCAACTGCATCACGCAAAGCAAGAACGGCACCATCTTCATCGGCAACAACTATACCATTCAGGACTACGACGGTGCAACCTTCCACGACTATGACTTACGAGGAGCCGACGGAAAGCAAGTGCGCACATACGTGAATGCCATCATGCAGCTGCGAAACGGCGATATGGTGGCCTGCACCTCGGGCTATGGTATCGTGAAGCTGAATGAAGACCACACAGGGTCGCCCATGAACGACCTGACGCAAGGACAGAACTACATTCGTCACTTGCTTGAGGACTCGCAAGGCCGATTCTGGATTATCTCAGAGAACGAAGGAATGACCCTTGTGGAAGGTCGTCGCCGCACGAAGTTCTTCACCGACGAGGAACAGAAGAGCATGTTGCGCGAAATCAAGCAAGACAAAGACGGTCACATCTACATTGCGGTGCGGGGCAAAGGCATCTACCGCTATGACGAGAGGGCACGGTCATTCACCAACGCTCCGTCTACCAGCGGCCTCGCCATCAACACCTTCACCATCAAGACCAACGGCGAACTGCTGCTGGGATGCGACGGACAGGGACTCATCGTCTACGTTCCCACCGACGGCAGCCTCCGCCGCAACCCATTCTACAGCAGCGGAATGGAGATGGAGAAGGCAAAGGTCACGTCGATTGTCGAAGACCGCAACCGCAACATCTGGATGTGCCTGCTCCATAAAGGGCTCTTCATGCAACCCAGGGCAAAGATGGACTTCGGGTATATGGGCTACAAGATGGGCGACCGCAACATCATCGGCAGCAACTGCGTCACCAGCACGCTCATCGACAGGGAAGGCCGGGTGTGGATAGGCACCGACAAGGACGGACTATACCAAACAGACATGAGCACGATGGCTGCGCGGCACCTCACGCAGTGTCCCACAACGATTCTGACGATGGCAGAAGACGCGCTCGGACACATCTGGCTCGGATCGTTTGCCGAAGGTTTGGGATGGCTTGACCCCAATACCGGAAGCTGGCACCAAGAGGATCTGGGACTGGGACGACAAGGAAGTGTGTTCGGACTGGCCGCTGCCAGCAATGGCGACGTATGGATAGCCGCCATGGGACCCGGCATACTGCGCTACAATGTCAAGACAAAGAAGCTCAAGCGGTTCGTCATGCAGAAGGGGGCGGACAACGACAGGAAGATGAACAGTCTGGCCAACAACTTCATCAGTAAGGTATACCTCTCCGAAGATGAGAAGAAACTATTTGTGGCAACATCTGTCGGTCTGTGCTGCTACGACATCGAGAAAGACAGCTGGGTGAACACCTTCAACGGAAACTGCGCCAATTATGGCACATTTTCACGATGCGTCTACGCCGACCACAGCGGTCGCGTATGGCTGGGGACAAACGACGGTCTTTACTACTACAACATGAAGACTCACAAAGACGGCTACTACACCACACAAGACGGTCTGCCCGCCAATGGCATCGCCTCAATCATAGCCGACAAACAGGGCAACCTGTGGCTCGGAACCGATATGGGCCTGAGCTGCTTCAACCCTGATAAAGGCACAAGCACCAACTACTATGTCGACAACGGACTGCAGAGCAGCGAGTTCTCCGACGGTGCGGTGTGTGTCAGCAACGGTTCCATTCTGATGGGAGGCACCGGGGGCATCACATGGTTCAATCCCGCCGACCTGAAGCCGCAGCCATGGAAAGCCAACGTCAACCTGACGGGTATCACCGTGGGAAACATGCAGGTGGCACCAGGCCTGAAATCGGGCATATATACCATTACCGACAGCATCGTCATCAACTCCGAACGATTCGACCTGTGCTACGACGACAACTCGTTCACGTTGCATTTCTCCACTCTGAGCTACGAGAATCCCGAGCACATCGTCTATCTCTACAGCATCAACGGCGACGAATGGACGCGCCTGCAGCCCGGAACCAACGAAATCACCTTCAGCCACATGCAGTCGGGCGCCTACAAATTCCGCGTCAAGGCCGTCAACAACCAACAAGAGACGGAACCCATCACCTTCATGGTGAAGATCCACTCACCTTGGTATGCCTCGGCGTGGGCCTATCTGTTCTATCTGATACTGGCAGGCCTGGCCGTCTATGCCTACCTGAACTACCGCAAGCGAAAGGAGCAAGACCATCTGCGACTGCAAGAACACATCCACGCCGAAGAGATGAGCGAGGCCAAGCTGCGGTTCTTCATGAACATCAGCCATGAAATACGTACGCCGATGACGCTCATCATGACTCCCCTACTCTCGCTCATGAAGGAAGACCACGATCCGACACGTCGTAACGTCTATGAAATCATCAAGCGAAACGCCGACCGTATACTCCACCTCATCAACCAGATGATGGACCTCAGGAAGATTGACAAGGGACTCATGGCCATGCACATGCGCGAAACCGACCTCGTAGGCTTCGTGGGCGACGTTCACGAACTGTTCGGCCATCAGGCCAAAGCAAAGAACATCACCCTGACATTCATTCACGACAGCGACACGCTCCCCGTATGGATTGACCGGCAGAACTTCGACAAGGTGGTGATGAACGTGCTTTCTAACGCTTTCAAGTATACGCCACCGGGAGGACACGTGGTGATACGGCTGACACACGACGATCAAAAGGCCACTCTTTCCATCAAAGACAGTGGTGAAGGAATCCCCGCCGACAAGCTGCAGAAGATCTTCGAACGTTTCTACCAGAGTGTGAACAGTGTGAACGACAGGAACATCGGCACAGGAATCGGCTTGGACCTGACCCGGTCGCTCGTCGAACTGCACCACGGCACCATCAGCGCCCGTAATAACGACGACGGACCGGGAAGCGAATTCATCATCACGCTGCCGTTAGGAAACAGCCATCTGAAGCCTGACGAAATGCTTACCGACAAGGAAATAGCCCAAGAGCCGAAGAACGAGGTATGGGGACCTTCGGGAGAAGCATTGGGCACGGCGGAGACGGCTGAAGAGGACAACAGCCAGCAAGGCAACGACGTTCCGATGACACGCCGACAGCTGAAGATGGTCATTGTTGAAGACGACGACGAAATCGCCGACTATCTGTCTGCCGAGTTCTCCAACGAATACAGTATCGAGCGATTTGTCAACGGCAAGGAGGCCCTGCCTACTATCCTGCAGGAGATTCCCGACATCGTGCTGAGCGACATCATGATGCCCGAAATGGACGGCAACACCCTTTGCTCGCGCATTAAGAGCAACGTCAACACCAACCACGTGCCCGTCATCCTCCTGTCGGCCAAGAACCGCGAGGAAGACAAGCTGGAGGGTCTTGAAACGGGAGCCGATGCATATATTGTGAAGCCCTTCAACATGGACATTCTGCGCCGCACCATCTACAACCTTATCAACGCCCGCAAGGTGATGAGGTACAAGTTCACGGGCAATGAGAGCCAGGAAGACAAGGTGGAGGAAGTGAAGATGAAGTCGCCTGACGAGAAACTGCTCGAACGCGTCATGGCTGTCATCAACCGAAACATCAGCAACTCCGACCTCAGCGTGGATATGATAGCACAGGAGGTGGGCATCAGCCGCGTTCACCTGCACCGCAAGATGAAGGAGCTGACCAACCAGACGCCTCACGACTTCATCCGCAACCTGCGCCTCAAACAGGCCGCCAACCTGCTTTCGTCGCAGCATCACAACGTGACCGAGGTGATGTATGCCTGCGGATTCTCCAACACGGCGTCGTTCTCCACCATGTTCAGGAAGTTCTATGGCATGTCGCCACGCGACTATATGAAGGAGCACACGGCCAAATAGGCATGTGCTTCTGAGCGCAGCCTACGTTTACATTTAAGCAATATAATAAGGTGTGCCGACCGAGAGGGTGGCACACCTTATTATATTATACAGACTGAACGATACTTATTCGGGCATCATCGTCACCTGCAGGTGATTGCCGCTGCTGAGCATCGTGTTCTTGAGGAAATTGCTGACCTGTTTGGCATCAACTGCCTCCACCACTTTCTTGTAGTCGGTGTAGAAATCGACACCAAAACGATTGTAACGATTGATGATGCGGCGCCAGTAGGTGTTGGTCTTCGCATCAACATCGGCCTGTTTCAGCAGAATCTGCTTCACCTTGTTCAGGTCGTCAACATTGGGCGAGGCCACGGTGGCTTCCATACCCTTCACAAACTCGGGAATAGCCTGAGCAGCCTTTTCGGGATTCAGTTTTCCAGAGCCTTTGATGATGACGTAAGCCTTGCCGCCCTCCATGTCGAACTCTGATTCGGCACCGGCATGGTAGGCTGCCGACAGCCGCTCGCGGATCTCGCGGTTGTACACCATGTCGAGCATTCTGCCGGCCACATCGGCCAGCACCTCGTTCTGCAACGTGTAGTCAACGACGTTCGAACGCCATAGCTCCACAGCCTGTGCCTGCGGATTCTCCATCTTCTTCACGAAGCTGTTCTTCTTCTCACCGACGGCGAACGTGCGTGTGTCTGAGCCGGTAAGCGTCTTCTTGCCTGTTGAAGGCAGCGAGGCCAGATACTGGCAGATATACTGTCGCAGCTGCTGTTCGTCGTAGTTACCCACGAAGGTGAACGTAAAGTTGGCGGCATTGCCGAAGAGCTCTTTCCAGAATTCCATCACACGGTCGTAACTGATGGCCTCCACATCCTCGGCGGTAGGCACACGGTAGAACGGGTTGTTCTGGTAAGTGACGCTCATCACGGAGTCCTCGAACACGACATCGTTGTTCAAGCTGATGGTTTTCAGCTGTGTCGACAGCAGGTTGAGCAGCGTCGATACGGCCTTCTCGTCCTTGTTGAGCTTGGTGAAGTCGAGGTGGATGAGCTGCATCAGCGTTTCCAAGTCCTTCGGCGTTGTAGAGCCTGTCAGTCCGTGCTCATCGGTGCCGATCGTAAACTCCGTGCTGCACTGTTTTCCTGCGAGAGCCTTCTGCAGGTCGGTCGACATGAAGTCGCCAAGGGCGCTCGACGACATCAGCAGGCTTGCCAGCTGCAGGTCTTTCACGTCCTTCTTTCCGAATACCGAGTTTCCGCCTTCCGAAAAAGCAGAGAAGAAGATTTGGGCGTTGTTATAGTCTGTCTTCTTCATGTTCACGGTCACACCGTTCGACAGTGTCAACTGCTTGAAGCCCAACTGCTTATTTTCCGTCTCCTTCACGATGGTTCCTGCCTTCGGCATTTCGGCCATCAGAGGTTCGTCCTTCACGTTGTCTACGTATGCTTCGAGCTTCTCCAGGCGCACGGCATCGATGGTTTTCTTCATCTCCTCGGGAGCATAGTACTGCTTCCCGTCTTTTTCCTGCACGGCAGCCAGGCAAACCATGTTCGAATCGTTGTCGCTGATGAGCTCTTTGGCCATTTCGTTGACAACGTCAACAGGAATCATCGGTGCTATCTGCTGCATCATCTGGAACTCATCCTCGATGGAAACGATGGGCTCACCATTGATGAAGTTCTCGACATACTCCTGACAATAATGGTTAGACGGTGTCTTCTCGCGGTTGTTATAGCTCTCCTCCAACTGGCTGAGAATCTCAGCGCGTGCACGCTCATACTCTGTGGCCGTAAACCCAAAGTCCTTGGCGCGCTTCAGTTCGCGGAAGGCAGCGGCCAGAGCCTCCATGTCCTTGCCGTCTTTCGGCACCACCTGCAGCGTCAAAGCGTCCATCGTGCGCGACACGAGGTACTGACCATCGCTGACGCCAGCCTGAATGAACGGGCACTCGGGCTTCTGCGACTCTTCCTCGAAGCGCGATCCCATCATCATGGAGAAAGCTTTGCGCATGAAGTCGTAGATGACGTACTGCATGTTCTGCTTGTCTTTGTCGGGAGTGGGGTCATGCTTCATGGCGCAGAGAATCACACTGAGTTGCTGCTCCTTGTCCTTGCCCACGATGTAGATGCCCTTGTCATTCTTAGGAACGGACACAGGCTCCACCTTGGCAGCGTTGGCAGGCACCTTGATGCCGCTGAACAGCTCCTTGATTTTGCCTTCTATGTAGTCCACGTCAATGTCGCCGACCACGATGACAGCCTGATTGTCAGGACGATACCACTTGCGATAGTAGGCGCGCAGGGTCTCTGGCGAACAACCGTCGATAACACTCATCAGTCCGATGGGGAACCGATGTCCGTACTTCGAACCGGGATACATCTGGGGCAGCACGCCCTCCAGGATTTTCTGCATGCCAATGATGCGCATGCGGTACTCGTTGTGCACCACGTCGCGCTCGGCCTCGATGGCTTCCTCGGTCAGCGAGATACCGTTCGACCAGTCTTTCAGGATGAGCATGCACGAGTCAACGGCTGTCTGGCGTGTCGATGGCACGTCGGTGAAGAAGTAGACCGTCTGGTCGGTCGAGGTGTAGGCATTCAGGTTGCGGCCGTACTCCACGCCGATGCTCTGCAGGTAGTCGCGCAGCAAGTCGTCCTTGAAGTGTTCCGTTCCGTTGAAGGCCATGTGTTCCAGCAGATGTGCCAGACCGCGCTGGTCTTCATCCTCCTGCACGGAGCCCACTTTCTGCGCGATGTAGTAATTGGCCACCTTCTCAGGGTAGTTGTTGTGACGGATGTAGTAGGTCAGTCCGTTGTCGAGCTTTCCCATGCGCACATCCTTGTCAATTGGCAACGACATGTCCTGTGCCTGCACAAGACCTGCCACCAGCAACAATGCTGCTACAAAAACTTTTCTGATTGTCATTGTTTTTTTAGGTGATAATTGTTGATAATATTTCAGTCTCTTCTTGTCGAACATGCTGTTTGCAAACACTTTCCATTGTGAAAGCATGCAAAAGTACAATGTTTTTTTGAATCCGACAAGCTTATCACACTTTTTCTTACGTTCCTTTATAATGTCTCTTAGTCTGAAACGACAGCCGTGGCATCGACCTCACCGGAACCCGCTATGCTTTCTTGATGCGTCTTCACGTGGCCGCTGAGCTTCACGTCGCCCGAGCCGGCAATGTCGGTTTTCACGTTCTCACACTGCGAGAAGTGTGCCTTGATGTCGCCCGAACCGGCGATAGAGAAGTTAGCCGTGGCCGTGGCAACGTTGTCCAGCTTCACATCACCCGAGCCTGCAATGTCTGCCTTCAGCGCATTGCAGATGACATCGTCAAGCGATATCTCGCCCGAGCCTGCGATGCTCAGCTTCAGGTTGTCGGTATCGAGCCGTCCCTGACCCTTGAAATCGCCGCTGCCGGCCAGTTCTACCGCTATCAGGTCGGGTGAAGTGACGTACACCTTGACGTCCTCGGGAAACGAAGCGAACGATAAGTCGGTTAGGTCGTGCTCCACGCCGATATGCAGAGTGTGCCCGTCGCTGTAAACATCCATCTTCTTCAGGGTTTCCGAGGGAGCTTCAATGCGTACGGAGGTGGTGTCACCTTGCTGGTAGAACACGTCGAAGCTGCCTGCCACTTCAATGCGCTCAAAGGGTTTCACTGTCGGGGTACTCGTTGTCAGAGGCTGATGTTTCTTCCGCAAAGAGCGGAAGTTCACGGTGCAGGCGCACAGAAGGAAAGCACCTGCAAAGAGTAATAACGCTTTTTTCATTTTCATATAATAATAATGGTTGAATGCTCATCGACTGTCGCAACGGCGGTTTTCCGCTTCACGACGGGTTCTTACTTGTTATCTTTATGACGCGATGAAGGCGGGAAAAGTTGCAAAACGAGAAAAAAGAGGCCGAAATGTGTCTTTATAAGCAAAGAATTCGTATCTTTGCAACCGATTAGGGAACACCGAAGTTCCCGCTTCACTAAAAAAAGCAGAAAATGATGAACAATTCTTTTATGAAGTTTGTTTTCGTGGCGATTGCCTGCCTTACCTGCGAATGTGTGGCGAATGCACAGTTGCCTAACGAGAAATTCGGCAAACCGTCAAGTCTGGAATGGGAGTATGTCGGCTGGGGCGACGCCCTTGATGCCGATGCCATCGTTCTGTGCAAGACGATGACAGCCACCTATCAGCTTTCCGACCAGGTGGCCAACAACAATCGTACCGACATTGAAGTGGGCTGGGACAATATCGATGACTTTGGTAAGAACCAGATCGACGACAGCAACATCCTTGTCAAATACGACATCCGACTCCGCACCAAGATCCTGAAGCCGGAAGGAGCCAAGCACGCCAACATCGACATCACCTATTTCTCCCCCGAAAACAAGAACTACTTCGACGAGCTGTCGGACCTGAAAGTCAGGGTGTTCACGAAGAACGCCAAGGGGAAGGTTGAGAAGACGAACGTCAACACAAGCTCGTTCGTCAGCGAACGCGTCGATGCCAACTACATGGTCATCCACGTTGTCGTACCGAAAGCGACGGCAGGCAGCATCATCGAATACCAATACAGCATTACCAGCCCGCGCCCGGCTTTTCTCTACGACTGGGCTTTTCAGGAATGCATCCCCACGGTGCATACGAAATGCGACATCGAGATTCCGGCTTTCCTGCTTTTCAAAATGAATGTCCCCATCAACAAGATCATCAAGCCGAACGTCGAGGTCGGTCATCTGGCCTACGACACCAACAGGACCGACATGAAGAAGGCGAAGACCTGCGTCACCAACCACTACACGATCGTCGGCGACCATATCCTCCCGAAGGGCCAAGTTCTCAAGAACAAACAGGACGGAGCCGATAAAACAGCCGAGGAGATAGCCAACTTCACAAGCCAGATCACCAAGCCTGCCGTCAACAACCAGGCACTGATGCCTGCGGGCAGCACGCACCTGAGAATCAAATAGCCGCTGCCGTGCCCCGTGCCTTCATCGATGAGGGCGACGGGGCAAGGGCGGGCCGTTTGCAAGCACCAACTTCTGAACTTACTTTCACTCGAAAATGCAAAGAAAAACAGACTTTCTTTTTGCGCTTTACTCGTTTTTTCGTAACTTTGCGACAAAAATCGCGAAGTTACTTCGTCTCGGCAATAAAAACAAACGAATTTGTTTTGTATTGCGCTCGACTTTTCGTAACTTTGCAGCCCAATGGGATAGATGTAACCCCATTTTCTTAATTTCATGAGCAGAGACAATTTGATGCAGATGCTGACACAGACTGTCGAGGGATTATCAGAAACGGAGTCGCTCGAAGGGCTTTTTCATCAGCATCGCGACGGCGACCCCCTACCCTCAAGTACGGCGTTGCAGGAAATCATCGACCTTTCACGGGCCGTTCTCTTTCCCGGTTATTATGGAAAGAGCACCATCAGCAGCAGCACACTCTCCTATCACATCGGCGTCAACGTGGAAAGACTCCACAAGTTGCTCACCGACCAGATCATGGCCGGACTGTGTTTTTGCAACTGTTCGGAGACTCAGACGACCGACGAGCGCCTTTCGTGCCGGCAAGAAGCAGAGGATCTGGCAGCCCGCCTGCTGGCCCGATACCCGCAGATACGGCGCGTGCTGGCCACCGACGTGGAAGCAGCCTACAACGGCGACCCCGCTGCCGAGAGCTACGGTGAGATTATCTCGTGCTATCCCATCATCAAGACCCTTGTCAACTACCGCATCGCCCACGAGCTGCTCGTGCTGGGCGTGCCTCTCATACCGCGCATCATCACTGAGATGGCCCATTCGGAGACGGGAATCGACATCCATCCCGGGGCTCAGATCGGGCACCATTTCACCATCGACCACGGAACGGGCGTCGTCATCGGAGCCACTTGCATCATAGGCAACCACGTGAAGCTCTATCAGGGCGTCACACTCGGTGCCAAGAGCTTCCCACTCGACAAGGACGGCAACCCCATCAAGGGCATCCCGCGACATCCCATCCTCGAAGACGGCGTCATCGTCTATTCCAATGCCACTATCCTGGGGCGCATCACCATCGGCAGGGATTGCGTGGTGGGAGCAAACTTGTGGATAACGCGCGACATGGCTCCCAAGACAAAGAAGTACAAACAAGAAAAAAAAGATTATTTAGAAATAGAATACAACGATGGAACAGGCATTTGAACTTATTGCCAAGACATTCATGGGACTGGAGCCTGTGCTGGCAGAAGAGCTCACCAATCTGGGAGCCAACGATATTGAGATTGGCCGTCGCATGGTGTCGTTCACCGGCGACAAGGAGATGATGTACCGTGCAAACTTCCAGCTGCACACCGCCATCCGCATCCTGAAGCCGATACGACACTTCAAGGCTCTCTCGGCCGACGATGTCTACGACGAAGTGATGAAGGTGGACTGGACGCAGTATCTCGACAACAAGAAGACGTTCGCCGTCGACTCGGTGGTGTTCTCGGAAGAGTTCCGCCACTCGAAGTTCGTTGCCTACAAGGTGAAAGACGCCATCGTCGACCAGTTCCGCGAGAAGACTGGCATGCGGCCCAACGTCAGCGTGTCAAACCCCGACATACGCCTGCATATCCACATTGCTGAAGACAAGGCAACGCTATGCCTCGACAGCAGCGGAGAGAGCCTGCACCGAAGGGGCTACCGGCAGGAGTCGGTGGAAGCGCCACTCAACGAGGTGCTCGCAGCCGGCATGATCCTGATGAGCGGATGGCGAGGCGAGACCGACTTCATCGACCCGATGTGCGGCAGCGGAACGCTGCTCGTTGAGGCAGCCCTCATCGCGCGCAACATGGCTCCCGGACTGTTCCGCAAGGAATATGCTTTCGAGAAATGGCCCGACTTCGACCGCGACCTCTTCGACGAAATCTACAACGACGACTCTGCCGAGCGCGACTTCGACCACCACATCTACGGCTACGACATCGACATGAAGGCCGTGAACACCGCACGCCTCAACGTACGGGCCGCCGGCCTGACCAAAGATATCACCGTCGAACAGCAAGACTTCAAGGACTTCACGCAGCCCGAGCAGCCGGCCATCATCATCACCAACCCTCCCTACGGCGAGCGCATCTCGACACCCAACCTGCTGGCCACCTACAAGATGATCGGCGAGAAGCTGAAGCACGAGTTCCAGGGCAACGAGGCATGGGTGCTCAGCTACCGCGAGGAGTGCTTCGAGCAGATTGGTCTCCGCCCGAGCATCAAGATTCCCGTCTTCAACGGGTCGCTCGAATGCGAGTTCCGCAAGTACCAGATGTTCGAGGGCAAGCTGAAAGAGTTCCGCAGCGAGGGCAATATCCTCAAGAGCGAAGAAGAGAAACGGGCCATGGCCGAAAAGCACCGTTTCAAGAAGAACCGCGAGTTCAAGAAACGTCTCGACGAAGACCAGGCCAACGAAGAGGGCGACATCCGCTCTTTCGTCTTCCACAAGCATAACCCAGCCTACCAGGAGCCGCGCTTCATGCGCAACAGCCACGACGACAAGCGCAAGGACAGCCCGTCGCGTGGCCGCGACTTCAAGGAGAAAGGCGATTTCAAGGGAAAAGGCGACTTCAAAGGGAAAGGCGACTTCAAGGGGAAAGGTTCTTTCAGAGGTAAGTTCGACCCCAAGGGACGCTTTGAATCGAAAGGGAAAAGTGCCAAGCGCTTCGACAAACGCGACGGCCGTGGGTTCAACAACGACAACAGGAGGTTCGACGATGAAGACTAACCACCTGACAGTCATCCTGTTATTGCTCTTGATGCACGCCATGACAACAAATGGGCAGAAACTCTTCACGCTCGAAGACCTGAACTACGGGGGCAACAACTACCGCCACATGACGCCCGAGAACCGCTACCTCACGTGGTGGGGCGAGGAACTCGTGCGCACCGAAGCCGACTACTGTGCCGTCGTCGACAAGAAGACGGGCGTAGAGACCGTACTCTTCACGCTCGCCGACATCACCCCGCTGACGCAGAGCAACGAGCACAACCAGATGCGCCATCTCTTCAACGCCGAATTCCCCTACCCCGGCGAAACCATCGTGCAGCTCATCAACGGCCAGGAACTGATGCTCGTCGACTGGAAGAAGAAGCAGCTGCTCCTCAAGCACGACCGCGACAACGTGGAAGCCGAAGAGTTCTGCCCACAGTCGAAAGCCTTCGCCTTCGTCAGAAAGAACAACCTCTACGTCACCGACAGCAACGGCAACACCACACAGGTGACCACCGACGGCAGCCGCGACATTGTCTATGCTCAGAGCGTGCACCGCGACGAGTTCGGCATTCGCAAGGGAACATTCTGGAGCCCCGACGGACAGCGACTCGCTTTCTACCGCATGGACCAGTCGATGGTGACCGACTATCCGCAGGTTGACATCTTTCCACGCATCGCCGCTTGCCAGCCCGACAAGTACCCCATGGCAGGAGAGACTTCTCATAAAGTGACCGTCGGCATCTACGACATCACCACCCACAACACCATCTATCTGAAGGCCGGCGACCCCACCGACCGCTATTTCACCAACATCGCATGGACTCCCGACGGTAAGGACATCCTCATGTTCGAGCTCAACCGTGACCAGAACGACTGCCGGCTGGTGCGCTACGATGCCCTGACGGGAGAAAAGACCGGCGAGCTTTACCGCGAGACGAGCACCAAATACGTGGAGCCGCTGCACCCCGTCGTCTTCCTCCCTTGGGACGACACGAAGTTCATCATGCAGAGTCAGAAAGACGGCTACAACCATCTGTACTTATTCTCGGCCGACGGAAAAGAATTGAGGCAGCTCACCAAGGGACCGTTCGTCGTCATCGACATGCTTGGCTTTAACCGAAAGGACAAGAGTGTCATCGTGATTACGAATGAGAGCAGTCCCATACAGAACAACATTTATGCCGTCAGCATTGCCAACGCGAAGCGCAAACGGCTTGACAACGGCCGAGGTGTGCACTACGGGGTTCTTTCTGCCTCAGGACAATGGGCATACGACAAGTATACCGAGCCCGACGTGCCGCGCAATATTGAAATCACCAACACTTCCACAGCCAAGCGCAAGACCTATTTCAGCGCCGAAGACCCGTGGAAAGGCTATGCCGTGCCCGAATATTCGTGCGGCACCATCAAGGCGGCCGACGGCACCACCGACCTCTATTACCGCATGGTGAAGCCCGTCGGCTTCGACCCCACGAAGAAATATCCCACCGTGGTCTACGTCTACGGCGGACCGCATGCCCACAACGTGGAAGCATCGTGGCACTACTGGAGCCGCTCATGGGAGACCTACATGGCACAGAAGGGCTACCTGCTCTTCATCCTCGACAACCGAGGCTCGGAGAATCGCGGACGCGACTTTGAACAGGCCACCTTCCGACAGCTCGGACAGGTGGAGATGCTCGACCAGATGAAAGGGGTGGAGTTCCTCAAGAGCCTGCCCTACGTGGACAGCGACCGCCTCGGCATCCACGGATGGAGCTTCGGCGGCTTCATGACCATCTCGCTGATGACCAACTACCCCGAGGTCTTCAAGGTGGGCGTGGCCGGAGGTCCCGTCATCGACTGGAAATGGTACGAGGTGATGTATGGCGAGCGATACATGGACACCCCGCAGACCAACCCCGAGGGCTATGCCAAGAGCAGCCTCCTTTCCAAGGCGAAAGACCTGAAGGGCAAGCTACAGATCATCACAGGCTACAACGACGCCACCGTGGTGCCGCAGCACTGCCTCTCGTTCATCGCCGAATGTATCAAGGCCGGCACCCAGCCCGACTTCTTCGTCTATCCCGGTGAGCCCCACAACATGCGCGGCCACCAGAGCGTACACCTTCACGAGCGCATCACCCAGTATTTCGAAGACTACCTCAAGTGATGCTTTCCCGGAGGCCCGAAAACCCCTAATCCCGAAATACCGAAAATCCCGGAATCCCCAAATCCCGGAATTCCGAAATACCGAAATCCCAAAATCCCGAAATCCCGAAAACCCGAAAAAATAAAAAAACAATGAGAATACTACTGTTAGGCAGCGGCGGCCGCGAGCACGCCTTGGCATGGAAGATAGCACAGAGTGAGAAATGCGATAAGTTCTTCATCGCACCGGGCAACGCCGGCACGTCCGACTGCGGCGAGAACGTCAACATCAAGGCCGACGACTTCGAAGCCCTGAAGACCTTCTCCGTCGACAACCACGTCGACATGGTTGTCGTGGGCCCCGAAGACCCGCTCGTGAAAGGCATCTACGACGAGTTCCTCGCCGACACGCGCACAGCAGCCATCCCCGTCATCGGACCGTCGAAGGCGGGAGCCGTGCTCGAAGGGAGCAAAGACTTTGCCAAGGCCTTCATGCAGCGCCACCACATCCCCACCGCTCGCTACGAAACCTTCACTCCCGCCACTTTGCAAGAAGGTTATGCCTTCTTGGAAACCCTCCAGGCACCCTACGTGCTGAAGGCCGACGGCCTCTGTGCAGGCAAGGGCGTCCTCATCGTGCCCACGCTCGAAGAGGCCAAGCACGAACTTAGCGAGATGCTCGGAGGACTGTTCGGCAACGCATCCTCGCGCGTGGTCATCGAAGAGTTCCTCAGCGGCATCGAGTGCTCCGTCTTCGTGCTCACCGACGGCCGTCACTACAAGATACTGCCTGAGGCAAAAGACTACAAGCGCATCGGCGAGGGCGATACCGGTCTCAACACCGGCGGCATGGGCAGCGTCTCTCCCGTACCCTTCGCCACCAAGGAGTGGATGCAGAAAGTGGAAGACCGCATCATCCGCCCCACCGTTGAAGGCCTGGCATCCGAGGGCATCGACTACAAGGGCTTCATCTTCTTCGGACTCATCAACGTCGGGGGCGATCCCATGGTCATCGAATACAACTGCCGCATGGGCGATCCCGAGACGGAGAGCGTCATGCTCCGCCTGAAGAGCGATATCGTCGACCTTTTCGAGGGCGTCGCCCAGGGCAACCTCCACGAGCGCGCCATCGCCTTCGACGAGCGCGCTGCCGTCTGCGTGATGCTCGTCAGCGGCGGCTACCCCCAGGCCTACAAGAAAGGCTATCCCATCACCGGCATCGACCAAGTGGAGGGCAGCATCGTCTTCCACAGCGGCACAGCACTTGCCGACGGCCATGTGGTGACCTCCGGCGGCCGCGTCATCGCTGTCAGTAGCTACGGCTCCAACAAGGAGGAAGCCCTTGGCAAGTCTTTCCGCGAGGCGCAGAAAATCATGTTCACCGACAAATATTTCCGTTCAGACATCGGCGCCGACCTCTGACCATCAATGAAACGACTTCAGAACAAGATTGCCGAGAGCCGTTATGCCCTTCCGCTGACCGCTCTCTATGCCTTCGGCGTGTGGCTCGTCGACCCCCCCTTCCGTCCCCCCGAGGGGGGAAACCCGGGGGCCGGTCTCTCCTCTTCCCTCTTCCCTCTTCCCTCTTACCTCTTACTTCTTACCTCTTACCTCTCCCCCCTTTTCCTTGCCGTGAGCACCTACCTCATGGTCGAGCTGAACAATGCCAATGCCCTGACGCGCATCTACAGCCGCATGGTGTCGTGCGCTTTCCTCGTGCTGACGAGCCTCTCGCCGCTCTTCTTCCGCTCGCTGCAGTGCGAGCTCCTCATGCTCTGCGTCATCACCTTCTACACCATCATTCTCCACACCTACCAGGACAAGCAGTCGCCGGGGCTCACATTCTACGCTTTCCTCGCCTTGGGAACGGCCAGCGTGGTCTACGTCAAGGTGCTTCTCTTCGTGCCACTCCTCTGGCTGCTCATGGGCACACGACTGTTCGACCTCAGCCCGCGCACGTTCGTGGCATCGCTCCTCGGCCTGGCCGCCCCCTGGTGGTTCATCGTGCCCTGGTGCTACTTCATCGGCGAGACGCCCTGGCTCGCCGACCACTTTACCGCCCTCGTCACCTTCGAGACCCCCCACAATCTCCTCCCCTCGGGGGCTTGGGGGGCCTTCACTCCTCCCCTCGGGGAAAGGCTACGGGTAGGCGAGCTGTGCTCGGGAATGGCCGGGAGGGGGTTTTCTCTTTCCCTCCCCTTTGTCCTCCTCCTCTCCCTCATCGGCACCGTCCACTACCTTCGCCATAGCTCCCAAGACAAGATCCGCACGCAGATGATCTTCGAGATGATCATCATCCTGCAGCTCGCCACCGCCGTCTTTGCCCTCGTGCAACCCTCGGAGGCTCCCGTGCTGCTGGCCATCCTCATCGTCAACGCCAGTGTGCTCATCGGCCATTTCATCGCGCTGACGAGCACGCGCCTGACCAACATTCTCTTCTGCCTCCTCGTCGCCGCCAGTCTTCTTATCACCGCCAGTAACCTATGGATGCTCTCATTGCCTTCCTGACCACCTACGGCTACTGGGGCATGCTCATGGCAGCCTTCCTCGCAGGCAGTTTCATACCCTTCAGCAGCGAGGCTGTCATGGTGGGATTGCTCGGTGCCGGTCTCGACCCTTGGCTTCTCGTGGTCTACGGCACGGTGGGCAACATCCTCGGTTCTGTGGTCAACTACTCCGTAGGTCGCATGGGTCGCCTGGCGTGGATAGAGCGTTATCTCCACGTCAGCGAGCACGACCTACAGCGTGCGCAGCGCTTCATGGCTGGTCGTGGCGCATGGATGGGTTTCTTCGCTTTCCTTCCCGTCCTCGGGTCCGCCATCACCATCCTCCTCGGCCTCATGCGCGCCAACATCCCCATCACCCTCGTCAGCATCGCCGCAGGGAAGTTCCTCCGCTACATCATTCTCGTCTACGGCATTACCATCATCGCATAACTGCAAAGAAAAAACGTGTTTTTTCTTTGCAGTTTGCTGTTTTTATTTTACTTTTGCAAACAAATGAGAAGAACAGCGAATCTGCTCCTGATTGCCCTGCTGCTCGCTGCCTGCGGCGGGTGGCGTGGCGGTGACCGCCTGATGAGTCGGGCGGACAGCCTGATGTACGCCCGTCCCGATGCCGCCCTCGCCCTGCTCGACAGCATCCCCGAGGCCGACCGCGCACGGATGAGCAAGGGCCAGCGCATGCGCTACGAGCTGCTGCGCGCCGACGCTCAGAACAAGAACTTCGTGAAGTTCACCACCGACAGCGTGCTCAAGGCCGTCGTCAGCTACTACGACAGCCACGGCACGCCCAACGAGCGCATGCGCGCCAACTACCTCCTCGGCCGTGCCTACTACGACATGGGAGAGACACCCCTGGCCCTGAAATACTATCACGAAGCCGCCGACTGCGCCGACACCACACAGATCGACTGCGACTACAAGTTGCTCAGCCGCGTGCACGGGCAGATGGGGCAGATATTCCTCAAGCAGGAATCACCTAAAGATGCTATTGATGAGTTTTGTTTGTCTGCAAAGTATTCTTATGTGTGCAATGACACATTGATGTATATTTCCAATCTCGACTTCATGGGTAGTGCTTATGAACAGATGAACGAATTGGATTCAGCCCTTGAAGTTACGAGGAAAACAGTAACCTTATTCGAAAAATATGGTTTTCATGAACGTGCATGTCTGTCCGGTGCATCTGTTATTGACATTCTCACTCGCAGGGGATATTATAAAGAGGCAAAGTCGTTGTTAAATCAGTGTTTTTCTCTCCCTGGCTTTTTAGACGATAAAAAGGATGTCGTGAAAGGGAAGGAGATATTCTCATATTCTGCCGGTTATTATTATCTTAGTACGGGTAATAATGATTCTGCAATGTACTGGTTCCGAAAGTTAGAAAAACAAGCTTGTAATGCAAATCATTTGGCATGTGCCTATGAGGGCTTGGCGCGTGCATATCATAATATGGGAAGGCCTGACTCGTCTGCCATCTATGCCTTGAAGGCATATAACCATAACGATTCCAGCCATCAGCTTAAAGCTACCGAAGGTTATCAGAGGAGTCATGCCCTATACAACTATACACGAAATCAACAATTAGCACAGACAAAGACCCTTGAAGCTTCGCGAAGCAGGCAACAACTGTATTTTCTTACACTTTTGATGGTTGTCTTTATACTGGGTTTCATGTTCTTATTCTATCATCTGCGTAACAGGCATAAGATGAAGCAATTATGGCTTATTGCAAAGAACAAGGAATTATCGGATACCATGACAAGGCTTGATCAGGAATACACCGAGCAAACGCATTTGGTAGAATTCTTAAAGAATCAGGTATCAATAAAAGAACAGACAATAGCAACATTGTCATTTCAGGAGGAGCAGGTTCAACAGTTAATAGATGAAAAAGCGTGCCGGATAGCAGAGCTCGAAGACAAAGTCTTAGAATTAGAGAATGCTTTAGGAGGTCACAACAGATCAAGTGTTGACGGAAGAATCAATCGTTCTGTTCCTGTACGGAAAATCCACGACTACCTAAGAAATAACGGTTCATCTCTTCCTGCATCCTATTGGTCTGAGTTGCAGGCGATGATAGACAAAGAGATTCCTGCTTTAGCAGAAGTCATCCTCAGTTCAGGTCGGGAATTTCGGAAAGAAGAGATACAACTTATCTACCTTACGAGATCATTATTTTCCGGTAACGAGATAGCCCGCTTGTTGGATATCTCTCCTCAACACGTGTCAACGTTAAAAAAACGGTTCCTTTCGTATATTTTCCATGTCGATGTCGGAGGAGCTCCAGAGTTCACTAGAAGGTTAAAAGCTATAAAATAGGAATCTTTTCTTGACGCGTGGTACATTTTTAACACGTTGATTAAGAGCACTTTCCTATATATTTATTGATGTGTTAACTTTCTGTTAAATGTTTTGTTAAGTTTTTGTTAATCTTTTATTGTGCTCAAATAGTATTAATTCTTTAAATTTGCGGCAGTAATTTAAACGCAATAAGAATGAATACAAAAAGAATTATCTGTTTTGGCATTTTATTTTTTGCCATCTCTACCTTTGCAGCATGGAGTGGAGCGATTGTAGGAACACGTATCAACTTTTTGGTTTCCTATAATCATGATGAGGAAATTAAGAGTGAGATGCCCCGCGATCTCGTTGAAATTCCCACCGTCAGCATCGACGGTAACATCCTCTACTTCTATGACGTCTTCAGCACGACGGTTCCCGTCTTTGTCGTAGACGCAAGCGACAACGTGGTGTTCTCCGCTACTCTTTACCCCGGTGAAGACAAGAAGGTCCTCCCCACGTCCCTCTCGGGTACCTACACTCTATACATGCGTGTGGGTACTATTATGTATTCAGCTGTGATAACCATATAGGGGATGGGCTGACTATAGCGAGAGCCGTGAACGGACGGATATGCTCCCGTAAGATTCATGTGAGATAGAGACATTACTCATCATACTTTATGCAATATAAGAATCAAAATTTATGTCTAACAATTAAAAAGAAAGGATTTGTCATGAAAAAA
>DEJE01000047.1 GCA_002353205.1 Prevotella sp. UBA2756 | reverse complement strand
ACTGTGAACTGTGAACTATGAACTATAAAATTTCCCCCCGTTACGCCGCTGCGCTTTGCGCATTCATCGTCACGACCATCTCGTGCAACGGCAACAGCAACCAGACGGTATCCAACAAGGATACGATTCCCGTTCCGCAGGAACACCGGCTCAGTGTGCTCATCGCCGGAGACCTGATGCAGCACGAACCGCAGATAAAAGCGGCCCGTCGCTCCGACGGCACGTACAACTACGACGAGTGTTTCGCCCGCGTGAAGGGTGAGATAGAACGCGCCGACGTGGCCATCGGCAACTTCGAGGTGACGCTCGGCGGACCGCCCTACAAGGGTTATCCGCAGTTCAGCTGTCCCGACGAATACTTCAAGGCCGCCGTTGCCGCCGGCTTCGACATCATGCTCACGGCCAACAACCACTGTCTCGACAGCTACCAGCGCGGACTGGAGCGCACCATCCACGTCATGGACTCGCTCGGCGTGCCCCATCTCGGCACCTATGTCAACGCGCAGGAGCGCCGACAGCACTACCCTTTCCTGCTCGAACAGAACGGCCTACGCATCGCCCTGCTCAACTTCACCTACGGAACGAACGGCCTGAAGGTGAAGGAGCCCAACGTGGTGAACTATATGGACACGCTCGAGATAGCCACCGACATTGAGAAAGCGAAGCTGATGAAGCCCGACGTCATCATCGCCATCCCGCATTGGGGCATCGAATACCAGACGTTGCCGTCGAAAGAGCAACGCCACATCGCCGACTGGCTCATCCGTCAGGGCGTGGACCACGTCATCGGAGGTCATCCCCATGTGGCGCAGCCCCTCGAACTGCTCAACAACGGGCGCAACCTGGTGGCCTATTCGCTCGGCAACTTCATCAGCAACCAAGCCAAGCCCAACACCTACGGCGGCTATATGGTGCGCATGGAGTTCACCAAGCGCGACTCCGTGACAACGCTCTCCGACTGCGGCTACGCTCTCTACTGGGTGAGCCGTCCGGCCGACAGCGGCCATCGCCATCAGTATCGCATCCTGCCCATCGACGAGCCCGACAGCGCGCTGACCGCCGCCGAGCGCACGAAGCGCAACACGATACGCGCCGCCATGCGCCGCCTGTTCGAGAAAAACAACAAGGGAGGCATCAAGGAATATATTTTTAAATAGAATTTCTAGAGGATCTAGACAATCTAGACAATCTAGAAAATCTAGAGAATCTAGAAATTCTAGAAAATCTAGAGAATCTAGAAAATCTAGAAAATCTAGAAAATCTAGAGAGAGAAAAAAACTACCTCCTCCAGAAAAACACCCCTGCTCCTGCCAGCAAGACGAGAAATCCTCCGCCCAGCAATAACCAGCTGGAGGCGGAGGATTTCTCGTTTTCGGCCAGAAGATGGGCATCGTCGTCGGTGGTCAGACTGTCGCTCATCGCATAGATGCCGGCGAAGGGCACGCCGCACTTGTGGCACTTCTGTTCGCCCGTCGTGCGCCGTTCACCGCAGTTGGCGCAGTGTCGCGTCGTGGGCGGCACCTTATACTTCACCTCGAAGATGCACACCGAGTTGCCGCCTTTCTTGCCCCGGCCCTGCGAGGTGGTGAACACGTAGCGGCCGTCGCTCGACAGATCCATACCGACGGGGTAGGAGTCGACAGCTATTTTGCACACCGTCTTCATCGTCTGCGTGTCGACCACGTAGAGCTGGCTCTCCATGTTGCAGGCAGCGAAGACGTAGCGACCGTCGGGGGTGATGCAGATGGTGCGCGCCCCGGCTCCCACCTTGGCGCTCTGCCAACCGCTGACCGTCGTCGTGCGGCCCGTCATGCGTCGCGCTGCGTCCATGAACTTCTGCAGACGGATGCGCTGCACGTAGCCGGCCTTGTTGATGCTCAGGTAGAGATAGCCGTTAGAGATGACCAGATGGCGCACGTTGGCCATCATTCCCATCACGCGGCCCAGATATTTCTTGTTGGGAATATCGATGACAGCAATGCCGCCACCGCCACCCATGCAGCCCACGAGCAGATAACGGCCGTCGGGCGTAAACACGGTGCCGCGCAGGGCGTAGCCGCTGCCGTTGTCGCGGTCCACCGAACGGTCCAGCGGGAAGTCGAGTTTCAGCTCATGATCCACGGTGAGCACTTGCGTGTGGTGCCAGTCGGATGGGGTGGGGGAGCTGATGTCGATCAGACCGACCGTGTTGTTGCCCCAGTGCGAGATGGCCACCGTGCGCCCGTCGGGCGAGGTGGTGATCATCTTCGGCAGCGGACCCGTCTCCATCAGCCTGACGATGGCGTCTTTCTTCGTGTCGATGACGGCCACAGCCGACGGGTCCTGCGCGTTGATGTCGAACGTGCGGCGATAGTAGGGCACCCACAGGTAGCGCCCGCCGTGCGAGAAGGTGCTCTCCACGGGCTTTCCGGCAAACGTGTTGAGGTTCTCCGTGTAGTGTCGCCAGGGGTAGAGCCCCGATTCGGGAGCCCACAGCGCATCGTCGCGCCCCTCGCGGAACACGTGGCGTATCACCTTCAGCTTCGTGTTCGTGGTGAAGTCGTAGCTCACGGTGGTACAGCCTTCGAGCGAGTTGACGTAGTATTTATTCCCGTCGGGGTGGATGTTGATCGATTTCGGACTGCTGATGTCGGCATCGCGCGTGGCGGCAGGGCCTCCGGCGAAGTTCTGCTTCTGCCCGATGAGCTTCAGGCTGATGCTTCCGTCGGCAGACGAGGCGGTGTCGCCCATCGCGGGATGCACCAGCGGCAGGTCGTTGGCCGAGGTCTTAGCGTCGGTCGCCGCCGATTTCGCACCCTTTCCCTTAGCTGTTGCCGTGCGTTGCGTCTTCGCCACCGCCGGTTTCTTACTTGCTATGCTATCGGCCTGGACACCCATCGTGATGCCTAACAGCACTAATATAATCCCCAAAAAGCGTTTCATCATTCTTTTCTCTTATAGTGAAATCTTTTGGTCTTCCCATTCAGACCAGTCGGTCTCAGCCAAATAGCTAACCACTTGTTCACGGAGAGGCCGCAAATTATTCTTAATGACAAGCCAGATAATTGCAGCATCAACTTGATAGTAACCATGAACAAGATGATGACGCATATCGGCTATCTTCTGCCAAGGCGTTTCTGAATGACTCTTAACGAACTCCTGACTCAGTTTGTAAGCTGCTTCCCCGATAATCATTGTGTGGTATACGATACCACCGAAAACAATTCTGTCGTTGGTAAGCTCTTCCAAAGTCATTCCATCAGTACGGTCAAGAATAACATCGATGGCCGCTACTATATGCTCCAGACGGTTTTTGTCCTTAATCGGTTCTCTCATAGATGAGCTGTTTGTCACGTTCCACACTCTCACGGATATTGGGATTCAGACCAGATTCCGTCACCAAATCGACCGACCGACCAAGCATGCGCTCCAGGTCTCCCCACATCCCGAAGAACCCGAAGCCGTCGAGATGAGTATAATCGAGCGCAACAAGAATATCTACGTCACTGGCAGGAGTCGCTTCGCCACGCGCAAACGAGCCGAAAATCCATGCCTTCACAACAGGTTGAGTCTTGAAATAGTCGGCAATAGTTTTTTTCATCGACTGATTGTCAATACTCACTCGCTGCGCAAGACCATGAATGGGTGTATCATGCTCAGGAACCGCGAAGCGTGCCTTGTTTGCGTTTCCCTGCTCTTGACTGATAACAGGTTTCGTAACCATTGTGCTGCTTATTTGTCTTTCCGCCACAAATTTACGACTTTTTTCTGATTTTCATTCCATTGCCGACTATTTTTTTGACCGACGGTGAGAAAAACGTAGGGGGAAAGGAATGGCGATGGGGGTGGATGACTGCTCAGTTGTAAATAAAAATAACCAAAAAAAAGTGCACGGATTTTTTTTCATTCTAGAAGAACGAAAACGCTTAATTTGGGAAAAAAATCGTTTCGACAGACCGGAAAAATCGTCCTGATTTTCAAAATGCGTCATCTTACACTCCAAAATGAGCCATTTTGCTCTCCGAAATGACGCATTCTGCGCGCCGAAATGAGCCGTTTTGAAGTGTAAAATGATTCATTTTGAAGGCTCAGAAAATGTAAAGAAAACACAAGGCGCTCGTTTTCAGCGTTTTAAAAAATTCGTGAGATTCGCTCATTTGCGGCCGTCGGATTTTTATTTCAGAAAGACGGCCTTCTCAGAGGCTTAAAACGAGCTTTTTATCATGATTTTTCATCGACCGGCGAAGTGTGCTCACCGCGCATTTGCATGAAAACGGAGTGGAAGGAAAGCAAAAAATGACAGATACTGACGCTAAAATCATTATTTTTGTGTAATTTTGCACCGATTTTAATTGAAAATTAAAAAACAATATACACGAAAAGACAATGGATTACAATTTCAGAGAGATTGAAAAGAAGTGGCAGTCGCGCTGGGTGGAACAGAAAACCTACCAGGTGACCGAGGATGCGACGAAGAAGAAGTTCTACGTGCTCAACATGTTCCCGTACCCCAGCGGTGCCGGACTGCATGTGGGCCATCCGCTGGGCTACATTGCCAGCGATATCTATGCGCGCTACAAGCGGCAGCAGGGCTTCAACGTGCTCAACCCGATGGGCTACGATGCCTATGGCCTGCCTGCCGAGCAGTATGCCATACAGACAGGTCAGCACCCGGCCATCACCACCGAGGCGAACATCAAGCGCTACCGCGAGCAGTTGGACAAGATAGGCTTCTGCTTCGACTGGGACCGCGAGGTGCGCACCTGCGAGCCGGGCTACTACAAGTGGACGCAGTGGGCGTTCCAGAAGATGTTCCAGAGCTACTACGGAGCCCCCCTGTCGTCCCCCGAGGGGGACACAGCCTCGGGATCGGTAGAGGCGGCTCGTCCTATCTCTGAGTTGGTTGCTTATTTCGAGCAGCACGGCACGGAGGGTCTTGATACCTTCAACGTGGCTCAGAGCGAGGAACTGTCGTTCTCGGCCGACGAGTGGAAGGCCATGAGCGAGAAGCAACAACAGGAAGTGCTGATGAACTACCGCATTGCTTACCTGGGCGAGACGATGGTGAACTGGTGTGCCGGACTGGGTACGGTGCTGGCCAATGACGAGGTGGTCGACGGCGTGAGCGTGCGCGGCGGCTTCCCCGTGGTTCAGAAGAAAATGCGCCAGTGGTGCCTGCGTGTAAGTGCCTACGCACAGCGTCTGCTCGACGGACTGGACACCATCGACTGGACCGACTCGCTGAAGGAGACACAACGCAACTGGATAGGCCGTTCGGAAGGAACGGAGATGGTGTTTAAGGTGGCAGAGACAAGCGAACAAATTGATGCAAACAACTCGTCAACTCGTCAACTTGTCAACTCGTCAACTCAATCGTTCACCATCTTCACCACGCGTGCCGACACCATCTTCGGCGTCACGTTCATGGTGCTGGCTCCCGAGAGCGAACTGGTAGACCAGCTGACCACTCCTGAGCAGCGCGCCGCCGTGGACGAATACCTGGCCTACGTGAAGAAGCGCACCGAGCGCGAGCGCCAGATGGACCACAAGGTGACGGGCGTCTTCTCTGGTTCCTATGCCATCAACCCGCTGACGGGCCAACAGATTCCTATCTGGATTGCCGAATACGTGCTGGCAGGCTACGGCACGGGCGCCATCATGGCCGTTCCGGCCCACGACTCGCGCGACTATGCCTTCGCCAAGCATTTCAACCTGCCCATCGTGCCGCTCATCGAGGGCGCCGACGTGTCGGAAGAGAGCTTCGACGCGAAGGAGGGCATCGTGATGAACAGTTCGAACGGCGAGTTCTCGCTCAACGGACTGACGGTGAAAGAAGCCATTCAGAAAACAAAAGAATACGTCACGGAGAAGCAGCTGGGCCGCGTGAAGGTGAACTACCGCCTGCGCGACGCCATCTTCTCGCGTCAACGCTACTGGGGCGAGCCGTTCCCCGTCTACTACAAGGACGGAATGCCCTACATGATTCCCGAGGAATGCCTGCCCCTGCAGCTGCCTGAGGTGAGCCAGTACAAGCCGACGGAAGACGGACAGCCGCCCCTGGGCCACGCCAAGAAGTGGGCCTGGGACACCGCCACCTGTTCCGTAGTCGATTGTACTGCAATCGACAACAAAACGGTGTTCCCGTTGGAGCTGAGCACTATGCCGGGCTTCGCCGGTTCGAGCGCCTACTACCTGCGCTATATGGACCCGCACGACGATCAGGCACTGGTGAGCCGCGAGGCCGACGACTACTGGCAAAACGTCGATCTCTACGTCGGCGGCACCGAGCATGCCACCGGTCACCTCATCTACTCGCGCTTCTGGAACAAGTTCCTCCACGACTACGGCGTGTCGTGCAAGGAAGAGCCGTTCCAGAAACTCGTCAACCAAGGCATGATACAGGGTCGCTCCAACTTCGTCTACCGCGACAACGTGGCCAGCAAGGAGAAGGGACACCCGGTGTTCGTGAGCTTCGGTCTGCGTAAAAACTACGCCGACGTGACGCCAATCCACGTGGATGTGAACATCGTTTCGAACGACGTGCTCGACGTGGAGGCCTTCAAACAGTGGCGCCCTGAATACAACGATGCCGAGTTTGTGATGGAAGACGGCAAGTATGTCTGCGGATGGGCCATCGAGAAGATGTCGAAGTCGATGTTCAACGTGGTGAATCCCGACATGATTGTGGAGCGCTACGGCGCCGACACACTGCGCCTCTACGAGATGTTCCTCGGTCCGGTGGAGCAGTCGAAGCCTTGGGACACCAACGGCATCGACGGCTGTCACCGCTTCCTGAAGAAGTTCTGGAACCTGGCCAGCACCGCCGACTCCACCGAAGCACCCTCGGCCGAGAGTCTGAAGAGCGTGCACAAGCTCATCAAGAAGGTGACCGACGACATTGAGCACTTCAGCTACAACACGTCGATAGCCGCTTTCATGATCTGCGTGAACGAGCTGAGCCAGCAGAAATGCCGCAACCGTGAGCTGATGAAGACCCTCGCCGTGATCATAGCACCCTTTGCACCCCACATTGCCGAAGAGCTCTTCGAGATTCTCGGCGGCGAAGGTTCGGTGTGCGACGCGCAGTGGCCCACATGGGACGAACAGTATCTGGTGGAGAACAGCGTCAAGCTGGGCGTTGCCTTCAACGGAAAGACGCGCTTAGAGATGGAGTTCGCCGCCGATGCCGACAACAAAACCATCGAGGCTGCCGTGCTGAGCGATGAGCGCACGCAGAAATACCTCGAAGGCAAGCAGGTGATGAAAGTCATCATCGTGCCCAAGCGCATGGTGAACGTAGTGGTGAAATAAGCCCAAAGGCTGGGAGAAGCCGAAATCTAGAAAATCTAGAAATTCTAGAAAATCTAGAGAATCTAGAGAATCTAGAAAGTCTAGAGGATCTAGAAAATCTAGAAAATCTAGAAAATCTAGAAAGTCTAGAGAATCTAGAAAAAAAACTTCTCCCAACCTTCCAATCAACTAAAAATCCTATTTTAAAAAAAGCATACTATGGACAGACAACTATTGTGGAACGAAGTGAAAGACTATGCAGGCATCACCATGGGCCTGGTCCTCTATGCGTTCGGCTTCACCTTCTTCCTGATGCCCTACGAGATTGTGACTGGCGGTGTGGCGGGTATTGCAGCCATCGTGGAGTATGCCACGAGCTTCCCCAACCAATACACCTACTTCCTGGTGAACTTCGCCCTGCTGGTGATGGCGCTGAAGATTCTCGGACTGAAATTCCTCATGAAGACCATCTACGCCATCCTGATGCTCACCTTCCTGCTGTGGTTCATGAAACAGTTGGTGCCGCGCGACGAGGCCGGCATGATGATTAAAATCCTTGGCGAAGGGCAGAACTTCATGTCGCTCATCATCGGATGTACGATGACGGGCTCCGCACTGGGCATCGTCTTCGTGAACAACGGCAGCACGGGCGGCTCGGATATCATCGCCGCATCGGTGAACAAGTTCTACAACATGTCGCTCGGCACGGTACTCCTGCTCCTCGATTTCGTTATCATAGGCTCCTGTATGTTCATACCACAGTTCGGAACGCTCCTCCAGCGAGGCTACATGGTGGTGTTCGGCTTCTGCACGATGGTCATCGAGAACTACATGCTCGACTACATCTACAACCGTCAGCGCTCGTCGGTGCAGTTCATGATCTTCTCCGACAAGTGGCAAGAGATAGCCAACGCCATCGGAACACAGATGGACCACGGCGTGACCATCCTCGACGGGCACGGCTGGTACACCGGACAGAAGCGGCGCGTGCTCTGTATCTTGGCGAAGAAAAACGAGAGCACCACCATCTTCCGCATCATCAAGCACCTCGACCCCAACGCCTTCGTGTCGCAGAGCGCGGTCATCGGTGTCTTCGGTGAGGGCTTCGATGCCATCAAGGTGAAAGTGAAGCAGAAGGAGATTCAGAAGAAAGAAGTGTTTTAATGATCTCTAGATAATTTAGAAATTCTAGAAAATCTAGAGATTCTAGAAAAAAAAGAAAAATAAAAAAAATGAAAATAGTATTCGCCACCAACAACGCACACAAGCTGTCGGAGATCAGAGAAATCCTCGGCCCCGGCTTCGAAGTGCTCTCGCTCAACGATATCGGTTGCCACGAGGATATTCCCGAGACGGGCTCCTCGCTCGAAGCAAACGCTCTGCAGAAGGCGCGCTACGTCTATGTGAACTACGGTTACGACTGCTTTGCCGACGATACAGGGCTTGAGGTGGAAGCTCTCAACGGCGAACCGGGTGTCTTCTCGGCGCGATATGCCGGGGGCGAAGGTCACGACAGCGAAGCAAACATGCAGAAACTGCTCCGCAAGCTCTCGGGCCAGACCAACCGCAAGGCGCGTTTCCGCACCATCATCGCACTGGTGAGGAAAAAAGACGAAGAAGAAGGGTGCGCTCATGAGTTTGAAGGCATCGTCAACGGCGTCATCACGGAGGAGAAGAGTGGGGCAGAGGGCTTCGGCTACGATCCTATTTTCCAGCCCAACGGCTACGACAAGACCTTTGCCGAGCTGGGAATGGAAGTGAAAAACGCCATCTCGCATCGCGCAAGGGCCGTGGCCAATCTGGCTGCATTCTTCAAAGAGGAAGAGAAATCGCAGCACTGACACATCAGAACATCACGAAAAAGGGTAGGGGATGAAGAACGAACTGTCGATATTGCTGCCAACCTATCAATGCCTATGCGGCGACCTGGTGAAGGAACTGCACAGGCAATGCGAGCAGTGTGGCATCGCATTCGAGATCATCGTGGCCGACGACGGCTCGAAAGACCGTTCGTTTGTGGAGCGAAACCGCGAGATAGAGCAGCTCCCAAACGTCAGATACATGATAGAGAAGCAGAACAGAGGGCGCTCTGGCATCCGCAATCTGCTGGCAAGAGAGGCTCGCTATGAGTGGCTCGTGTTTTGCGACGGCGACATGAGCTTGCAGAATCCGCTCTTCATACGCAACTACTGCGAGGCCGACGGCAGCGTCATCTACGGCGGCTACTCCATAGACAACAGCAAGGAAAGGCCACGCAACAACCTGCGCTACGAATACGAGAAGAACTTCGAGGGTAACCACGTTGCCGAAAAGCGCCGACAGCATCCCTATCACGACTTCCACACCAGCAATTTCCTCGTCAAGCGGAGCATCATGATCGACCATCCCTTCGACGAACGCTTCCTCCACTACGGCTACGAGGATGTGTTCTGGGGAAAGATACTGCGACAAAACGGTATTTTCATCGCTCATATCAACAACCCGCTCAGCTTTGCCGACTTCGAGGACAATCCAACCTTCGTGGAAAAGACAGAGGAATCGCTGCGCACGCTCAACCAATTCCAGGACGAGCTGACCGAATACTCAGGCCTCTTGCGGCTGACACACAGACTGGAACAATTCCATTTGCTGCCAATGGTTAATTTTTCATATAAAACCATTGCGCAACCCATCCGAAAGAATCTCATAGGCAATAATCCGCAGCTTTTTCTGTTCTATATATACAAACTCATGTATTTCGTGCATGTGAGAGAGAATACACCCAACAATGAATAATCAAACATCTTCGTATATGCTCAAGAGAATCATCCTCATGGCTGTCATCCTTACCACAATAGCTTCGGCAAAGGCTGCACAGGTGGGACAATGGACCACTTTCCTGCCGTATTGGGAAATCAGCGACATCGAACCGGGACAGAACAAGATATTCGTGCTCGCATCGAAAAGCCTCTTCTCCTACAACACCGCCGACAACAGCGTGGAGGAATACAACAAAGCCAACAGCCTGAACGATACCGACATCAGCCACATAGCATGGTGTAACGATGCCAAACGACTCGTCATCGTCTACGAAGATTACAACATCGACCTGCTCGACGAGCAGGGCAACGTCGTCAACATGGCGCAATATTATAATAAGGTGATGACCACGAGCAAGAACATCAAGAACATCTCGGTCAACGGAGTGTATGCTTATCTCACCACCGACTTCGGCATCGTGAAGATCAATGTGAAGAAAGCCGAAATCAGCAACACCTATATGCTCGATGATGAGATCGACGACGCCGTGAGCATGAACGGCTATATCTACACCATTACACACACCATCAAAGACAGAAACGACTCTATCACCCGAATGGGATATATCATAAAAGGTAAAGAAACCGACAATCTGCTCAACAAAGAAAACTGGCACAAAACGGAGGAAGAGCACACCTTCAACCGCATTTTCAACGTCAACGGCACGCTCATGACGGCAAGTCCTTACTATATCGTGAAGTATCTCAACTTGCCCGACCGCGAATTTCAGCCCATCTATATTCATGGCAGCAACCCCAACATCATGCAGACCTTCTGCAATAACAACGGCAAACTGATCGGCAGTGGGACCAACTATGCTGTCGTCGTCGACGAAAACACCGTGAAAGAGATAAAACCCGAAGACATCTCGGTCATGGTCTACGACAAACAGCGCAACAGCTACTGGACCAACTACCAGACCAACTCGCTGCAGAACGTCACCATCGACGACAACCAACAGCTGACGGCCACCGTGACAGGTATCAAGATGGACGGTCCGAAATGGAACTACCACTTCTTCTCAGCCTTCTTCGGAAACAAACTCTATACCACCGGAGGAGGATTCAGCAAGGGAAGCCCGCTGAACAGAAAGGGATGTATACAGCGATGGGACGGAGAATCGTGGTTCATCTTCCCCGAAGAGTTCGACACCGGCAACAGCTCTGTCTACTACAACGTGAGCGGCGTGGCCGTTGATCCGCGCGACGAGAACCATGTGATGGCCAGTTCGCGACAAGGAATCTACGAGTTTCAGGATGGAAAATTCATCAACCAGTTCAACTATAAGAACAGTCCGCTGACGTTTGTCAATCCCAACGACCCGTACAACTACACCATCGTTCATTGCGTACTCTACGACAGTGAAGGCAACCTGTGGGTGTTTCACAACTATCGATCGAAGAACGTGATGCTCTACACGAAGGACGGGGAATGGATAGACAAGACTCCGCAGGCGCTGACCAGCGCTGCCATCTCGACGGGCGGACTCATATCGCTACGCACACCGTTCTTCGACCGAAACGGAAAGCTATGGTTCACCAACGACGACTACCGCATTCCATCACTCATCAGCTATGACCCGAAGACGGAAGACACGCACATCTACAACAGATTCATCAATCAAGACGGCACGGAAGTCAGCCTGTCGTCGGGCGGATCACCGGGTGTGCGCTGCGCGGCCGAAGACAAAGACGGCAACATCTGGATAGGAACGAACCTCGGTCCGCTGATGCTCTCTTCGTCAGAGATAGCATCCGGCGGCGAAACATTTACGCAGGTGAAGGTGCCGCGTAACGACGGAACCAACTTCGCCGACTATCTGCTCACGGGAGTTGACATCAGTTGCATGGCCGTAGACGAAGCCAACCGCAAATGGTTCGGAACATATAGCAACGGTGCTTACCTCATCAGTGCCGACAATATAGAAGAGGTGCATCATTTCACCACTGCCAACAGTCCGCTGCTCGACAATGCCATCGAGTCGATAACCGTCAACAGCAAGACAGGCGAGGTGTTCTTCGGCACACCGAAAGGTCTCTGCTCCTACAAGAGCGAGGCCACACAGGCTGCCGAAGAGATGACCAAAGACGATGTGTATGCCTATCCCAACCCTGTGCGTCCCGACTACACCGGACCTATTACCATCACCGGTCTGTCGCAGAATGCCGACGTAAGGATTGTCACCACCAACGGTTACCTCGTGGCCAAGGGCACAAGCACGGGCGGAAGCTATATATGGAACGGCCGCGATATGAACGGCAAGCGTGTGGCCAGTGGTGTCTATATGGTGATGACAGCAACCGCCGACGGCAAGAAAGGCACAGTCTGCAAGATTGCTGTCATCAATTGATGCTTTGTTTCTTTCGTTATGGCGATATTACGGAATTTCGGTATTCCCGTATTCCGTAATACCGCCATAACAATTATATAGCCTAAACAATCAGCTCAGGCTGAGCATGCGCTCGATGGGCTTCACGGCGTCGCGGCGGATGGTCTCTTCCACATCCACAGCAGGCCACTCATGCTTCAACGCGTTGTAGATTTTCAGCAGCGTGTTCATCTTCATATAGTCGCATTCGTTGCAGTGACAACCCACGCCGCCTTCGCTTACCTCGGGTGGAACGGGGTAGAACGTCTTGCCTTCGCACTGCCGTTCTATCTCGTGCAGGATGCCTGCCTCGGTAGCAATGATGAATTCCTTCTTGTCGCTCTCCACACAATACTTCAAAATAACGGCCGTAGAACCCACCACATCGGCCAGTGCCAACACCGGACCCTTACACTCAGGATGCGCCAGCACGACGGCTTCAGGATGCTCCTGCTTCAACGTGACGATGGCTTCGGGCGAGAAACGCTCGTGGACATGGCACCCGCCTTCCCACAACAGCATCTTCCTTCCCGTTATTGAATTGATATAGCTGCCCAGATTATAGTCGGGACCAAAGATGATTTTCGCATCCTCGGGGAACGAATCGATGATTTTCTTCGCATTGCCGCTGGTGACGACCACGTCGGTCAGCGCTTTCACGGCAGCCGTCGTGTTCACATAGCTCACCACCTCGTAGCCGGGATGCTCCTCTTTATACTTTTTCAAATCCCCAGCCTTGCAGCTGTCGGCGAGCGAACAGCCGGCATTCAGGTCCGGACAGAGCACCAGCTTGTCGGGACACAGTATCTTGCACGTCTCGGCCATGAAGTGCACGCCGCACATCATGATGACCTTCGCATCCGTCTTGGCTGCTTTCTGTGCCAAAGCCAGCGAGTCGCCGATGAAGTCGGCCACCTCTTGTATCTCTCCGCGCGTGTAGTAGTGCGCCAAGATCACCGCATCCTTCTCCTTGGCCAGTCGTCGGATCTCTGCTTTCAGGTCGGTTCCCTCGTCAACGGGTTCATCGATAAACCCTTTTTCTTTCCACTCTTTTTTGATTTCCATATTCATTATTATTTCTGTTTTTATTTTTTAAAAGAAAAGATGAGTTGTATGATATGCCGTGGAAAAGTGCAAAACTTCTGCCCGAAAAACTTGCATATTTCGTTATAAACATCTTGTTTCGGCTTATGAACAACCTACACTGATTCTTTTTCTTTCATTCTTAACTGCTTAGCCGAGTTTTCCACTGTTTGCCTTTTCGGTGCAAATTTAATAAGTTTATATCTTTTTCCGTTCAAAAAGCGTGGAAAACTTTATCTTTTAGGCTTTAAAACTTTGCCGATATCCACACATAACGGCTCAAAACGGAAAGCACCGTGGATTTCCACATAGTTATCCACGGCGTTTTCCACAGGTTTTTCCACACTTTTTTTGTTCATTCCTTGTACGAATCCAGTTTCTTCAGGTAGTAGCTTCGCACATCGTCCCACCGATAATAGGGTGACATGCTCTGGTCGGCGAGTGGGAGAGTGGCCTCGTCTTCGTTGAGCAACACCTTCACCAGCACCGGTCCGCCTTTCTTATTGCGGAAGAAGATGAACTGCACGTTGGCTCCCATGGGGAAGATGTCGTAGTTGTGCCAGCCCGAAGCATTCACCTGCGAGAGGTCATCGATGGGTCGGCCGTAGCCGTTGAGGTCGAGCAGACAGGTCAGCGGCATCACCATCGTCTCGTGTCCGAAGCGCAGTGTGGCTCCCGGATGTTCCAGGGCAAGGCACGAGTCGGCCTGCTGAATGATGTTGCGCAGCAGGTTGCGCTGCGAGAACGGTTGCACGCCACCGCTCAGTGGCGACGGTCCGTAGGTGATATACCACCAGGCATTGGCCTGCTGCCAGAACTCATAGAGCTCGTCGGCGGTAAAGATGTCGTAGAGAGTGATGCTCTTGCGCAGCTCGGTACTCTGCAGATTGCTGGCCTGTTTGAAGAGCAGGCTCACCAGTCGCTCGCCGTCAACGTCGTAGGTGGCGTAGTCGGCATCGCTGAAGAGCGAGAGCAGCACGCGTTTGTAGTCGTTGTGTTCGCGTTTGTATTCGTCATACTTCATCTGAGCGCGGCGCGGCATCTTCATGTTGTAGAGTCGGTCGTCCTTCTGGTTCATGAAGTACATGTCGTGTTCGCTGGCATCGTGGGTGATGCGGAGGCGCGGATTCTTGATGATCAACTCCTGAAGTTCGTTCTCCATCGAGAGGATGCAGCGGATGACCACCGTGCTCTTAGCGTCGATGCACACATCGCCCTGGAACACTTCGGGAAATCGTTCGTACATGCGGCGCGCTATCTGCCGATGCTGCACGGCTCCCAGCGGCGACAATTCGCCCGTCCGTTTGCGCGACTCCTCGCGGATCAGGCGCAAACGGCGCAGCACATCCTGTCCCAGCGGCGTCAGCTTGCCCAGACTGTCACCTTTGGCCAGTGTCTGAATAGGCCAGTCGTAGTCGGTGTCGCCGATGAGATATCGCGACCCGTGGCGTCCGTAATGGCTTATATAATAAGGTTGATAACCCTTGGGAGCCTTCGTCAGCTCTTTCTGCGGACCCCGATAAGCCACGTAGTTGCTGCCCGAGAGGGCAATGTTGCTCATGATTTCGTCCTTCGCTTCCTGTGCTTCGGCTGTCATGGCCATGGTTGCGACGACCATCGACAAGAGTGTTTTCTTCAGCATGATTTCTGTTTTTTGCGGGTGAATGATTTGTTATGACGTATGTCATCTTTCTTGCAAATGTACATAAAAAATATGGAATAACGTCCCGTTGGCGCAAAGAAAATGGAATAATCGCCGATTTCTCGATATTTTTCATTACCTTTGCTCCGTAAAACATTAAAATATCAGACATTATGGATACATTGAAGAAAGCTTTTGCAAGAAAGTTGCTGGAGGTGAAGGCCGTGAAGCTGCAGCCCAACGACCCCTTCACATGGGCCAGCGGATGGAAATCGCCCATCTATACCGACAATCGTAAGGTGCTGTCGTTTCCCGAACTGCGCACCATGGTGAAGGTTGCGTTCACGCACGCTGTGCTCGAGCAGTTTCCAGAGGCTGAGGCCGTGGCCGGCGTGGCCACGGGAGCCATCGCTCAGGGTGCCTTGGTGGCCGACGAGCTGAACTTGCCCTATGTGTATGTGCGTCCGAAACCGAAAGATCACGGCATGGGCAACCAGATAGAAGGTGAGCTGAAGGCCGGAGCGAAGGTCGTTGTGGTGGAAGATCTCATCTCAACAGGCGGTTCGTCGCTCAAGGCTGTCGATGCTTTGCGCCGTGCCGGCTACGAAGTGGTGGGCATGGTGGCCAGCTACACCTACGGTTTCCCCGTGGCCGAAGAAGCTTTCCGCGAGGCCGGTGTGAAACTGGTGACCATCTCCGACTACGAGCACGTTGTTGCCGAGGCCGTCGCCACCGGCTACATCAAGCCCGAAGACGAGGCCATGCTCAAGGAGTGGCGCAAGAATCCCAGCGAGTGGGGGAAATAGAAGAATCTGGAGAATCTAGAAAGTCTAGAATATCTAGAATATCTAGAAAACCTAGAAAATCTAGAAAGTCTAGAAAATCTAGAAAGTCTAGAAAATCTAGAATATCTAGAGAATCTAGAAAAAATATCAATCATAAAAAAAAAAACTACCATGACTCAATTTGAAAGCAGCGTGAAGCAGGTGGCCCATCCGCAAGAAAAAGTGTTCGAGATGCTGAGCGACCTGTCGAATCTCGACCGCGTGAAAGACCGTTTGCCCGAGGATCGATTCAAGGATCTGTCGTTCGACCGCGACTCGGTGAGCATCTCTATGGACCCCGTGGGCAGCATCACGCTCAATGTTGTGGAGCGCGAAGAGCCCAAATGCGTGAAGTATGAGGCTTCACAGTCCATCATTCCCTTCACACTATGGATTCAGATGCTCCCCGTCACCGACACCACGAGCAAGCTGAAGTGCACCATTCAGGCCGACATCAACCCCTTCATCAAGCCGATGGTGAGCGGTCCGCTGCAGGAAGCTCTCGACAAGATGGCCGATGCCTTGGCCATGATTCCCTACACCGACGGCAATAACGTGTGACCCGGCAGGGCTATGACGAGCCGAGAAGGGTAGGGGAGGGAACCGCGAAAAGACAGGAAAAGAGTAAGAAACGAAATCGTTTTTTGAAATGGCAAACAAGCTTTGGGAAAAGAACTTTGAGGTGAACGCCGAGATAGAGCGCTTCACCGTGGGGCGCGACCGCGAGATGGACCTCTTCCTGGCACCGTTCGACGTGCTGGGAAGCATGGCCCACATCACCATGCTCGAGAGCATCGGACTGTTGGAGAAAGACGAACTGCCGCCGTTGCTGGCCGAGCTGCGCAACATCCACGCCCAGTGCGAGCGCGGAGAGTTCGTCATCGAAGACGGCGTGGAAGACGTTCACTCACAGGTGGAGCTCATGCTCACGCGCCGACTAGGTGACATGGGCAAGAAGATACACTCCGGACGTTCACGCAACGACCAGGTGCTGGTCGACCTGAAGCTCTTCACACGCCACGAACTGCGACAGGTAGTCGACGCCGTGAAGGTGCTCTTCGACGAGCTCATCGCCAAGAGCAACCGCTACAAGGACGTGCTTATGCCCGGTTACACACACCTGCAGGTGGCCATGCCGTCCAGTTTCGGACTGTGGTTCGGCGCTTACGCCGAGAGTCTGACCGACGATATGCTCTTCCTTCAGGCCGCCTGGCGCATGACCAACCGCAACCCGCTCGGATCGGCAGCAGGCTATGGCTCCAGCTTCCCGCTCAACCGGCAGCTGACAACCGACCTGCTGGGCTTCGACTCGATGGACTACAACGTGGTCTATGCGCAGATGGGGCGCGGCAAGATGGAGCGCAACGTGGCCTTCGCACTGGCTACCGTGGCCGGAACGCTGGCCAAGCTGGCCTTCGACGCCTGCCTGTTCAACTCGCAGAACTTCTCGTTCGTCAAACTGCCCAAGGAGTGCACCACGGGCAGCAGCATCATGCCCCACAAGAAGAATCCCGATGTCTTCGAGCTCATACGCGCCAAGTGCAACAAGATTCAGAGTCTGCCCCAGCAGGTGATGCTCATCATGAACAACCTGCCCGTGGGCTATTTCCGCGACCTGCAGATCATCAAGGAAGTCTTCCTCCCTGCCTTCGGCGAGCTGAAAGACTGCCTGCAGATGGCGGCCTATATCATTAACAAGATAGAGGTGAACGAGCACATTCTCGACAATGCCATGTACGACCCCATGTTCTCGGTCGAAGAGGTGAACCGCCTGGCCGCCGAGGGCATGCCCTTCCGCGATGCCTACAAGCAGGTGGGGCTGGAGATAGAGAACGGGACGTTCCGCGCCAGCCACGACATCCACCACACCCACGAGGGAAGCATCGGCAACCTGTGCAACGAGCAGATTGTGCAGCTCATGGACGAAACGCTGCAAGGCTTCTCGTTCAAGCGCGTGGAGGAGGCCGAACGCCGTCTGTTGCAACCCTGAAACACCCTGTCTATGAACCCTCAATCCATTGTTATGCGACTGTTCAAGCATTCACGCACGGCCGTCGGCACCCTGCTGGCGGCCCTGACGCTCTTCGTTTCGTGCGGCGAGTCGGAATATGAGTTCAGCAACCACCGTGCCTACTTCATCTTCGACAACCAGCAGCACCTCAATGCAGCGCTCACCACAGCCATGAATGCCATGTCGCCGGGAATCTTCTGCCGCATCAGCGTGCGCAACGGCGCCCGTCTCGACTTCACCAACAACCAGGGAATGAGCGAACCGTCGGAGCTCACGGCCTACGAACTGCAGCGTACCATCGTGCTGGGCACCTACAACGGCAGCGGAATCATCGTGGGTTACGGCTCGCTCAACACACCGCCCACCTTCTATGCCTACGATGGGCAGTGCCCCAACTGCTACGAGGAAAACGGCTTGCCGCGCTATCAGCTCGAAATGAACACCATGGGGCAGGCCTCGTGCAAGCAGTGCGGACGCATCTACGACATGAACAACGACGGCATCGTGAGCAGCGGCATCGAAGGAAAGAAGCTCATCCGCTACAGAGCTACCACCACCGGACCAACGGGAGTCCTGTCTGTCAATAATTGACGATGAAAGCTGAAAACCATCCGGATTTGAATAATATTGTATCTTTTGGTGATAATATTATTCATTTATTTGTGTAGTATATTATTTTGTAGTATTTTTGCAGTCAATAATCATGTTGTGTGGTTTTTTATATAACCATACATTCAATCTATCATCTACGGTTATCAAAAGTAATATTCAATAATTGCGAATAAGCCGAAAATCGCTGAGAAAAGAGTAGGCAACCTAAAACTATTCATTTATGAAAAATAGATTATTTGCTATTGTCATCGCATTGATGAGTGTAAGTATCGGTGTTCATGCACAGGATATGTGTAACAACATTTATTTGGGCTTTTCTCCTTTAGGAGGCTCCATTATCAGTTTCGGAGAAAGCGATGATGACGTCGATCTCAAGTTTAATTACAAATCGTGCTGGAACGCTACTCTTTCAAAAGAAGGCATCATGATGGGCTTTGGTTATTTGGTGGAACTGTCTTACGGAAGGGGAAAACTGGACAAAGTAAAGATAGAAGAAGACCCTTCAGCTGATCTCAAAGCCATAGCTCATCAGGCAGATGACATCTGGAATGTTTCGGGAGCCGTCTATGGTGGACAGGTATTCAACAAGGGAAAGCGTGTACAGTTCCCATTATATATAGGTGTCGGCGTCGATTATACCAAGGGAGGCATTGTCCATAACACTATGCCATTCGTAGGAGCAAAGCTACGTGTAAAGGGATATATCACCAATTCAATCGGTCTCTGGGTAGGTGGAAACTTTAATTACGATTTTACGGGTAAAAAGAGTTTCAACGATAATACTTATTCGATGAAAGCAGTGAGATATTACCTTGATGCTGGTATTGTCTTCTCCATTTAAAATCATTCGCGTGTGATGAGAAAACTATTATTATTTTCACTGCTTTTTTTGCCCCTTCTGGGATGTTATGCTCAGGGAAAACTGGAAAAAGTGTTTGATGAGGCAATCAAGAACGGCTTGAATTCCAATGGTGTCTATCATATCAGCAATTCCAAGAAAAAAGATATAGATGCCTCGGAAATGGCTTCATTTGTTGAGAATAAGGGATACATGGTTCTGAACGGAGCGAGTATGAACGTTCACCGTTTCGGTGATGTCTCCGTCATTCTCAATTATCTGGATTTCACAGATGAAAAACACTATCCTTGGTATGCCTATAAAATCATGGAAGGTGACAATTATCAGAATTTGAAGAGCAAGGGTTCGGTATTCTTGACTGAGCTGGAAAAGGTATATAGAAAGACGAGCATTTCTTTCGTCAGCGTGCTTTCAGGTTCCATCAATAGGCTGAAGCGATATGACGACGTTCTCTGGACGGGAAATGTCAGCAACGGACTCTTGGAAGGATCGGGCACCGGCTTTATCATTCAAGGCTTGGGGCAGTATATCAGTTTCCAAGGCACGTTCGAGCATGGATTGCCCACATCTGATTTTAATGTGAAGAAAGTCAGCAAGAACCTCAAAAAGAAATCAAAAGACGGTCTGGATATTTCGTCTAGTGAAGTAAAAAAAGAGAACGGTGTAGGTGCTTCCGTACGTGTTTGTGCACAGAATATGGACACTTCCGATTCTCAATTGAAGGGAATCCTGAAACAGCGAATCGTCAGTTTATACGATGATAGTGCCCAGAAGCTGGAGGCTGCTTACCAGAAATCCAAATCGCTCAGCATTTCCAACTATACGTCTTTCTCTCCAGATGCAGCCGTCGGTGAATTCGTTGCCATTTATGATGAGGTCAAGCACGATCCGAAGAACCTGTTGCCGAAAGCTCACGAAGTCCTCGATGCCTACAAGATGATACCGGCACTCAACCTGAAAATCCGCGAAAGCTACTATGGAGTTAACCTGTGGTCGATCCTGACAATGAATTATGAATGGTTCAACAAGTTCGTAGATGCCGACCGGGAAATTCTCAGTACGGGTCTGGATATTGCCAAGAAAAGAAAAGACAACAGCAACTTTGGTTTCAAGAATTTCTTCAATGAGTGTTACACCAGGCTGGATAAGAAATACACCGAATTCAACGCTAAGGTTGACGCCGATTATAAGGAGTATTCAAGAAAGCATTCATCCATTGCTGCTGAGCACGCCGAAGCGCACGAAAGGATGAGTCATGAGATTGACTGGGATCATTCCACGGAGCCTTCCGGAGAACTGGTATCGCTTGGCTTCATTTTCACTTCTGGCTATACTTACGAAGACGATGGTGAGATCAGGACAAAGACAGGTGGTGAGTATTGTAAATACAATGTTGTATTCGATAGTGACAAGAATTTCGATCACTACGTAGTGCATTATTCCTCCAAGAAAATCAGCAACTATCTGAACGGTAAAAGCACTTTCAAGTCGCGTGGAGAGCTAGTTGAATATATCACCAACGCCATCCGATGAACAGACTATTACTCATAGAGTTCATGGCCTTGGTCGAGATATTGTCGTGAAAGCAAAAACCCATTCAGGTTCTCTTTTCGTTCAGTCAGAAGAGAATCCGAATGGGTTTCTTTTTGAATAATCTTATAGAGAGTTTCTAAAGGGATTCTCATAAGGGCCTCCTGAGCAATCCACGAGGGTGTTGTGATGCGGTCACGAGGCTGTCGTGATGCGGTCACGAGGGTGTAATGAATGGCCCACGACAATCTGCTGAACGGTGGGCTGATACGAATGGCGGGCTTATGATGTGCCAACTGCTTGATGATTGCCCTTTTTATTCAAACAGACTGCACGTTATTCTTAAAATGTGCAAAATGTTTGGCTGTTCAGATAAATAGCCGTATCTTTGCAATGATTTTGACAAAGCAGGGCAGCTGTTAAGGCCGCAATGGTGGAATTGGTAGACACGAGGGACTTAAAATCCCTTGACCAGGAATGGTCGTGCGGGTTCGAGTCCCGCTCGCGGCACTGTTCTAATCTTAACAATAATTATGCGCAAAAGTTTTGTTTTATTCGTTTCAGCTGTCGGCTTTGCAGCAATGACATCTTGCTCGGGCAAGTTGGGTCCGTTGTCTGCCGACAATTTCAATGTTGTTCCTAATCCTCTGGAGACAGAAGCCGGCAAGGTGCCCGCCACCATCAACGGCAAGTTCCCCGAGAAGTACATGAAGAAAAAGGCCGTGGTGAATGTCATTCCCGAGCTGCGCACCAGCAACGGTGAGGTGTATCGCGGACAGGGAGCCACCTTCCAGGGCGAGAAAGTCCAGGGCAATGACCAGACCATCTCCTACAAGGTGGGCGGCAACTACACCATGAAGACCAACTTCGACTACGTGCCCTCGATGCAGCAGAGCGACCTCTATCTGACGTTCGACGCCCGCGTGGGCAACAAGAGCGTCAGCGTGCCTGCCGTGAAGGTGGCCAGCGGCGTCATTGCCACGTCGGAGCTCTATAAGCGTGCCCTCACCTCAACGGGTGGCTGCATCGCTCCCGACTCGTTCAAGCAGATCGTTGCCCACAAGCAGGAGGCTCAGATCAAGTTCCTCGTCAACCAGGCCAACCTGCGCAAGAGCGAGCTGAAGAGCAACTCCATCACCGAGTTTGTGGAGATGCTGCGCAAGATTAACCGCGAGAGCGAGAAGCTGTCGCTGAAGAACATCGAGGTTCTCGGCTATGCTTCACCCGAAGGTTCCTACGACTTCAACGACCGTCTGGCCAACAAGCGTCAGGATGCGGCTGCAGGCTACGTGAACGACCAGCTGAGCAAGAACAAGATGGCAGGCGACATCGACACCCGCTACACTGCTGAAGACTGGGACGGCTTCCAGAAGCTCGTTCAGGCCAGCAACATTCAGGACAAGGACGTCATCCTGCGCGTGCTCTCTATGTATAAGGATCCCGAGGAGCGCGAGCGCCAGATCCGCAACATGAGCGCCGGCTACCGCGAGCTCGCCGACGGCATCCTGCCCGAACTGCGCCGCAGCCGCCTTATCATCAACTACGATGTGGTGGGCCGCACCGATGCACAGATCCAGCAGCAGTTCCAGGCCGATCCCACTCAGCTCACCGCCGAGGAGCTTCTCTATGCTGCCACGCTCACCAACGACGCCAAGCAGCAGGAAGCCATCTACAAGGCTGCCGCCAGCCAGTATCCCGCCGACTACCGCGCACTGAACAACCTTGCCGTGCTGGCCTTCAACAAGGGCGACAACACCACGGCTCGCGACATGCTCAACAAGACGTTCAACGTGCTCTCCAACGCTCCCGAGGCTAACGCTAACCTCGGACTGCTCGCACTGCAGAGCGGCGACGTGGCAACAGCCGAGAACTACATTGCCAAGGCCGTGGGTGCCAACAACCTGAGCAACGTGCTCGGCGCGCTGGCCATCGCCAAGGGCAACTATGCTGAGGCTGCACGCAACCTGGCCAACGCTTCGAACAACACCGCCGGTCTGGCCGAGATCCTCAACAAGAACTACGCCACGGCTGAGGTTATCCTCAAGGGCATCAAGAACAAGGACGCCCTGACAAGCTATCTGCAGGCCATCACAGCTGCCCGCCAGGGCAACAACAGCGTGGCCGGACAGTTCCTGCAGCAGGCTCTGCAGCTCGACCCGAGCCTCGCCTCCTACGCTGCCAAGGATCTTGAGCTTGTCAACGTGAGCAAGTAAACGACTGATCGCTACCATTTTTTGCAGAATGAAGCGATTATTGTACATACTGACCATCACCCTGGTTCTGGTGTCGTGCGGAACGAAAAGCGGCTACTTCAAAATTGAAGGCCGGTTCCTCAACCTGAACCAGGGTGAGTTTTATGTCTATAGTACCGACGGAGCCATCGCAAGTGTGGACACCATACACATCAACGGCGGGCGATTCGTCTATCAGACACCGTGCAGCAAGCCTTCGACCCTGATGCTCGTGTTCCCCAACTTCTCCGAGCAGCCCGTCTTTGCCGAACCGGGCGAGAAAGTGACCATGAAGGCCGACGCCTCGCACCTGAAAGAGATGACCGTCGAGGGCACGGAGCTCAACAAACAGATGACGAGCTTCCGCTCGATGATTGCCAACGTGTCGCCGCCCGAGGCCGTGCAGAAGGCTGAGATGTTCATCGGCGACCATCCCGAGTCGATCGTGAGCAACTATCTGCTGCGCCGATATTTCATCCAGACATCCACACCCAACTACACCAAGGCGTTGGCATTGCTCAACAAGCTCATCCAGGCACAGCCCAAGAACGGCGACCTGGTGCGGCTGAAGAAAGACATCGACATACAGTGCCGATCGCTCAACGGCAAGCAGCTGCCGCCGTTCACCGCCAAAGCCGTCAACGGACGCTTGGTGTCGGGTTCCGACCTGCGGGGCAAGGTGGCCGTCATCCACACCTGGAGCACGTGGAACTACGAGAGCCAGGACGTGCAGCGGCGCATACGCAGTGCCAAGACCGACCACGGAGGGCGCCTCGCCGTGCTGGGCATCAACATCGACGGCAGTAAGCGCGACTGCGAAAACTTCCTGAAGCGTGACTCGCTGCCATGGCCCACCGTGTGCGACGAGCAGATGTTCGAGAGCGAACTGATGGAGAAACTGGGTCTTTCCACCGTGCCCGACAATATCGTCATCGATGCTTCGGGAAAAATCGTTGCGCGCAGACTCTCGCCCGACGACATGAAGAAGAAATTGGAAGAGCTGCTGAAGTAAGAAAGGCAGCTCTCGCTTTTTTTATTATCCAACTACTATGCTTGTAAAAACTTATTGCGCCGCCGTCAACGGACTCGAAGTGACGACCGTCACCGTGGAAGCGAGTATGAAGCGAGGCGTGCTCTTTCACCTCACCGGACTGCCCGACAACGCCGTCAAGGAGAGCCGCGACCGCATCGCTGCCGCCGTGCAGAACATCGGGATGAGGTATCCCGTGGCCGACATTACCGTGAACATGGCTCCCGCCGACCTGCGCAAGGAGGGCAGCAGCTACGACCTGCCGCTCGCCATCGCCATCATGGCGGCCGACGAGAAGGTGCTGACGGACCATCTGCACGAGTATATGCTCGTGGGCGAACTCGGTCTCGACGGTCGGCTGCAGCCTGTGCGTGGTGCTCTGCCCATCGCCATCAGGGCTCGGGCGGAGAAGTTCAAGGGGCTCATCGTGCCCCGACAGAACATCCGCGAGGCCGCCGTGGTGAACAATATCGCCGTCTATGGCATGGAAAGTCTGCTCGACGTGATTAATTTCCTGAACGGAACGGAGCATTTCGAACCTACCGTCATCGACACGCGGCGCGAGTTCTACGAGCATCAGTGCCATTTCGAACTCGATTTTGCCGACGTGCGCGGACAGGACAGCGTGAAGCGCGCTCTTGAAGTGGCTGCAGCCGGTGGCCATAACCTCATCATGATAGGTCCGCCGGGAAGCGGAAAGTCGATGCTCGCCAAGCGGTTGCCAAGCATCCTGCCGCCACTGTCGCTCGCAGAGAGCCTGGAGACCACGCAGATACACTCCATAGCCGGGAAACTGGGGCGCGACGTGAGCCTCATTTCGCAACGGCCCTTCCGCAGTCCCCACCACACCATATCGCAGGTGGCGCTCGTCGGCGGAGGTTCCAACCCGCAGCCGGGTGAGATATCGCTCGCTCACAACGGCGTACTCTTCCTCGACGAGCTGCCCGAGTTCAACAAGTCTACGCTCGAAGTGCTGCGCCAGCCCCTCGAAGACCGCCGCATCACCATCAGCCGCGCCAAATATACGCTCGAATATCCCTGTTCTTTCATGTTTGTCGCGTCGATGAACCCATGTCCTTGCGGATATTACGGCGACCCCACGCACCACTGCGTGTGCACGCCAGGACAGATTCAGCGCTACATGAACAAGATCAGCGGGCCGCTGCTCGACCGTATCGACATCCACTGTGAGATACAGGCCGTGCCCTTCGCGCAGCTTTCGCAGATGAAGCCCGGCGAACCGTCGGCCGTCATCCGCGAGCGAGTCATTGCCGCTCGCAAGATTCAGGAGGAACGCTTCAAACCCTTCAAGGGCATCCACTCCAACGCCATGATGACCGAGCGTATGCTCCACGAGTTCGCAGAGCCCGATGCCGCCTCCTTAGACATGCTCCGCATGGCCATGGAGCGCCTGAAGCTCTCCGCCCGTGCCTACAGCCGCATCCTGAAAGTAGCCCGCACCATCGCCGACCTCGCTGGTTCGGAGAAGGTAGAGTCGATGCACATCGCCGAAGCCATCGGCTATCGCAACCTCGACCGCGGCGATTGGGCTGAGCGAGGAATATAATAATATTTATAATAAGGTATGGACGAACAACAGAATATCATCATATATCGGACGGCAGACGGCCGTTCATCGGTGGCTCTCTATGCCAAGGATGGCAAGATATGGCTGAACCAACAGCAGATGGCAGAACTTTTTGCCACCTCGAAGCAAACCATTAGTTATCACATCATCAACATTCTGAAAGATAGAGAGTTAAACGAAATGTCAGTTGTCAAAGATTTCTTGACTACTGCCGCTGATGGTAAGAACTACAATGTGGTTTTCTACTCTTTGGAGATGATCATTGCCGTGGGCTATCGTGTTCGCGGATTGCGAGGAACACAGTTTAGACAGTGGGCGACAGAACACCTAACAGAATATCTCATAAAGGGTTTCACAATGGATGATGAGCGGCTGAAGAATCCTGATGGTCGCCCAGACTACTTTGATGAACTGCTACTTCGCATCCGCGATATTCGTGCTTCGGAAAAGCGGTTCTATCAGAAGGTGCGCGATCTCTTTGCACTCAGCAGCGACTATGACAAGAATGATAAAGCCACACAGATGTTCTTTGCCGAGACACAGAATAAACTGCTGTATGCCATCACTCATCAGACGGCCGCAGAACTGATAGTTGCTCGCGCAGATGCCAACCAGCCGAATATGGGGCTTACTACTTGGAAAGGCAGCATAGTAAGAAAAGGTGATGTAATAATAGCGAAGAACTATCTGCAAGACAATGAGATGGATTCACTAAACCGACTCGTCGACATTTTTTTGACCAGTGCAGAAGAGCGCGTGAAGGGACGTAGGGATCTGACAATCGACTACTGGCGTAAGAATGTTGACAACCTCCTAACATTCCAAGAAAAGGATATCTTGCAGGGCAAAGGCTCTATCTCAAATGCCGAGGCAGAAAAAATAGTTAGCAATGTTTATGATGCTTTCAATGCCAAGCGTAAGAAACTTGATGCACAAGTTGCCGATACAGAAGATTTAAAGATGCTGGAAGACTTGGAGAAAAGCATTTTAGAAGGACAAAGATAGTAGACAATAGTATCTGTTAGGAATAATACAAATGAAAAAGATGAAAAAGTTGATTGCTTTTGTTTGCATGCTGCTCTGTGCGGCCAATCTTGCTGCGCAAGAAAGAGAGATGGTTCCTGTTGACTGGCAGCACATCCGGCAAGAGGTGAACGACAACCCACAGCGCGTGAAAGACTTGGTGGCCAGGCTGTCGGCCGCCACTTTGGACACCACTCTGACCTACAAGGACCGTATTCTGGCCTTTTACGGCCAGTCGTTTCTTACCAACGACGCGGAAGAAACCTTGGTGATGGAGATGAACAAGCTGGCGAGAAGCGGCGAGCATGCGAAGATACTGGCCACGGCAAAGAGCATTCTTTCCATCAACCCGCTGAACCTCGATGCATTGATCAGCGCAGGAATCGTGCTGACAGAGATGGCCAAAGACTCCACCGTGCAGGCCAGCGGCGCACCGGTGGAGGATGCCAAGCCTTACTTTCGCAAGGCTATGCGCATCTTCAACACCATAGCCGCGACGGGCGACGGTTCGGAAGCGCACCCGTTCTACGTGACAAAGGTGAGCGACGAATACAATTTCATGCGCTATTATCTGGAACTATGGGATTACGACACGCAGTCGGCCACAGCCTGTTGCGACGTTTTTACGCTGAGCAAACTGAGCGAATACTACGTTAAGCCCACCATTTACTTTGAGATAACCCGTGTTTATGAGCTGGAGCGGATGATGTTTCAAGGCAATGGTGCAAAGAGCCTGAAAGAAAAAATGTAAGGTTCTAATCAGTAGATACTCATATATAAAGAAATCGGTCATTGGTATTTCTCTTCGCAATGCGTAAGGAGAGAAAAGCTGCTGCCTGATGTCGTGGCGATGCTTATGTTGACAACCACGTCGCCGGGTTGCCTGCCTTGGAGCAATCCGCTCAGCGGCTGTGCCAGCACCAATGCCGATGTGTTGGCGGGAATGCTGACGCTTTGGCTCTGCTCGCCAAGCCGTTGTCCGTCGAGTGTGAAGACGGTGAGCTTCAGTCAAATGATTCTGTTCTTCATGGTGAGTATGTTTATTTTGCGTGAATCAGTATTTCCTGCAACACGATGCCTGGGTCGAGCAGATAGATGCGCACGCGCTGCCGTCCGGGAGCGCCGGCGGGCACCGACCGCGAGGCATAGCCGCGCAGCACGTTCCATCGCCATTCGGCGGTGAAGTCGGCGGCGTGGATCGAGAACACCTGCGGCCGGGCGTCGCCCACTTGCACGGCATAGCGTGCATCGCGGCCCTCATAGACGTGCAGGGTGGGCAGGGTGCGTATCTCGATGGTGCTGTCGGTGGGCATGATGTCGAGTTCGTACTCTGCGAAGGGAGCCGACAGCAGGTTGTCGGGCTGGTAGGAGGGTGTGTCGAAGGGTTGCACCAGGAGGCCGTCGGTGAATCCCAGGCCTTCGATGCGCTCGATGCCGCCTTGCAGGTGCCGGTAGCTGGTAGCCGCCAACCTCACCCTCGGCTCGTCGGCAAAGGGCGGACAGAGTCCGATGAAGATGCGGTCGATGCGTGCATCGGGCTTCACGTCGCCGATGGTGAGTCGGTTTGCGCCCTTTTTCAGGTGCAGTGTTCCCACGCGGCTCCACATCGGGCCTACGTATGGCGCATGCCACACATTGTTAATAGGTGTGGCCGAGGCTTCGAAGGTTCCGTCGTCTGTCGTGACGCGGCAGAACACATTGTCCTCGGGAGCCTTGGAGAAGTTGCGGATGGGTGTCAGGGCTTCTATCCAGAGCGGAATGTCGCCCTCCACATCGCTCATGATGACCGTGCCGCTGTGCGAGACGGCCTTGTCTGCAGCGACGAAGCGCGCGTCGGGGCCGCGCTTCGACTGCGCTATCAGCTCGGGCGTGGCCACGGGTTGCTCTATCTTGTCCGAGCGGAACCAGTGGTAGGGCTGCCAGTTGAAGAAGTCGGCCCATTTGCCGCCCACCAGTCTGTTGTTGTAGTGGTCGGTCAGCATGTTCAGACGGTCGAACATCGTCGCCACGCGGTGGCTGTCGCTCATCGCCCCGATGCTGTCGCCGGCCGTGGCGCGCACCATGCTGCGGCGTGCCAGCAGCTGATACTCGTTGATCATCGCCGCTCCGCGGATGGGGTAGTCCACAAGTTCGAAGTAGGCAGCCTTCAACGGCTCGGGAATGCGGTCAGACAGTTCGGCGGCATGGGCGGCAAGGGCTCTCCAGTGTGCGATGCGCTGTGCTATCTGTGGCTCGGTGTAGCCGACGAACCACACGTGGGCATCCTTTCCGGCGGCCTGCAGACGGTAGTATTCGGCCTGCATGTCGGCAATCTCTCGCGCCACCTCACGGCCGAAAGTCTTCCCGGCCCAGTGTTCCATGTAGTTGTGGGCCTCGGTCGGTTTCCATCGGTCGATGTCCCAGGCCAGGTCCATCACGAACGAGATTTCTTTCTCTGCTGGTTTGATGTCGCCCACGTTGAACACCCATATCTTCCGTGCGCCGAAGGTGTAGGCCTTGGTGAGCTCGGTAGAGAGGAACGACGGGGAGAGGGGCGATAGCCATATCCAGCTGGCAGGGTCGCCGTGGTACGACAGGTGGTAGTAGATGCCGGCACCGCCCTTGCGCTGCTGTTCCTCGGGGTTGCACAGGTTGCGGCAGTAGCCGTGCTTGTCGTCGCTCCATAGGAGTGTCACGTCGTCGGGCACGCGCAGCCCGTTGTGATAGGCGTCGTGCACCTCCTCGTAGGTGCAGAGCACCTGCGGAATCTCCATTCCCGAGCCTTGCTCGCCTACCCGTAGCCTTTCAAGGGGCTTCCGTATGTTGCGTCGCAGCATGTCGCGCTGGTCGTCGATGGCCTGCTGCATCAGTGCCACGCGCTCCTGCGTGCTGTTGGCACCCTCCATGGGATAGTCGTGAATGCCGCGCAGACCGAGCGTATAGGTGTTCTCGTATCGTCCGTTTGTCTTCACACGCTCCTCCCAGTATCGTTGCATGGTTGCACGGTTGGTGATGTAGTTGAAGTCGCCCCATGTTGGAGCCTTGCCCTCGCGGCGCGCCTGCTCGTCCACCGCCTTCCATTCACCCTCGTTGTTGCGGAGCATCTGCTCGCAGTGCGACGAACCCATCACGATGGCATAGTCGTCGGCCAGTCGCGCATTCTCGGGATCGGCGTTGAAGGCCTGCGTGCCGGGGTGCATGGCAGGCCAGAGATAGTTGGCGCGCAGGCGCAGCAGCAGCTCGAACACGTGGCGGTAGGTCTTCGGCCCCACCTTGCCCGACTCCTTTTCAAAGTGCTGTTCGCTCCAGCGTGCCCACCCTCCGAAGCGCTCGTCGTTGATGAAGATGCCGCGGTATTGCACGTCGGGTTCCTTCTGCACGAACGTTGTGTTCTCCACATAGAGTGCAGCCTTGTGCGAAGGCGTCACGTCGGCCCACCAGTACCACGGCGACACGCCGATAGCTTCCGAGAGTGCTGTCAGTGCGAAGGCCGTTCCGCGGCGGTCGCTGCCGATGACGGCGAGTAGCGGGGCGTGGGTCTTCGGGTGCTCGGTTGTCGTGATGAGATAGGATTCCCATCGTCCGCGGATGGCGCCGACGTCTATTCGCTGTCGGCTCACCAGCTGATCGATGAGGCGGCTGTGGCCCAGCGTTCCTGCCACGACGCTGCAGCTCTTGGGCAGCTGCTTCGCCGTGAGCAGTGTCGGTCGCCGTCCCGTCACCCGCTCCACGTCGTCGGTCAGCATGGTGGCTGCGATCTGTACCACGCGGTAATCGGCACCGTCGGTGCAGATGGCGGCTTCCGAGAGCGGGAAGAAGCCGTCGCCCGGCGTTTCCTGCACGCAGGGGAACCTGTTGCTACCGTCGGCAAAGGCCGATAAGCTGAGAACCAAACAAAGACAAATAGTTGATAACGCTTTCCTCATATTTCTTTTTCCTTATACGGTGAAACGATTTTTCCCTATCTTGAAACCTTTTAAATTATAAAGACGCACCGACGGGCCGATTGTACCTATTTGTGGGTGCATCCGCCGCGCTCACTCTCAACCCGTTTGTCCGCTCTTTTTCCTCATGATCATCAAAGAGCCCCTTCTTCTTAGCAGTCTTTTCCTTGTAATTTCATCTTTTAAGGTCTCTTTGTGCAAGAATATGAGAATTGTTTTGTAAACAATTATAACCGAAAAAAAGTGCATGGATTTTTTATCATTCTAGAGAAAGGAAAGCTTCTGAAATGGTAAAAGAACCGAACAAAACGGTGGAATTTTTCATCTCGATTTTCAAAATGAGCCATCTTACATCGCGAAATGGCTCATTTTTCTCTCCGAAATGACGCATTCTGCACGCCGAAATGGCTCATTTCAGAGTGTAAAATGAGCCATTTTGGAAACCCGAAAAATGTAAAGAAAAGACAAGATGCTTGTTTTCAGCCCCTTACAACTTTCGCGAGAATCGCTCATTTGCGCCCGTCGGATTTAAATTTCAGAAAGACGGCCTTCTCAGAGCGTTAAATCGATACTTTTGTCAGCAAAATTCAAAGTGACGGAAGTATCGGGGCCACGATGGTGCGATTGTACGTGGGTACGGGAAATCTCTTGTAACTAACGTGAGTTCGATGTAAGAAAAGTGTCCAAAAAGTTGTAGGAGTGAAATATTTTTTGTACCTTTATAGGTGAAAATCAAACAGATACAAACAACATTCACTCCTATGATGACTGCAAATTTAATAGAAATTTTCTGTATTCTCGACGAATTCTGCAAATATTTTACTCCAGAGTTGAAAAAACA
>DEJE01000011.1:19868-23037 GCA_002353205.1 Prevotella sp. UBA2756 | reverse complement strand
TGTCCCGGGCAGTCCACGTGAGCATAGTGACGCTTCTCGGTCTCATACTCCACGTGAGCGGTGTTGATGGTGATACCGCGCTCCTTCTCCTCGGGAGCGTTGTCAATCTGGTCGAAAGACTTGATCTTACCCTCGTTACCAGCAACGCGCTTCGAAAGAACGAGTGTGATGGCAGCGGTCAGAGTTGTCTTACCATGGTCAACGTGACCAATCGTACCGATGTTTACGTGCGGTTTGGTGCGCACAAATGTTTCTTTAGCCATAGCTTTACTTTGAAGTATTTATAAATGAATAATCTTGTTTAAGTTATCACGCCCTGAGACGCAAATTACCCCAGCAGCAGAGCTGTAACCGAGACTTGAACTCGGGACCTCTTCCTTACCAAGGAAGTGCTCTACCACTGAGCTATTACAGCGAGTGAGAGCGGAAAACGGGGCTCAAACCCGCGACCCCCAGCTTGGAAGGCTAGTGCTCTATCAACTGAGCTATTTCCGCATTAAACCTCTACTGGTGTGGGTGGTGATGGATTCGAACCACCGAAGTCGAAAGACAACAGATTTACAGTCTGCCCCATTTGGCCACTCTGGAAACCACCCTTGTTTTCGAGAAGTCCTCTTGCCATTTAGTCTTTGGGAGAGCCTCTTGTCGGATTCGAACCAACGACCCCGAGATTACAAATCACGTGCTCTGGCCAACTGAGCTAAAGAGGCAAATCCTTGCAGCCGTAAGGCCTTGTTTTAAGGACTTGTTCTAAAACGGCTGCAAAGATACGACGTTTTTTTTAAACACCAAAATTTTTTGGCTTTTTTTTTATCTGCTACGCTGTTTTTCCTTGAATTTGGTCAGTTGAACGCGCATAGAGTCCACACATTGGTCAATACTCTCCTCAAAAGTGTCGCAGGTCTTCTCCACGAACAACTTCTGTCCGGGAACGGCCACCGTCATGCTGGCTTCCTTGTTCAGAGCCGTTGCCGGCTTCACCACCTTGAGCTGAACCTCGACACCCTGTATGTCTTCATACGATTTCTCCAACTTGGCTGTTTTCTTCTCGATAAACGCCTTTAACTGATCAGTAGCATCGAAATGAATCGATTGAATCTTAATCTCCATAGTTGACCTCCTGTTTTAATAAATTAAGGTTATTACTTATGAATGGCCCGTAGCCGCAACGTTCAGCCGTGCGGGTGGGCTTGCTTATATGCTTTCTTTAGCTGCTCGAACGTGGTGTGCGTGTAGATCTCGGTCGTCGAGAGCGACTCATGTCCCAGCAGCAGCTTCACGCTCTCCAGGCCGGCCCCGTTGTTGAGCATGGCCGTAGCAAACGAGTGCCGCAGCACATGGGGCGACCGTTTCTTCATCGTCGTGACCAGTCCCAGCCGCTCGCGCACCTCCTTGCGCACCTGCGGATAGCTCATCCTGCATCCGTTCTCGGTCAGGAACAGTCCCGCTTCCTTGCGCGCCACCTGCTTGTCGCGCTCGGCAATGTAGCTCTTCAGCGCGTCGCCCAGCTCCCGCCCGAAAGGTATCAGGCGCTGTTTGTTGCGCTTGCCGGTCACTTTCAGTTGCATGTTCACGAAGTCCACGGCCTCGTCGTTGAGCCCAATAAGCTCCGATGCCCGAAGGCCTGTCTCGTAGAACACTAATAATATAGTACGCGCGCGTACATCTTTATAACGCTCACCCCACTCTATCGTGTCGAGCAGACGCGTCATCTCGCTCTCCTTGACGAAATAGGGCAGCGGCTTCTCCTTCTTCGGAGCCACGACGGCATGGGCGGGATCATGGCCCACGAGGCCTCGCGAGAGGGCAAAACGATAAAAGGAACGCAGAGCACTCAATCTTCTCCTGATTGACGTGACAGTGTTTCCTTTATCCATCATGCTCTCCATCCACCCCCGGATGACGTCGGAGTCGACCGACTCCCACGTGAGCTGTCCATCTAAATCAGCGCAATACGCCTCAAAAGCCTTCAGGTCTTTGCCGTAGCTTTCAACGGTGCGCGCGGAATAATTCCGCTCCGCCGACAGGTAGTTGAGAAACGCTTCCGTCATCATTTTTCACTCGAATCGTGATTTCGTCAGCGAATTTAAGGAAAAATTTCCAATCTACCAAATTTTCGGCTGAAAATCTCAAAAAAGATATTGTCGGCTGCGGTATGACCGACAGCCGACATGGCGTACCTTTATTGATTAGAGTTCTTCTGCCTGACGCAGCTTCTGTACATAGATTGCGTGCTCCATCTTCAGGCGCTTCAGCACAGAAGGCTTGTCAAACTGCTGACGACGGCGCAGCTCCTTCACAATGCCTGTCTTCTCATACTTTCTCTTGAACTTCTTCAGCGCTCTCTCGATGTTTTCACCATCCTTAACTGGTACAATAATCATGTCTTTGCTATTAAATTTATATGTTAAACGTATTTTTGCTAATCATTTCGCATTGCTTGCGCGCCTTTCAGTTACAAGAAAAGACACTTACACAATTTGCGGCTGCAAAGTTACGGCTATTTTGCGAGACCACCAAGTTTTTTTCAAAAAATTTGAAACAAGAGGTTAAAAATAACGTCTGCAGCAGGGACGAGAGCCTCGCCGATGTCTATTTCGTCATCTTCATCACATCATCGAGCGTGAACTTTCCCGAGAAGATCATCAGCGTTAATTCCTCGTTGTCCTCAGTCTGCATGACCACGGCCGACTGCTGTTTCGTTATACAATGGAAAATGTTCACCTTGCTGTCGTCCTCGTTCATCTGCATCAGCAATTCGTACTTGCCCTTTGCTAAAATGGCCTTGACGTCGCTATTGAGTTTCGTCTTAGCGACTTTATTTTCGGTACTGATAATCTGAATGCCCGTCAGTTTGCCAGCCAGGGTTCTGATGTCAACACCAGGCACCGAAGGCGTGGCGTTCTTGCCTGCCATGCCGAGCATGTATTTCGAGATATACACGTAGGTCACGTTCTTCATGTCGGCATATTTCTCGAATGCCTTCACTTGGGCATTGGCATGGAGGCTGCACGAGGCCACCACGATGCCGATGAGGAATTTTATGATTATCTGTTTCATGTTATTTCATTACCTTTAGTTTCTCGTAGAATGATTGTTCGGTCTTCTCGCTCAGGGCTTTTGCCTTTTCCAGATGTCCCATGCCCTTGTTCAGGTTCATGGCCAGCAT
>DEJE01000011.1:0-19799 GCA_002353205.1 Prevotella sp. UBA2756 | reverse complement strand
CCACCCCCTGCCCCTCCCGAGAGGAGGGGAGTTCTTCACGTTGCAGGTAGTGAAACCCCACACCGAAGACAAGGGCAAAGCAGGCAGCGGCAGCGACCCACCGCACAACCCCCTCCAACCTCCCCGAGGGGAGGCTTTCTGAACTCCCCTCCCTCGGGAGGGGTTGGGGGAGGGGTTGTTGGGCTTCCCATTCATCTATCTTAGCCGAAAGTCGTTCCTCCAAACCTTCAGGAATGGGGATTTGTTCCAACGTTTTCAGATTCAGCTCGTCCATGTCTTCGCGATTTTATCAAATTGTTCTTTCAGTTTCTTTTTCGTTCGCATCACGATGATGCGGATATTGCCTTGCGAGAGTCCGGTGTCGCGCTCTATCTCTTCGTAGGAGCGGTCGTCCACCGCGTGCATCTGGATGATTTTGGCATCTCTTTCGGATAGTTCCCGGATGAGTCCTTCCAGTTGTCTGACCTCGTCTCTCGCGTCTATCTGGTGGTCGAGGCTCCGTTCGTCGGGCGGATCGTCGCCGTTCTTCAGTTCCGCCGAGGCATCAAGCCGTTTCTGTCGCCGCTGGTCAACAAACAAGTTTCGCATCATGGTCACGAGATAAGCATCCCTCATGGCCTCGTCAGGCAGGTCGTCGCGCTTCTGCCATAACTTCAGGTACAAGTCCTGAAGCAGGTCTTCCGCATCCTGCGCATTGCCCGTCAGGTGGTAAGCCACCCGATAGAGCAACCTGTAGTGGGGCATGAACCGCTGCTTGAACTCCCGTGCGTCCATTCAGTTATTTATTTCTACCTTAGTGTCATTCACTTCGGTCTTAACCTTCATGCCCTCTTGCATCATTTTGGCAAAGTCGAACGTTCCGTTGATGACTACCAGATGGGCCTCTTCGTCCGAAAGAGCCAGAACGACGTTGGTGGAACACTCTCCGCTCTTGGAGAGATAAATCTTCACGATTTCACCATCATCGTCTTTCGTGTCCATCAGCGGTTCCCATTCCTGACCTTTCAGCAGATTCAAAGCTGTTTTCGTGAATTTCTTGATGCTGCCTTTCTGTTCGCACGTGAAAACTTTAATGTTGTCGAACTGATCATAGAAATCTGCTCCTTTACCCTCCGTGGGCTTGAATTCCATCTCGCCCAGCTGTAAGCCTTTTCCCTCCAAGCCTGCGAGTTTAATCATGTCCTTATTGACCTGCACATATTCCACACCCTTAATCTTAGCCAGCTCATCGAAGTCTGCGCTTTGGGCGTGGGCATTGGCACACACGAATACTAACACGGCACAAGCGGCCCACTTTCTCACAGTCCGCAAAAGACTGAACATTTCAGATAATTTCTTCATCTTTCGGTTGTTATTTGTTGATTTCTTTACTTTCAAAGTGTCATCGATGAACGCTTCTATCTGTATATACGTATTTCCCGGCGAATTTGTTACAAAGACATTGCTTTTTATTTGAAATCCGCTTTCAGGACGAGAAATAGAATCAAGTCTGGAGACTGTTGAAATTTAGAAAGACAGCTTTCTTCGGCTGCCGTTGGGGGCCTCTGCGAGCGGCAGAACGTGCGCCATGACTTGCAAAACAAATCAAATTGCATGCCAAAACAAATTAAATTGCTGAGCAAAACAAATTAAATTGCTGGGCAAAATCATTTAGATGACTGGCAAAAACAAATGCGATGGCCGACGAAAACGAACGCGATGGCCGACGAAAACGAACGCGATGGCCGACGAAAACAAACGCGATGGCCGACGAAAACAAACGCGATGACTCAGCAATGCTATCTGGGTTGAGACAATTACAACGCGACAGCAGACAAGAGGATGGAGGGTTGAGACGATTACAACGCGACGGTAGCGAGGATCTTATCGGTGGCACCGGCCTGGTCTTTTACAAAACGACCGGCTCTGCTACCGCTTTCCTTGAGGAAAGCCTCATCGCCAGAGAACCGCTGCATGAGGGCGGCGAAGTCACTGTAGTCTTTTATTTCGAAGCCACCGCCGCAGGCTTTCAGGCCCTGCGCCTCCTGGAACTTCTGGTTGTTGGGGCCGAAGACGACGGGCATATCCCATACGGCCGCCTCCATGGTGTTGTGGATTCCCACGCCGAAGCCTCCGCCGACATAGGCCACGTCGCCATAGTTGTAGATGCTGCTCAGCAGTCCGAAGCAGTCGATGATGAGCGTGTCGGCCTCCGCGACCTCCTCTTGGGTGGTCTGTGTGTAGCGCACAATCTTCCTGTCGTTGGCCGTTTGCAGCATAGAGATGATTTGCTGCAAGTGGTCTTCGCCGATGACATGGGGTGCGATGATGAGCTTCCAGTCACGGTGCTCGTTGAAGTAGCGGATGAAGATGTCCTCATCGGGAGGCCAACTGCTGCCTGCCACGAACACTTGAGGTGCATCTTTTACAAAAGCCTCGACGAGAGACAGCTGCTTAGCCTGCGCCTTGATTTGCAGCACACGGTCCATGCGTGTGTCGCCCACCACATCGACCTCATTGATGCCGATGGTGGCCAGCAGCTGTCGGCTCACTTCGTTCTGCACGAAGAAGCGCGAGAAGCATTTCAGCACGTGCGCATACTGCCTGCCGTACCATCGGAAGAAGATCTGGTCGGGACGAAAGATGCTGCTCACGCTGTAGGTGGGCACGTCGCGGTGCTTCAGGATATGCAGGTAGTTGTACCAGAACTCGTATTTGATGAAGAAAGCCATCACCGGCCGCACTGCACGCAGGAAGCGTCGCGCGTTGGTGATGGTGTCGATGGGCAGGTAGCAGATGAGGTCTGCCCCGTCGTAGTTCTTACGCACCTCGTAGCCTGAAGGCGAGAAGAATGTCAGCAGGATCTTGTAGTCGGGATGCCTGCGGCGCAGTTCCTCCATGATGGGCCGTCCCTGCTCGAACTCGCCGAGCGAAGCCGCATGGAACCACACGTAGCGTGCCTGCGGATCGACATGCTCCTTCAGGTAGGAGAAGGCAGCGCGCTCCCCTTTCCACATCTTTCTCACTTTCTCGTTGAACAGGCTGGCGATGGCCACGCCCAGTTGCATGAAGAATACTACGACGTTATACATTATTATTCAACTTTCTCGAGTTCAGCTTGCCTCTGGGGAGTTTACAAAGAACTCTTAACTCTTAATTCTTAACTCTTAATTCCTTACTATCCCAGCACCTCGATGGCGCGGCGCAGACGGCTCAGCGTCTCCTTCTTGCCCAGGAAAGCGGTGATATCGAACATGCCGGGACCCTTGCCTATACCGACGAGCGCCAGACGGAAAGCGTTCATCACGTCGCCCAGCTTGTAGCCTTTCTCTTCCACCCATTTCATCACCACGGGTTCCTGACCCTCAACGCTGAAGTCGTCGATGCCCTCGAGCACCTCGGCCAGCTCGGTGAGCTGCTGGGCGGAGAACTCCTTCCAGCGTTTTTTCACCGTCTTCTCGTCGTATTCGGTCGGGGGAATGAAGAAGAACGAGCACAGGGGCCACAGCTCCTTGACGAAGTTCACGCGGTCTTTCATCATGTGCACCACCTGCTGCACGCGTTCCTGCGTGGTCTCCACGCCGTTGCCAGCCACGATGGGTGCAAAAAGCATGGCCACCTCGTCGTCGCTCTTCTGCAACATGTATTCGTGGTTGAACCAGATGCCCTTCTCGAAGGCGAAACGGGCGCCGGCCTTCGAGCATTTCGACAGGTCGAACTGCTCAATCAGCTCGTCCATGGTGAACATTTCCTGCTCGGTACCCGGGTTCCAACCCAGCAAGGCGAGGAAGTTGATGACGGCCTCGGGGAAATATCCCTGCTCGCGGAAGCCGTTGCTCACCTCGCCCGACTTCGGGTCGTGCCACTCCAGCGGGAACACGGGGAATCCCAGACGGTCGCCGTCGCGTTTCGACAGCTTGCCCTTGCCGTCGGGTTTCAGCAGCAGCGGCAGATGGGCGAACTGCGGCATCGTGTCTTCCCATCCGAAAGCACGGTAGAGCAGCACATGGAGCGGTGCCGAGGGCAACCATTCCTCGCCGCGTATCACGTGGGAAATCTCCATCAGATGGTCGTCAACGATGTTGGCCAGATGATAGGTGGGCAGCTCGTCGGCGCTCTTGAAGAGCACCTTGTCGTCGAGGATATTGCTCTTGATGACCACCTCGCCGCGTATCAGGTCGTGCACATGCACCTCTTCGCCGGGCTGTACGAGGAACCGCACCACATACTGGTGGCCGTCGGCAATGAGTTCGTCGACTTCCTCCTTGCTCATCGTGAGCGAGTTGCGCATCATCTGTCGCGTGGAGGCGTCGTACTGGAAGTTCTTTATCTCGTTGCGCTTGGCTTCCAGCTCCTCTGGCGTGTCGAAGGCGATGTATGCCTTACCGTCGGCCAGCAGCTGGTCGACATATTTCTTGTAGATGGCACGACGCTCGCTCTGCCGGTAGGGCCCATACTGCCCGCCGAAGCTGACGCCTTCGTCGAACTTGATGCCGAGCCATCGGAACGACTCGATGATATACTCTTCAGCTCCTGGCACGAAACGGTTGGAGTCGGTGTCCTCGATTCGGAACACCATGTCGCCCTTGTGCTGGCGTGCAAACAGGTAGTTGAACAATGCTGTGCGGACACCGCCGATATGCAGGGGACCCGTGGGGCTGGGCGCAAAGCGCACCCTCACCCGTTTTCCTTCTTTTTCTGTCATAATCATTTGTAATTTGGGTGCAAAGTTACGAATAAGCGAGAACAAAAACGAATAAAACGCGTTTTTCTTCGTTTTTTCGAACACAAGTGTCTTTATTTCACTCGACTTTTCGTATCTTTGACCCTGTCGAAGTTACTCCGTCTCGGAAAACCTCAAATAAATTTGGCTTTTCACTCGACTTTTCGTAACTTTGCATCATTAATACCATAAGCATTGTCATCATGAAGCTGTATACGCAATCAGACAACAACTGGCGCAACCTCGGCTCGCGCATCATGCTCGTCATCCTGAGCGTGGCACTCATCGTGTGGTTCCTTCCGCGCACCAGCGGACCGCAGTTCCGCTACGATGTGGGCAAGCCGTGGATGTACGGGTCGCTCATCGCACAGTTCGACTTCCCCATCTACAAGACCGACGAGGCCATCAAGGCCGAGCAAGACAGCATCAACAAGTACTTCGAGCCTTACTACAACTTCAGCACCAAGGTGGAGGAAGAGCAGATAGCGAAGTTCAAGGACGATTTCCGCGAGGGCATCGCCGGACTGTCGGCCGACTATATCACCACCATCAGCCAGCGTCTGCACTATATCTACCAAAGGGGCGTGATGCGCACCACCGAATACCGCAAGGCCTTCAGCGACACCACCAAGACGGTGCGCCTCGTTGTCGACAAGACGGCGCAGAGCGTGGGCATGAGCAGCCTCTACTCGGAGATGTCGGCCTATGAAGAGCTCTTCACCGACGAGAAGCTGGGTCATCAGCGGCAGCTGCTCCAGCGCTGCAACCTGAACGAATACATCGTGCCCAACGTCATCTACGACAAGGAGCGCAGCGAGACCGAGCGTACCGACCAGCTCAGCGGCATCGCCATCGCCAGCGGCATGGTGCTCGCCGGACAGAAGATCATCGACCGCGGCGAGATTGTCGACAAGCACACCTTCCGCGTGCTGAGCAGCTTCGAGCGCGAGATGACGCGCCGCAGCGCCGACAACAGCACCATCACCTCCACCGTTGCCGGGCAGACGCTCTTCGTGGGCATCCTGATGATGCTCTTCACCCTCTACCTCAGCCTCTTCCGCAAGGACTACCTGGAGAAGATGCGGAGCATTCTGATGCTCTATTTCTTCATCACCATCTTCCCCATCCTGGTGTCGATCATGATGGAGCACAACGTGCTCAGCGTCTACATCCTCCCCCTGGCCATCGCACCCATCTTCATCCGCGTGTTCATGGACTCGCGAACGGCCTTCATCTCCCACACGGTGATGATCCTCATCTGCGCAGCCGCCGTGAAATACCAGTACGAGTTCATCATCATCGAGCTCGTGGCCGGACTCACCGCCATCTACTCGCTGCGCGAACTGTCGCAGCGGGCGCAGCTGTTCCGCACGGCACTGCTCGTCACCATGGCCAGCGCCGCCATGTATTTCGCCCTGCAACTGATGCAGGACAACAGCATCACCACGATGGACCACGACATGTACAAGCACTTCATCGTCAACGGCGTGCTGCTGCTCTTCGCCTATCCGCTGATGCTCGTCGTGGAGAAGACCTTCGGCTTCATCTCCAACGTGACGCTCATCGAACTGTCGAACACCAGCAAAAACCTGCTGCGCAAGCTCTCCGAGGTGGCTCCGGGCACCTTCCAGCACTCTATCATGGTGGGCAACCTCGCCGCCGCCATTGCCAACAAGATCGATGCCGACGCGCAACTCGTGCGTACCGGTGCCCTCTACCACGACATCGGAAAGATGCAGAACCCCGCCTTCTTCACCGAAAACCAGGCCGGGGTGAACCCGCTGGAGAAGATGCCGCGCATCGAGGCCGCGCAAATCGTCATCAGCCACGTCACCGAGGGCATCAAGCTCGCCGACCGCAACGACCTGCCGTCGGTGATCCGCGACTTCATAGCCACCCACCACGGCGCAGGCATGGCGAAATATTTCTACATCTCCTACCAGAACGAGCACCCCGACGAGCCTGTCGACAAGACGCTCTTCTCCTATCCGGGGCCCAACCCCTTCACCCGCGAGCAAGCCATCCTGATGATGGCCGACACCGCCGAGGCCGCCTCGCGCTCGCTGTCGGAGTATACCGAGGAGTCGATTGCCAACCTCATCAACCGCCTCATCGACAACCAGGTGGCCGAAGGCTTCTTCCGCGACTGCCCCATCACCTTCCTCGACATCAGTCAGGCCAAGCAGGTGCTCATCGAGCGGCTGAAGAACATCTACCACACACGCATCAGCTATCCCGAGCTGAACAAGAAGAACGCCAATCCGACATAAGAAACCACAAAACGAAAGCGGCTCATCCCGAACATTCAGGATGAGCCGCTTTCGTTTTTGCGGAACGGAGAAATCGCCAGACGCTGCTCCTACGCGCCATGACCGTTGAAGAACACGTAGAGCGCTATCATCACGACGAAGAGAAGCACCCACCCCACCCTGACATCCAGCGAGGGCTTCGAGGGCAGCGGACTGATGGCGGCGGCCATGTCGGCATCGGCTTCGCCCGTAAGCGAGACAACAACCATCGCTACGGCAATGACAAGGAAGATGTAGAACGACAGCATCATGAAGTGGGGCCAGAAGTCGTACTGCTCGGCTGGGAGCACCCAGAGGTAGAGAATGCCCACACCGATGGAGAACACGGTGCCGATCGTCAGCGCCATGTTGGCTGCACGGGCAGTGGTGCGCTTCCAGAAGACGCCGAACAGGAAGACGGCGGCCATGGGCGGTGCGATGAATCCCAGCACGGACTGGAAGATGTTGAAGAGGTTCAGACCCTGTATGCTGTCTATGGCCACGCAGATGATGACCGAGACGATGGCTCCGACGATGGTCACGCGGCGCCCCATGCTGATAATCTCGGTCTGGGTGGCACCCGGGTTGAAGCGCTTCACGTAGATGTCCATCGTGAAGACAGTGCTCAGGGCGTTGAGCGCCGAGCCGATGGTGCTGACCAGCGCAGCCGTCAAGACGGCCATGACCAGTCCGACCATTCCCATGGGGAACAGATTGGTCACCATGGTCATGTAGGCTTCGTCGGGATTCTGCAGATTGGGGTACAGCGCGAGACACAGAATGCCGGGCAGGATGTAGAGGGGCACGTCAAGAATCTTCAGCCAACCAGTGAAATTGGCACCACGCTGGCCTTCGTTCAGGTCGCGGGCGGCCAGCACCGGCTGCACCATCGACTGGTCGGTACACCAGAACCACACGCCCATGATGGGATAGCCCAGCACGATGGGCAGCCAGGGGAAGTCGGGATCGCTGTTCGGTCGGAACAGATTCCAGTAGTCGGTGGGCACGGCGGCGCTCAGTCCGCCGATGCCTCCCACCTTCACGAAGCCGACAATGGTCAGCGTGGCAGAGACGACGATGAGCAGAATCATCTGGTACACATTGGTATAAGCAACGGCTTTCAGTCCGCCTGCCATGGAGAAGAAGGCCGAGATGGCCAGCAGGATGAGGGCCGAGGCCCACATGGGGATGCTGAACACCTGACGGATGAGGATGCCGCCGGCGAAGAGGGTGAGGGCGAGCCACGAGATGAGGATCGTCACGATGGTGTACCACGCGAGGATGTTGCGCGTCTGCTGTCCGAAGCGCAGTCCCATGAACTCGGGCAGCGTGCTGACTCCCGAGCCGAGATAGCGCGGTGCGAAGACAAAAGCCAACAGGGCGATGAAGACAAAGGCATACCACGCGTAGTTGCCCGAGACGATGCCCGTGGTGAAACCTGCCGAGGCGGAGGCGATGAGCATCGACGGTCCGACGTTGGTACCCCACATCGAGAAGCCGATATGGTGCCAGCGCAGGGAGTGCTCGGCCAGAAAGAGGCTGCTCCCTTTCTTTCGCTTGGTGCTGGCCCAGACGCCGATGGCGAGCAGGATGACGAAATAGGCCACAAGGATGATCCAGTCTGTGGATGTCAGTGCGATAGATTGCATAGGTGTTTTGTTTTTTTGATTCTTCGGTAATGGTTGTTTTTTCTCTAGATTTTCTAGATTCTCTAGATATTCTAGATTTTCTAGATTTTCTAGATATTCTAGATTCTCTAGATCCTCTAGATTTCCAGAATGCTCAGACCTTTCCCAGCAGCTGCTTGGCCACGGTGACGGCCGAGTTGGCGTTGTCCGAATAGCCATCGGCGCCGATTTCGTCGGCGAAACCCTGCGTGACGGGGGCTCCGCCCACCATCACCTTCACGCGGTCGCGGATGCCGGCCTGCTCCAATGCCTCGATGACATCGCGCATATAGCCCATCGTGGTGGTCAGCAGGGCACTCATACAGAGAATGTCGGGCTCGTTCTTCTTCACCTCCTCAATGAACTTGTCGGCAGAAACGTCGATGCCGATATTCACCACTTCAAAGCCGCAGCCTTCGAGCATCGAGGCCACGAGGTTCTTTCCGATGTCGTGCAGGTCGCCTTTCACCGTGCCGATGACCACTTTGCCCAGCGTTGTGGCACTCGACCCGGCCAGCAGTGGCTGCAACACGGCCAAGGCGGCTTTCATCGCGCGGCCTGCCATCAGCAGTTGTGGTACAAATGCCTTGCCGTCTTGGAAACGCTGGCCCACCTCCGACATGGCACGTATCATCTGTTCGTTCACGATGTCCTGCGCAATTTCGCCGCGGTCAATAGCCATCTGCGTGGCCTGTGCTGCCTCGGCCGATTTCCCCTCGAGAATGGCCGTGAACACAGACGGACCGTTCTGCGTCGGTTCCGACGGCTGTGGATAGTCCGCTTCGGCCTGCCCCGTGGCTTTCGGTTCCTGCTTTTGGACGGCGTTGACAGCGATTCCGCCCTCCACGGGACGCATGCCGCCGGGCTTGGGCGAAAGGAAGAGTCCGTTCACGGGCTCCACGGCTTTGCTTAACAGACTGATATGGCGGTCGGTGGTGCCGCAGCAGCCCCCGACCATGTTGAGCCAGTGACCGTCGAGCAGTGGCCACAGGTCGGCCAGCAGACTTTCTGCCGACTTGCTGTAGCACCCTTCGGCGTCGGGGAAGCCGGCGTTGGGATATAGACTGATTCTGTAAGGGGTCTGCGAAGCGAGCTGCTTCACGAGAGGCGTCATCTGTCTGACGTCCGACAGGCAGTTCAGGCCGACGGAGAACAGCTTCCGGTCGGCAAGGGATGCGACGAACTCAGGGATGCTTTGGCCCAGCATGTTGTGGCCGTCGGCCGTTGCCACGGAGAAACTGAGCATCAGCGGCAGTTGCTTTCCCTTCCGGCTCATCACCTCGGAGGCAACATCCAGGGCAATCTTCGCGTTCTGCACGTCGAAGATGGTCTCTATCAGCAGACCGTCCACGCCACCGTCGATGAGTGCTTCCACCTGTTCTTCGTAGGCATCGCGCAGACGGACGGCGAAAGTGGTGTCGGCATGCTCGTCGGCCAGCGAGCATGTCTTGTTGGTCGGACCGATGGAACCCAGTACAAACCGTGGTTTGTGGGGCGTAAGGGCCGTCTGCTCGTCGGCGGCTTCGCGAGCAATGCGACAGGCAGCAAGGTTAATCTCGCGGCAAGCATCGCCCAGTCCGTAGTCGTCCATCGATATGCGCTGGGCGTTGAAGGTGTTGGTCTCTATGAGGTCGGCCCCGGCAGCAAGGTATTTGCGGTGGATATCGCGCACGACGAATGGTGCCGTGACCGAGAGCACGTCGTTGCAGCCTTTCAGTTCCTGCTGATGACGGGCGAAACGTGCACCGCGGAAATCTTCTTCGCGCAACTGGTATTGCTGTATCATTGTTCCCATGGCACCGTCGAGCACGAGGATTCGCTCCTTGGCTACGTCGGCTAACGACTGTTTCTGAACCTCATGTGATGCAGATGCTTTCCCGTGGTGCCCCTCCTCGGCGCTGTGATCGAAGCCGCACGGGCAGGTTGCTTTCCGTTGCGGTTCTTCTTTCTCTTCCGAAGGTTGCTGCTCAAGCTGCCGGAACTGTGCTTCCGTCAGCCGGATGATTTCATCCACCTTGTGGTCGGCCTCGTCCTTCGACTGATATTCCTCCACGATGCGCAGGGCCTGCTCCACTTCACGTTCGTTGTGGAAGTCCATCTCTAAGTGGACGCCGTCGCCGCCGATGTTGTCGAGCAGCGGGCGCAGCTCGTCGAGCGTCACCCAGCAGGCCATGATGCTCTTGCCGCCGTCCAGGATCTTCCGGTACAGATCGTACCACTTCGGCGATCCTCCCTGCGGTTCACCCACACCGGGCGTCCATTGTATGGCGTTCAGCTCCTCAATCTCCAACAAGGCTGGCAGATGGTGCATGGCGCCGACGCCGTCGAGATGGTAGAGCGTGTAGTCAATCTTCTGGCACTGCTCGCGAATGAATGGCTGCACGAACCGTCGGTAGTCATCTTCGCTGATCATCGTCGAGATGTCGCTTTGCAGTTTCGACATCTTGCCCGGCGCCCACGACGAGAAATAGCAGAATGCCATCTCGTCACCCTCGCGGATGATGTCGTAGAGCTCGTCGAACACGCGGAAGTAGATGTCGTTGATCTGCTGCATCTGCCGTTCGAGCACCTCAGGTTGCATCACCGTGTCGAGCAACACCTTGTCGGTTCCCTTGATGGCGGCCAGCACGTCGAGTCCTTCCATCAGGTCGGGCATGCCCACATAGTAGTGCCCCTGTGCCTTCGCCTTGCAGGCGCGCAGCAACTCTTTGTGCAGTATGTAGTTGGGATGGTCGGGACGAAAGACGATGTCATCGGTGTAGTTGGGGTCGGGATGAATCCAAATGGTGTCTTCGCCGCCTTCAAACACACCGCCGAGGATGGCAGCGAGCGAGCCCGGACCCAGTTGTGTGTTGGCCACGGGCAACATGTCGGCCATCAGCGACGAGTGGGCCACGTACCAGTCCAGGTAGTCGGCGCGCCACTGCGGGTCGAACCATTTCTGATTCAGGTCGCGGGGCGGCGCCGGCATGGCGATGTCGGCATGTGGTTGCACGCCGTCTTGGAAGTGTTCCCACATGTTCACAATGATTCCCTTGTGGTTCCACCATCTGATGTAGCGTTGTTTGGTCTCTTCGAGGTTCGGTTTCCAGGTGTTCATAGTCGGTAACCTTTAAAGTTTTCGTCAATCTTCACGACGGCGGTTTTCCCTAAGTCCATCTCGTCTGTACATTCCACGTGCTCGGGATAGATGGGAATCTCGGCCCCTTCTCTCACGAACACAGGCATCACTTCGAGTGGAATATCCTCTAAGTGAATCCACCGTCTGCCTTGAAGACGTTCGCCGGTAAAGAAATGTACCCATCGGCCGTCGGGCAGATAGACGTCGCGGCGGTTCTCGCTGTTCATCACGGGGGCCACCAGGAAGTCGTTGCCGAAGTAGTATTCGTCGTCTATGTGCCAGCAAGTGCGGTCGTCGGCGTGGTGGAAGACGAGTGCTCGCAGCAGTGTGTAGCCCGTGGAGCAGGCAATCAGGCTCTCTTGTAATATATAAGGTATAAGGGCATAGCGCAGGTTCCACCACCGTCTGACGATTCCTGCAATCTTCGGGTAGTGCCACGGCTCGCGTTTGTTGGTGCCGTGATAGCGGATGTGTGACGAGAAGACGCCGAACTGCGTCCACCTGACGTAGACATCGTCCTGCACGATGCCGTTCATGAAGTCGGGCAGCGTGTGGAATCCCGGCACGTCGTGGCTCCAGAAAGCGAAACCCGAGAGCCCGAAATGCAGTCCGCCGCGCAGCGAACCGGCCATGCCGTCCCACGACGAGCACGAGTCGCCGCCCCAGTGGAGCGGATAGCGCTGGCACCCGGCCCAGGCGGCGCGCGCCCACACGATGCCCTGGCCCGTCACTTCGCGTGTCACCTCGTAGGCTGCCTTCTGATAGAGCAGCGCATAGAGGTTGTTGAGCAGCTCGGGCGTCATGTTCTTATACGTAGCATCCATGTGGATGTTCTCGCCGAAGTCGGTCTTGATGCAGCTGACGCCCATGCGGAGCAACCGCCGCAGCAGACTTTTGTACCACTCGGTGGCGCGGTCGTAGGTGAAGTCGATGGTGCCGGCGTAGTCGAGAGCGGAGAAATTGGAGCCTTCCGACTCCTGTTTCTTCGTCAGCGGACCGATATAGTCGTTCTCGCGCGCCTCATCAATCTGCTCGGCATCTTCGGCCACGTAGGGCAGTTGCCAGAGCGACACGCGGAAACCGTTGTCGCGCAGACCTTGGATGAAAGCCGGAGGATCGGGGAAGCGCTCTTCGTTGAACTTCCACTCGCAGAGCCAGTCGGTCTTGAACCATCCCGTGTCAAGGTGGATGACGTCGCACGGATAGTGTTCGCGGCGCAGACGGTTGCAGATCGCATTCACCTCGTCGGCGGAGAAGTAGGTCATGCGGCTCATCCACACGCCGAAGCTCCATAGGGGCGGCATCGACGGGTAGCCCGTCAGGTCGCGGTAGCCACGGATAATCTCCTCTATGCTGTCGCCGCCGATGATAAAGGCATCGATCAGGGCCTGGTCGCTGAGGAACTGCACGCTGCGTGTGGACTGTCCGGCGAGCGACAGCTTGCTGTGGGCCGTGGTGTGGTAGAAGGTGCCGTACATCCGGCTCGACACGTAGAACGGGATGTTCTTGTACGTGCGACGGTTGTTCACACCCTGCCCGTCCTGGTTCTTCAGGAAAAAGGTCTGGCCGCTGAGGTCCATCTTCATGAACCGCTCGCCCGTTCCGGCAAAACACTCGTCGGCCTTGCACTCAAAAGAGAGCGTGGCGCGGTCGTTGCTGCCCTCGGTTTTGCAATAAGCAACGGGCAGGGCATCGTAGCGCGGCGGCGAGAAGTGGTCGTAGGAGGCCAGGCGCACCTCGTGTTTACCGTCGGGGAAGAATCGGATGTCGACCGTTTCCTGCGGTGCGGGCTGCAGGTCGCTCCAGAAATCGATGTCGGGCGACGTCTGCACGATGTGCACGCGCTTCACGCCGTCTTCTGTGCAGGCGTAATAGTGCCCGTGAGGCTGCGTCTCGGCAAGCAGTTGCAGCGGTCTTTTCCTGATTCGCTCTGCATATTGCAGCATGTCGTCTTCGTCCACTGGCGTGGTGTTGTCACGATGTTCAAAGTCGATGAAGACCCGCAGGATGTTCGGCTCGTAGTACCTGATGACCATCGTATAGGTCTCGTTTTGTCCCGAAGGGTCGGCAGCCATGTCGTTAGACAGTGCTTGTCTGCAGAACGGGATACTCACACAGATGTCACCATCGCGTGCAAAGATGGCGTTTGGCCTGCTGGCTTTCCACAGGCTCTCCTCGCGTTTCAGCTCCGGATCGAAGTCGAGGAAGTCGAACAAATGGTAGTTTGTTGGTTTCATATCTATATTCTCATTTCTTGCTTTCTGAGTTCTGGGGTGTTTGGTGTCACCGTTGATGGCTCATTCTTTGGTTTTGCCTTTGGTCCGTTGTTGCGAATCACCATCTTCGGTCCCGGCTTGTTGTAGCCGAAGCTCTCGAAGGGCATCTGGTTGTCTTCCACGGTGAAGCCGTCAGTGGCTTCGTCGAAGTAGATGCAGAAGGCGCGGTTGTTGGTGGCGTAGGGAGCCCGTGCGGGTGCGCCGATGCGGTTGTTGCGGATGGTGGAGCCGGGCTGGTTACTCAGGGTGTAGATGCCGCCGGTGTCGTAGAGCTGCTTGGCATAGTCGTACACGCGGTTGCCCTCGATGCGGTTGTTGCGCATGCCGCTCTCCAAGGCCGTCCATCCCCAGCCCACGCAGATGCCTGAATAGTTCAGGTCCGACACGTCGTTGTTCACGATCTCGATGTTGCGCACGTAGCCGGCGCCTATGCCCACGGCTCCCCAGTCTTCTGTCGTGCAGTGTCGGATCTCGTTGTTGCTGATCACGACGCCGTCGCAGATGTCCTCGTCGTGCTTGGGCGCATAGGGAACGTGCGTCTCGAAGCCTTGGTCGGGGAACGTGCCCACCATGATGGCCGTGCCGCCGATGTTGTGGAACGAGCAGTTGCGCACGGCAGAGCGGCTGACGCTCTTCTCCATGTCGAGACCCGTGGCGGCGAGGTTCTCGAAGTGGCAGCCGTCGAACACGATGTCGTCGGCATAGCTCACCTTCACCGCCGCGTCGGGACGCTCTATCCATGCCTGGTTCTCCAGTTCCGCCTTCTCGGGCAGACCTGGCTGGAGCAGCTTGTAGGCATCGATGAGTGGGAATCCGCCCTGCAGCGTGACGTGCCCCTGCTCCGACGGCCGCGTCCAGGCCGCATTCTTGATGTTCACGTCCTCAAAGCGGATGTGGTGCACGCGCCGCTCGGGCGTTCCGCTGATGTTGATGAGCGTTTTCAGCGCGGGTGCAAAAGGCCATGCGAAGAACTCATCCTGCGGCTGAAGGATTTCGGCATCGAAAGGATAATAGTACACGCGGCCCGACGGATAGTCCTGATACCACTCACCGGGCTCGTCCAACAGCTCTAACGCATTCTGCAGGCAGAACGACGAACTGCCCTTCTCGCCGTTGATGACGGGTTTCGGCCACGGATGTTCAAACTCCAGCTGACTCTCGGGCTCGTGGAACGAGACGATGGTCGAGTCGCCCATCACTTGCATGTCTTTCACGCGCAGGATGGCGATGGCCCACCGTTGGTGCACCACCATCTCCAACTGGCGTGCCTTCCGGAGGTCTTGCCGTGGCGTGGGAATGGTGATCGTCCGGTCTTTCGTGTTGAAATTCAGCATGCGTTCCATCCGTACGGAAGGCGTCTGGATGGCCGACTCGCAGCCGTTGACGTAGAATGTGCCGAACTGCGTGGCCATCCGCCCAAGGTCCAGCTGCCGGAACCAGAGAATGCGGTTGCCCACGCGCGGCGCCTCGGCCGTCCAGATCTTGTCTCTCAGGGCCGGGGCCACGCGCTCGTCATCGCAGCCGCGTGTCCATTTCTCCATCCTGACGCCGCCATTGAGCACGGCAGCACCCTTGATAATGGTGGGCGACTCTTCCGTTCCGCTGTCTTCGGGACGGATGAAGATGGGGCGCGCGAGCTGGTAGGTGCCGCTCTCTAAGTGAATCGTGATGCCGCCTGCCACCTCCGGACGCTTCAGCCGCCGCCATTCGCGCGCCTGCCTGAGTGCTTGGTCCACCGTGGCCAGCGGTCGCTCGCGCGTACCGTCACCATTGTCGCTGCCTTGCGGAGCCACATAGATGTCGCCCGCCATCATCTGCCCGGCGCAGACCACGGCCACTATGATCGTCAACAGTCTTTTCATATTCTTTGATTTGTTTTGCTCGCAAATTTACATAAAAAACACGAATTACGCGCCTCTGCTGCAAAGAAAAAGCGTTTTTCTTGCTTCGCAGGACCGCCGTTTTGCACATTTCGGGCAGAAACAGGCCGCCGATTTGCTCTTTTTTTGCACATTCAAAGTAGGAAATGTGCAAAAAAGAGCGCCATTTTATTGCACAAAACAGCTTTTTTGTGCAATAATCTATCGTTTTAAAGTTAATAAACGTGAAATATTGTGTGCGCATACAGGTAATTCGGAACAATATAGATACCTTTGCAGACAAGTTTTTTAATGGTAATTAAGATGAATAAATTAAAATTTGCCTGCATTGCCTTCGCAATGACAGCATCCACCGCCTACGCTGGCGGCATTCTGACCAACACAAACACGAACATTGCCTTCAACAGAATGATGGCCCGCGACGGTGTCATCGCTATTGACGGCGTGTATACCAACCCCGCTGGCGTGGTTTTCATGGACGAAGGTTGGCATCTGTCGATCAACTGGCAGGCCGCTTTCCAGACGCGCACCATCCTCACAACGAACCCCGACTTCGCCCTCGGCATGAGCAACAACGGACAGACGACGAAGGAGTTCAAGGGCGAAGCCATCGCTCCCGTCATCCCTTCCATCCAGGCTGCCTACAACCGAGGCCGCTGGAGCCTGCAGGGCAGCTTCGCACTGACGGGCGGCGGCGGCAAGTGTGAGTTCGACAACGGCATCGGGTCGTTCGAGAGTGCCGTCGGCGCCATCGCCAAATCGCTTCAGCCCCTGGGCGCTACGGGCTACGATGTCGATGGCTACATGCGCGGCAAGCAGTACTATTTCGGCTTCACCCTCGGCGCAGCCTACAAGCTCACCGACAACCTGTCGGTCTATGGCGGTGCCCGACTGATCTACGGTACGGCCTCGTATAAGGCGAACCTGAGCAATATCCGCGTGAACACAGCCGCCGGAGCAGTGCCCTTCGGCACGTTCCTCGACAATGCCAACGTCACCATCGCCGGAGGCATCGCTCAATACAGCGCTGGCATCACCAAGTTGGAAGCCGGCATCGCTCAGTATCAGGCTGCAGGAGCACCTGTTCCCGAGGAGCTCACCACGCAACTGGCCACCGCCAAGGCTGCGAAAGCTCAGCTCGAAGGAACACAGCAGAGCCTGCAGACGCTCGACATCTACCGCGAGGGTGTGAACCTGATGTCCGACCAGACGGGTTGGGGCGTTGCACCCATCGTGGGTATCGACTACAAGGCCGGAGCTTTCAACTTCGGAGCGAAGTATGAGTTCAAGACGCGCATCCGCATGAAGAACAGCTCCACCGTGAAGGAGGCGCACGCTATCGATGCCGTCAACAAGTATCGCGACGGCAGCCGCGTGCCCGAGGACCATCCGGCACTGCTCACCGTGGGTGCTCAGTGGTCGGTCATCCCCACCGTTCGCATCAATGCGGGCTACCATCTGTTCTTCGACAAGTCGGCCCACTGGTACAACCACGAGGAGAAGAAGCTCGACGGCAACACATGGGAGGTGAACGGCGGTGCTGAATGGGACGTCACCGACAAGCTCCTCGTCAGCGGAGGCTTCCAGAAGACAAACTACGGGTTGTCCGACGAGTACATGAACGACATGTCGTTCGTCGTGAGCAGCTATTCTTACGGTGTGGGACTGTCGTACAAGCTCAGCAAGAAGATGAAGCTCAACGTGGCTTACTTCCAGACCAACTACGACACCTACAAGCAGGACGTCACACCCACAGCCACCAACAGCACCACACACAACGAGTATACCCGCACTAACCGCGTGGTAGGCGTGGGAGTGGACATCGACTTTTAACCTCCGTCGTCAGACATTTCTTTTCGCTGAACAAAAGGAGCCGTTCGCTGAATAAAATTTAGCGAGCGGCTCTTTCTGTTTACATTTGCATCGAGAAAACGAAGTATTAACGATTAAAATGTAACGAATATGAAGAAAAAGGTAACATTAACGTTCATGATAACGTTAGCAACAGCGATGACACTGACAACAGCATGTTCAACAGACGATGAACTGTTTGACGAATACTACGATTCCTATACCTTCGAGGGCGACAGCAACGATACGTCATTCACCGGAAGCTCCTCTTCTCCCTACGCAGAGATGAAGACATTCACCGTCAACATCGACAAGACGACGGCAGAACCCAGCTCGACGGCGGCCGCTCAATACCCCGCCGACAGCGACGCACCGGCAGCCAACACCTTCGCCACCATCGTCAACATAGACATGGCGAACCCCACAGACCCGGCCATCGACGGCGTGACGATGACCATCGACGGCAACAACGTGACCGTTGACCACGGCAGCACCGAAGGCATCTGCTACGTGGTGACGGGAAAGACGACCGACGGGTCGCTCATCGTCAACGGCAGCACCAACTTTGAGCTCAACCTCAACAACGCCGACATCACCAGTGCCTCGACAACAGCCATCGACCTGGAAAGCAAAGGCAACGCCTACCTCGTCGTCAGCGGCACCAACCAGGTGAAGGACGGCACCACGGAAGACCACAAGGGAGCCATCTTCAGCAAGGGCAAGCTGATCGTCAGCGGCGACGGGTCGCTCGACGTCTACGGCACATATAAGAATGGTATCCACGGCAAGAGCAACATCGTCATCGACAAAGGGGTGAACCTCTATGTCAACTCCTCGGCCAACAACGGCATCAAGGCGGGCGCCGACATGTTCATCAACGGAGGTATCGTGAATGTGGAGGTGTCGGCGGCTGGCGGAAAGGCCATCAACGGCGATGCCAACGTGACCATCAACGGCGGACGGACAACCGTCATCGCCACCGGCAACGGCACATGGGAGGCCGACGAGACGCTCACTTACGGCGGCGACACCAAGGCGGCGGCAGGCATCGGCAGCGACGCCAACTTCTACATGAACGGCGGCGAGCTCTACGCCAAGGCCACGGGGAGCGGAGGCAAGGGCATCAAGGCCGACCTCGAGGCGTATATCACCGGAGGAAAGATACGCATCATCACCGAGGGCGGACTCTACTACAGCAACGGTTCGTCGGAAAGCCACAACTACACCGGCAATACCGACAACCTGCCCAGCGCCTACACCTCATCGCCCAAGGGCATGAAGATAGGCTACAAGGACGACACCGTCACGCCTAACGTCACATACGGCGTGCTGAAAATCACGGGCGGCGACATCATGATACGCACCAGCGGCAACAATGCCGAGGGCGTGGAGAGCAAGGGAACGCTCGACATCACCGACGGAACGCTCCTCGTCTATGCCCACGACGACGCCATCAACTCCACGGGCGACATGACCATCAGCGGAGGAACGGTGGTGGCCGTAGGCACCAACAACGATGGCATCGACGCCAACGGCGACATGTACCTCAAGGGCGGAACCATCATCGCATGCGGTGCCAACGGTGCCGAGGCCGGCATCGACATCAACGAGCAGAAGAAACTCAACATCTCGGGAAGTAACATCTTCGCCATCGGCGGAAGGGTGGACGGCAATCTGGGAAGCACGACGCAGGGAATCGTCACCGCTACGGGCTCGCTCTCGGCCAACAGCACCCTCACGGTGAGCGACGGCAGCAAGACGCTCTGCTCCTTCTCGATGCCTCCCGTCAGCTATAGCGGCAACAACACCATCATCATCAGCTCTCCCAACCTGACAAGCGGCAGCAGCTACACCCTGACGGCAGGCAGCAGCTCGGTCAGCGTGACGGCCACCAACACCATCAGCGGCGGCATGGGCGGCGGAAGAAGGTTCTAGTTCATAGTTCACAGTTCATAGTTGATAGTTGATAGTGGAGAATGGAGAGTGGGGCTTCAACTATGAACTATGAACTGTG
>DEJE01000042.1 GCA_002353205.1 Prevotella sp. UBA2756 | reverse complement strand
CGTGTGGCTCAATACAAGGCTAATCCCAAGGCCAGCATCTATTTCTGCGACACGGAGGGCTTCAAGGCCATGATGCTTCGCGGCACGATGGAGGTACTGACGGATGCCACCTCGAAAATAATGATCTGGCGCGAGGGTGATGAGCAGTACTATCCTGGCGGAGTGACCGATCCCAACTACTGTGTCTTGAAGTTCACTGCCACCGACGGACGTTTCTACAGCGATTTCTACCCCCGCAGTTTTGTCATTGAGTAATGAAACAGGAGATCAATCCCAAAGAGACCAGTCGGGCGATGGCGTTCGAGCTGTGGATGAAGTCGCCCATGCCGATGGTGACGCTCACAAAGACCTTCGACGTGACGAGGCTCTGCAGGGTCAGCAGACGGCGCGGACTGAAATTCAACATGCTGCTGTGCTGGTGCATCGGCAAAACGGCCTCCAGGATAGAGGAGTTCTATATGCTTCCCCATGACGGGAAACTGTACAAATACGACCGCATGGCCGTCAACATGATCGTGGAAAACATCAAGGGCGGGCTCAGTTTCTGCGACATTGCCGTCAGCGATGACCTGGAGCAGTTCAACGCCAACTACCTGCACCTGACAACTACCATTCGCCAGACCTGTCAGGACATCTTGGACGAGGAGGCCGTCATCGTAGGCACTTCGGCCGTGACCGGGACGGAGCTCGACAGCATCGTCAACCAGTACAGCGGCATCTTCACCAATCCCTTCCTTGCATGGGGACGCTATCGCAAGGGCTGGCTGAAGACCACGCTACCAATCTCCTTCCAGTTCCATCACGCACAGATGGATGGCGGACACGCCACCCGGTTCTTAGAAGAACTGCAAAAAAACATCAACGCTGTAAGATGAATAAAATGAAGCTCCAGCCATTTTATTCCAAAGGTGCCGTGATAATTCTTCAAAGGAGCATCCGACGATTCCGGGTGCTCCTTTTTGATTTTATTATTCCACTCCATTCGTTTTGCCCTGCCATTCATTTTGTTTTGCCCTGCCACTCATCTTGTTTTTCCCTGCAATTTAATTTGTTTTGCTTTGCAATATAATTTGTTTTGGTCTGCAATCTAAATTGTTTTGCTCAGCAAAATAATTGATTTTGCAACGCAACTAAGGCCAAATGACGACATGACTTGGGCTTAATGACGACGTGACTTGGGCTTAATGATGACGTGACTTGGGCCTAATGACGGGGTGAGGAGGGCCTAATGACGGGGTGAGGAGGGGTGTTTTATGGCATGAAAATAGGCGACCTTCGTATGAAAGCCGCCTTTTGTTTTGTAACGTTCTGTATTACTCGGGCAGAGAGATTGCCTCAGAGGGGCAAACACCTGCGCAGGTGCCGCACTCGGTGCAAGCATCGGGGTCGATAGAATAGCGCTCACCCTCAGAAATTGCGCCCACGGGGCACTCATCGATACATGTTCCGCAAGCAATGCAGTCTTCTCCAATTACGTATGCCATAATGATTTTTATTAGTTTGTTAATAATGTTAATAATCACTTTTGATGATGCAAAGATAGGAATTAATTTTGATTCATACCTACTTTTAGGTAGAAAAATCTCTGCTGTTAACTTTCTTTCACTTTCTATTGATTACGGTGGTCTTCTTTTAGACGGAAGATGCAATAAAAAGTTGAATCTCCCGTTAATATATCAAATGAAAAGAGTATTTTTCACCGTCCTGCTTTCTGTCTGTGCAGCCGTCATGGCGTCTGCTCAGGAGAAGGTTGTGCAGAACCGCCCGTACACCGACCTTCGGCCTTTCCACTTCGGAATCGTCGTGGGCACGCATTTGCAGGACATCGAGTTTGAGAACGTCGGTCCGCAGACCGTCACCTTCGATGACGGCACGCAGGGTGAGAAGCTGATCACATGCGACCAAGACCGCTGGGATCCGGGCTTCACGGTGGGCGTACTCGGTGAGGCGCGCCTTCACAAGCATTTCTCCCTCCGCGCATCCCCCACCCTGCTGTTCGGCAACCGCCACCTGACTTTCCGCAACTTCACCGACAAGACGGAGGACGGTAATCCTCAGGAAAAGCGTCAGGACATGAAGACGATCTACATCGGCACGCCGGTTGACCTGATATTCAGTGCCGAGCGCTTCAATAACCACCGTCCTTACCTGATGGCCGGCGTGATGCCGATGCTCAACCTCTCGGGTAAGGATGAGGACATCGTGAAGCTGAAGAAGTTCGACTGCTACGTGGAAGTGGGTATCGGCTGCGATTTCTACCTGCCGTTCTTCAAGTTCCGCCCCGAGCTGAAATTCGCCTACAGTCTGACGAACGCTCTGGACACCGACCACACGCGCAACATGAAGGACCGCAACATGATGATGTACAGCAACTCGGTGCGCAAGGCGCAGACAAAGATCATCGCCCTGACGCTGAACTTCGAGTAGAGGAGGAGCCCTCCCCCGGCCCCTCCCGAAAGGAGGGGAGTGTGTAGAGGCGATAGATAAAAAATAAGAAACGGGAGTTCTCGCACCGAAGAACTCCCGTTTCTTATTTTTTCTTCTTGAAATCGAGCACCATGCGGCCCACGAAGAGGGCGTGCTTGCCGTTCTGGTCGACGGGAATCTCCTTGCCGTCGAGGTTCTTGACGTAGCGCAGGTCTTCGAAATAGGTGTGGGAATGCCCGCCGAGCACGAGGTCGATGTCGCGCGTCTGGGCGATGAGCTGCTGGTCGTCGACGCCGTTGAGCGTTGTCCACCCCAGGTGTGAGATGCAGATGATGACGTCGCACTTCTTCTGTTGCAGCTTTGCGACGACGCGCTTCGCAGCCTCGATGGGATTCTCGAACTTCACGCCCTCGCAGTTGGTGTCGGAGACGAGTCCCGACAGCTTGGGCGAGAGCCCGAAGACGCCGATCTTCAGTCCGTTGCGCTTCAGTATGACGAACTCCTTGGTGGTTCCTTCGGCGGCAGTGCCCGTGAAGTCGTAGTTGGCACAGACGATGGGGAAGTTGAGGTTGCGGAACATGCGCGCCATGTTCTCCAGTCCGTAGTCGAACTCATGGTTGCCGATGGTTCCTGCGTCGTAGTGCATGCGGTTCATCAGTCCCACCTCCACGTCGCCTTTATACATGGTGAAGTAGGGCGAGCCCTGACAGAAGTCGCCGCTGTCGAAGAGCAGCAGGCCGGGATTCTTCTTCCGTTCTTCCTTGAGCATGGCGATACGCCTGACGAATCCTCCACGACCGGCGAGCATCGTGTCGGCCAGGTTCTCGCTCAGGGGGTAGATGGTGCTGTGGGTGTCGTTGGTATGGAGTATGACGAGCTGCTTCTGCGCGGAAGCATCGTTGGGAACGAGGGTCAGCGCGCCAGTGAGCAGCACCGTCAGTGCCGCGCGTCCCACCTTATTATATATATATAGCTTTTTCATTTCCTGTCTGTTTTTCCGGTTCAGTCTTCAACGACGATGCGTCCTTCCACCTTACTGTCGACGACGACACCCTTGGCCGCCTGCTCACGGAAATAGTCCATGATGACGAAGCGCAGGTTGTTGCTCGCCTCCTGTGGGGAGTTGACGTCGGTCTTGGCCTTGAAAGCCTCCAGCCGGTCGTTGCCTTGTATCACATAGTCGATGGATGCCACGCGGTAGCTTGCGCCGGGGTCGATTTCCTTGCCGTGAAGCCGTAGCGACTTCATCTTCCCGTCGGACGTGATGACCATCTGCACACCGTGGCTGACGGCCTCGCCGCCGGTGAGTGCAATCTGCCGGAACAGCTCCAGCACCTTCTCTCCGCTGAGCGTGACGAAGGCTATCTTGTTCTCGAAGGGTGCCACGTCGAGGACGTCGCCGTAGGTCACCTTCCCTTTGGCGAAGGCAGCGCGGATGCCTCCCATGTTGTAGATGCCGAAGTCGGGCTTCTCGCCATACTTTTTCCCAGCCCATACCAGTATGTCGGCAAGCAGGTTGGATAGTTCGCTCTCGGGTTTCTTCGCCGCCATGTAGCGCGCTATCTCTCCGACGACGGGCGACATCACGCTGTCGACCTCGTGTTTGTAGGAAGCCATGAAGGCCGTGGCCTCTTGGTCGGGTTGCGCGTCGTAGCGTTTGTCGACCAGTATGCGCGTCCTCGTGACGTCGGTGAGCGCATAGTTCGACTTGCACGATGTTGCTGTCAGCATGAGTAGCGACAGTCCACCAATGATGATTTTTCTCTTTTGCATGGCACAAAGATACGAAAAAGAACGGTAACGGACAAGTTTTTTCGTCTGAAAAACGAAAAATATAGGGTCGAAGAGTCTGTATATCAAAAAAATATCGTACCTTTGCACCGCTTTTTCGACGTAACCGATGGAAGGAAGAAGAGTAGCCTGTCTATGTTGCGCGGAAACTTATTACGAATTTAAAAATCATTTTAGACAAATGGATTTGATCAAAGTTGCTGAAGAAGCATTTGCAACCGGCAAGAAGTTCCCCGAGTTCAAGTCGGGCGACACCATTACCGTTGCTTACAAAATCATTGAGGGTAACAAGGAGCGCATCCAGCTCTACCGTGGCGTGGTCATCAAGATCTGCGGTCATGGCGACAAGAAGCGCTTCACCGTTCGCAAGATGTCTGGCACCGTTGGTGTGGAGCGTATATTCCCCATCGAGAGCCCGAACATCGACAGCATCGAGGTGAACAAGATTGGTAAGGTTCGCCGCGCCAAGCTGTACTACCTGCGCAAGCTCACGGGTAAGAAAGCCCGCATTGCCGAGAAGCGCACAGCTATCAAGAAGGACTAAGAGTTACCTTTCGGAAAGGAAAAAGAAGAGACATTGCCACGGCAAAGGTCTCTTTTTTTTATCTCCTACTCCCAATTCTCCACTACCAACTGTACACTCTCCCCTCCTTTCGGGAGGGGCAGGGGGAGGGCTTCACGAAAAAAGCACGACTCTCATCGCGAGAACCGTGCTCCATCTAATACTTATTTCATCATAAAAAAAATTATTTCACTCGTCGGGCACCGATGTATCGGCTGCGGTAGTAAGCCTCGTTGGAGTTGTTCACCATCACACCGCGGCTCACGCTGGCGTGGATGAAGTTGAACGACCCCGTGTGCTCATCCACATCGACGACAATCCCCACATGGCCCACACCGCCACGACCGCTGCGGCCGCTGAAGAAGACGAGGTCGCCGCGCTGGAGTTCACGGTTGCTGATGGGCATGTTGCTGGCATACTGGTCGCGCGATGAGGGGCTCAGCTGAACGCCGATCTGCCCGTAGACATAGCTTGTGAATCCCGAGCAGTCGAAGGCATAGGGACCTTTGGCGCCATGACGATAGCGTGCTCCGAGGTGAGAGAAAGCCTCGTCCATGACGTTCTCCATACTCACCACATCGAAATTGTAGCTGTAGCTGTTGTCGAAATCGTATTCGCCGCCAGTATAGAGGAAGTCGTAATTGTCTATTTCCTGATATCTCTCCTCGGTCTTGCTCTCTTTCTTGTTCTTTTTAGGCCCTGCCGTGGTGGGAGCCACCATTGCCAGCATGAAAACAGCAACACAAAGGAATATCTTTTTTCTCATGAAAACTCTAATTGATTAGGATGATTGGTAAATTTTGCAATGCAAAGTTACGAAAAACCGAGCAGTGGGAAAAACCGATTTACATCTTTTTGGACTTGTCGAAAAGTCGGATTTTGCATCCCGTTTTTTCTCTTACGTGCACGATAACAAGCGTTTAGGGCATTCAGCTTGAAGAAAGGTTCAATTGTGCACGTTCACAATTATTAATAGGTTTGGCGCGAATCCTTTAAAAACTATTTAGGTTTTCCGCGCCGTTCGCCCTGTTTTCGTTGCCCTGCCATGCAAACATGCCACGAAGAGACTGTTGCTACAGTCTGACTTCGGGCACTACCAGTCCGTCGAGCATGCTGACGATGCGCTGGGCATAGCCGGCGTCGCGCTCGGAGTGGGTCACCATGACGACGGTGGCACCTTCCTGGTTGAGCTGTGTGAGCAGCTGCATCACCTCCAATCCGTTCTTCGAGTCGAGATTACCCGTGGGCTCGTCGGCGAGGATGAGCATGGGGTTCATCACGACGGCTCGGGCGATGGCCACGCGCTGCTGTTGTCCGCCGCTTAGCTGCTGGGGGAAATGGTGGGCGCGGTGCGAGATTCCCATGCGTCGCAACGCCTCCTCTACCCTCGCCCGCCGTTCCTTCTTAGGCACGCCGAGATAGGTGAGCGGCAGTTCCACGTTCTCTTCGACGTTGAGCTCGTCGATGAGGTTGAAACTCTGGAACACGAAGCCTATCTGACCCTTGCGTACTGCCGTGCGCTGGCTCTCGCGGAGCGTGCCCACCTCCTGTCCGTCGAGCCAGTAGCGGCCGCTGGTGGGATTGTCGAGCAGGCCAAGAATATTTAATAAGGTGGACTTGCCACAACCCGACGGGCCCATAATGGCCACGAACTCACCTTTCTGCACTTCGAGCGACACGCCGCCGAGTGCCACGGTCTCCACCTCTTCCGTGCGGAACACCTTTTGAATGTTTTCAAGTTTAATCATAATCAAGAGACCCACCCCCCAAGAAGACCCACCCCCTGCCCCTCCCTATGATGGAGGGGAGTGAATAGTTCTGCTGGCAGGCTTATAGGGTCATTGTTCTAAATGGTTGATATTATTGTTTTGCAAAGTTCCCCCCTCCCCTCGGGGAGGGGTTGGGGGTAGGGGGTTATTCTGTCTTTAGATAATTGACGGGATTGCTGGTGGCCACGCGATAGGTCTGAAGCAGCACGACGGCAGCAATGACGAGCAGCGCGAACAGCGCACAGGCGGCGAAGACAAACCATGAGAGCTGTATCTTGTCGGCAAACTGCTCCATCAGCATGCGGCTGAAATACCAACCCAAGGCGACACCGACGACGATGGACGGAAGAGCAATGAGCGCGATGCTACGCAGGAACAGGTTCTGCAGCTCGCTGACGGTTGCACCCATCACCTTGCGGATGGCCAGTTCGCGCGACCGGCGCTGCACCTCGTCGCGCACATAGCCAATCAGTCCGATGAGCATGATGAGCAGCGATGCCAAGCAGCCTATCATGATGAGGTCGCGGGTGTGCTTCGTCTGCTGATAGCTGTCGGCCATCTCGTTGCCGTACAACTTCACCTGTAGCTCGGCGTCGGGATAGAGGCGGTCGCAGACTTGCTGCACGGCCTGGAGGTTCTCGGACGTGATGCTCTGAAGTTTCACCATGATGTAATGCGTAAAGACATTGCCGTTGGCCACCATCATGGGGCGTTCTTCGCTGGAAACGAGCGATCCCAACTTAAAGTTCTTCACGATGCCGACGACGGTCAAGGGGTACTCGTTGCCTAAGGAGGAGTTGATGAACTGGCGGCCTACGACGTCATCGATGCCAGCCACTTCTTTCATTTTTTTTGCAAACTTCTCGTCCACCAGCATCTCCGGCGTCCAGCCTTTATGATTCAGGCGTTTGAAGTCGCGGCCGCGAACAATCTTAAGTCCCATCGTCTCCACCAGTCCACCCTCGGCAAAGAACAGATTGACACAGTTGAACATTTCCTGTGGATTGCCTGGCACCAACACATTGTCGCCACTCTGCTGCTCGCAAAAGAGCGAATAGGCGGCAGCCGTCTTCTCGACGCAAGGCAGGTTTTCCATCTCACGGGCCAGCGAATAGATGGAGTCGCCGTGTAAGGCACTGACGTTGACGTAGGCCACGCGGTTATACTGATAGCCCATGTCTGCCTGCAGCATATAGTTGTATTGCCGATAGATGGTCGAGAGCACGCAGAGCAGCATCGTGCTCAGCACGAACTGGAAAGCCAGCAGCGACAACTTCCACACGCGCTTGCTCTCGCTGTAGAGCCGATAGGCGTAGGTCAGCGGGATGCGCGAATAGATCAGCCCCGGCAGGAGGCCGCAGCACAGCAGCACGACGAGGCATACGGCCATGAGCACGGCGAAAGTCTGCGCCGAGAAGAGCGTGCCGACGCTTACGCCTAAGAGGTCGCGCACCCAGTTCTGTCCTGCCCAGAGCAGCAGGGCCATCGCGGCCAGCGCCGAGAGCAGATGAACGGCAGACTCCTTCATCGTCGTCAGATAGAACTCCCGATGCGGCGCACCCAGCACCTTGCGCAGGGCTACTTGCCGTGCACGGTTTACCATCGTGCTGATGACCACGAGGATATAGTTCATCACGGCCGTGAAGAGCATCACCGCGGCCACCACCGAGAGGATGATGCAGGTGGTGCGCACGGTAGTATCCTTCATCCGCTGCCCTGTCACGCTCACCAGTTCGATACCAGAATCGATATAGCCAACCTGCTTCAGGTCGTCCCAAGGGAGAATGCGCTGCAGCAGTTCTTTTATCTCTTTTCTCACCTTATTCATATCGGCATCGGACCGCAGGCGCACATACGAATGGTAGCGGTCGTTGCCTATCAGGTTTTCAGTGCCGTCCCATGCGTAGGTACCCATGGATGACATCGACATCAGGACGTCGAAACTGCTGTAGGCGGAGTTCTCAGGATAGTCGTCGAACACGCCGTTGACGGTCATCGGCTTCTGCGGGGCAGAGGCGAAGCAAAACGTCTTTCCAACGACGTCTCCGCCGATCTTCTCACTCAGGCTTCGGCTGATCATGCACTGTCCGGCAGTGGAGAGAATCTTCCGGGCATCGCCCACCAGAATCGTTGTGGCGAAGATGTCGAAGAAACAGGAATCGGCAAACACCGCCTTGCGGAAGTAGTGGCGGCTGCCGTCCTGAAGCGTCAGCTTCTCCTCGCCGAACTGCGCCGTGTAGCGTGTGGCACTCTGTATCTCAGGTATTTCTCGAGCCAGCACCGGCGCGACACCTCCCGACGTTGCACCATGCTGCTGCCTGGCTTCGCCCTTGCGCTGGAAAGTCTCCTGCAGTTCATACACGTGTTCCTTGTCCACGATGCAGCGGTCGTAGTTCATCTCCAGCTGCACCTTGGCGATGAGCACCAGCCCGACGGTCAGGCCGATGGCCAGCGAGACAACTTTGATGAGGGTCCCTTGTCTTCTATAATGATTCTTCATATCGATATTCTATTCTGTTTTGATGTTGTTAACAGGATTCTCAGAAGCAGCGCGCCAGCTCTGGATGATGACGGTGAGCAGGGAAATGATGAAGCAGGTAAACCCAGCAGCAACGAATATCCAGGGGCTGAGCGCGATGCGGTATGAGAAGTTGGTGAGCCAGTCGCTCATGATATACCACGATATAGGCACGGCAATGACGAATGAAACCAGCAGCGGAACGGAGAATGTGCGGAGCATCAACAGCAGCACCTCACCCGACGTGGAGCCCATCACCTTGCGGATGGCAATCTCCTTCTGCCGCTGACGGATAAAGAAGAGCGACAGGCCCACGTAGCCCAGCACCGAGATGACGATGGCAATGAGGGTGAAGAGCGAAACGATGCGCAGCGTGTTCTGCTGGTCTTCGAAGGTCTCGGCGATGTTTTCCTCGATACTGCTCACGTACCATTGCAGATCATCTTCTGGAACATCCAGCTCTTTCATAATCTGCTTAAAGACAGTTATGGCCTGTCGGTCGCCGTTTGTCCTGACGAGGAAGTTTGGCTCATCCACATGTTCCCTTACGCTGATGGCGAAAGGCTGATAGCCCTCCAGCACGTTGACGCGGTGGAAATCCTTAAGCACTCCGTTGATGGGTTTCTTCTCGTCTTTGCCCCAAGTCATCTCACGTTGGTCGTCGCCAAAGCCAAACTTCCGCATGGCCTCTTCGTTCAGATAATAGCCGTCGCTCATCGGACCATAATCCTTGAGTATTTGAAGGCCATAGAGTTTGAAGGCTGTCGTATCCATATCAGTGATGAACAGGGTCACCATCTTGTCACCGTCAGTGATACTACGTATATTCGAATTATAGTTAGAGAACGTTGTGCCTCCGTACTCGCCGACGGCCTCAACAAATGGTAATTTCTCCAGTTTGTTTCTCACTGTCTGACTCTTACCTAGTGGGCTTTCAACATAGAACAGGTTCTCAGCATTGAAACCTAATGGCGCATGAATGAGGTGATGCAATTGCAGCCAAATGACAAGGGCCGATGTGAGCATAGTGATGGTGACGACGTTCTGAACAATGATGAACAACCGGCCCAAAATCATCTTGGAGTGATAACGGAAACTACCTTTCACGATGTCAATGGGTTGGAAACGAGTAATCTGCCATGAGGGCATAATGCCCGAGACGACGCCCAGCAGCAGGATGAAACCGAAGCAGGAACAAATAGTGTCCACGCGGATATCTTTTGCCAGATCTATCTTTCCCCTGAACAGCTCAGCGGCATCGTTCTGGAAACAGAAAGCCAGAGCTAAGCCAGCGGCAAAGCATACTGCCACCATCAAGGTTGACTCTGCTATCAGTTTCAGCGATATCTCTCGCTGGCTGCTACCGAAGAGTCGTCGCGTGGCCATTTCCTTGGCACGGAAACCCGTATTGGCGACGGTCAGGTTGATGTAGTTGCTGACGGCAAAGAACAGCAGGGCCAGCACGGCTGCCAGCAGGATGCGGAGCCGCGACTTGTCGCCTTTCTGCATGCCGGCACCGTTGTTCTGCGGGGCAAACATGATGTCGGTAAGCGGTGTCAGCGTGAACTCTTCAGCACCCATTCGGCTCCACAGCTTGTAGTTGGTCGTCAGATGCTTCTCTATCACATTTTTCATGCCGTCGAGCGTAGTTCCTATACGTAGCATCAGGAATGCCTTACAGGCTCCTGTGGGGCCGTATGCAAAGGACTCGTTCGTCAACTTGTAGCCCATCACCTGCCCGAAGCGCTGCATACTGGCAATAATCTGCGTCTCGTTGGGTAACACTGTGTGGTCGAAGTCCTTGGCAATGCCGCTGACGGTATAGACCAACGTAGAGTCGTAGGGATTCTCCTGCCCCATGAACACATGCCGGTCGCCCACAATCTGCAGCTGTTCGCCAATAGGATTCTTGCCTGCAAAGAGCGTCCTGGCCAGTTTTTCAGTAATGACGCACTTGTCGGGGGCATCGAGAACGGTCTTCGGGTCGCCCTCCACCAGCGGGAAACTGAAAAACTGGAAGAACGTAGAGTCGGCCAGCATGATGATACCGTTATCGTCTTCCTTGCTCTGAGTCTCCCGCAAACCATATTTAATGCGTCCGTTCTGGCTCATCACGCAACAGGTCTGCTCTATTTCCGGGCACATCGCCTTGATCTCTTGAGCAGCCTGCGGCCACATGAAGAAATCCTCTTCACTGCCCGCCAGATAGATGCGGTCGGCATTCTTATGCCACGAGTCGATGCTAAATTGCCGCCAGGTGTAGTCGCCCATCAGGATGATGAACATCAACGACACCACCAGGCCTGCTATATTAATAAAGGTATATAGCTTGTTGCGCGAAAGGAATCTGAAATAGCTCTTCATACGTTGTTCTTACTTTTTCATTTGCAAAGTTACGCCAATAAAACAAATCCGCCAAGGCTGCGGGCCCCGGCCGAAGCAGATTGTCTAAAAATTAGACAGCAAAGCGTCTAAGATTTTGACACCACAAGTTTGTCAACCCCGGCGGCAGTCTCATTTCTTCGTCAGGAAATAGTCCCAACCTACGGGTTGCGATATCACTTCGCTCTGCCACTCCAGTTTCAGCGGGGCATTCTTATGATGACGGCAGTAGCAGGCGATATTGCTTACCGTACAATCAGGCAGCAGTGTGTAAGTCATCTTGCCTGTTGCTTCGTCGAAAGTATTCTTCTTCCGGTTCCAACGAGAGTAGTCCACGCTGTAAAGATGATCGGTGAGCGAATAGTCATGCCGTGCGAAGCAACGCCAGGTATTGCGGCGCCACACATATTTGATGCGACTGCTCAGCAGACCGTCCGCCGTATACGTGTACAGATACCGGCAGACGGGAATCAAGGTGACGCCAACTTTGCGTTGCAGCTTCTTCCGATATACTTCCATCGCGATGATGCGGCCGTCGCCATCACACTCTGCATTGTAGGCGAACCCGTTGTCCACATCCGTCGTGACACTCTCATACACCTTCTGAACCGAAGCTGAGGTCAGCACTTGTGCCTTTGCAAACAGTGTCATCAGGCACATCATCGAACAAATCAAAAGCTTTTTCATAATCGTAACTGTTTAAAATGTTATTAATCCTTCTTGCTTTTGCAGTCCCCGTCATGGTGTCCTTTTTTGTTTTACAGGACCTTGCCTCTGGGCACTGCTTTCTTTTTACATTGCAAAGTTACGATTCGCGCTTTTTGTCTCCAAGCTTTTCCGGCTGTCCAAAGGACGATTGTCTAAAGATTAGACGCTTTCGCGTATGATTCTTTGACAGTCAGAGAGGAAGGAGAAAAATGAACCTTATTCAGTCTTGATGCTGTTGACGGGATTCTCGTTGGCATTCTTCCAGCTCTGCAGGTACATGATGCCCACGCAGATGACCAGCATGAACGACACGACGAACTGCAGGCAGATCAGCGAGGTGCGCAGAACGCGACCCTTGGGCGACAGACCGAACGAGCCTTTCAGCACCAGTGCAGGCGGGAAGGATGTAAAGTTTCTGATGATAGTCTTCATACGATTCTTTTTTTTCATTTGCAAAAGAACGGCAATAAAACGAATCCGCCAAGGCTCAATGCCCCGGTGGAAGCAGATTGTCTAAAAATTAGACAGTAGAGCGTATGATTTTTAGACAGCCTCGCCAGAGAATCGGGGCGAGAGGCTGCGGTACAGGTCGTAACCGCCAGTATCGGAGGGATAGATGATGGTATCGATAAAATAGTAGTTGCCGTCGCCACCTACCAATACGTTGCCGGCAACAGCGTCGAAGATGTCGTGCTGACCGTTGGTGTAGTATTCACCATTATCCTCTGGATGGATGCCTAAACGGAGGAACTCGTCGTGGATTTCCGCTTTCGTGGCCAGGCGGGCATCATCAATATATGGCTGAACCAGTACAGCACACACCTTCCCGTCTCTGTTCTCGGCAAAGCCAATCATTTTATAAGCACAATCAGGGAAGTATTGATTGTGCGCCTTGATACGCTCAAAGAAGGGTGTCAAGTTGTCATCTGAATAGCGGAAATCGTTCAGTTTGATGATTTCATTACCGTCAGCAGTCAGATAAGTCTCATTCTCTGACCCTCGGTCAAAGAAACTGCCGAAAAGGCTGCGGTCTTCAAACCAGCAGCCTTG
>DEJE01000043.1:29238-51795 GCA_002353205.1 Prevotella sp. UBA2756 | reverse complement strand
CAGATTGAACATACCAGACACCGCTCCATCGACAACTTTGCCACAAACCTGTTCGCTGGGCTTATTGCCTACAACCTGCTACCAAAGAAGCCCGAAATGAATATAGAAATCATCGATAAAAGTAGACTTATTGCGTAAGGCTTACGTCGAACTCACGTTAATAGTATTCTTTTCATAAAACGAAATGGTTTGAATTGACTGCAAAGGTAAAGAGAATCGGGACTTTGGTCGAATTTAATCAACGAAAGTCCCGATTCTTTCAACAAAGCGAAAACGATTATCTGATGGAAGGCAAGCAAGTCGTCATCGAATTCGTCTCACTCGACCGTCATGCCCAGTAATCCTTGATCCGTCTTCCCAGCCATCATCATACGGAAGGCAACAGGTGTCGGTGTGGTGGTGATTTCGGCAGTACGTATCTCGCGCTGAGTGCCTTCGATGTTGAATTCGAGCGTGGCGCCGTCGTTACGAACGTCGATGGTGACGGGAGCCCCCATCACGATAGGCAGGTTCACGTCGCCGTGACCACCCGGGAATCCGCAGAGCACAGGGATATGATAAGCGGCCAGCATCTCGTGGAGCATGGCTTCAACACTCCCGTAGGTGAACTCCGTACCGCAATCGGTGAACTCACCGAGGACGATACCCTTGCAACGGTCGAGCACACCGTTCATCTGCAGGATACGCATCTGGCGGTCGATGTTATGCATCGACTCCTCCACCTCCTCAATGAAGAGAATGATGTCTTTCCCCTTTGTCGCATCTGCCTGGGACCCCAGGTTGGGCACAAACGTACAGAGGTTGCCGCCGACAAGCACACCGCTGGCCTTGCCTGTGATGTTCTGTTCGTGTGCCGGCAACTCATAGCGGGGAACGTAACCCATCAGCAGGTCGCGCATCAGAGTACTCGTCGCGTCAAGACCGCCTTTGGCCAGGAACGAGCTCATCGTGCCATGAATGCTCATAACCCCGGCCCGACTCTGCAGACCGTGTAGCGTCGAGATATCGCTGAAGCCCACAATCCATTTCGGCGACGCTTTCAGTTCTGCCAGCGTCAGCAGGTTAATCAGTTGGATGGAGCCATATCCGCCGCGGTTGCAGATAATGGCTTTGATGGATGGGTCGCCCAGCGCCCAACGAATGTCGCTGATGCGCTCGCTCACGGTTCCCGCATATTGGCCGTCAACGATCTTTCCCACATTCGGACCGATAACGGGTTCCAAGCCCCAACCACGCAGCACATCGGCTGTCTTCTCCACGTTTTCCATCGGGGTGAAATACGATGGTGAGATGAGTGCCACCTTGTCGCCGGCCTTCAGATAGTCGGGCTTCACGCAGTCAACCACTACCGTTCCCTCATGAGTCGGCATGATTATGCCGTCATCGTCGGTGCACGAGCTCTGAGTTGTCATACTGGTGAATGCAAGGATGGCTGTCAACATCCATTTGGTCGATTGTTTCATGTTCATCATCATCATTATTTCCTTTTCATGCCTCCTGAAGAACGAGTCTTCGTTCAGCAACAAACAAGAATGAGGATTCGCCTGCGCTTATCCCCATCCTTTAGAACTCATATTACAGATTGTCTTCCAACGATTTGGAAACATCCAGTTGGTCGAGCGTTTCATTCAGTTTGGTGCGGAAGCGGATGGGGCTGGCAATAAACTGATAGGTGTTGACCACCTCGCCCGTGGTGATTTTGATGGTACCGTAGTTGAAAAGACGCCCGAGCATGCTCTGTTCCACCATCACACCCTCGCATTTCACGAGCCTTATTTCAGACGTGTTCCGTTGCACGATGCCTTTCTTCACGATGAGCCGTTTGTTGGTTATATAGTATTCCGTATTCTTGCTCACCGTCCACACGTAGATATAACCGATGAGCAAAGCCAACAAAGAAACGACCACAAACACCCATACTTCAGGTATGTTGAAAGCAATCACCACCATAGCCACAGCCCAGAGGAGTGCTATCAAAGCCAGTCCACTGGCATAGGCAAACCAATGCAGATGTCCTTTATGGACAATCTTCTCGTTATTGGTCAGGTTTTCTTCTATGAATCCCATATTTTCCGAACGTTTACGAGTTGATGTTGCAAAGATAAGAATAATTCTTTTTCCCGCCAAAAAATCAGAAAAGAAAAGGCAATTATGAACTCAATCACTCTTCAACGAGGGCTTTTCACGCTCCCATAAGGCCCTCGTGAGGAAGTCATTAGGCCCTTATGAGCAAGTCATTAGGCTCTCGTCAGAGTGTCATTAGCCCCTCGTCGCAAAACAAAGCGATTTCTTCCGCCATCGGAAACGGCTTCCTGTGTTTTTTCATTACTATTTTGATGACAAGTTAGTTGTAGTTTCAGGAAAAGTTGTATCTTTGCAAGTGAAGTTTAGAATGGCAAGAATGTACCGGAAATATCATACAGAAAATGACATCAGGAAGCGTTCTTGCTTTGGCAAACTTGCATCAAACACTCATTTATCATTATGAATTAAAAGCAGACTATGAAACAGACCATGAAACAATGGAAGATACTTGCAGCCGTCATGACCATATTCGGCTCGATGGTACTGACCTCGTGCCGCGATAATGATGATGCATTTGTGATGACTGACGACAAGCCCTGGACCATCAGCGCCGACGATATGGACCCGAATGTGAAGCCGGGCGACGACTTCTTCATGCATTGCAACGGCGGCTTTTGGCAATCGACACAAGTGCGTGAGGACACGCCGATGATTGAATCGTTCGTGAGAACCGTCGTCATGACGGAAATCAAGAATAAGCTTGCCGACCTTACCCTGCCCTCGCTGGAAGTGCTCAAGGCCCACAAGGCACTGCCGAAGCCTACAAAAGAGGAGCTCGAGGCTTTTGTGACACCAAGGCTCCAGCCACTGAAAGAGGCAGCCACGCTGGAAGAGGCCTGGCGCACCACCGGCGAACTCGTTGCCGAGGGACTGACATTCAACTTCAGTCTGTTCATCTCGGATTTCCGCAAGGTCTTCACGGCCGTCATGTTTCCTAAGGAATTGGACATCCCGCTACCTGACATCAATGCTTTCAACGAACTTATCAACAGGCTTGAGTACAATGGCTTGCTGATGCCTCTGGCCGGAAGCGATATGACACGTGGAGCCGAGAGCCAGCAGTGGCCTATGCTGGCGGCTTGGTGCGAGGGCCTGGGTGGCAATCCTGAACACGTGGTGACATGGAAGACGTTTATGATGGAATTGACACCGTATGCCGAGATAGCGCCTTACATACAGAAGTGGGACGACGATCTGATGGCTTTGCAGGCGATGGATCTGGAATCCTACAAGCAGGCTGCGTACGACATCTTCCTCAAGTCGACGGTCAGGGAAATCGAAAGCATAGCCAATCAGACCGCTGAGGCCATTTACGAGTCTTACTGCAACTACGAGAAGAATCGCATGTTTGCCGAGCGCTACGTGACTCCCGCCCTGATAGAGCGCACCAAGGAGATATGCCTGGAACTGAAACAGACCTTCGCCAACCGGCTCAACCGCTGCACTTGGATTGGCGCAGCCTCGAAAGCAAGTGCCCTGGAGAAACTCGATGCTATGGAGTTCTATATCGGCAAACCCGATAAATGGATAGAAGAGGCTTTGCCCGACCTTTCTGCAAGCCAAAGCCTGGCCGAAGACCAACTGCTGTTGTCGAAGGGCAGACGCCACTTTGAAACCTCGTTGATAGGAAAGCCCCGTAGGGGTAATGCCTTTAGTTACCTGATCCTTAACAACAGCATGAATCTATATGAAGTCAACTCGGCCTATATGCCAGGATCCAACGCAATGATGATTATGCCGACGATGATGATGCCGCCCTTTATGCCCAACGATGCCAACGAAGCCATCATCTATGCCTCCGCCTATTTTTTCGGGCATGAGATGACTCACGGTTTCGACAGCATGGGGGCTATGTACGACAAAAACGGCGAAAAGATTCCCATCTTCGTCGATCAGGCAGACCTGGACAGATTCAAACAACTCTCCCAGCAACTTGCCGACTGCTATAGCTCATTAGAGGTGATGCCCGACCAGCTGCCCGGTGTCTTCAACGACGGCAATTTCACCCTGGGTGAGAATATCGCCGACTTGGGTGGAGTGGAATTGGCATTCGAGGCTTATACCAACCGCTTGAAGCGACAAGGCTTCGAAGGCGAGCAACAAAGGCTTCAGCAACAACGTTTCTACCAGGCCTATGCCCATCTGTGGCAGGCCAAATACAATGCGCTCTATGCACAGGAGTTCACCCAGGGCAGAAATGAGCTGGGAGCGGGCAAGAATGTACACTGCTTGGAACGCGAACGTGTCAATGGCGTGGTGATGAACACCGATGCCTGGTACGACCTCTTCGACGTGAAGCCAGGCGACAAACTCTATCGTAAACCTGAGGAACGCGTGCATATCTGGTAACTTGTTTTCAACCACCTTGCGTCCTTCAATAATGGAGATGCCACGTGATCACATATCTCGTCTTCGTTTACGGGGGCGCCGAATTGCACGTCATATTGAAATATCCAAACACGAATGAGCTTTGATGCCCCCTCGGGGAACGAAGGGGGGAACAAGAATCACCACTTGGGAGGCCTCTTAGAGAGATAACAGTGTGTTTCAGTTGTTTCAGTTTCAGTTATGTTTTTGTGGGTCAGTTATGTTTCAACCCCCTTTTGAAAGATTGTATAATTAATTAATAATCAATAAGTTATATAAAGAAGTGGTAGTATGAATACCCTCAAAAAACTAACTGAAACAACTGAAACTGAAACACTTGGTTCAATATTAATTCATCTAAAAAGCTGATAATCAATGAAGTACGATGTCACTAAACCAACAGCTCCCGTGATGTCGACCCTCGGCAGGGGTACAGAATGTATCAAATTGCTGCTCTCACGGGTGTCAAAAGACATCACGCCCCCCTGGTTCCTTTGTTTTTTCCCTATACTTGGCGCACACATGAGCGGCAATGTAAAACTGTCCCCGTTGTTTTTTTTCGTACAAACCTTTGAGAGTTCAGCGGAATATGTTATCTTTGTAGGCGATTTGGGCACATGACCAAATCGTATTGACATGATCTTATTTCATTAATATAATAACTTATGAGAAAAATCTATTTGACAATTATGTGTATGGCGTGCCTGTCGATGCTGACGGGTTGCGGCGACAAGAAGGCCGACAAGAACGCTGAGGGTGAGAACACCGAGGTAGCAGACAACAATGCAGAGAGTCAGGAAGCAACGGCCCAGGAAGGCGAAGCGGCCGATGGCGAAACATGGGGCGACCCAGCTAAGGCTAGTCCCCTCGATATGGCAGCACTCTATGCCGGTGGCGACTTCAAGCCCGCCTCGAACGTTATCTTCTTGGACACGCTGGCAGGTGAGAAAAAGGGCGAGGTGCCTTCTAAGTGGGAGCTGACCAAAGGCTCTGCCGAGGTTGCCGAGGCCAATGGCAGCAGCTGTATCACCTTGCTGGGTGGTGACACCGAAATGAAACCCAAGGTGAACGGAAGCACCAACAACTATCTGCCCAACAGCTACACTATGGAGTTTCAGTTCATGTTCGGTAGCGACGTGTTTTACTACATCAGGTTCTACAATACCGAAGACGAGGAGCTTGGCCACATCGGTTTGAGGCTCTACGGAGCTGACTGGGGCTTCACCAAGACCGACGACGAGACGATTGACGGAATGCAGAGCGAGCTGGAAAAGATGCTGAAGCGCGACGGATGGAACCACTTGGCCGTAAGCTACGACAACGGTACCCTGAAGCTGTTCTTCAACGGCAAGCGCGTTGCTAATATGACGAACATCAAGCAGTCCACCTACTTTGTCATCGCAAGCTCAGAAGCCGACGGAAAGAGTCATTTCCTGAAGAACATTATTGTAGCGAAGTAGTCGAAGCCATCTATGTGTGCCGCCTGCCTTCGGGTGGGCGGCAACCCACATTCATCGTCAGGAGTTCTTCTTGTAGCTGACGATAGCCCATGTACCCATCAAGGTTGCGAACCCGGCAAGGGCCAGCATTTGGTGGGCAATGTTATTGAAGTTGCCGCCACGGACGAAGACGGTGCGCACGGCATCGATGAAGTAGTGCATGGGGTTGACGTAGGTGGTCAGGTAGGCCCAGTGGGGCATGGAGCGTGTGGGCGTGAAGAGTCCGCTGAGCAAGAGCAGACATACGACGAAGAACCACATCACGAAGATGGCTTGCTGCATGGTGTCGCTGTAGTTGGAGACGACGAGTCCGAACGACGAGAAGAAGAGCGCCAGGAGCATGGCGAGGAGGTAGATGAGCCACAGCGGACCTTGACAGGTGATGCCATAGACGGCCCACGACAGCACGAGGCACACGGTGACGATGAAGAGTGCGATGACCCAATAGGGTATGAGCTTGGCCATGATGAACGTCCACTTGGAGACGGGTGTGACGTTCATCTGCTCGATGGTGCCTGCTTCCTTCTCGCCCACGATGTTCAGCGCAGGCAGGAAGCCGCACATCAGCATCATGACGAGTGCGAAGAGGGCGGGAATCATGAACACCTTGTAGTTGAGGTGTTTGTTGTAGAGGATTGAAGAGTGGAAAGTGAGGGGTGCAAGGCTGCGGACAGACGAGCTTTTCACTCTCAGCTCTTCGCTCACAATCTGCGAGAGGTAGGCTGTGGCCATGGAGCCCTTGGTGCCGTTGACGGCGTTGGCGGCGATGAGCACCTGCGGCTGATGACCGTTGGTGATGTAGCGGCTGTAGTGCGGCGGAACGACCACCACGGCGTCGGCCTTGCTCCTCTCGATGTCGTTGAGCGCCTGTCGGTAGGTGGTCTTCTGTCCGCTGAAGATGAAGTATCGGCTGGCTTCGATGCGGTGGACAAGCTGTTGCGAGCGTGTGGAGCGGTCGTTGTCGACCACGCACACGCGGATGTTCTTCACCTCTTGGTTCATGATCCACGGCAGCACGCACATGATCACGATGGGGAAGAAGATGATGAGGCGCGGCAGGAAGGGGTTGCGCCGTATCTGGAGGATTTCCTTTTGCAAGAGAGAGTGGAGCATGTTTCTTTTTTTTCGTTATTCCGGTATTTCGGATTTCCGTTATTCCGTTATTCCGGTATTCCGTTATTTCGTTATTCCGTTATTTCGGATTTCCGTTATTTCGTTATTCCGGATTTTCGGATTTCCGTTATTTCGGAATTCCGTTATTCCGTTATTTCGGATTTCCGTTATTTCGGATTTCTGTTATTCCGGATGATTGTTATTTCGGTTTGGCGAGGGATTATTCCAGTCGCGTCTTGAACTTCAGCAGCGACAGCAGCAGGAGCAGGGCGGTCATGGCTGTGAGGATGGAAACCTCGCGCGCCACCTCGCCGATGCCCACACCCATGATCATCAGCTTGCGCATGGCCTCGATGTAGTAGCGGGGCGGCACGATGGCCGACACCCATTGCAGCACCGTGGGCATGGAGTCGATGGGGAAGAGCATGCCCGAGAGCATCACGATGGGCATGAGGAGCACCATGGCCGATAGGAGCAGTGCCACCAGCTGGCTTGAGGCGATGTTCGAGATGAGCAGTCCCAGCGATAGTGCGAGCAGGATGTAGATGGCGCTGACGATGAAGATCCACACGAGGGATCCTGCCAGCGGCACACCGAGCACGAAGCGGGCCATGAGCAGGATGACGGTCAGGATGACCAGTGCGAGCACCAGATAGGGCACCGCCTTGGCGATGATGATCATCAGCGGGCGTACGGGCGATACGAGGAGCACCTCCATCGTGCCCCGTTCCTTCTCGCGCACGATGCTGATCGACGTCATCATGGCGCAGACCAGCATCAGCAGCATGCCCATGATGGCGGGCACGAAGTTGTAGGCCGACTTCATCTGCGGGTTGTAGAGGAGCTTTGTGGAGAGGGGCGCTGCGAGAGGCGATGCGATGGTCTGCTGCGCGTAGGTTGCCCACTGCTGCGCCATGTTGGGGTCGGAGCCGTCGACGATGATCTGCACGCCGCTCTTCCTCGATGCGAAGTCTTTTCCGAAGACGACGGCCATGTCGGCTTTCTGGTCCCTGATGAGGAGTTCGGCCTCGCGCGGTGTGCCCACGGCGGCCGTGACGGTGAAGTATTCCGACGCGGCGAGACGCTCCACGGCGGCCTGCGTCTGGTGATCCATCTGCGACGTCACCGCCACCAGGCGCACGTTCCTCACATCGGTGGTGATGGCAAAGCCGAAGAGGAGCATCATCACCACAGGCATGCCGAAGAGGATGAGCATCGTGCGGCGGTCGCGCACGATGTGGCGCGCTTCCTTAATGACGAAGGAGTGGAACTGGTTCATTATTTTCTTTTTTTGATTTTTTTCGGTATTTCGGAATTTCGGTATTTCGGAATTCCGGTATTTCGTGATTTTGGTATTCCGGTATTTCGGTATTTCGTGATTTCGTGATTTCGGTATTCCGGTATTCTGGTATTTCGGTATTTCGTGATTTTGGTATTCCGGTATTACGGAAATTCGGAAAACCGTGATTTCGTTATCATGTTTTTTCGTTATGCGCAGCCCTTCATCCTGTCCTTACGGCCTGACGGGCCAGATAGGTGAACACATGATCCATGTCGGGCTGGTGGAAACGCTGTTTCAGTTCGGCCGGCGTGCCGATGGCGCTGATCTTGCCGTCGACCATGATGGAGATGCGGTCGCAGTATTCGGCCTCGTCCATGTAGTGGGTGGTCACGAAGACGGTGATGCCGCGGGCTGCCGCGTCGTAGATGAGTTCCCAGAACTGTCGCCGCGTGGCGGGATCGACGCCGCCTGTTGGTTCGTCGAGGAACACTACCCCCGGCTCATGGAAGATGCTGACGGAGAAGGCCAGCTTCTGTTTCCACCCCAAGGGGAGGCTCTTCACGAGGTCGTTGCGGTGGTCTTCAAAGTTCAGTTTCCGCAGCAGCTGTTCGGTCTTCTCCTTGATTTCTTTGTGCCCCATACCGTAGATGCCAGCGAAGAGGCGTATGTTCTCGGCCACGGTGAGGTCTTCGTAGAGCGAGAACTTCTGCGACATGTAGCCGATGTTCTTCTTGATCTGCTCGTGCTCGGTGCGTATATCGAAGCCGCAGACGGTGCCCGTGCCGCTGGTGGGCTGGTTGAGGCCCGTCAGCATGTGCATGGCTGTCGTCTTGCCCGCACCGTTGGCGCCGAGGAAACCGAAGATCTCGCCGCGCCTGACGCTGAACGATATGTCGTCGACGGCATGGAACGCGCCGAAGGCTTTCACCAGGTGTGAGACGGAGATGACAGGATCCTCCAATGTTCCCCCTACGCCCCCCGAGGGAGCTTCTGTCGTTTCAGGGGAATGGTCGATCGTGTCCCCTTTGGGTGATGAGAGGAGGGCCGGCGGGCAGAAGATATCCCTGAACTCATCCAATATGGCATCGGGCGTGTCGATGCCCCTGACGAGTCCTTGGTCGAGGAAAGCCACGCGCTCGCAGCGCCGCACCTCGTCGAGATAGGGCGTGGCGGCAACGATGGTGATGCCCCGCTCCTTCAGCATTGACAGCATCTCCCACAGCTCCTTGCGGCTCACGGGGTCCACACCCGTCGTCGACTCGTCGAGGAGGAGCACGCTGGGCGAGTGGACGAGGGCGCACGAGAGGGCCAGCTTCTGCTTCATGCCGCCGGAGAGAGCCCCCGCCTTGCGGTCCTTGAAGCGCTCTATCTGCGAGTAGATGGCGCGAATGGAGTCGTAGCCCGCCTCTACGGTGGTGCCGAAGAGAGTGGCGAAGAACTGCAGGTTCTCCTCCACGGTGAGGTCTTGGTAGAGCGAGAATCGCCCCGGCATGTAGCCCACGCGCTGCCTGATGGCTTTCATCTGGCTCACGGTGTCGAAGCCGTCGACCGTTGCCGAGCCCGCATCGGGGAGGAGCAGCGTGCAGAGGATGCGGAACATGGTGGTCTTGCCGGCGCCGTCGGGACCGATCAGTCCGAACACCTCGCCCTTGCCGACGGCAAACGATACGTCGCGCAGGGCCTGCACCTTGCCGTAGCTCTTCGATACGCCTTTTACCTCAATGGCATTCGGGTTGTTCATTTCTAATGATGTTTTTTTTCTTCATAACGTTATCACGGAAGATCGGAATTCCGGTATTCCGGTATTCCGGGATTCCGGTGTCACGGTATTCCGGTGTCACGGTATTCCGGTATCACGGAATAACGGAATAACTGAATCACGGAATAACGGAAAAACCGTAGTAGCGGCACTTCAGAACTTCACCTCGCCGTACATTCCGATCTTGGCGTAGCCGTCGTTGACGACAGCCACCTTGACGGCATAGACCAGGTCGGCGCGCTCGTCGTCGGTGAGGATGGTCTTGGGAGTGAACTCCGACTTGCTCGATATCCAGCTCACCCTGCCCTCGTAACTCTTCTTCTGCCCGTCGCCATAGTCGGCCAGCACCTTGGCGGGCTGTCCCACCTTGATGTGCTGCAGCTGAGCGGTGGTGACGTAGGCGCGGAGGAACATCTGCCGGGTGTCGGCCACCTTGAAGAGCGGTTTGCCCACGGCCACGAACTCGCCCTGCTCGGCATATTTCTCGAGCACGGCACCGCTGATGGGTGCCACGATGTGGCACTTCTTCAGCTGGTCGCGCAGCTGGCTCACCTGTGCATCGACGGTTGAGCGTTGCGACTCGAGGGTGGATGTCTGCGTGGAGAGTGCCGACATCTGGGCTTCGAGCTGTCGGCGCAGCACCTTCACCTGGCTCGTGGCATCGTCGAGCATCTTGCTCGGGGCGGCACCGTCGGCCACCAGTTCCTGATAGCGGCGCTGCTCAGCCTGCGCCTTGGCCAGTTGTTCGCGGGTGGCCGCTATCTGCTTCTCCGTGTCGGGTTTCTGGCTCTGATACACCTGCTTGGTGGTCTCAAGCTGACGGATCTTCAGCCACGTCTGCGTGGTGTCTACCAGTCCCACCTCCTGTCCGGCGACGATGCTGTCGCCCTCGCTGACGGCAAACGTGAGCAACGTGCCGTTCTGTTCGGCCGAGATCGTGACCTCCGTGGCCTCGAACGTTCCTGTGGCGTCGTATTCCTTCTCTTTGTCACCGCAGGCGGCGAAGAGCAGCAGGGCCATCAGCGCCTCACCCCCGAACGCTCTGCCGAGGGTGAATGGTTTCATGATTCGTTGTTTATCCATAGCTTTATATTTCTTAGTTATTAATTCAACTTTTGGAGATTATTGGAGATTATTGGAGATTTTGGGAGTTTAGGATTTTGGGAGTTTAGGATTTTGGGAGTTTGGGAGTTTAGGAGTGCGGCTTTCAGCCGCTGGAGTTTAGACATTAGTTTTTTCGCATCAACAGGTGTGCTACGACTATCGTCTAAACTCCCAAACTCCTCAACTCCTCAACTCCTCAATCATGCGATACTTGAATTCTCAACTCTTCACTTAGTGTATTGCAGGTCGTAGATCTCTTTCAGCATGTCGATCTCGTGGACCGACTGCTGCACGCGCGCGGCGTTCTCGGCGTTGATTTCCCTGACGAGGTCGTTGGTGTCGATGATGCCGTGGGCGAGCTTCGACTCGGCCGCCTTTCGCACCTGCTGTCGCAGGCGGATGATCTCCTCGTCGTCGGTCATCAGCTGTCGGTATCGGCTAATGTTCTCGCTCTGCTGTATCTGTTCCAGGTTGTTGTTGAAGAGAAACACCTCGCGCTGCACATCGAATGCCGATCGCTGGGCCCTGAGCTTCGCCTGGTCGTTCTTCCGTGTGTAGAGGGCTCCGATGTTCCACGACAGGCGCGCGCCGACGATGGCATTGAGCGACCAGCGGCGGTTCATCATGTCGTCGAACATGTTGAGGCCGGGGTAGCCGTAGAACCCCTGCGCGAACACGCCCACACGCGGCAGCAGGGCAGCATCGAGGGCTTTCTCGCGTGCATCGGCCAGACCCTTCTGTGCGTCGATGAGCCGCAGTTCGGGCCGCAGTCCCTCGTGGGCTGCGCTCTGCGCCGGCGTGGCAGCGGGCTTATTGATGGCCGTGATCTCCAGTCCGCAGAACACGCCGAGCATCCGGGCCACCGTCTGTCGTTGGGCCTGCAGGCTCGCCAGCTGCTGAGCCGCGTTCAGTCGCTCGGCCTTCACGCCGAGATAGTCGCTCTCGGCCGCCGTGCCCCGTTTGAACATCGAGGCCAGCTTGCGCTCGTTCCCTTCGAGGAGAGTCTGCCGGTCGCCGTTGAGCCGTATCTGCTCGTCGAGGAGCAGCAGGGCGAAATACATCTCGTTGACGCGCTTGCGGATTTGGTACATGCTGACTTCGTGCTGTGCCGCGTCGACGGCTCCCTGCTGGCGGGCCACCGCTTTCTGACTCTTGATGGCTCCACCGTCGTAGATGGTCTGCTGCACGTCGACGCCAATGCGGTACTGATCCTTTCGCAGTCCCTTCATGTTGATGCCCATCTGCTGATAGACACCCTGCAGCTCGTCGGGAAACGCCGTCACATCGCTCTGCCACGTGGCCTGTGCCGTGGCCGATACCTGTGGCAGCCACCCTTTCTGGATGTTCTCCACGGTGAGGTCGGTGGTCTGACGGATGAGGTCCATCTGCCTGATGAGCGGATAGTTGCGCTGCGCCGCCTGCTGACACTCGTCAAGCGTCTGCGCCATGCTCACCGTCAGGTGGCAAACGACCAATGATAAACTCAACAATGTTCGCCTCATATTACCTATTTCTATATATTATGTTGTTCAACTTTCGGGGTGCGAGATCCGTGGGTGCGAGGTTCCTCTGCACCTTAGTCTCATCGACGATGCAAAGTTATGACCTTTCTGCCAAACCATTGCTATCCTTTCCGATGAATATATGTTCTTTTCGTTCGAATTTGTCCAAAAGAGCATGGTAATTCCGCTTTTTTATATAACTTTGCGCAGAAAATAGAATAAAACGGCGATGAAAAAGCTCAAACAATTCAACCTTCGACAGCTCAACGATGTCTTTCGCAGTACAGGCGACGGACAGGAGCTCGACGACCATGTGTCGGAGAATCTCATCATCGTGCGCAACCCGCCCATCAAGCGACTGTTATCGCAACTGTCGGGACAGACCTACGTGATGCCCGAGATGCGCGTGGTGGTGATGACGCGGGGCTGGGCCGAGCCCACCATCAACCTGATGCCCCGACGGTTCGAGGCCGGGCAGGTGTTCTTCCTCAGCCATAACAGCATCATCGAGATGGGGCAGTATGCCGACGACGTGCAGGGCTTCGGACTATCAATCAGCGACGAGCTGCTCAGTCTGACCTTTCGGCAGGCCATGCCGAGGATGTTCGATGGTCGTGTGCGCGACTTCTCCTTCGCTCTGGCACCCGAGGAGATGGGGCAGCTGGAGGCACTCCACAGCTTGTTGTATCGCATGAAGGAAAACCGACAGCACGCCTCGCAGGTGATGCTCCACCTCGTGGCGGCTTTCCTCTGGCAGGTTGACTACTACTGGAGTCGCTACGAAGACGAATACCGCGCCACCCACTCGCGCGAACAGCAGATATTCTCCGACTTCGTGCAGCTCGTCAGCCAGTATGCCGCGCAGGAGCACAACATCGACTTCTACGCCCAGCGGCTCTTCCTTTCGCCACGCTACATGAGCACACTGCTCAGGAAAGTCAGCGGAAAGGCCGCCAAGCAGTGGATCGACGAAGCCATCACCACGCGCGTCAAGGTGTCGCTGCGCCACTCCGACAAGACTATCGCGCAGATAGCCGCCGAGAACAACTTCCCCAATCCGGCGTTTTTCTGCAAGTTCTTCAAACGGATGACGGGACTGACACCCCTCGACTATCGCGAGGGAGGCAACGATAAGCGATCGAAAAAATCATGAGAAAGATGATGTGTTATGAAAAGAAATAACTAATTTTGCCGCATAACACACGAAAATAAAAGGTATGATGACGAAACAAACAAAACGGGCCATCGTGGTCGGAGCCTCCTCGGGCATCGGTCAGGAGGTGGCCAAACGTCTCATCGGACAAGGTTGGACGGTAGGCGTTGGCGCACGGCGTGTGGAACGGATGCAGGACATGGGTGCCGCCGCCGTGGAGCGCATCGACGTGACGAGCAGTGAGGCTCCCGAAGCCCTCGAAAGGCTGATCAGGCAGACGGGCGGCATGGACCTTTTCTTCTATGCCTCTGGCATCGGCAAGCAGAACCGCGAGCTCGGCGAGGACATCGAACTGGCCACGATGCAGACCAACGGCGTGGGCTTCACGCGCATGATAGGTGCTGCCTACCGCTTCTTCGCACGTCAGGGCCATGGGCACATCGCTGCCATCACCTCCATCGCCGGCACGAAAGGGCTCGGGCCCGCACCGGCCTATTCGGCCACGAAGGCCATGCAGAATGTCTATCTGCAGGCGTTGGAACAGCTGGCCAACAGCCGTGGGCTCGACATCCGCTTCACCGACATCCGTCCGGGCTTCGTCGACACGGCCCTGCTCAGCGGCGATGAGCATTACCCCATGATGCTGCGGCCGGAAAAGGTGGCCGACGAAATAATTACAGCCATCAACGGCTGCCGCCATATCCGCGTCATCGACTGGCGCTACCGCATCCTGACAGCCCTTTGGCGCAGGGTGCCGCGGTGGGTGTGGAGGAAGATCAAGCTGTAGGGCATGCAGCAGCGAGACCGTTGCCTTGCCTGAAATAGAGGCTGCTGCAAATGAAAAAAGCCGCTACCTACAGAGAGGAAGCGGCGTTATCTTCGGAAAACCGGGCTTGTTACTGCCCGGCTTTCACCTTTTCTATGAATTCGCTGGGCAGTTCATCAAACTCCTTCTTGAAACATTTGGCGAAATACTTCGGCGTGTTGAACCCCACGGCCATCGACAGTTCGTTGACGCTGATGTCGGGATTGCGGCGCACCATCTGGCAGGCTTCCTTCAGGCGGATGCCGTTGATGAAGGCCGTGACGTTCTGTCCCGTCAGGGCGCGCAGCTTGTTGTAGAGGGTTGAACTGCTGACGAGCATGTCGCGAGCGAACTGTTCGCGGTCGTAGTCGCTGTCGTTGAGATGTTGCTTCACACAGGCAATGGCCTTAGAGATGAACACCTCGTCGGGTGAGGAGTGCTGCTGAGCCTCCACCTCGAGCGCCTTGTTGGCCCCCTCAAACTGCTTCATCACCATCAGCTCGCGGTAGTGGAGCAGTTCGCTGACGCGTTGCTGCAGGCGAGCGCGGCGGTTCACGCGGTTGCGGTACCACTCTTTCACGACGTAGACGGCCGCGATGAGCGCCGCGATGTAGGCAAGCCATGCCCACCACGACAGATACCACGGCGGGAGCACCTTGACCTCGATGGTATAAGGCATGTCGACCACGCGCCCGTAGCTGTCGATGCCTCGCAACTGCAGCTCGTAGGTTCCCGCCGGCAGGTTCTGGTAGGTGGCCCGTCGGTCGTCGGCAGTGGTGTAGTGCCAGTCGCGGTCGTAGCCCTGCAGCTTGTAGGCATATCGGCACTGCTGCTGGTTGAGGTAGGTGAGCAGAGTGAACTCTACCGAGAACTTGTCGACGCTGGCCGGGATGGTTATCTTCCGCGTGTAGAAGGGCGGTTCGGCTGATATCTTGCGCTTGCCGACGGAGTCGAGCCAGCGGTAAGGCTGGTCGTCGATGATCAGTTCGGAGACGATGAGCGATGCCGACACCCTTTGCTGCCAGCGTTTGATCTGGCATGGCTTGAAGGCAAAGAAGCCGTCGGTGGTGCCGTAGAACAGTTCTGTGCCGTCGTGGAACGAACCGTTGGGCGAGAAACGTATCGACTCCAGCCCGTCCTCCACGCCATAGAAGGCGGTCTTCGTCTCGGCCGAGTCTACCTTCAGGCGCACCAGACCTTTGTCGGTGGAGAGCCAGAGCCATCCCTTACGGTCGCTGTTGATGGAATAGAGGGCTCCGGCGTGGACATGCAGCTTGTGGTTGACGGGGTCGAAGCGGTCGGCCCGGGCATCGTAGAGGAACAGTCCGCCGCTGGCCGAGATGGCCCACAGCCGGTGCTGGGCGTCTTCGTGGCACGCGATGGCTTCGTCGATGGGGTAGTTGCCGAGTGATGGGGCATATTGCTTGACCGATAACGGCTGCTGCGAGCTAGTGCCGATGTTGCCTGCGATGCGGATGATGCCGTCGCCTTCGGTCGACAGCCATACCTGCTGCTTATGGTCTTCGATGATTGAGCGTACGGAGCAGTGGCTCAGGTCGCGCCCGTTGGCTTTCAGCGTCAGCGTGTGTCCATTTAGGCCTACCGTCGCTTTATCATTGTTATCATTTAGGCCGAAGGCCGCTATTGAAGCCACGCCAACGCCCCCTGTCTGACCGATTATCACCGCACCGTTGTGGAGCCGGTAGAGGGCTGTCACGTTGCCGCCCCTGAGGAAGGGGACGGCGTTCTGTTCGAGCATCCTGGCCTGACGGCCCTCTTTGGCGACGATGATTCCTCCCGAGCAAGCCATCCATGTCTCGCCGTTGCCACGGTCGAGGAACGCGTTGACCGACTGTGCATAGATGCCTCCGACGCCCGTCATCTGGCTGAAGCCGGGGATGCGGGTGTTGTAGCTGACGCTTCCCGAGCCCCTGTCGTACCAAGCGAGGCCGTAGGGCTGCAGTCCGAGCCAGAAGTGTTGCCCGTCGGTGGTGAACACCGACTGTATGCGGTTCACGGGCAGCTCTTGTCCCGAGGGGTCGAGATGGCAGTAATGGAAGGGTGCGGGAACGGTTGTCAGGTGCACGATGCCGTCGTTGCGCGTGGCTACCCACAGGTTGCCTCGGCCGTCGGTGGCCATGTCGTAACAGAAAGTAGGGTTCGGATAGTTCTCTGCCTCCAGCGGGTCATCGAGGCTGACACGCGTCAGACCTTCTATGCAGCACCCCCAGACAGAGTGGCTTACGGGGTCTTCCACCAACCGATGGAAGGTTCGGAAGTCGTGGCGCCCGTCGTTCACCTTATGAATGCCCGGGGCCGATTCGTTTTCAGGATGGTCTAACCGCACGATACCGTGCTCCCAGGTGCCGATCCACAGTCGGCCCTGGCTGTCGATGAGGAGCGACGAGACAATGTCGCGGTCGTTCATCTTCGGATAGTTCACCAGTCGGCCGCTTTTCTTGTTGAGGCGCAGCAGACCATTGCCCCATGTTCCTATATATATATTGCCCAGTTTGTCTTCGGCAAAGGCCCGGGTGCCCACAGCCACGCCGATATCCCTGAACGAGTCGGTCGTGGCATCATAGCGCGCCGCACCCCTGTTGGTTCCCACCCACACCGTGCCGTCGGCAGCGGTGAAGAGGGCATCGACCACATGAGGCTGTTCGCCAGGCAGACGGTACACCTTGAAGCGACCGCGCCCACGGTCGAATCTCACCAGACCGTCGCGCGTTCCGATCCATGTCCCCTCGTGCTTGTCGTGGGCGATGGCGATGACGTTGTTGTTGGGCAGCGTGCCTGGGGTGTAGGCATCGCTGCGATAGGTACGGAAACGGTTGCCGTCGTAAGCGCGGACACCCTGGTTCGTGCCTATCCACATCAGGCCGTAGCTATCGAACGACAGGCTCCGCGACTCCTCGGCACCCTCGACCTGCACCTGCGACATCACCCGGATGGGCACATGCTGTGCCGCTGCCATCAAGGCTAATGGCAGAGTGATGAGCAGGAGTAGCAATCGTCGCGTCATTAGTTAGCAGGTATTTCAGTGGCAAAGGTAGTGATTTTCGGGCATATAGCCAAATGTTTTCACGATTTGTTCCCTACAAATCACGATGAGTGGAGTCGTTTTTTCGGCTTTATACCTAATTTTGCAGGCGCTATCTAATAAGAAGAAATCGAACTAAAACCAGAAAACAATGAAGAAACTGCTACTGTTATCAGCATTGTTGATGATGATCTGCCCGCCAGCGGAAGCCAAGAAGCATCGACAGCTGAGGGAGAAAGACATGGGTGCCTACCTCTTTACCTACTTCAACGACAAGACGCACTCGCTGTTCATGGCCATCAGCTACGACGGCTACACCTTCAAGGCCATCAACGGCAACCGACCCATCATTTCGGGCGATTCCATCGCTGATCAGCATGGTATCAGAGACCCACACATCTACCGTGCGCCGAACGGTAAGTTCTACATTGCTATGACCGACCTGCACGTGTTTGGCAAGCAGAAAGGACTGCGCACGACGCAGTGGGACCGCCCCGACCGCTACGGCTGGGGCAACAACCGCGGTCTGGTGCTCATGTGTTCGGACGACCTCATCAACTGGACACACACCGAGGTGCACATCGACGAGCTGTTCCCACAGACTTTCGGCGAGATAGGCTGTGCCTGGGCACCGCAGACCATCTGGGACCCTGAGCGGCAGAAGCCCATGGTCTATTTCACCATACGCCAACGGGCCGGGGGACGCACGAAGCTCTATTACAGTTATGCCGACGAAGCCTTCACCACGTTGGAGACCGAGCCGCAGCTGCTCTTCGAATATCCCGACGAGAAGATACAAGTGCTCGATGCCGACATCTGCCCGATGCCCGACGGCCGCTACTTCATGACCTACGTGGCGCAGGAGAATCCCGGTGGCATCAAATACATGATATCCGACAAAATCAACCATTTCGCCGACTATCATGCCGAGCAGATTGACGGTGAAGGCCGTGGCTGCGAGGCTCCTAATGTGTGGAAGCGCATCGGCGAGAAGAAGTGGGTCGTGATGTACGACATCTACAGCACTACACCCCATAACTTCGGTTTCGTAGAGACGAGCGATTTCAAGACCTTCAAGCCTCTCGGACGTTTCAACGAGGGCGTGATGAAGGCAACCAACTTCTCCTCACCCAAGCACGGTAGCGTGATTCACATCACCAAGGCGGAGGCCCGCAGGCTGGAGCAACACTGGGCCAAGCAGCCTGTCAGCAAGACCATCAGGAGCGGTGAACTGTGGCGCGACGACAGCGGCCGCCATATCAATGCACACGGCGGCGGCATCATGAAGTATGGCGACACCTACTACTGGTTCGGCGAGCACAAGGCCGACACCACGTCGCGGGCGATGGTAGGCGTGATGTGCTATGCCTCGGAAGACCTTGTGAACTGGCGCAACATGGGCGTGGCCCTCGCGGTGACTGACGAGCGCGGCTCCGACATCGAGCGTGGCTGCATCCTGGAGCGACCCAAGGTTATATATAATAAGGTGACGGGGAAGTTTTGTATGTGGTTCCACTTGGAGCTGAAAGGTCGGGGCTACAGTGCTGCCCGCTACGGTGTGGCCGTCAGCGACCGTCCGGAAGGTCCTTATAAATTCCTCTATTCGCAGCGCGCCAACCCCGCAACCCTCCCGGTGGACTTCGGACCGCAGGAACAGGCCGTGCTCGACACCCTCAATCAGGCAAACTTTAAGCAATGGTGGACACCTACATGGCGCGAGGCCATCAGGCAGGGGCTCTTCCTGAAGCGTGACTTCGGCACCGGACAGATGGCCCGTGACATGACCCTCTACGTCGACGACGACGGCAAAGCCTATCACATCTTCTCCTCGGAAGATAACCTGACGCTGCACATTGCCGAACTGACCAACGACTACCTGCACCACTCGGGGCGCTACACACGCGTGGCGGCAGGAGGACAGAACGAGGCGCCCGCCATCTTCAAGCACGACGGCACCTACTGGATGATCACCTCGGGTTGCACAGGATGGGATCCCAACGAGGCACGCATGTTCTCGGCACCTTCCATCTGGGAACCGTGGACGCAGCACCCCAACCCCTGCCGCGGTCCGAAACAAGAGATCACGTTCGGAGGCCAGTCGACCTACATCCTGCCTGTCGGCGACCGCTTCATCTTCATGGCCGACATCTGGCGCCCGAAGCACCCGAGCGATGCCCGCTACATCTGGCTGCCCATCGAGTGGGAGGGTGGAAAGCCCGTCGTCAGGTGGCGCGATGAGTGGAATATCGATGAAATGGGGCAGAAATAACGATTTCTTCCCCTCAAATAATGATATGTAACCCTTGATTTAAATCAATCATACTACCTTTGCAGCGGAAAATTGCTAATAACTCTATTAATTAACGTAAACAACTATTTGATGAAGTATGCTAATTTGATGAAGCCATCGCGCCAACTCTGTGTGGCGATGGTGTTGGCAGCAGGAGTGTGTGTACTCCCATTGCCCGCAACAGCAGCACCGGCTATCCAGGCCACTCAGCAGAGCGGCGTTGTGAAAGGCACGGTTGTCGACAAGAATGGTGAACCGATTATCGGTGCCACCGTGAAAGTGAAAGATGCCGCCAACGTAGGCTCGGTGACCGATTTCGACGGTAACTTCGAGCTGAAAGGCGTTCCCGCAAGCGGCACCGTCGTCGTTTCCTACATCGGTTTCACCCAGAAAGAAGTGGCTTTCAAGAGCGGTCAGACGCTCTCCGTCACCCTGGAAGAGGACACCGAGACGCTGAAAGAAGTGGTGGTCGTCGGTTACGGCACCATGCGCAAGAAAGACCTCACGGGCTCGGTCGTACAGATTGACCCGAGCAAGATTGCCGACCAGAACCCCGGCACAGTGCAGGACCTGCTGCGCGGCACGCCCGGTCTGCAGATTGGCTTCAGCTCGGACGCCCAGTCGAACGCCAGCATCCAGCTGCGTGGTCAGAACTCGCTCTACACCGACGGTTCCCACAACTCACCTCTTATTATATTAGACGGCATGCAGTTCGCAGGCAGCCTCTCTGAGATCAACCCCGACGACATTGAGCAGATCGACGTGCTGAAGGATGCATCGTCGGCCGCTATCTATGGTGCCAAGGCAGCCAGCGGTGTCATCATCATCAGTACGAAGAAAGGTAAGGAGGGCAAGCCCATCATCAACGTGAGCATGAACCTCGCCGCCAACACGAAGGCTGCCTATCGCGACATGTTCAGCGCCAGCGAGTACATGACCTACCGCGAGGACTGGTACAAGGCACAGACCTACGGTTATCGCGAGGACGGCACGTGGGGTTACTACGGCAAGGACAGCGGCATACCCGTGGGCTACTACGACAACTTCAACAACCTCTCGCAGTATGGACTCACGCAGGAGCAGTGGGCCTCGAACGGTCCGAAGACCTCGCAGGCCGGTGAGTCGATGCTCAGCCTCTACGCCCGCCGTATGGGCTTCGATGCCGATGCTGCCATCGTGATGGAGAACTTCCTCGCCGGCAGGACCTACGACTGGGAGGATGCCACCTTCCGTACCGGCTTCAACCAGGACTACAATGCCAGCGTCTCGGGTGCCACCGACCGCGTGAGCTACTATCTGGGCTTCGGCTACCTAAACAACGAGGGTGCCATCCAGGGTGATGACTACCACACCTATCGCGCCAACATGAAGCTCAATGCCAAAATCACTGATTGGCTCGAACTGGGTGCTAACGTGAACTTCCAGGACCGTAGCGACATCTCGCAGAAGGTGCCTCTGGGCAGCAACTACTGGGACGACAACCAGCTGCGCGAGTCACCCTACGCCTCTCGCTTCGATGCCGACGGCAACGAGATGCAGTATCCGCGCACGGGCAACCCCACCAACGGCGGTTACAACTACCACTTCCAGCAGCAGTATCTCGACCTCGAGAAGGGCTACACCATCCTGAACACCATCTTCAACGCTAAGGTGACACTGCCCTTCGGCTTCACCTATCAGTTCAATATCGCACCGCGCTACCAGTGGTTCTACGACCGCTACTGGATGTCGGCCGAGCTGCCCGACAGCAAGGCTTCTGACCGCGGCTCGAACCGCAACTCGTCGAAGACTTTCAACTGGAACCTGAACAACACGCTGACGTGGGACCGCACGTTTGCCGACCTGCACCACTTCACCGTGACCCTCGTTCAGGAGGCTGAGGAGAACCGCTACTGGGAAGACAAGATTTCTGCCCGCAACATCACGCCTACCGACGTGCTGGGCTTCCACTATATCCAGGGTGCCAACAAGGAGCAGAGCTCGTTCTCTACCAACGACACCCACTACACGGCAGCCGCCTACCTGGGCCGTCTGTTCTACGGATTCATGGACCGCTACATGCTGACCGCCACCGTGCGTCGCGACGGTTACTCTGCCTTCGGACAGAACAACCCGTGGGCCAACTTCTGGTCGCTCGGTGCCAGCTGGGTGCTCTCCGAGGAGAAGTTCGCCCGCGAATGGAAGTGGCTCGACATGGCCAAGCTGCGCCTGAGCTACGGTACCAACGGTAACCGCTCGCTGAGCGACACCTATCTGGCTCTGTCGAACCTGGCCAACGGCGGTCTGTATGCTTACTATAAGTACGGCTCCACATCGCAGGAGGTGCTCAACGCCCTGCAGGTGAGTCGTCTGGGCAACCCCAACTTGGAGTGGGAGAAGACATCTTCTTGGAACTTCGGTGTCGACTTCTCGCTCATCAACCGCCGCATCTCGGGTAGCATCGATGTCTACCACAAGCGCACACACGACATGATCATGGCTCAGCGCCTGCCCAACTTCACCGGTTTCTCGAGCATCACCACCAACCTCGGTGAGGTGACCAACACCGGTTTCGA
>DEJE01000043.1:0-29183 GCA_002353205.1 Prevotella sp. UBA2756 | reverse complement strand
TACAACAAGAACAAGATCAAGCACCTCTACTACGAGTACGACGAAGACGGCAAGGAGATGGACGATACCAGCAACGGATGGTTCATCGGCAAGCCCATCGGCGAGATCTGGTACTGGAAGACCGACGGCATCTGGCAGGCCAACGAGGCCGAGCAGGCTGCTCTCGTGAACCAGAAGCCGGGCGACCCGAAGGTGGTGAATGTGTACACCGAGGACGACAAGATTCTCGACGACGGCACCCGCGTTCCCGTCTACAACGACAAGGACCGCGTCTATCATGGCACCACGCAGCCGCCCGTCTACTGGAGCATGCGCAACGACTTCACCTTCCTGAAGAACTTCACATTCTCGTTCTCCATGTACAGCTACATGGGCCACAAGAGCCGCGCCGGATACTGGCTCAACGGCGACAACTCGGGATCGATGTTCACGCAGACCTGCAACACCTTCAAGAAGGAATACTGGACACCCGACAATCCCACCAACGACTACGGCCGTCTGAACGCCGTCGGTCCGTCGGGCGTGACAGGTATCGAGAAGGTCTACAACCGCAGCTTCGTCCGTCTGGACAACATCACGCTGGGCTACACCGTTCCGCAGTCGCTCACCAGCAAGATTGGTGTGCAGCGTGTCCATGTGACCGCCGGCATCAACAATGTGCTGACCATCGACAGCTGGGAGTATGGAGATCCTGAAACCGGTGGCTTCGCCAACCGTCAGTTCCAGTTCGGTCTGAACGTGACGCTCTGATGATGCTTCGCACCTAAATGATAAATGATAGTTGAGCAAAACGTTGCATCTTATAGACAATTGAGAATTGAACATTGCTCACTTCAAGAAGGAAATATGAATACTTTTAAAAGAAAGAAAAATATGAACAACAAAAATATATTCAAGGGTGGATTGGCATTCGTAGCGATGGCATCGGTGATGGCCAGCTGCGGCGACTCTTTCCTGGAGCAGGATCCGCTGTCGTTCTATGAGCCGGCAACCACCTATAGCACGGAGGCCGGTCTGCAGGCCGCCCTCGCACAGTGCGACAAGCAGTTGAAAACCTACCGCATCGACGGTAACTGGAACAACGTGGGTATCTTCACCAACTACCTCATGTCCGACGTGGGCATGTATGCCAAGACCGATATGGGTGGCGGCTTCCAGGACAACTTCGATGCCAAGCTGACACCGACCTCTGGTATGGCAGGCGGTGGCGACGGCAACTACATGCAGCGCTTCTGGGATCAGGGCTTCAGCATGGTGAAGTATGCCAACTCCATCCTCTCCTACGTGGATCAGGTGAAAGGCCTCGACGATGCCACGCGCGATGCCTACAAAGGCCGTGCCTACTTCCACCGCGCCTACGCCTACTACAACCTCACACTGCAGTTCGGCGACATTCCTCTGGTGACGAAGCTCATCAGCGTGCCCAAGCGCAACTACCGTTCCACCAGCAAGGAGGCCATCTTTAAGATGCTGGTTCACGACTTGGAGTTTGCCGTCGCTCACGTGCCTGCACAGGCCAAGATGGCCTACGTCGGACAGGTGAACCAGGAGGCTTGCATGCAGCTGCTCATCAAGTGCTACCTCACCGTGGGCGAGTACGCCAAGGCTGAGCAGGTGGCCACCGACCTCATCAACAACCACGGCCTGCAGCTGATGACCGAACCTTTCGGAACATGGCAGCCCTCGGGCAACGAGAAGACGTGGAAGGTGACGCGCAACGTCATCTGGGACCTCCACCGCACGCCCAACATCGCCGACCCGTCCAACAAGGAGACCATCATGATGATCTCTAACTCCAACGACCAGGACTTCACCACCTATAACATCATGCGTGCCTGCTTCGCTCACTGGAGCAACGGTATCATCCGCGACCCCCACGGACTGGGCGGCCCCGGACAGAACATCGCACGCAACAACAAGGATTATAACGAAGAACTCGACTGGGTGCGCGTGGCCGGACGTGGTATCGCACTGAACCGTACCTCTTACTACTACAACAAGACCATCTGGATGGACGAGAACGGTGAGTACGACTGGCAGGACCTGCGCCACAACCGCGAGGTGGGCAACTGGATGGAGATGGAGGACTTCAAGTACAACAACCGCAAGTCCGACTGCTACGGCCAGAACTACCAGCTCTATGCCACCGAGGACTATGCCGATCCTTCTGATCCCTCGAAGATCCTCGTCCACAAGGGCGACATCCTCTGCTCAGACACCATCCGCAGCTGGTACCCCACACCGCTCTATCAGCTCTACATCCTCGACACGCCCAACGAGCTCAACATGGGTGCCAACCAGTTCCAGGGTGCTTCGGGCAAGGGTGCCAACGGCGACATGTACCTTTTCCGTCTGGCTGAGACCTATCTGCTGCGCGCTGAGGCTCGCTTCTATCAGGGCAATGCCTCCGGAGCAGCCGACGACGTGAACACCATCCGCCGCCGCGCCAACGCCAAGAAGATGTACACCACCGTCACCATCGGCGACATCATGTCCGAGCGTGCCCGCGAGCTCTATCTCGAGGAGTTCCGTCAGGCCGAGATGGTACGCGTCAGCTGGTGCCTGGCACGCAGCGGCAAGACCGACGAGTGGGGCAACAGCTACGACCTCGCCACATGGGACAAGCAGGAGGGCACCGACCTCAGCGGCGGCAGCTACTGGTATCGTCGCTGCACCACCTACAACGTGTTCAACCACCCCTACGGCAAGGGTCAGCAGGGTAACCAGACCTACGAGTACAAGATCAACAAGCACAACCTCTTCTGGCCTGTGCCCAACTCAGCCATCACGGCCAACAACAAGGGTCAGCTGCGCCAGAACTACGGTTATGACGGCTATGACGACTCCATCCCGATGTGGAACACTTGGGAGGAAGCTGTGGCCGACGAGGATATCGCTGACTGATCAATCATCTTCATAAATACATTATTATTAGTTAGTTTTAGGTAAGTAATTTGTGCTTTTTTAAATGTTGGCTGGGGCGGTCTATGCGACGTAGGCTGCCCCGGTCTCATCAAAGAGCCTCGATTCTTACCTTGGCAATCTATCGATAGCATCGTTTTATTGAAAAGATGCGATCGTTCGGAAAAAGCGCTTTTTGTTTGGCGGTTCGACCGCTTATTCGTATCTTTGCACAATCAACAAATCTTTACAAATGATGAAAAGAATACTGTTACTACTGATCTGCCTCTTCACCCTAACCACAAGTCAGGCCCGACGGTGGAAGACCCAGGAGGTGAAAAGCATCATCACCAAGGTGAACACCTACTGGCAACAGAACAACCCGGCCGAGGGGCGTGCCTTCTGGGACAACGCCGCCTACCACACGGGCAACATCGAAGTGTATAAGCTGCTCCGCGACCAGCAGATGCTCGACTACAGCATCCGATGGGCTGAGCACAACCAGTGGAAAGGAGCTACGGAGGCCGATCCCGCGAAATGGAAATACAAGAAGTACGGCGAGGGGCAGGACTTTGTGCTCTTCGGCGACTGGCAGATTTGTTTCCAGACATACATCGACCTGTATCGCTTAAAGGAAAGTGGACAGTGGAAGGTGGAGGGTGACGAAAAGAGTAGCGAGCAGTGGGTGGCACGCGCCATCGAGGTGATGGGCTATGAGGCCGACTCGAAGGCCAACGACTATTGGTGGTGGGCTGACGCCCTCTACATGGTGATGCCCGTGATGACGAAGATGTACAAGCTGACGGGCGACACCAAGTATCTCGACAAGCTCTACCAAAACATCCTCTACAGCGACAGCATCATGCTCGACACCGAGACGGGACTCTATTTCCGCGACGGCAAGTATGTCTATCCCAAGCATAAGACAGCCAGTGGGAAGAAAGACTTCTGGGCACGAGGCGACGGATGGGTGCTCGCCGGACTGGCCAAGGTGCTGGCCGACATGCCCAAGACCTACCGCCACCGCCTCTTCTTCGTGGAGAAATACCGTCGGCTGGCACGAGCCGTGGCCGACCTGCAGCAGCCCGAAGGCCACTGGACGCGCTCGATGATGGATCCGCAGCAGGCTCCCGGCTACGAGACCTCCGGCACCGCCTTCTTCTGCTACGGGCTGCTCTGGGGCGTCAATAACGGCTACCTCTCGCGCGAAGAGTACGCTCCCGTCATCGAGAAGGCCTGGCGATACCTCACCGAGACAGCACTACAGGCCGACGGTCGCGTGGGCTACGTGCAGCCCATCGGCGAACGGGCCATTCCGGGTCAGACCGTCGATACCAACTCGCAGGCCAACTTCGGCGTGGGAGCTTTCCTGCTCGCAGCATGCGAATACGTCAGGTTCCTCGAGAAGAAGGCTCCCGCACACTCCTTCGACCTCGGCAACAAGACCTTCCTCCTCAACGGAAAACCCTTCGTGGTGAAAGCGGCCGAGGTGCACTATCCGCGCATCCCACGTCCCTACTGGGAGCACCGCATCCAGATGTGCAAGGCTTTGGGCATGAACACCCTCTGCCTCTACGTGTTCTGGAACATCCACGAGCAGCGCGAGGGCGTCTTCGACTTCACCGGTCAGAACGACGTGGCTGCCTTCTGTCGCCTGGCACAGAAGCACGGCATGTATGTCATCGTGCGACCCGGACCCTACGTCTGTGCCGAATGGGAGATGGGCGGACTGCCCTGGTGGCTGCTGAAGAAGAAGGACATCCGTCTGCGCGAGCAAGACCCTTACTTCATGGAGCGCGTGAAGATCTTCGAGCGGAAGGTGGGCGAGCAGCTCGCACCCCTCACCATCCAGCATGGCGGACCCATCATCATGGTGCAGGTGGAGAACGAATACGGCTCCTACGGCGAGGATAAGCCCTACGTATCGGAAATCCGCAACTGTCTGAGGGAAATCTATGGCGACGACATGGTGCTCTTCCAGTGCGACTGGTCGTCGAACTTCGAGAAGAACGGGCTCAACGACCTTGCATGGACCATGAACTTCGGCACCGGAGCCAACATCGACCAGCAGTTCCGACGTCTCGGACAGCTACGACCCGACGCACCGAAGATGTGCTCTGAGTTTTGGAGCGGATGGTTCGACAAGTGGGGAGCACGCCACGAGACGCGGCCTGCCAAGGCCATGGTCGACGGAATGGACGAAATGCTTTCCAAGGGCATCTCCTTCTCACTCTATATGACCCACGGCGGCACCAGCTTCGGACACTGGGCAGGCGCCAACAGTCCCGGTTTCGCACCCGACGTCACATCCTATGACTACGACGCACCCATCAACGAATACGGACAGGCCACCCCGAAGTTCTGGGAACTGCGCAAGATGATGGAGAAATACGATGAAAGAGGTCTCCCCCTTTCGGGGAGTCGGAAGGGGGTTCTCCCTTCTGTGCCCAAAACCCCGATGCCCATCATCAGCGTGCCCAAGTTCGAGCTGAAGCAGTTTGCACCCTTGGTCTACGGATGCGACAGCATTGTCGATGCGGGCGGTCTGATGACCTTCGAGGAGATGGACATGGGATGGGGCTCTATGATGTATGAGACCACGCTGCCCGACATTCCCGTGAAGAGCGTGCTCACGGCCGACATTCACGACTACGCACAGTTCTTCATCAACGGCAAGTATGTCGGCAAGACCGACCGCGTGAAGAACGAGAAGACCATCGCGCTGCCTCCCGTGAAGAAGGGCGACCGGCTGCTCATCATCGTCGAAGCCATGGGGCGCATCAACTTCGGACGGGCCATCAAGGACTTCAAGGGCATCATCGGCGACGTGGCTATCACTGCCGAGATCGACGACAACGAGACGACGTGGAAACCCCTGCACTGGACGAAGATGCGCATCCCCGACGACTACAACACGGCCTTCCGCGCCCTGGCGGCTCCCGCCGACGAGAGTGCCGACAAGATGCTTGCGCCGAAGGGTATCGGCTACTACCGCGGACACTTCCATATCAATAAGGTGGGCGACACGTTCCTCAACTTCGAGACGTGGGGCAAAGGGCAGGTCTACGTCAACGGGCACGCCATGGGCCGCATCTGGGCCATCGGACCGCAGCAGACGCTCTACGTGCCTGGCTGCTGGCTGAAGAAGGGCACGAACGAGATCATCGTCCTCGACGTCGTCGGCCCGAAGCAGTCCGTCGTCTGGGGCCAGGACAAGCCCGAGCTCAACAAGCTGCAGCTCGAGAAGAGCAACAAGCACAACAACATCGGCGACGAGCCCGACCTCAACAGCATGACCGCTGTGTCCACCGCCGGTTCTGTTGACGGCCGTATCACCGCCGCCGGCGGCAATGGCTGGCAGACCTTCCGCTTCAGCGCTCCCCAGAAAGGGCGCTTCCTCGCCATCGAATGTCTCTCCTCGCAGAAGGAGGGCGACCGCACGGCCATCGCCGAGATCTACCTGCAAGGTGCCGACGGCCGCCGACTGTCGCGCGAACCGTGGGTGGCGAAGTATGCCGACTCGGAAGACGACAGCGCCAACCACACCGCCGACAAGGTGTTCGACCTACAGGAGTCCACCTTCTGGCAGACAGAGCGCGGAGCATCGGCTCCCCACCTCCTCGTCGTCGACCTCGGATCGGTGCAGACCGTCACCGCGCTGGAATACCTGCCGCGGGCCGAGCAGGGAGCTCCCGGTGCCGTGAAAGACTTCAGAATCTATCTTTATTAGGAACAAACAATCATGAAGAAAACCATCCTTACCATCGTCGCGCTCATGCTGCTGCTGCCCCTGCAGGCCAGGAAGAAGCAGGCTCAGCAGATGAGCGACCGACAATACTGGGCCGCGCTGGCCTACAAGATGGCGCAGCCCGTGCTTGAGAACATGTCAAAGGGCGAACTGCAGAAGAACATGCTGACGGAGTTCTCGCCCTCGTTCGACAACCGCGACCGCTCCGTGGTCTACATGGAGACCTTTGGACGGCTGATGGCCGGCATCGCACCCTGGCTCACCCTTCCCGACGACGATACGGCGGAGGGGCAGCAGCGCCGACAGCTCAGGGAGTGGGCCCTCGCTTCCTACAGAAACGGCGTCGATCCCACCTCGCCCGACTATCTCTGCTGGGGCAAGGCGGGGCAGAACCTCGTCGACGCCGCCTACATCGCCGAGTCGTTCCTCCGGGCGTGGGACGCACTGTGGATGCCCCTCGATGAGGCAACGAAGCAGCGCTACGTCAAAGAGTTCCAGGGCCTGCGCACCATCGACCCGCCCTACACCAACTGGTTCCTCTTCTCGTCGGTCATCGAGAGCTTCCTCGCCAAGGCCACCGACCGCCGGGGCTATGATGAGTTCCGTGTCAACACGGCCTGCCGCAAGGTGGAGGAGTGGTATGTGGGCGACGGATGGTATGCCGACGGGCCTGTCTTCGCCTTCGACTACTATTCCTCCTACGTCTTCCATGCCATGTATCTGGAGACGCTCCAGGCCATGGTCGACGCGAAGGTTAACTCGCGCATCGACTACCAGAAATACTACGACCGCGCACTGAAGCGGGCGCAGAAGTTCGCCATCATCCTCGAGCGATTCATCTCGCCCGAAGGGACTTTCCCCGTCGTCGGACGGTCAACGCCCTACCGCATGGCGGCCATGCAACCCCTGGCACTGATGGCGTGGTACCAGACGCTCCCCGCCGAGCTGAGCAACGGTCAGGTGCGGGCCGCGCTGACGAAGGTGCTCCACCGCATGTTCGACCTGCAGGGAGCCAAGGGCGACGTCTTGCTGGCCAACAACTTCAACGAGGGCGGCTTCCTCACCATCGGATTCTGCGGGCACCAGCCTGAGACGGCCGACTGGTATACCAACAACGGGTCGCTCTATATGACCTCCCTCGCTCTGATGCCACTCGGCCTGCCCGCCACCCATCCTTTCTGGACCGATGCTCCGCAGCCGTGGACGCAGGTGAAAGCCTGGAGCGGACAGCCCTTCCCAAAGGATCACCGATGGGCCGACGACATCCGAACGAAAGACAAATGGTGATGTACGAGGTACGGGGGTGCGAGGTACGGAGGTACGAGGTACGGGGGTACGAGATTACCTTATATGCAATGCTACTATTCTCGTACCTCGCACCTCGTACCTCCGCACCTCGATTTAAAATAGGACTTTCTTGCCACGCTGGATGTAGATCTGTCCCTTTACGGGCTGGCTCACGCGCTGGCCTTGCAGGTTGTAGAGTGGTGCCGACGCGTCAAACGTCTGTACGGCTTCCATTCCCTCAATGGCGGTGACGATGGGTGATTCGTCGCGCTCAATCACCATCTTTTTTTCTGGTACGCAATAGCCAGAAGTCTTACTCTGTATCATCACAGAGCCCGTTGTCATCGTGCAGTCAATGAGGTTGATGGCCTCGGCACCTATGATGCAGCCGGGATTGGCAGAATCAGGAACATTGCCTATGATGTTGATATGGCAGTTAGCGTTGTCGAAGGTGATAGTGTTGAAGTAGTTGGGTTTGCTCAGACCTTTGTTGTATCCGAGGATTCCGTGCAGTCCGGCAACGATGCCCAGCTCAATGTCCTTGACGGTGAGGTCGGCTTCTTCCGACATCAGATGGATGCCGGCGCCAGGATTTGTCCCCGTCTGATTGACGATGAGCTTGCCTGTTCCCTCGATGATGGTCTCTTTGTGAAGCGCAACGACTTGGAGAGATGTTCCAGCCACCTTGCAATCACCGTTCACCACGATATGCACCTCGCCGTCGCTGTTGGTCGTGGCGGTGCTTTTCACCGAGAGGCTGGTCAGCTGTGCATTGTTGAGCGTCAGTGTGCCGGCACCGTCAAAAGTTACTGAGCCACCGTCGTTCAACACGTCGTTCTTGTTGGCCAAGGTCACCAGTGTGCCGTTCAGCGAGATATCGTAATGCTCGGCCGAGGAGAGATATCCGGGCGCGTCGGTGCCGCCGTCGATGTGGGCATAGGTGGCATCGACGTTTTCTGAATTGTAAATAGTGCCCTGTTCACCCTTCAGTGTCAGGCAATTCACAAACATATTATCTGATTCTGATGTTGTGACGCTCGACGTATCCCAGTAGGTATTCGTGTCGTCGGAAACGCCCACGGCGATGGTGTTGAGCTTTTCACAATTAGCGAACATAAAGCTCATGTATGTTACCTCAGCAGTGTTGAACGATGTCAGGTTGAGTGTCTCTAAGCTGCTGCAACCGGAGAACATTCCGTTCATGTTCTTCACACCTTCCGTGTTGAAGTTGCTCAGGTTGAGCTCGGTCAGGCTTTCGCAGCTGGCGAACATGAATTCAAGTCCGTAGTTTTGGAGGTCTGAGTCTTCGTGGACATCCACATGACGGGCGTCGAAGTTGCTCACGTCAAGGCTCTGTAAGCTGGTGCAGTTTTCAAACATATAGTTCATATACTCCACGTTCCTCGTATCGAAATGGCTCAGGTCGAGGCTTGTCAGGCTGCTGCAACCGTTGAACATAGCGCTCATGTTGGTCGAGCGGCTCGTGTTCAGGTATTCAATGCCGATAATCTCGGTCAGGTAGGAAAGACCGTTGAACCATGCGTAGTTGCTTGTAGGCCGCGTATTGGCGAACGACGGTGAGAACTCCACTTTTGTGATAGGCAAATCACGACCATACCATCCTGGTGCCCCACTATTAGGAATCTCGTAGACAGCGTCGCTCGGATAATTGGCCTTCTCATCATCATAGAAGAAAAAGAGCGTACCATCGTTGTACATGGCGTAGGCCTCATACGAGAGAAGTCCAGGGTTGCTCTCGCCCTTGTCAACATGGGCGTAGGTCTTGTCTTTCGGGATGGATGCGTTCTCTAAATTTTTCGTTCCGGCACCACCGGTGATATTGGGGCTAGAACTGAACATATTCACGGATTCAGTAACGTTATCGGTGTTCCAGTTCTTTCCTACGAGGATGGTCTGCAGGTTCTCATTGTTGGAGAACATCGCCTCCATGTTGGTGGCCTTGGCGGTGTTCCAGCCCATCAGGTTGAGCTTGGTCAGACTGGTACAGCCGTAGAACATGCCCGAGAAATTTTCCACCTTCGAGGTGTCGAAACCGTTCACAGAAAAATCTGCTAAAAGTGTACACCCGTAGAACATGAACGACATGTTGGTGACTTTACTGGTGTTGAAGCTGCTCAGGTCCAGTTCTTCTATACTCGAACATTGCTCGAACATGCTCGACATGTTGGTGACGTTGCTGGTGTCGAAGTCTTGTAGGTACAATTGCGTAATCGAATGGCAATAGGCGAACATTGACCCCATGTCGGTCACCTCGCTGGTGTTCAGGTTGTCATTGCCTTGAATCTCGGTGATTTGATTGAAACCCGCAAACCAACCATGGGTTGAGGTGGGTTGCGCGTCGGCAAACGATGGGGTAAAGACTACAGTTTTGGGGTTGATCTTTCCATACCATGCAGGCATGTCATCGCCCTCGTTCAGGTCGTAGACAACGAGCTCATCAGCTTCTGGTTTGCTGTCTTCGTAACAGAACTTGAAGGATTCGTCGCTTGTATTGTACACGGCGAATGCCATCTTTGCCTGGGCGTATGCCACACCCACGCAGAGCATCATGATGATACTGAGAATTTTCTTCATAATAGCGTAGTTTTTAATGTTATAGAAAAGGGTTGGTATATCGTAAAAACACACTGTCGTGTCACGCCTGCTTGCCGTCGAGGAGCACCTTCTTCCTGCCGATATAGGCCTCGAAGTAGGGTGGCTCGTCGCGCAGCTGGATGTCGTCGTAGATGAAGTCGGCCACAACGGTGTCCTTGCGGTCGGGGAGGATGAGGCCCAGCTTGCCGTCTTTCTGCGCGATGATGGGCATCGTCACCAGGTCGTCGACGTAGGTGTAGCAGGTGCGCAGGAAGTCGTACTGGGGCGAGATGAGGATGTCGCCGCGGTGGTCGCGGATGCCGAACTTCCCGTCTTGCTCGAAGACCTCGTGATACTGGATGTATTTGTCCTTGATGCGCTTGAGGTAGAACTCCATCTTCTGCCGGTTGTTCACCATCTCGAGCATGTACTCGAAAGTGTCGCAGTAGTTGGCGATGGCGCGCGCCAGCACCAGCTTGAAGTCGAGACCGCTGATGGCCTTGCGGTTGAGGTCGATATATCGGGCGATGGCCTCTTCCTTCTCGGGCTCACTGAGGGTGGAGAGCTGTTCCTCAAACTTCTCCATGATGCACTTGCGGCCGCTCATGCCTTTGATGTAGCGATGAATCTGACGGCCCATTTCCTTACATACGAAATGGTCGATCTGTCGCTGCTCGATGGGATCGACATACTTCGCCTCGAAGTTTTCTTGCGTTATCTTCTCCATAGGTCGTTCTCTTTTACATGATGCAACAAAGGTACGTATTTTCATCGAAAAAACGAAAGAAAACACGAAAAACTTTCATTTTTTTCGTTTCAGCGCCTGCTGACGCCTCTTATTTCACCTTTTTTGCCTAATTTTGCAGCTGGAAAAAACAACGGGAACGACGATGATCCACGGACACGGCGACGATATCTTCGACTATGCGGGTACCATCAGGCACAACTTCAGCTCGAACGTGTACCCACCGACGGCCTTGCCAGGGCTTCAAGAGCATCTGGCCAGCGCCATCAGTACCATCGGCCACTATCCGCCCGCCGAGGCAACGGCCCTCGAGCGCCGGCTGGCGCAACGGCTGCAGTGCCCGCAGGGCGGCGTGCTGCTCACCAACGGGGCCACCGAGGCCATCTACCTGCTGGCCCACGCCATGGGTCCGGGTTGCCGCTCGGCCATCGTGGTGCCCACGTTCAGTGAGTATGAGGATGCCTGCCGTCTCCACGGCCACGAGGTGCGCCACCTGCGGTCGCTCCGTGAGCTCACCGACGACGTGCAGGCGGTGTGGCTCTGCTGTCCCAACAACCCCACGGGAAGGCTGACGCCGCGCAGCGAGCTTGTCGCTGCCGCCTTCAGCCATCCGCACACGGTGTTCATCGTCGATCAGTCGTATGCCTTCTTCTGTCTCGGCGACCAGCTGCGGCCGCGCGAGGGGGCGCTGATGGGCAATGTGGTGATGCTCCACTCCATGACGAAGCGCTACGCCATCCCCGGACTGCGCCTCGGCTTCGTGGCGGCTCCCGAGGCGCTCGTCGACACGCTGCGCCGCTACCGCATGCCCTGGAGCGTCAATGCCCTCGCCGTGGAGGCCTGCCGCTATATCCTCGACCATGCCGACGAGCAGACTTTCGACATGGAGGCCTACCTGCACGAGGCGCAACGCCTGCGTCGCAACATCATCGCCCTGGGCCACGGCATCGAGGTGCCACCCACCGACACCCATTTCATGCTCGTCAGGATTCCCGGCTGCGATGCCCTCATGGTGAAGCGTCGGCTGATGGACAGCGCCGGCATCCTCGTCCGCGCCGCCCATAACTTCACAGGCCTCTCTCCCGACCACATCCGCGTGGCGGCGCAGTCGGCCGAAGCGAATGACAGGCTGGTGGAGGCGATAAAGAGTTAAGAGTTAAGAGTTAAGAATTAAGAGTTAAGAATTAAGAGTTAAGAGTTTTAATTTAGTTAAGAGTTAAGAATTAAGAGTTTTAAAAGTGGAGAATGGAGAGTGGAAAATGGAAAATCACCTATCACCTGGCACCTATCACCTATCAACTGTCACCTATCCACTGTCACTTGTCAACTCGTCAACTTGTCAACTAAAAAAACTATGAATATATTGTCTCTTCTTGTAGGTTGGGTGCTCGACAAACTGCTGGGCGACCCTTCTTGGCTGCCTCACCCCGTGGTGTGGTTCGGCAAGGCTATTGCGTGGGGTGAGCGACGGCTCAATGGCGGCGGCCACCGTCGGATGAAAGGTGGGCTGCTGGCCGTGACGCTCATCGTGGCCACCTTCGCCCTGACACACCTTATATTATATACGTGTGCACGCGCGATGGCGGGACGATGGCTCCTTGCTGTCGTCTCGGCCGTGATGGTGTTCTACTGTCTGGCCGGCACGACGCTCATCCGCGAGGTGCGCATGGTGTTCGAGGCCGTAGACCGCAGCATCGACGACGGTCGCCGTCAGGTGGCGCGCATCGTGGGTCGCGACACGTCGCAGCTCGACGGCCAGGAGATTCGGAAGGCCGCCTTGGAGACGCTCGCCGAGAATCTCTCCGATGGTGTCATCGCACCCCTGTTCTGGTTCCTCCTGCTCGGCGTGCCGGGCATGATGGCGTATAAGATGGTGAACACCCTCGACTCGATGATTGGCTACCGCACGGCTCGCTACCGCCGCTTCGGAACCGTGGCCGCCCGCATCGACGACGCGGCCAACTTCATCCCCGCTCGACTCACCGCCCTGCTGATGGTCGTCGCCGCAGGCCGTCCGCAGCTCATCACCTTCGTGTGCCGCTACGGACCGCGCCACGCCTCACCCAACAGCGGATGGCCCGAGGCCGCACTGGCGGGCATCCTCGGTTGCCGTTTCGGCGGACCACATGTCTATTTCGGCGAACTCATCGACAAACCGTTCATCGGCACCGTCGACCGTGCGTTGACCACGGCCGACATGCGCCGAGCCTGTCGCATCAACATCGTCGCCGAGCTGTTGATGCTTGCCGTTACCGTTCTTACAATGCTTTTGCTGTGACGCACTTGATGTTGCGCGCCAGCTGCTGCGTGCTGCTGGCACCGACGAGCACCGAGGTGACACCCTGCTGGGCCAGGATCCAGGCTAAGGCCATCTCGGCGAGCGTCTCGCCGCGCTGCCGTGCCTCGTCGTTCCACGTCCTGAGCTGCTGCAGCAGGTCGTCGGTGAGCATGGTTGACTTCAGGAAGTGCTCCTTGGCCATGCGGCTGTCCTGCGGTATGCCGTTGAGATAGCGGTCGGTGAGCAGACCCTGTGCCAGCGGCGAGAAGGCGATGAAGCCGATGCCGTGCTCGTGGCAGTAGTCGAGGATTCCCGCCTGCTGCGGTTCGCGGTTGAGCATGTTCAGCTTGTCCTGGAAGATGAGCAGCGGCACGTCGCGCTTACGCAGGTAGTCGTCGGCGAAGCGCAGGGCTTCGAGGGGCCACCGTGAGATGCCGATATAGAGGGCCTTGCCGGCGCGCACGATGTCGACGAGGGCCTGCAGCGTCTCCTCGAGCGGCGTGTTCGGGTCGTAGCGGTGGCTGTAGAAGAGGTCCACATAGTCGAGCTTCATCCGTCGCAGCGACTGGTCGATCGAGGCCATGAGATATTTGCGCGAGCCCCAGTCGCCGTAGGGTCCGGGCCACATGTCGTAGCCGGCCTTGGTGGAGATGAAGAGCTCGTCACGGTAGGGTCGGAAGGTGTCGTCCATCAGGCGGCCCATCGTCTCCTCGGCGCTGCCATAGACCGGTCCGTAGTTGTTGGCCAGGTCGAAATGGGTGATGCCGTGGTCGAAGGCGAAGCGGGTGATCTCGCGGCTGCGCTCGTAGGGGTCCACGCTGCCGAAGTTGTGCCAGAAGCCGAGGCTCACCTTGGGAAGAAGAACACCGCTGCGTCCGCAACGGGCATACTGCATGCCGTTCTCATAACGGCTTTCGTTGGCTTGATAAGGTGGTAGTATCATTGTATTTTTTTAAGTTGACGAGTTGACAAGTTGACGAGTTGACAAGTTGTTTGCTTTTATGATTTCCAGCAACCGGTCCACGGCCTCCTCCTCGGGGATGTTCTTCATGACGCATTCCTTGCCGCGATAGAGGGAGATCTTGCCGCGCGCCGCACCCACATAGCCGTAGTCGGCGTCGGCCATCTCGCCCGGACCGTTGACGATGCACCCCATGATGCCGATCTTCAGTCCCACTAGGTGCGACGTGGCGGCCTTGATGCGCGCTATCGTCTGCTGAAGGTTGTAGAGGGTGCGTCCGCAACCGGGACAGGAGATGTATTCGGTCTTGGTGAACTTGATGCGTGCTGCCTGCAGGATGGCATCGGCAAGCTCGCAGAGCCGTCCTTCGTCGAAGGCGGGAGCCTCGATGACGAGCTGGTGCGCCTTGCGGTCGATGAGGGTTGCCCCTGCTGCCATCGCCGCCTTCAGCTGCAGCGTGGGCCAGTCGGTGTCGTCGAGGTGGAGGTGGAGGGTGTCGTCGGCGATGGTGCCCTCAGCCTCTGTGCGCAGCTGTGCACACTCCTCGATCATAGCCGTGAGCTGCCGCGCCACGGGAATCTCGCACTCCGGCTCTTCCGACAGGCTGACGCGTATGGTGTCGCCGATGCCCTCGGTGAGGAGTGCTCCGATGCCCACGGCGCTCTTGATGCGCCCGTCCTCACCCTCGCCGGCCTCGGTCACCCCGAGGTGCAGGGGGTAGTGCATGTCTTCCTTGTCCATGGTCTGCACCAGGAGGCGCACCGACTGCACCATGACCACCGTGTTCGATGCCTTGATGCTGATGACGACATCGGCAAACCCTTCGCGCCGGCAGATGCGCAGGAACTCCATGCAGCTCTCCACGATGCCCGCCGGCGTGTCGCCGTAGCGGCTCATGATGCGGTCGGAGAGCGACCCGTGGTTCACGCCGATGCGGATGGCGGTGTGGTGCTCCTTGCAGATGTTGAGGAAGGGCACGAACTGCCGTTCTATCTTCTTCAGTTCCTCGGCATACTCCTCGTCGGTGTATTCCAGGTGCTTGAACGTCCGCCCCGGGTCCACATAGTTGCCGGGGTTCACACGTACCTTCTCGCAGTAGAGGGCGGCCACGTCGGCCACCTTGGCGTTGAAGTGGACGTCGGCCACGAGGGGTGTGGTGTAGCCGCGGGCGCGCAGACCGTCGCTGATGTTCTTCATGTTCTGGGCTTCGCGCGTGCCCTGAGTGGTCAGTCGTACCAGCTCGCCGCCGGCTTCGATGATGCGGATGGCCTGTTCCACGCAGGCCTCGGTGTCCATGGTGTTCGTGGTGGTCATCGACTGTATGCGCACGGGGTTGTCGCCGCCGATGGCGACGTTGCCCACCATGGCCACCGACGACGGGCGCCGTCTGTAGGATGATGCTTTCTTCATGGTTGCTGTCTTTTGTAGGGCTGTCGGTCAGTTCGTCTTGAACCGGTATTTCACCTCGGCCAGGTCTTTGTTCGCCTTCTCAATCTTTGCGCCCAGACCGGCTTTGTAGCTCTCCATCTTCGCGGCCAGCGTATCGTCGGCGATGGCGAGCATCTGGCAAGCCAGGATGGCGGCGTTCATAGCACCGTTGATGGCCACGGTGGCCACGGGGATGCCCGGCGGCATCTGGAGGATGCTGTAGAGGGCGTCCACGCCGTCGAGGACGCTCCCCTTGATAGGTACGCCGATGACGGGCAGCGGTGTGCTGGCGGCGATGACGCCCGGCAGTGCTGCTGCCATGCCTGCTCCGGCGATGATGACGCGTATGCCGTGCTCCTTAGCCGTCTTGGCAAACTGCTCCACGGCGTCGGGTGTACGGTGTGCGGAGAGGGCGTTCACTTCGAACGGCACCTCCATATCGTCGAGGAACTTCATGGCTTTCTCCATGACGGGCAGGTCGCTGGTGCTGCCCATGATAATGCTTACAATCGGTTTCATGTTATATGTTTTTTAAAGTTGACGAGTTGACGAGTTGACAAGTTGACGAGTTGACGAGTTGACAAGTGACAGTTGATAGGTGCCAGGTGACAGGTGATTCTCCACTTTCCATTCTCCACTTTCCACTTTTAAAACTCTTAATTCTTAACTCTTAACTATACAATCTCCTCCCCTCGGGGAGGCCGGGAGGGGGTCAGCTTTCAGAACCTTAGTATCGTCATAAACGAGATGAGGGCGCCGAGGAGGAAGCCGCTCACCACCTGTGGCAGGGTGTGCTGGCGCAGGATCATGCGGCTGGTGCCCACCAGACCTCCCACGATGATGACCAGACAGAGCCACCACACGGGGTTGAAGCGGAATCCGAGCGAGAAGACGATCAGTGCTCCGGCCACCCCTCCGATGGCTGCCGAGTGAGTGCTGATCTTCCACACCATGTTGATGACGGCGCAGATGACCTGTATGCCGAGAGCCGCCACCACGATGCTTGTCATGAAGTGCGGGATGCGCAGGCGGTCCATGAGATAGAAGCAGAGGATGTAGCACACGATGGCGATGATGTAGGGAATGGCGCGGCGCTCGCGCGTGCCGAGCTCCCACAGCGTCCACCCCTGATAGTGGCGGTAGAGGCGTATGAGGAGTGTGGGGAGCAGCGCCGTGCATAGGTAGACGACGGTCACCACCTGCAGCTTGTAGATGGTGGGCATCTGCTGCATGTAGCTGAACATGAACAGCAGGATGAGCCCCACCACGGGTAGGTAGAAGGGGTTGAAGAGCGCGCTGAGCACCCTTGCCACGAATATGATTTTTCTCTCATTCATCTCTCATCATTCTTTTTTCTTCATCGTCATGGCGCATCCTGTGTCATTCTCTGCGCAGGCGGGCCGACGGTATGCCCAGCTGCAGGCGGTATTTGCTCACCGTGCGCCGGGCGATGGGATAGCCGCGACGCTTCATCTCGGCGGCCAGCTCGTCGTCGTTCATCGGACGGTGCTTGTCCTCACCCTTCACGATGTCTTGGAGCGTCGACTTCAGCAGTCGGATGCTGGTGGCCACGCCGTCGCCCGTGCGCACACCCTCGTTGAAGAAGTGGCGCAGGCGGAATGTTCCCCATCGTGTCTGCGCATATTTGGCGTTGCACACGCGCGACACGGTGCTGATGTCGAGGCCCGTGCGCTCGGCGATGTCTTTGAGCACCATGGGCTGCAGGTCGCTCTCGTCGCCGTCCTGGAAATATTTCTTCTGCATGTCGATGATGGCCTTCATCGTGGCATACAGGGTGCGGCGGCGCTGCTTCACGGCTTCGATGTAGCCCTTGGCGCGCTCCACCTTCTCGCGGGCGTAGAGGAGCGCCTCTTTCTGCTGGCGGTTCATGTTGTCGCGGTTGCGCTGGTATTCGTCCACGAGGTCGGCAAACTCTGGCGACACGAAGAGGTCGGGCACGTGGCCTCGGGTGATGGTGAAGGTCACCGTGCCGTCGTCGGCCGTGTCGACGATGAAGTCGGGCGTTATCTGCTGGATGCTGCGCCCCTCCGTCTCGCCGAGCGACGATCCCGGTTTGGGGTTCAGCTTGAGGATTTCCTGTCTGACGATGGCGATGGCCTCGTCGCTCATGTCGAGCTGTTTGGCGATGCGGCTCCACCGGTTGTTCATGAAGTCGTCGAAACACTCGCTGATGACGCGCTTCATCATCGTGTGGAGGGTCGACGGTTCGCGGCGGTCGATCTGCAGCAGGAGGCATTCCTGTAGCGAGCGGGCGCCGATGCCTGCGGGGTCGAAGCCCTGCAGGACGCGGAGCACCTTCCCTATCTCCTCTTCCGACACGTTGATATAATACTGTACGGCCAGTTCGTCGCTGAGGTCGCCGAGGTTTTTGCGCAGCAGACCGTCGCTGTCGAGTGATCCGATGAGGTACTCCATCACCTCGCGCTCCTCGTCGGTGAGCTCCGTCTCGGCCATCTGCTGGCGCAGGGTGTCGTAGAACGATGTTGTGTTGCCGTAGGTTATCTCCTCATAGTCGGCGTTCTGCGTGCCCTGACCGCCATACGATGTGGGCTCGGGCATCTCGTCGTCGCCGCCGAGGCGCTGCAGGGCGGCGTCGAGGGCGTCTTGTCGCTCCTCGCGCTCGTAGTCGTCGAGGCCGTCGCCCTCTGTCGGGTCTGCCGCCATGTCGGCAGCCTCGTAGTCAGGAGCCTCCTCGTTGGGGAGCGCTTCGAGGGCCGGGTTGTCATCGAGCTCCGTGCGCACGCTCTCCTCCAGTTCGGCCAGCGGCATCTCGAGCAGCTTCACCTGCAGCATCTGCTGCTGGGTGAGCCGCTGTTGCTGCACCAGCTTCTGTTCCTGACTCTGTATCAGTCTCTGCGACATATTATTTTAGTTGATAGTGGAAAGTGGATAGGTGATAGTGGATTTTCCACTCTCCACTTTAAAACTCTTAACTCTTAATTCTTAACTCTTAACTAAATAAAACTCTTAACTCTTAATTCTTAACTCTTAACTAAATTAAAACTCTTAATTCTTAACTCTTAACTCAAAAAGTATTCCTTCATCTGCGCGGCCAGGGCAGCCAGTTCCTCCGGACTGCCGTTGCCGAAGCGCTTCCACATCTGCTGGCACGGGCGGAGTAGGGGGCTCAGCACGATCTCAGAGCGGTTCAGGTAGGGGTCGCACACCTGGTAGATCTCCATCATCTCCACCACCAGGGCGGCTCTGATGCGCATGGTGCGCGCCAGCTCCTGAATCTCGGGAGTCTCCTCGACCATCGTGTTCGGTGTCAGACGGAAATAGAGGTCGAGGACCAGCAGCAGCATCACGGGCTTCAGCGTGGCGTCTTCGGCCAGCGGCTTGAAGTCTTGCTCCCACGACTGTTCCTGCATCTCCACACCCTCGTAGAACTCGTCGGCGTTGCCCATGCCCTTCATGGCCCGCAACATCTTCACACCCTTGGCCAGCCGCTTCGGGTTCTTGCCGTAGCGTTCCCACAGCTTCTCCATGCGCGGGGTGTCCAGCTGTCGCAACTTGAACATCTGCTCGTAGAGGAAGCGGGGGTCGAGGTGCAGTTCCATGCCCAGCTCCACCATTCTGCGCGAGTAGATGGGTTTGAGACCCTCTGGCTTCTTCAGGTATAGTTGCATCAGCAACAGCCAGTATTCGTCCGACCATAATCGGTTGTTATTTGCCATGATGCTTCGTTTTTCTTATTTCCTTTGCAAATGTATATAAAATATTTGAATTAAGCATCAGGAAAAGAATAAAAAATAAAAAAAGGGCATGCCCTCGGGCACACCCTTCGTTCTTTAAGGATTCTGGTCGTCGCCACCGGCGGGAGCGTCGGGCGTCTCCTCGGTGCCGTCGCCCTTGTCAACGTCGTTCTTGGGCAGCTCCTGCGCCTTGGCACCGCGGAGCAGCTCGTGGGTGCGGCGTCCGTACTCGTCGGTGGTCACCTCGGGCTGGAAGAGGATGCGGAAGCGCTTCACGCAGTCCTTGGCGTTATACTCCTTCGCGCTGTCGGCGCCCCTGCTCGAGATGCTCACCTTGAACGATCCCAGACCGTTGATCTTCACGCGCTTCGAGTCGAGGAGCTCTCTCTTCATCGTGGTCACCAGCTCGGCGATGACGGCCTGGATGTCCGAATACTTCACCGTGCAGTTCTCCTGCATGATCGAGGCGAGCTGGGCAGTGCTCACTACCTGGGTGTGGACGGCCTTGCCATACCACTTACCGAACATCTTGCTGTCGGCGATGTTGTTCTGCTTGAGACGATAGAAAATACTCATTGTTGTTTCCTTTCTTTTTTTTAAATGGTTGATTACTAAGGTTTGTTATTCACTGTCGCACATCCCACGGGCCGAGCGCTCATCATCATTTCTGAAGCCCCTTGTTCTGATTGACAATGCAAAGGTACAACCTTTCGAAAGGAATGTCAAGTCTTATGTTGGTATGAATAGGGATAACACGCCGTTGATCGGCTTAAAAAGGTTCTTTTTCGGATGTTCAGTTCTTCGTGAATCCCACGGTGACGACGCTGATGGTGACGTCGCCGGCCTTCAGCAGCTCCTTCGCGCAGTTGATGATGGTGGCCCCGGTGGTCATCACGTCGTCGACGATCATCACATGGCGGTGGGCGATGGATGTGCCGTCGGCCAAGGAGAAGGCATCCTCCACATTATTTCTACGCTCGCGCCCGCGTATGTGAGTCTGGCTGCCGCTGAACTTCGTGCGTCTGAGCACGCCCTTGCCGACGGTCAGTCCCGTCACCGTGGCGATGCCCCGCGCCAGTTCCATGCTCTGGTTGTAGCCGCGCTCACGCTGCCGCTCGGAAGTCAGGGGCACGGGTATGAGCATGTCCACGCCGTCGAAGAAGCCGTCGAGCGCCATCTCCGTGGCCACCATGCGCCCCAGGTCTTCTCCTGTCTGCGGACTGTCGCCATATTTCATCTGGTGGATGAGGTGCGTGAGCTCCGACCCCGTCTCATAGTAGAAGAGGGCGGCGGCACGTTCCACGGGAATCTGTCCCCACAGCATGCGTGCCATCTCGTTGTCGAGGGGTTTGCGGGCGAAGAAGGTGCGTGGCATGTGGAGGTTGCACTTGCAGCACAGCTGGCGCTCGTCGATGGAGAGACGGCGTCCGCAGACGGCACAGGCGCGCGGCGATATCATGTCGATCACGCGGCTCCAGAAGCTGATGATGCCTTTTCCTGTCATGGTTCGTCACAGCTGTCGGCATCGTCGCCCAGACAGTGCCTGATCTGCTCCATGGTGAAGCCGCGGCCCATGGCGAAGCGTATCAGCTTGCCGTGGAGCTCGTAGCGGCTCTGCGCCTTCGTGGAGCGACGCTTGGCGCGCAGCAGAGGTTCCAGCACGTCGAGGAAACGCTCTTCGGCCACCTCGGCGAGCACGCTCCGCCGGATATCGTCGCCGATGCCCTTGGCCCACAGACCCTGGTCGATCTTCCTCGGACCCCATTTGTTATACTCCAGCTTGTCCGACACGAAGGCGCGGGCGAAGCGCTCGTCGTCAACATAGCGGTGGCGCGAGAGGTAGTCGATGGCGCGGGCCTGCAGCTCCTCGTCCACACCCCAGCGCACCATCTTCTCCACCAGCTCCTGGCGGCTGTGCTCACCGGCGGCGCAGAGGGCCGTCAGGCGCGTGAGCACCTCCTGTTCGGTCATCTCATTCGGTCGCTTGTTGTCCATGGTTTGCGGTCTTCATGTTCCTCGGGTGGTGATTCAGGATCTCCTGCCTGAGCGTGTGAGTGTCGATGTGGGTGTAGATCTCCGTCGTGCCGATACTTTCGTGGCCGAGCATGGCCTGGATGACGCGCAGGTCGGCCCCGCCTTCCAAAAGGGCGGTGGCAAAGGAGTGGCGCAAGGTGTGAGGTGATATGGTTTTCTGAATGCCAGCATCCTCTGCCAACCGCTTAATCATGATCAGTATCATCGTGCGCGTCAGGTGGGCGCCGCGACGGTTCAGGAACACATAGTCCTCCTCGCCGGCCTTCACGTTGTCCATCTGGTTGCGGTCGTGGAACCAGAAGCCCAGTTCGCGGATGGCGCGCTGCGAGATAGGCACCAGCCGCTCCTTCCTCCCTTTACCCTCCACGCGCAGGAACTCGTCGTCGAGATAGAGGTTCGAGAGCGTCAGGTTGGTCAGCTCCGACACGCGCAGGCCGCAGGAGAAGAGCACCTCGATGATGGCGCGGTTGCGGTGACCCTCCCATTTCGACAGGTCGATGGCTCCTTCCAACATGTCGACCTCCTCGGCCGACAGCACCTCGGGCAGGTGGTCGCCGATCTGCGGGCTCTCGAGGAGCTCCGACGGGTCGTTCTCCATCCATCCGTCGAGCACGAGGAAGCGGTAGAACGCGCGCACGCCGCTCAGTATGCGGCATTGCGAGCGCGCCCCGATGCCGAGGTCGTGGAGCGAGGCGGCGAATTGCTGCAGGTGTTCCAGTTTCACCTCCGTAGCCGTGAGGCCCTCGCCGTGGATGAAGCGCAGCAGCTTGTCCACGTCGCGCATGTAGGCCTCCACGGTGTTGCCCGTGAAGTTGCGCTCCAGCTTCAGGTAGCGCTGGTAGCTGCCCACCATGTCCTTCCCTTGTCGTCCCATGCCTGTCAAGTTTCAATAAAACGAGTGATATGCTATTTCCCGTTCATTCTTTTGCTTGTTTATGCTTGCAAATGTACACAAAAAACTCCGCATTTTGTGCATCATTGTATAAAAAAGTGCTGAAAATGATGCGATTCAAGCAGAAAAAACATTCTAGAAGGAAGGATTTGTTGTAGTCCCACCGAGAATCGAACTCGGATCTAATCTTTAGGAGAGACTTGTTCTATCCATTGAACTATGGGACCCCATACATTTGCCTGCAAAGGTACGATGTTTGCGCGGGATATACAAATAATTCGGGGATTTTTTGTTGAGGTTTTATTAACTGATTATTCTGCTGCAGTGAACATGTTGTGCACCGAAAGGTGCTATCTTTGCCGACGAATCAATAGGATAACCTTTAATAATCACAACAATGTATTACACGGAAAGAATGAGAAAGGACGGTCAGGATGACGTCCAAGCCATGAGAAAACACGAGAGAGAAGAATCGCTGCTGATGCTCATCAGCGAGGTGAGCGACCTGCTGAACACCGCCGACGGTGAGCGGCTGGTGTGGCACAGTACGTTTGTCGACCTGCTGGAGGCCCTCCACACGGCATACATCTTCGGCGACCTGTGCGACGAGGAGGGTCAGCCCTGTTCGTTCAAGGAGATGGTGAGGCGCGCCTGCCGGCTGTTCGGCCGCCGCGTGCCGCACAACCCCACGGCCATGGCCACGCGGGCTGTCAACCGCAAGGGGGTGAAGCAGAGGTCGTTCTTCGACCGTTACTGTATGATCCGCCGGCGCAACCACGGCGACCGACCCCTCTCGGCGCTCGTCAGCAAGGCTCCCTGAGCCTCCTCCCCGCTTCTTCTTGCATCCTCCTGCCGTCGCGCCGCGACAAGGAGGAAAGACAACCGCCCGTTCCCCATCATCAGGGAGCGGGCGGTTTTTCTGTTCTGGCATACATTCTCATGCTCTGGGTCTTGCTCTTCACACTCCTCCCCTCGGGGAGGCTGGGAGGGGGCCTCGCTCTTCACGCTCCCTCACTTGTTGTCGCAGAATCAGTTGATAATGAATTTCTTACCCTGATAGATGTAGACACCCTTCACGGCAGGCTGGCCCTGGAGGCGACGGCCGTCGAGGGTGTGCCACTGGCCGTCGGCAGCAGCCGGTGCGGCGGGCAGTTCGCTGATGCCGCTCTGGGTGGCGCTGCTGATGTAGCCGCCGATGGTGGCATAGTCGTAGAGGGCGGAATAGTCTTGCATGCCATCGTTGTCCGACAGGTCGATGACAAAGTCGGGCTCGATGCCGCCGTCGATGTTCTCCCACCGGTTGTTGGTCAGGCGTGCACGTGCCGACGAGAGCTGATACTGCAGTCCTTCGGGTGTGATGAACTGCTGGATGGCGCAGGCGCCGCCGCCGCTCTTCTCACCGATGATGGGGAATCCCATGTCTTTCATCAGCGAGGGGAAGAGGTTGCCGCAGGAGAAGGCGATGTCGGTGGTGAGCACGCCGATGTTGAGGTTGTGCCTGACAACCTTGTCATTGTCGTCGAAGATGCCGTCGAAGTTGGTGTCGACGTCGTAGCTGATGATCTGTCGCTGTCCGGTCAGCACGTTCTCGCTGTAGAAGTGGGTCTGTCCGCCCATGAGAGCCGTCATGGCCAGCACCACGTCGAGCGAACCGCCGAGGTTTGTGCTCAGGTCGACGACGAAGTTCTTCACCTCAGGGTCTTCGTCGGCCTGCTTCAGAGCATCGAGGACCACCGAGAGGTCGCCCAGATATTCTTTGTCGATGGCCGGCAGATCGCCTTTGCAGCCGCCTTCGTAGTAGTCTTCCCATGCATCGAAGTTGGTCTCGCCGAACGTGTCGAGGAGCAGATAGGCCGTGTCGCCTTTCTTATAATAGGTGCCTTCGGTGGGACGGGCACTCTTGATTTTCTGTATCTTCGTGGCTTTCGGCGACGACATGGTCATGTGGCTCTCATAATACTCGTACAGGGCGTAGGCCAGTTCAGGATACTTATCCATCATTAAGTTGAAGATGTTGTCATCGTCGTCATCGCCGCTGTCGTCGTCATCGTCATCGTCGTCGTAGTAGTCGTCGTCATCATCGTTGTTGATGTCGTCGTTGTTGATGTCGTCGTCGTCAATGTCGTCGTCGAAGTAGTCGTCGTTGTCGTTCTCCTCTTCTTCTTCGAAGAATTCAGCGGCCATGATGTCGACGAGTGTCATGGTGTGGCCTCCGTCGTCGAGCAGCAGCTGCAGACAGTCCATACCGAAGATGTACTCCTTCATGTCGGTGCTCTTGAGCAGCGCCTTGATTTGGGCACCATGCTCGGCCTTGTCGAGGGCAGCGTCGAGCCCGTCGTTGCGGATGGCTTCCTCGAGGGGTGAGCGTCCGGGCATGCCGTAGAAATGGTCCACCACGAAGCACAGTTCGCCGTAGCTGAAGGCTGCCATGTCGGCGCTGCGGCTCTCTGCCGCAAGCACCCGCTTGACGCCCTCGGGATTGAACTTGGCGATGTTTGCGTTAGAGTTATCGGTGATGACGTCCACATTCTCGCCGTTATAGCCGGCAACGTGGTAGTAGAGGTCGCTGTAGATGTCGGAGAGGGTGGCCAGAGGGAAGTAGACGGAGTTGTCGTCGCTGCGCAGGTCGATGCCGTACTTCTGGAACTCGAAGGTCACCGTGGCAGATGCCGGTGTGAGCTCCTGACGGTTGTAGCGCACGAAGGGTGCGCCGTCGTAGTAGACATTGTCCATGCCCTCCTGGAGCAGGCCCATGAGATTGGTGAAGCCCATGTAGTCGTCGGAGGTGAACACCTCGGTCGTGGTGTTGACGGTAGCCTCGGCATACGGGCCTTTGAGCAGATACTCACCTTCGCCGGTCATGGTGACTTCGATGGAGGTGCCGGGAAGCATGAGTTTCTGGAAGTCGGACACGTCGATGTAGGGCACTGTCGGCATGTCGTCGTAGAATAACAATGTCACTGTGCCGTCCTCCTCACCGCCACGGTTGACGGGCACCTCCTTCGTGGTGAACGTGGGGCCTGCCAGTGCGCGCGTTGCCAGCATGAGGACCAATTGTAGTACAAAAAATTTCTTCATGTCTTTTTCTTATTTTAACTGATAGATGTCCATCGCAATCTGTTTTTCTGAAAAGGAAAGAAAAACTTTTGGGGCAAAGATACAAATTTTTTGGTTATTACAAAACACAATTACACTTTTTTTCTTATTATGGTTCTTTCAACACCATAATCGACAGAACGTGACCCCCTCCTGACCTCCCCGAAGAAGAGGGAGCGAGGCCCCCTCCAAACCTCCCCGAAGAAGAGGGGGAGAGGCCCCCTCCAAACCTCCCCGAGGGGAGGTTTTCTAAAAGCAGGGGCTATACTCTCCCCATCGGGGGAGACGGAGGGGGCTCTGTTCTTCACTTTGTCAACAATTTTAACCGGATTTTTTTGCAGAGATTTTTGATCGTTTTAGAGAGACGAATGTTCTTGAAATGGTAAAAGAATTGAACAAAAAGGCGATTATTTTTCGTTCCGGTTTTCAAAATGAGCCATCTTACACTCCAAAATGACGCATTTTGCTCTTCAAAACGGCTCATTCTGCAAAGCAAAATGGCCCATTCTGGAGTTCAGAATGAGCCATTTTGAAAGCCTTTAAAATGTAAAGAAAAGACAAGGTGCTTGTTTTCAGTGCGTTACAACTTTCGCGAGAATCGCGTATTTGCGGCCGTGGGATTTTTATTTTGAAAAACGGCTGCTCTCAGAGCACTTTTTTCACCTTTTTGTCCTGTTTTTTCGTACTTGAAATCGTTATTCTTCCATTAAGCTACCACACCGTTCTTGATCTCATTCTGCAGGAACGAGTACACATAGCCCGCACTTTGGTAGTACAGGCCCGATGCGCTGTCCTGCAGCCGTTCAAAAGTCTCTGAGGTGTAGAGTATATCGATGGCTTCCTGCGGCGACAGTTGGAAATCGTCGACGAGGAAACCTGCCAGTTCTATTGTCAGTTCATCTTTCAGCAGCTGAATCTGTTCGGGTTTCAGTCTTGTTGTCATACTTTCTTTAGTTGTGATAGTGCTTTTTCTGTTCCAAAGAAATACTGAAAGGTAATGCCCTTGGCGTACTTCAGTTCTTCAACCAGTCTGGACAAAGATATCACTCCTCCTTCATAGCGGCGCAGCTGATAGGTAACGCCATCATCAGCGATGGGGCCGAAAACGATGTCGTAATCGTGAATAGGATGTTTTGCATTCTTATCACGATTGGTCAACACGAATTGTGCCCATTCTTCACAATAGTCAGGATAGCAAAGCACTTTCAACTCGTCTGACTGCATAAGTGTTTCATCAAACAAGAATTCGCTTACTTCTGCTTTTCCCGTCTGCGTTTGGCTGACTTTCTGAAAAGCAATGTCCCATGCCTGCTGTTTGTCGGCAGAGAGATAGAAACCTCTTCCGAAGTCCTTGAAAGGCTTCGAGTGAGCCAGATCGGGCACGTCAATCTTTATGTTTGAACCGTGAAACAATCTGATCATTTCAGTCCTCCGCCGTTATTTGCACATACTTGGGTCAGGGCGTCGATGGCGTCAGAGAATGTCTGTGTATGCAAGACGCCATAGTGATGCTGAAGATGCTCCAACCCCTTGTATCTCTTCAGATAAGCGTATGCCTGCCTGTGACGGATTCCGTAACGGCTGGCAAACTCACTGATAAGCGAGACGGTGAAACCTATGATGTTTTTTGATTCTCTTGACATAATCTATCGTGTATATGGGTGCAAATATACAAAATATCTATGATAACGGAAATAAAATGGCAGAAAAAAGTGGAAAGTTTTCACTCTCCACTTTCCTTGATCACAGCTCTCGGTTGATTTCCTCGTGCCGTTTGGGAATGTTCTTGTTGGCTTTCACCTTGAAGGCGTCGAAGCCTTCGCCGTAGACGCCGATGACGGCGCTCTGGGAGACGAAAGCCTTGGGGTCGAGCTCGTGGATGATCTGGAAGATGAGCGGGCTCTGGCTCTTCTTGGCCAGCACGAAGAGCATCTTCGTCTCGCGTCCGCTGTAGAATCCGGTGGCGTTGACGACGGTGCATCCTCGGTGAGCTCCGGTGTTGATGGCGTGCCCGATGTCCTCGTAGCGGTCGGAGATGATGAAGAACTGCACGCTCTGTCGCGCTGAGTTGACCACCTGGTCGACGACGAATGACGATATGAAGAGCACGACGTATCCGTAGATGACGCGCTCCCAGTCGCGCAGCACGACGTAGGAGCTGGTGATGACGAGGAGGTCGACCATGAGGATGAGTCGTCCGAGGGAGATGTCCTTGTATTTGTGGATGATGGCAGCGACGATGTCGGTGCCGCCGGATGAACCGTTGCAGCTCAGTCCCAGTCCGATGCCGATGCCGCAGAAGCATCCTCCGAGTACGGCGGCCATGAAGGGTTCGTCCTTGAGCAGGTGCAGGTCGCCCACGATTTTCTGGAACAGGGAGAGGATGATGGTGAGCATGACGACGCCGTAGATGGTCTTCAGGCAGAATTTCAGTCCGAGGATCTTCAGGGCGAGGACGAGGAGCACGGCGTTGACGGCGAAGAATGTGGCCTGCACGGGGACGGCCGATGCCCAGTAGAGTATGCTGGAGATGCCCGGTACGCCTCCCGTTGCAATGTTGTTGGGGAGGAGGAACACCACCCATCCGATGGTGTAGCTCATCAGTCCGAAAAGGATCACCACATAGTCGTGGAGCTCCTTGTATAGTTCTTTTTTGGTAAGTTTCATCGTTTGCTTATTTTATCTGGGAAGTTTTGGGGATCGGGGGGGCGGGGGTTCGGTGGTACGGTGGTGCGAGAATACTTATAGAGGTTTCAAGACTTGAGGCTAATCTCGCACCTCGTACCTTCGCACCTCGTACCTTCGCACCTCGCACCACGTACCTTCGCACCTCGTACCACGCACCTTCGCACCACGCACCTCGTACCTTCTATCCTTTCATCAAGATGGCAGTCAGTTCCTTCATTCCCTCCGAGGCACCCTTCATGATGTGTTGGACGTTGGGTCCGGCCTTGACGGCCTTCGGGTCGATGAGGTAGATGGGGCGTCCGGGTGTGACGTACTGCACGAGTCCGGCGGCTGGGTAGACGTTGAGCGAGGTTCCGATGATGATGAAGATGTCGGCCTGCTGTGCCTCGTAGGCCGCCTGCGAGATGTTGGGCACGCCCTCGCCGAAGAAGACGATGTAGGGTCGGAGGAGCGAACCGTCGCCGGCTTTCTCGCCCGGTGCCACTGTGAGGTTGGGAGCCTGCAGGGTTCGTATGTATCGCGGGTCGTCCACATCGCGGCTTGAGCACACCTTCATCAGCTCGCCGTGGAGGTGGATGACGTTCGATGAGCCTGCTATCTCGTGCAGGTTGTCCACGTTCTGCGTGACGACGACGACATCGTACTTCTCTTCGAGGGCCGCCACGAGGCGGTGACCTTCGTTGGGCTTCTTCTCTACGAGCTGTGATCGCAGCATGTTATAGAAATTGTTCACGTAGACGGGGTCGTCTTCCCACGCCTCATGGGTGGCCACACGCGACACGGGATAGTTTTCCCACAGTCCGTCGGCATCGCG
>DEJE01000004.1:31214-31351 GCA_002353205.1 Prevotella sp. UBA2756 | reverse complement strand
GACCTTGTCCTGGCTGTACTTCAGCTGCTTCTCCAGTTTCTCGATCTGCTTGCGCTGCGCCTCTATCAGCGCCGTCTGGTCGACGGACTCTTGTACTGCTTTCTTTGACATGGCTTCATCCATTTGTACGGTTTCAC
>DEJE01000004.1:0-31019 GCA_002353205.1 Prevotella sp. UBA2756 | reverse complement strand
CCTATTTCAGTACAAGACAGTCCATACCTGTGGATGGCTTTTAGAATTATTGTGCATTCATTTTTTTGTTCTCACAACGCCCTAATGACAATCTCACAACGCCCTAATGACAATCTCATTAAGCCCTAATGACATGCTCACTAGACCCTAATGACATGCTCACTAGGCCTTAATGATAATGTAACTCACCTCATCCCCATATGCCAATTCTCTATTCTTCGACAATGTCATCGTCTTAATGTTACGACAGACTTTCTCATCCCTGCGCGAAACTTTCTTCTAACCCCTTGCTGCCTCGAGCAATATCTCACTGAGGGTGGGGTGGATGTGTACCATGTGTGCAAGCTCTGTGATGGTGGCTTGTTTGCACATCAGGGCTGCGGCTTCCTGGGCAATGTCGGCAGCATGGGCTCCGAAGAGGTGACATCCGATGATGGTGCCGTCGGCGCGAGCGATGAGCTTGAGCATGCCTTCGGGCTCTGCCAAGGCGAGAGCTTTGCCATTGGCTCGGTAGAAAGCCTTGCGGCACACGTAGTCGATGGCTTGCTCGCGGCAGTTGTCCTCGGAGAGTCCTACGCAGGCTGCCTCTGGATGCGTGAAGATGGCTGCCGGCATGACGTCGAGGCGGATGCCGCTGTCGCGTCCGAGAATGGTGTCGACTGCATCGACGGCCTGCATCTCGGCTGCATGGGCAAGCATCTGTCGGCCGTTGACATCGCCGATGGCGTAGATGCCGGGTACGGTGGTGCGCATGTGGTCGTCGACGCTGATGCCGTGACGCTCGTCGTAGCTGAATCCGGCACGAGCGAAATCGGGTGTCACCCTGGGTGCGCGCCCTACTGCCATGAGAACCTTCTCGGCCTTGACAATGTCGCTCTTGCCTTTGCGCTCGAAGACAATGCCCTCTGCATTGACAGACTTGACGGCAGCCTGCATGTGGAAGCTGACGCCACGTCGCTCAAGCACCTTGCGCAGACGCTTGGCAATGTCGCTGTCGAGCATGGGTAGGCACTCTTTGAGGAACTCAACGACTGTGACTTCGACGCCGAAGGCACTGAAGATGCTTGCGAATTCCATGCCGATGACGCCGGCACCGACGATGCAGATGGACTTGGGTAGCTGCTCGAGCTGGAGCAGGTCGGTCGAGCTGACAATCATTGTGGGGTCGGATGTTTCGAGATGGAGCGTCTTTGCCACTGAGCCGGTGGCCACGATGATGTTGGGAGCGGTGAATTGCTGTCCCGAAGTTTGAGCCTCTACGGTGTGTGTGTCAACGAAGGCTGCGCTCTCGTTCACCACTGTGATGGCAGGGTGGGAGAGGATGGTGGTTACTCCGTTGCGGAGCGTTGTAACCACTTCGTCCTTACGCGCCATAATGGCATTGAAGTCGGTATGGAAGGAAAGGTCGGCGAGTCCAAAGGCGGGAGCATTGCGCAGGTCGAGCAGCAGTTCGGCGTTGCGTGCCAGTGCTTTAGTAGGTATGCAGCCCTCGTTCAGACAGGTGCCGCCCACGAGGTGGGATTCGAAAATGACGACGCGCAGTCCCTGCTGTGCGGCATATTCGGCGGCGCGATAGCCTCCAGGGCCAGCGCCAATGATGATCAGGTCGGTGGATGTTGCCATTCTTTTTGAATTTAGGGGGTATGACAGTTCATAGTTGAGAGTTGATAGGTGAGAGGTGTGTGTCATACTTCTAACACCTCGTCACCTCATCAACTGTCCGCTTGAGCTTTGCTTGCGCTCCGTAGGTGCTCAGGCACTTAGCGGAGGTATTGCAAAGAAGTTGTCAACTAAGAATTAACCATCTGTCGGTATGTAACGATGGGATGCTTGGCGGCAAGAACATCGTCTACTCGGCCGATGGGCGTCTGGTGAGGAGCCGTCTTGACGAGCTCAGGGTTGGTCCTTGCTTCGTCGGCGATGGTCCGCATGACACTGATGAAACCGTCGAGCGTCTCCTTCGATTCGTTCTCGGTAGGTTCGATCATCAGACTTTCGTGGAAGAGCAGTGGGAAATAGATGGTAGGTGCGTGGTAGCCGTAGTCGAGCAGGCGTTTGGCCACGTCCATGGTGGTGACGTGTGTCGACTTGTCCTTCAGCCCGTCGAAGACGAACTCATGCTTGCACAGACCACTGATGGGAAGCTCGTAGACGTCTTTAAGACTTTCCTTGATGTAATTGGCGTTGAGAGTGGCCAGCGGTCCAACCATTTTCACGTTCTCACGACCGAGCGAGAGCAGGTATGCGTAGGCGCGGAGGATGACGGCATAGTTGCCGAAGAAGCATCCGACACTTCCCAACGAACCATCTTGGCATCCGGTCTTCACCAACAGGGAGCTATCGTCGTCGGCAGGAACGATGCGCGGCGTTGGAAGGAATTGCTCAAGCCCTGCTCTGACGCCCACGGGTCCTGAACCTGGTCCTCCTCCTCCGTGTGGTGTGGAGAAAGTCTTGTGGAGATTGATGTGCATCACGTCGAAGCCCATGTCGCCCGGCCGGCATACGCCAAGCATGGGGTTAAGGTTGGCACCATCGTAGTACATCAGTCCGCCGCATTCGTGCACAATTTGCTGAATGGCAGGAATGTCGTGCTCGAAAAGTCCGAGGGTGTTGGGGTTGGTCATCATCATGCCAGCTATCTGGCCGCTGTTGGCTGCAACGACTTCGCGTAGGTTGTCTACATCGACGAGTCCGTCGGGACGACTCTTTACTTCAACGACCTCGAGACCGCAGACGGCTGCCGAGGCGGGGTTGGTGCCGTGGGCAGAGTCGGGAATGATGATCTTTGTGCGTGCATGGTCGTGACGACTCTCGTGATATGAGCGAATGACCATGAGGCCTGTGAGCTCTCCGTGAGCTCCTGCGCAGGGATTGAGCGTGAATTCGCTGAGCCCGGTGAGCTCTGCGAGCATCTGCTGCAGGTTGTAGTAGACCTCCAGCGCACCCTGACAGGTCTCTGCCGGCTGCATGGGATGTAGGCCGGCGAACTCCTTCATGGCTGCAATCTCCTCATTGATGGCTGGGTTGTACTTCATGGTACAGCTTCCCAGCGGATAAAAGCCGTTGTTGACGCCGAAGTTGTTGGCACTATGGTTGGTGTAGTGGCGCACCACGGTGAGCTCGTCGCATTCGGGCAGGGAAGCGGGTTCCTGTCGTCGCAGGTTCTCGGGCAACTGGTCGGAAGAGAATTCTTCGAAATTGTTTTCCGGGAGCGAATATCCACAGCGCCCCTTTTTGGAGAGCTCGAAGATGAGATTTCCGTATAACTTATTGTTCATGTCGTTAGTCCTCTTTGATAATGTTTACCAATTCGTCGATTTCCTCCTTCGTGCGCTTCTCCGTGACGGCAATGAGAATCTTGTCGTTGTCGACGCGCACGCCACAGAGGAATCCGTAGGCCGTACACTTGTCGATAAGCTCGTCGACGTTGCCTTTGTAGGTAAGGCAGAACTCGTTGAAGAATGGCTGTTGGTAGGTGAGTGCGAAGAGTCCAGTGTTGATGAGCTCCCGGCAGAGGTAGTGGGCCCCGGCATAGGATGTCTCGGCAGCCTGCCGGAGTCCTTCTTTGCCCATGAGTGCCATGTAGATGGTAACGAAGAGTGCCATGAGGCTCTGGTTGGAACAGATGTTCGACGTGGCCTTCTGCCGCCGTATGTGCTGCTCGCGTGCCTGCAGGGTGAGCACGAAGGTACGCTGTGCGCGGTTGTCGGTGGTCATGCCGACAATGCGACCTGGCATCTTGCGGATGAGCTTGTCGGTGCAGCACATGTAGCCGATGGCTGGTCCGCCAAACGACATGGGAATGCCGAGACTCTGGCCGTCGCCTACGGCGATGTCGGCTCCCCACTCATGGGGAGTTTTCAGGATGGCGAGGTCGGCTGCAATACTGTTAATGATGAAAAGCCCCTTGGCGGCATGGATGGTGTCGGCAAAGCCACTGTAGTCTTCCACGATGCCGTAGTAGTTGGGGGCTTGCACGACGACGCCGGCAACGCCGCCCTCGGCGATGAGTTGTTGCATGTGGTCTTTGTCGGTGACGCCGTCGGTGGCGTTGATGCTGACGACGTCAATACCCTGGAAACGTGCGTAGGTGTCAACGACACGACGCACCTTGGGGTCGACGGTCTGGCTGACGAGCACTCGGTTGGCTTTCTTGGCAGCTGCAACGGCCATGAGAACAGCCTCGGCAGTGGCGGTTGCACCATCGTACATCGAAGCGTTGGAGACATCCATACCTGTGAGTTCGGCCATCATGCTCTGGTATTCGAAGATGTAGTGGAGCGTTCCCTGTGAGATTTCGGCCTGGTAGGGCGTGTAGCTGGTGAGAAACTCTGAGCGCGCTACGATGCTGGGGACGACGGCTGGCGTGTAGTGGTCGTAGATGCCAGCCCCAGCGAAACAGGTGAGCTGGTCGTTGAGCATGCCAAGGCAATCCATGTACTGCCTGACTTCCTGCTCGCTCATGGCGCTGTTGAGGTCGTAGTCGCCCTTGAAGCGTATGCCTTCGGGGATGTCGGCATAGAGCTCGTCGAGGGAACTGACGCCTGCGATGTGGAGCATCTGTCGGATGTCGTCGTCGGTGTGTGGAAAAAACTTGTAGTTCATGGTCTGGGAGAAGGTTACTTGTTGCAGAACGCTTCGTAGTTCTGGGCGTCCATAAGGTTGTCGAGCTCGCTCTTGTCGGTAAGTTCCACCTTGATGATCCAGTTGGCGTAGGCATCCTTGTTGACAAGCTCAGGCTCGTCATCGAGGGCTTCGTTCACTTCGACGACGGTGCCGCTGACGGGCGAGATGAGGTCGCTGGCAGCCTTGACGCTTTCTACGGCTCCGAATTCCTCGCCAGCCTCTACCTCGTCGTCGACATCTGGCATATCTACGTACACGACGTTGCCCAGCGCATTTTGTGCATAGTCGGTGATACCAATGAATCCGAAGTCACCTTCAACTCTTACATACTCGTGACTCTCAGAATAATAGAGTCCTTCCAATACTTTTGCCATTGTTATTTGTTATTTTTATTGTTAATGATTCTTGTCTTGACGTAAAATGATGTCACTTGAAGCGCTATTTTTTGTAGTGCTTGTCGTAGAAGCGTTTTTTCACCACGATGCCGGGGAAAGTCTTCTTGCGTATCTGTATCTCGAGGGCAGTGCCTAACTTGGCATAGGCAGTGTCGACAAGTGCCATGCAGACGCTCTTATCCGTGGAGATGGTGTGATAGCCGGTAGTGACTTCACCCACTTTCTGGCCATGGCTGAGTACGGGGTAGCCATGGCGGGGGATTGCTTTGTCGGCAAGCTCTATGCCGATGACGCGCTGGCTGACGCCTTCGGCTTTCTGACGGGCGAGAGCTTCCTTGCCGATGAACTCGGTCTTGTCGAACTTGCAGAACATGCTGAGCCCTGCCATGACTGGCGTTATTTCGGCGCTGAGCTCATCGCCATAGAGAGGAAGACCAACCTCGAAGCGTAGGGTGTCGCGACAACCGAGACCACAGGGCTTGCATCGGCCGCAGACCATGAGCTTGTCCCACTGGGTGCGGATGAAGTCGTGTGAGCCGTAAATTTCGAAACCGTCTTCACCGGTGTAGCCCGTGCGACTGATAACGACCGTCTCGCCATTGGCTTCGATTGTCTTTGTGGTGTAGAACACAAGCTCCTTACAAGGTAGGGCAAGCACCTCTTCTACAACGCTTTCGGCTTCGGGACCCTGTACGGCTATCTGGCCGTAATAATCGGAAGCGTTGCGCAGGTCGATGTTGAAGCCTGTTGCCTGCTGCTGCATCCATGCCCAGTCTTTGTCGATGTTGGCAGCGTTGATGACAAGGAAGAAATCGTTGTCGGCCATTTTGTAGACGAGTAGGTCGTCGACGGTGCCGCCGTTTTCATAGCACATCATGCCATAGAACACCTGCCCGATGGGAGCATTGGCGACGTCGTTGGTGAAGATGTGGTTGACGTATTGCTCGGCATCAGCCCCCTTCACGGTGACTTCGCCCATGTGGCTGACGTCGAACACGCCGCAAGCATTCCTGACGGCATTGTGCTCGTCGACGATTCCCGAATACTGAATGGGCATGTCGTAGCCGGCGAAGGGAGAGATGAGGGCTCCCAACGCGACATGCTTGTCGTAGAGGCAAGTTTTCTTGTTTTCCATTTTTTCCAGTTTTTTGATTATTTAGTTATCTATAGATGATTCATGGGTGAGGAGGCTGATCATGTCGGCCTTCTTGATGTTCATAATCGTATGGCAGAGACTGTCTGGAAGCTTTCTGTCGAGGGCTTCGGCCTGTAGGGGCACACCTTTCAGTTGCCGACAAAGGTGTGCAATGTCTCCGATGACGAAGAAGTCGCCCTTGAAGTCGATATCGCGGATGATGTCATTTCTGAGCTCTATACGGGCTTCCACGAGTCCGACACCATCGATGTACTTTTTCTTGGTGACAGTGTGGCGGGGATTCTTGCCAAAGATGAAGTCGTGTGTGAGATAATTCTTTTCCATCTCTTCTATGTGGCTGACGTCGTCGGCAGTGAGCGACAGCGACGTGTCGCACAGGAAACTGACGAGTGCCTGGCGTATCTCAAGCAAAGACAGGCGTGTGTGCTCTTTGAGGAGCGTGATGCGTTGGCGAACGCTCTGCACACCATGGCTTGTGAGCTTTTCGGTGGCAGGTGTTAGGCACGACATCATGTTGTCCATGTCGGTATCGTAAAGCATGGTGCCGTGCACGATGCTGTGGCCCTGCAGGTGGTAAAATGCATTTCCGCTGACTTTGCAGCCTCCGACTAGGATGTCGTTGCGTCCGTTGGTCGTTGCATCGAAACCTAAGTGTCGCAGAGCGCCAACCACAAGGTTCGTATATTTATAATAGGTGAACATCACCTGACTGCTCTTTGTAATATAGGAAAGCATCATGTTGCCATAATCGGCATAGACGCAACCTCCACCGCTTTTGCGCCTGAACATGCTGATGCCGTGGTCGTGGCAGTATGGCAGGTTCACCTCGTTGGCGATGAGCTGGTTTCTACCGAAGATGACGCTCGGCGGTACTTGCCACACAAAGAACGCATCGTCGTGGTTATCTTGCTTGGCAACATACTCTTCCATTGCAAGAAAGAAACTGACCTTCCTGTTTTCGTCTGACGGTAGTTTGATATTCAGCATTTAATCGAGTATCGACAAATCAACACTGCAAATATATGGAAAAAAAATGAAGCCGCCAAAAAAAATGTTCTTTTTTTTAGCGGTCTTCAATGTCAGGTGTAGCTATTTGAAAAACCGTTTGAAATAAAAACCGTCATTAATAAAACGAACTGTTATTCCAAAGGACTTTTTGTCAAGTGAAATGACGCTTATTTGTAGGTTTTGTTGTTCATTCGGCAGTTTCGAAATATTCTTCGAGCTCGTCTTTTGCACTTCCTTCCACATTCTCGAAGTCGCGGATAATCTTTCCGTGTTCAAGCAGGGTAATGCGCGATGATATATCGATGGTGTGAGCCAAGTTGTGACTGCTTATCAAAATCGTTGCGCCTGTGGCATGATTGTAGTCTTTGAGCATGTGCTTGAGGATGTTCTGGCTAGTCGGGTCGAGGAAATTGAATGGCTCATCAAGAATCACCAGCGAAGGCTTGCTCAGCAGGGCTGAGATGATGCCCACTTTGTGCTTGTTGCCTGCAGAAAGGTTGCGAATGAGTTTTTTTTGCCCGAGAATCTCACCTCCCATGAAGTGTTCAAACTCTTGCAGTCGCTCACGGATACTACCCTCGTCCATGTTGTTTACTTTGCCGATGAACTGGAAGTATTCCTCCGGGGTGAGGAAGTCGATGAGGAATCCTTCGTCGATATATGCTCCCGTCGTACTTTTCCACTCTTCACTCTTGGCGGGATTGATTGTACCGTCGATGATTATCTCACCGTCGTCTGCTTTCAACAGGTCAAGGACAAGTCGGAAGAAGGTAGTCTTGCCGGCACCGTTGTTGCCGACAAGACCTAACATGTCTCCTTCTTGAATGGTAAAAGCCTCAATGTCAACTGCGGTCTTCTCGCCGAAGCATTTCTTTAGGTTTGTGACTTCTATCTTCATGTGTCTGTAGTCGAGTGTTCTAAAATAGGTTGAAAGTGACTGTGAAGCATGTCGTTAAACGAGTCCTCTTCCATGGCACTTCTTGAACTTCTTTCCACTGCCGCAGGGACAGGGGTCGTTGGGTCCAGGGAGCTTGTCCTTACGGATAGGAATGCGGTTCACTTCGGATGCCTGTGCGCGCGTGTCTTGTTGTGCTGCAGCTTTTTGGTTCTCATCTACAAGACGTTCCTGAGTGGGCTGATCTGCATCAGCCTTCGACTCTTGGTAGCGCTGGCTGTGACGTTCCGGAGCAGCCTCACGAACCTCATCCTGCTGCATCTCGGGTATTTGTCCGCGCATAAGGATGCTGGTGATACGATTGTTCATCTCGTCGACCATGTCGTCGAACAACTTAGCACTCTCCAATTTGAATATCACCAGAGGATCTTTCTGCTCATAGCTGGCGTTTTGCACACTGTGCTTCAGATCGTCGAGTGCACGGAGGTTTTCTTTCCAGCAGTCGTCGATGATGTGGAGCATGATGGCTTTCTCGAATTCTTTGACCACCGTCTTGCTCTCTGTCTCGTAGGCTTCCTTGAGATTGCAACCAATATTGAAGACTCGTTTGCCATCGGTGATAGGAACCATGATACGTTCGTACATGGCACCTTGGTTTTCGTACACTTGTCCTATAACAGGGTTGGCAACAGTGCGTATGCGCTCCGTCTTGCGGTTGAAGGCATCCATTACCTGGTCGAAGGTGTTGTCTTCAAGCTGAGCCTTCGGAACTTCAATGAACTGTTCGCTGGTGAACGGACATTCCATGGCGAAGATTTTGATGAACGCTTCCTTGCAGCCATCGTAGTCGTTCTTTTCGATGATGTTGCAGACACGGTCCCAAAGCACATTGGCAATGTCCATGCCGATACGTTCTCCCATGAGAGCATGTCGGCGCTTCTCGTAGACAACGGTGCGCTGCTTGTTCATCACATCATCGTATTCGAGCAGACGCTTACGTATTCCGAAATGATTCTCCTCGACTTTTTTCTGGGCACGCTCGATGCTCTTGCTGATCATAGGGCTCTCGATGCGTTCGCCTTCTTCGAAGCCCAAGCGATCCATAACGCTGGCAATGCGCTCGGAAGCGAACAGACGCATGAGTTTGTCTTCAAGCGATACATAGAATACCGAAGAGCCTGGGTCACCCTGACGACCGGCACGTCCGCGGAGCTGTCGGTCGACGCGTCGACTTTCGTGACGTTCTGTACCGATTATAGCCAGTCCGCCAGCGTTCTTCACCTCGTCAGACAGCTTGATATCCGTACCACGACCGGCCATATTGGTGGCAATGGTGACGGCACCAAGGCCGTTGGTGCTTTGTCCTGCCAGTGCAACGATCTCTGCTTCTTTCTGGTGAAGCTTGGCGTTTAGCACCTGATGGGGAATATGACGGAGGTTGAGCATACGGCTGAGCAATTCTGAAATCTCGACCGATGTGGTACCGACGAGCGTCGGACGGCCTGAGTTGCGCATGGCTTCAATCTCTTCAATCACAGCGTTATACTTCTCGCGGGCTGTCTTGTACACACGGTCGTCCTGATCGTTACGTATGACGGGTCGATTGGTGGGTATCTCGACAACATCGAGCTTGTAGATGTCCCAAAACTCGCCTGCTTCTGTAGAAGCGGTACCTGTCATACCTGCCAGTTTGTGGTACATGCGGAAATAGTTCTGAAGCGTAATGGTAGCAAATGTCTGTGTGGCATCCTTGATTTTAACGTGCTCCTTGGCTTCCACAGCTTGGTGGAGACCATCGCTCCATTGGCGTCCTTCCATGATACGACCCGTCTGCTCGTCGACGATTTTCACCTCACCGTCGATTACCACGTATTCGTCGTCCTTGTTGAACATGGTATAGGCCTTGAGTAGTTGCTGGAGAGTGTGAACACGTTCGCTCTGCACGCCGTAGTGAGAGAGCAGCTCGTCTTTCTTTTGAATGCGTTCTTCGTCGGTCAGCTGCTCGTTCTCAAGCGCAGAAAGTTGCGATGTGATGTCGGGAAGGACAAACAGTTGATCATTGCCTACTTGCTTGGCCAACCATGCTGTTCCTTTGTCGGTGAGATCGCACGAATTCAGTTTTTCGTCGACCACGAAGTAGAGCGGTTCAACAGCCTCTGGCATGCGTCTGTTGTTGTTCTCCATGTATATCTCCTCTGTCTTCAGCATTCCAGCCTTGATACCTTCTTCCGACAGGAACTTGATGAGAGGCTTGTTCTTTGGCAGCGACTTGTGTGAACGATAGAGCGAAAGGAATCCAGCATCGAGCATTTCCTGAGCTTCCTTCTTCTTTCCTTGCTCCATCAGTTTGTTTCCTTCGGCTATTTTCTGCTTTGCTTCGGAAAGATACTGCGTTGCAAGCTGGCGCTGTACGCCAACCAACTTCTCGACCAGAGGCTGGTACTCCTCAAACATCTGATCGTCTCCATCGGGAACAGGGCCAGAGATAATGAGCGGAGTACGTGCATCATCGATTAACACTGAGTCCACCTCATCCACTATAGCATAGTTGTGCTTGCGTTGCACGAGATCGGCAGGCGATATGGCCATGTTGTCGCGAAGATAGTCGAAACCGAACTCATTGTTGGTTCCGAAGGTGATATCGGCTTGGTAGGCCTTCCTACGTTCGGGAGAGTTGGGACGGTGCTTGTCAATACAGTCGACCGAAAGACCGTTGAACATATAGAGCGGTCCCATCCACTCGGAGTCACGTTTGGCAAGATAGTCGTTTACGGTCACCACATGGACACCGTTGCCTGTTAAGGCATTTAGGAAGACAGGAAGCGTAGCTACCAACGTCTTTCCTTCACCCGTCGCCATTTCGGCAATCTTTCCCTGATGAAGAACTTCGCCGCCAAAGAGTTGCACGTCGTAGTGGATCATTTCCCATTTCAGGTCGTTTCCTCCTGCTGTCCAGTGGTTATGGTAAATGGCCTTGTCGCCGTCGATGGTGATGAAGTCCTTCTTCGGGTCGCCAGCCAGTTCGCGGTCGAAATCATTGGCCGTGACGATTGTCTCCTCGTTCTCAGCAAAACGTCGTGCCGTTTCTTTTACGATGCTGAAAGCTATCGGCATCACTTCGTCCAGAGCCTTCTCGTAAATGTCGAGGACATCTTTCTCCAGCTTGTCGATTTGGTTGAAGATTGCCTCACGCTCGTCGATGGGCGTGTCTTCAATCTTCGCCTTCAATTCGTCAATCTTCTTCTTCTGATCTGAAGCCGAGTTCTGAACATAATGCTGTATCTCTTTTGTCTTGGCACGAAGCTGGTCGTTGTCAAGCGCTTGTATTTCAGGATATGCTTTCTTCACTTTGTCGACAAGTGGCTGTATGAGCTTCATGTCGCGCGAAGACTTATCACCAAAAAGTGACTTTAAGAAATTGTTAAAACCCATATTTTATTTGATAAAATGCTTTTTTGAAATTGAATCGTGCAAAGGTACGAATAATTATCTTAATACCTGCAACTTTTAAAAATTATAAACAATTTGTGAGAAAAATAATGTAATTAGTTCGCTATGAACTCACCATAGCGGATTCAAGGCACAAGCATTGGGTGCCCGGATGTGAATCATGTCGGCTATAGTGGGAGCGATATGGTCGACGGTTACTGCTGTCTTGTTGATTTGATGCTTGAGACCAAAGCCATAAATGATAATCGGGAACTTGACAGTACGGAAATCCACTTGGTGCGACTCTTTGCTTTCTTCGTTCACTAACTTCCATCCCGGTGCCACTTCAACGACTATCTGTCCGCCCACTTCTGGATTGTAGCCGTTTCGTATCAATGTGGTCCTTGAATCGGTCGATTCGAGAAGGCTTTCGCTCGTATGTGTGTTACATACGCCTTCGCATTGCAGTAGGAATGATTTCGACTGTGCCAGTATTTCATTGATTTTCAGCCTCTTTTTCTCTAATAGCTCAACATCGAGATAAATCTGATTGCTGCTACAACCTTTTACGTATAGGTCGGAGCCATAAAGTGCGCCTAAATATAGGTTCAGCAAGTTGGCCGTTCGGTTGATATAGAATGTCCCTGTGGGTATGCGATAGTTGGCATAGTCGTCGGTTGAAGCGAAGGTACACCCGGTTCCTGTGATGAAGAACACGACGTTTTCACGTCCCACCTTGCTTTGAATAGTTGACACGAGGTCGCCCAGTTGCCGGTCAAGGTTCATGTAGACCTGAGCGATTTCGTTTTGTTGGCTGTCTTCCTGCTTCTTGTTTTTCTTCTTCGGGCGAGCAGTTGCAGGAAGAGAAGCGTTGAGCGTTATGTTGAGCATGTCGGTCACGTCGTCGTGGCCCATTCCTGTCTGTTCGATGCATGTGACGGCAAGGTTTGTCAGTTCGGTCAGTCGTTCAAAATCTGTCTTCTTGGCTCGCGAATTCGATGAGTTGAACATCGACAACCATGCCGGAGCCTGGGTCATGTAGTAGGTTGATGTGCACCAGCCGCCATTGTATGTGTCTTTCCAGATGGCACCATCGGCAGCGTGGCCAGCTGACAAGATGGCAGCATCTTGCTGTTGTGCTATGCCATACACGATGGCTTGGCCCTTGGTGGCTACCTTCAGTTCATCCGTAATGGTCGACGTTAGCAGGTTTTTTGGCGATGACGACTCAGTGGTATATATACCAGGATAGGCATTGTCGTCAACACAACTCACAGGGCGCAGCGTCTTCTTGTGCAACCATCCCGTTCCGATGACACCGTGATAGAACGGTGTGGTCCCGGTCATGATGGTTGCAATGGCAGATGCCCTGTCAACGGGTGTGAAGGGATAGCTTACATTCTGGAAAACAACGCCGTTGTCGAGGATTTCCTTGAAACCGCTAAGTCCGAAGTATGGTGCAAACTGGGCAATATAGTCGCTACTCAGCTGGTCGATGGTTATATTGACAACAAGACGAGGCTTCTGTTGTGACACTTGCGCGTTAATCGTGGATGACAAGAGGGCAAGCAGGGCTATGGTAAACTGTCGTTTGTTCAAGAGCGGGGTTATTTAAGTGATGAAACAATCTCGTATTTTTGCTGACGATAGTAGCACCACACGTTTCTTATCAGCAAAGATGATGCCAAGATCATCATCCCTTCAGCGTAATGTTGCCAAAAGCTTCCGATGAGGAACAAGCAGATGAGCAACAGCCATAGTGCGTATTGGCGATCGTTCAGTTTCTTTTTCGTCCTAACTATCATTCTTCTGATAAAGAAAAGAGGCAGCGGGTTCAAGAGAAGCAACTGAAGATTCACCCTGACGGTGGGTTGTTCGGAGAAAAGCATGAGGAAAAGGATTGTTCCCGCCAAGCCGCTGATGGCCATGAGCAGGGCGTCGTACCACCAAAGAGCTTTCCTGGAGTATTTCTCAATGACGGTTATCGCTACTGTCAGGGTTAGCAAGACAAGGAACACGTCGCTCGGACGTAGCGGAAACTCTTTCTCCACCACCTGAATGCCCGGTTCTACGACGACGTTTGTCTGCTTGACGAGTGGCTCCTCGTGCTGCCCGTCTACAATCATGGTGCTCCCGAAATCGGTCATGGCATGAGCTGGCAGGAACAACCATTCACGCTTGTCGGCAGGCCGGTCAGAACCCACTCCGAGAAGAATGTCGTTGCCGAACGCAGCCCATGGATGATGGTTGTTGCACGAGTGGATCATGTCCCTGAACGAGGGGAAACGGTCGTCCTCGACGGTACTCTTCAGCCGTCTTCCTGTGTTTCCATTGGCGGCATTCAGATTGTTCACTATCATGTCGACAGCTCGTGTGGTGCAGTTGTCGTAGAAATAATTGTATCTGTAAACGCGATTCTCGGGTTGATAGTTGTTGGCTATCCCGGCCAAGATCCTTCGCTTTTCATCGGCAGTCAGATTCAGCACCTGCTCGGTGACACTGCTTCCATAGTAGCGGTACTGGTGGCAGAAAGCGTCGAACGAATCGATAGCAATGGTGTAGTCGGTGAGTCCGAACATGAATCGCAGGCAAAATTCAAGCATACCGAGGCTTCCCTGTCCGAAAGAGAACATGCCCCAGTTCACCGCAACATCTTCGCCTCTGGCCTTCAAGCTATGAATGCGCAATGCCGTATGGCCGTATAGACTGTAGATCTCTTCATGGGGAGAGCACGTGAGCAGGCTGATTTCAATGGAATCGACATCTTCTTCCTGCGCATCGGCGTTCATCCAAGCGAGTGAAAAGACGATACAGATGAGATATTTCAAGCAATTCATTATGCAAAAGTACACATTTATTCCGTAACTACCAAATTCTTCGACTCTTCCAACTCTTGTTTCAGGAATCGTGGCGTATAGCCTTCATGTCTTTCGGCCACCTCTTCGGGTGTGCCATGAGCGAGCACGAGTCCGCCGTTGCGCCCACCTTCTGGCCCAATGTCGATGATATAGTCGGCCAGCTTGATGACATCGAGGTTGTGTTCGATGATGACGATGGTGTTCCCGCGGTCTACAAGCTTCTGCAATACGTCCATCAGAATGCGGATATCCTCGAAGTGTAGTCCCGTTGTGGGCTCATCCAGGATGTAGAGCGTCTTGCCGGTGTCTTTCTTCGACAGCTCTGTGGCCAGCTTCACTCGTTGGCTTTCGCCGCCCGAGAGTGTTGTTGAAGGTTGTCCCAGCTTGATGTAGCCCAGTCCGACGTCTTGTATGGTCTTGATCTTGCGCAGGATGTCGGGAACATTCTCAAAGAACTCCACGGCTTGGTTGATGGTCATGTCGAGTACATCGGCTATCGACTTCCCCTTATAGCGCACTTCGAGCGTTTCGCGGTTGTATCTCTTTCCGTGACAAGCCTCGCAAGGTACATAGACATCGGGCAGGAAGTTCATCTCGATCGATTTGTAGCCGTTGCCTCCGCACACTTCACATCGTCCGCCTTTCACGTTGAACGAGAAGCGTCCGGGTTTGTAGCCCCTGATCTTTGCTTCGGGCAGGTTGACGTATAGGTTCCTGATGTCGGAAAAGACCCCTGTGTATGTTGCAGGGTTGCTTCTTGGTGTTCGACCGATAGGACTTTGATCTACGTTTACAACCTTGTCTACATTGTCAATACCCTCTACGCTGTCGTATGGCATCGGTTTCTTGAGCGAACGGTAGAAGTGTTGCGACAGGATGGGTTGAAGTGTTTCGTTGACGAGAGTGGATTTGCCCGATCCGCTCACGCCGGTTACCACGATGAGCTTTCCCAACGGGAACTCCACGTCGATGTTTTTCAGGTTGTTTCCGCGTGCCCCTCGAATCCAGATGCTCTTCCCATTGCCACGACGGCGATAGACTGCGCCCGAGCCTTCTGCCCCTTCAGGAGGCTGGGGGAGCAGGATTTTCTTCTTTCCGTTGAGATATTGAGCCGTGAGCGTATTGGTCTTCAGCATCTCCTTGGGTGTTCCCTGGAAGACCACCTCGCCTCCCTTGCGCCCAGCCAGAGGTCCGATGTCAACAATATAGTCGGCATTGAGCATCATGTCTTTGTCGTGTTCAACGACAACCACCGTGTTTCCTATGTCGCGAAGCTCCTGAAGCGAAGTGATTAGGCGCTCGTTGTCGCGCTGGTGAAGCCCGATGCTCGGCTCGTCGAGGATGTAGAGCACGTTGACCAGTTGCGAACCGATCTGTGTGGCCAGCCTGATTCGTTGGCTCTCACCACCGGAAAGCGTTGCCGACTGGCGGTTCAGGGCAAGATAGTCGAGGCCAACCTCGAGCATAAAATTGAGACGGTTGTTGATTTCCTTGATGATTTCGCTGGCGATGTGCCATTCTTGATCCGACAGATGCTCTCTGACGTGGGAGAGCCACACTTTAAGCTCCGACAAATCCATTTCCGCCAGTTCGGAAATGTTCTTGTCCCATATCCTGTACGACAACGATTCGCGGTTGAGACGCTGCCCCTTGCATTCAGGACACTTAGCAACGGCGAGGAATTGGTCGGCCCATTTCTGGCCGTTGGCGCTCTCGTCGTTTTCCATCACGCTCTTCAGATATTTGATGATGCCGTTAAATTCAACGAAATAGTCGCTCGAAGTGTGAACCAAGTCTTTATCGATGCGGATGGTTCCCAGCGAACCATAGAGAACTTCCTGCAGAGCTTCTTCGGGAATCTCGCTCACGGGAGTCTTCAGCGTGCACTCATACTTCTCGAGGATGGCACTGATCTGCCAGAAAATCATCTGGTTCTTGTATTTCCCTAATGGAACGATGGCACCGTTGTGAATGCTCTCCTTGCGGTTGGGAATCACCTTGTCGAGGTCAATCTCGTTGATGTAGCCTAGGCCCTTGCAATGCGGGCAGGCTCCTTCGGGCGAATTGAACGAGAACTTGTTGGGTGCCGGGTCGCTATAGGATATTCCTGTCGTGGGGCACATCAGTCTTCGCGAGTAATACTTCGCCTCTCCCGTCTCTTTGTCCATGATGACGAGCAGCCCGTCTCCTTGTTTCATCGCCGTGGCCACGCTCTTCTTCAGCCGACGGTCGTCTTTTTCTTGTACGAGGAGCTTGTCGACCACCACCTCGATGTTGTGGTTCTTGTAGCGATCCACTTTCATGCCTCTCACAATCTCTTGCACCTCGCCGTCGACACGTACGTGCAGGTAGCCCTTACGGCGCATGCTCTCAAAGAGTTCGCGGTAGTGGCCTTTGCGGTTGCGCACAAGTGGTGCCAGGATGAAGATGCGATGACCTATGTAGTCGGTGTTGATCATCTCGAGAACCTTCTCTTCGGTGTATTTCACCATCTTTTCGCCCGTCATGTAGCTATAGGCGGTGCCTGCGCGGGAATAGAGCAAGCGCAGGAAATCGTATATCTCGGTGGTGGTTCCGACGGTGGAGCGTGGGTTCTTGTTCGTTGTCTTCTGCTCAATGCTGATGACAGGGCTCAATCCCGTTATCTTGTCAACGTCGGGACGTTCCAGATTGCCCAGAAAATTGCGCGCGTAGGCCGAGAACGTCTCAATGTAGCGGCGCTGTCCCTCGGCGAAGATAGTGTCGAATGCCAGCGACGACTTGCCGCTGCCGCTGAGTCCGGTGATTACCGTGAGCGTATTGCGGGGAAACTCCACGTCCACGTTCTTCAGATTGTGCACGCGTGCCCCTAATACCCTTACTTTTTCGTCTTCCTTGTTCATCGACCCGATCCTCCTAATTGCCTGTCATGTTTTCCGTTTCGGTATATCCGCGGAGAAGATTCACGTCGCGTCGGATGTGATAATCCACTCCGTCGGCACCTTTCGCGTTGACGACAACGAAATAGACACCCTCCTTGACGGGGTGCCCATGGTAAGTTCCGTCCCAGCCTTCGTTCGGGTCGGTCCACTCGAAGAGCTTCTGCCCCCAGCGATTGTAGATGGTAGCCTTGAACTCCACCAAACTTTGCCAGCCTTTCTTTGCCTTGTAGATGTCGTTGCGGTCGTCGCCGTTGGGCGAGAAGGCGTTAGGCATCTTCAGACTGCTCTCGCTGATGGTCACACGGAGCGGTTCCTGCCCTGCCCAATACTCATCGGTGTAGGACACTGTGTCGTTTCCCTGCACGAACGTGGCGTAGAGCCTGATGGAATGGCTTCCGGCCTGAGTGAATGTGTACTCGGTGTCTTGCTCGTAGCGCGTCAGGTAGTCCTCTTCTTCGCCTTCCAGCCTGAACCGCCATTCGTATGTAGCCGACCAGCCGCCCTCGTTCTCGGGATTAGCCGTGAACGAGCCTTTTAGGGGTGCTGATCCTGAGAATTGCGTACTCTCTTCTTGTTCGCCGTCGATGGTTGTATAAACAGCAGTAGGTCTGATGCTCGGTGTTTCACCTTGTGCTTCTGCCGCACAAGGAGAGACCATGAGCATGAGGACCCAGAGGGTTTTCATGTATAGTATTGACTTCCTTTCCATGTGAATATAACGCATAACCTGCTCAATTTATTTGCAAAAATACACAAAAAAAACGACATGCAAGGCATTCTTGTTCGAAAACTGTCAGAAAACGATTTCTTTTACCCTGCAAAACGAGCCATTTCATTTCGCAAAATGAGCTGTTTTACACATCAAAAAGACAGCTTTCGCAAGGCACTACCTATCTCTTATCCATGTCAATGAGTTGTGAGAAGAAAAACGACCATTCCTTTCACACCAGAAGGGAATGGTCGGATGAAGGAATGGAGCCTCTATTGCCATGCTATTTGAACGACTATCGGTTCTTCAAGTTCTTTTTTCCACTTCTTCAGATAGGCGTACCAGTCGTTGGCAGAGTGGAATCCGAAGTCTTCCTTGTCGCTGCAGTATACGATGTCGTAGTGAATCTTGTCGGTCTTCGTGTTGACCACGTAACCATAGTTGACCGGATTGGCTTTCTCTTCGCTGACGATGTGGCGCCTGGGGATGCGGATGCCAAGGCCAACCGTCTCTTTGGGGTGGGTGAGCGTGTCTTTCCCCGACACGGCATAGGCGCTTCCCCAGCAACCTCGGAGCCCCTTCTTGTCGGTGAACTCGCTTGAACCCTCGACGTTCACCAGTCCGGTGGCGAAGAGATATTCTGGTACGGGGCGGTCGAAGGCAATGTCGACGGAGCAATCGCGGTGGCCCCCATAGACGGTATAGCGCGTTTGCATGTCGACGGGCGCCATTCCCTCCTTGGGAATCCACTGGTCGTCCACCAGTTCGACGATGGTTCTGACGGGACCTTTGCTGATGACGCGCTGTGTGCGGTATTCCACGTCTTCGAGCATGGTCTGGTCCTGACCGTTCCATCCGCGAAGTGCTCCCAGTCCAAAGCTCGTTCCGCACCAGAGCACGTCGTCGCCGTAGCCTTGCGTCAGCTGTTGCTCGTCGGGATAGAACTGCGTGTCCTTGATTTCAAGGGCTTTGTGCTTCTTTCCGTAGAGGTCTACCGTCTGCCTGTGGTCGAAATAGATTCGCATGGCGATAAGTTCGCTCTCGAAAGCCACGCCATGATGGTGAACGATGGAGTAGGGGTTCACGCCTCGCTCAACGGTTAGCTCGTGCAAGAAGATGTCGTGCTTGTTCTTAATCGTCACTTTGGGATTGCGGAGCATCAGTTCGGCAAACGTCCTGGCGGGATATTCCCGTGGTTTGCCTTGTTGGGAGAGAGAAATGGTGAATGTCTGCTTCTCATGTCCTTTCACGTTGGCCAGGAAGCAGAGCTCATCGTTGACGTTATCGCCATCGAGATCGTCGAGCTGGCATGGTATCTCTACGCCGTTGAGTTTCACCAAGGCCGATTTCACCGTTGTTCCCGCTTCTTTCAGGTCGACAACTACGGGTGCATCGGCGCGCATGGCCGACGTAGGATTGCTCACGGTGACAGTAAGGTTGCGCTGGGCAGAAATATTGACGGCGCACGACGACATCAATATCAAGGCAATGAGTTTCTTCATCTGTTTGTTGTTTTAGCACATTATAAGTACAAAGTTAGTGAAAGAAGTGGAAAATAGGCGTTGGTTTAATTATTTTTAGCTTAAAATTTGCTTGATAAAATATTTTTTAGTAAATTTGCACCCGTATTTTAAATTCTTTTGCATATAAGAACCTTTTGCAAGCATATTTGTTTCTTGTTTCTACTGATGTCAAGCATGACCTCGTGCGAGTGGAGACTGAAGTCGCTTTCAGAGACGGAAGAGACAAAGCAGGTGTATGTGCAACGCTATGACCGCATAGAAAGCCTGTATCTGACTACAGGCGATTTCTCCGCTCTTCAGCAAATGGAGACCGACTATCCGATGGAGACGCGCACGCTGATAGAGAATGTGCTCAAGTTGGGGGCTATCGACGACCACGAGATCAACAACCGCTTCCTGGCTTTCTTCCAGAACCCCACGCTTCAGACCATCATCAGCGATGCCGAGGCTCAATATGCCAACATGGACGACATCAACTTGCTGCTCGATGCCGCCTTCACCAAGCTTCAGCAGCACATCCCCGATATTCCTTTGCCCATCGTCTATGCACAAATAACGGCCCTCGACCAAAGCATTGTGATTGGCGACGGCACCGTCGGCATCTCGCTCGACAAGTACCTGGGCAAGGATTATGAGATCTACAAAAAATATTATAGTGAGCTTCAACGAGCCTCTATGAACCGCGACAACATCGTTCCCGATTGTCTTTGTTTCTATCTCGTCAGTCTTTATCCCATGAAAGGCTTTGAGTCGAGGAGCCAGGAGGAGCGCGACTTGCATATGGGAAAGGTGATGTGGATAACGAATTTCGCCATTGGCAAGAAGTTCTTCAAGACGGAATACGTGAATATGATTGACACTTACATGGTGACGCATCCTTCATTTACAATCGAAGAGCTTTTGAAACTGGAAGACTATTCGCTGATTAGAAAGTAATAACCCTTCGTGAGCTTTCGTTGTGGCTCATCCTTTCATTTGTGAATCATACAGATCACCCTGACGGTATCCGTTCCGTTGCATGTTTTCCTTCAAACGTTGGTTGAAAAGCTGGTTCTTCACTCCCCATTTGGGAGCTATGAGTAGGCCATTGGGGCATTGTGAAACAAAACGTTCGAGAGCTATCGTGGGGCGAAGCCTTCTTATGAACGAGACGAGTAGGCTGATGTAGGCTTCCACGTCGGCAAAGGGATAGGCGACAAGGCCACTTGAAAATTCGTTGGCCAGCGTCGTCCCCCTGATGATCTGAAGCTGATGGATTTTCAATACGTCTATCGGAAGTTGCGACAAGGCTCTCGCTTGTTCCAACATCATGTGTTCGTCTTCGCCCGGGAGGCCGAGAATGGTGTGCCCGCAGGTGATGATTCTGCGTCGGGCCGTCTCGTTCATAGCGTTGACGGTGCATGCGAAGTCGTGACCACGGTTGATTCGCCGCAGGGTTGAATCGAAGGTTGACTCTATTCCATATTCCATCATGACAAACGACCGGGTGCTAAGCGTGCCAATGTAGTCGAGTATCTCTTCGTTGACGCAGTCGGGACGTGTGGCAATGATGATGCCGACGACATCTTCGGCGGCAAGTGCTTCCTCAAAACGTTGTCTGAGGACTTCAACGGGAGCGTAGGTGTTCGAATAAGCCTGGAAATATGCCAGGTATTTCATGTCGGGATACTTGTCGGCGTAGAACTTTTTGCCGTTCTCGATCTGTCTTGATATCGAGTGGGAAGAGTCGCAATACGATGTGTTGAAGGCCTTGTTGTTGCAAAAGACACATCCGCCCGTTGCCTTTGTTCCGTCGCGGTTGGGACAGGTGAAGCCAGCATCGATAGGCAGCTTTTGCAACTTGCCGCTGAAACGGTGCTTGAGCCATTCGGAGTAGCTGAAGAATGGTTCGGTCGGGCTCATTTGGACGACTTCTTGATGTTGGGTCGCTCAAGACCGAAGTCCTTCTTCCTGTCGAGAGCAATCAAGGCAAGGCAGATAATGACGGCCGCAACTCCCAGGAGAGTGAACGACAGCATGGGCAGTGAGCAGCCGTTGGAGGACGCATTGCTGTCATCGATAAGCATTCCGATATAGATAGGGACGACCATGAGCCCGATGTTCTGTACGTAGTAGATGATGGAATAGGCCGTTCCCAGCTGCTTCAACGGCACTATCTTCGGCACACTGGGCCAAAGGGCGCTCGGCACGATGGAGAAAGCAACGCCGTGGAGCAGCATGATGATGGCTGCCATCCATGGAGCGGAAGCTATGGGGAGTGACATGAACAGGTGGCACGCCGTGACGATGGAACTTCCAATGAGCATCAGCGTTGCGCCGCGCCCGATCTTGTCGTAGATGGAACCGAACAGGGGAGTAAGCACGATGGTGCCGTAGGGAAGTATAGAGACAATCCAGCCCGCGGTGGTTTCGGCCACGCCGTATTTGTTGATGAGAATGTCGGTGGCAAACTTCATGAAAGGCCTCATACTACTGTAGAAGAACACGCAAAGGAAGGCAATGAGCCAAAAGCCGGGGTTGCGCAGGATGAAAAGGAAGTCGCGGAACGAGAAATCGTCGTTCGGTTCTTTTGTATCAGTCTTTTGTACGACGGGAGCTTGTCGGTCGCCGTCGTTTGAATCCGTTCCACGATATTCGAGGTCGAGGGCCGTGTCGTGTTTGGACAAAACGGCTTCATCGCGCTTCTTGTCCATGAACACATAGACCAGGAACAGCATGAAACCGATGAGCAGCAATACCACTCCTGCAAGGACAGAGGCAGAGATTCCGAACGAGTTGGCAATGAGTGGCGAAAAACTGATAGCGGAGGCCGTTCCCAACCGGGCCATGGCAACTTGTAATCCCATAGCCGATGCCAGTTCATGTCCGGTAAACCACTTCGTGACAATCTTCGAAACGGTGATGCCCGTAATGTCGCAACCCACTCCGAACAGTCCGAAACCTATCGCGGCTATCAGCACCTGAAGCTTCATCTGACCGGGAATGAGCCCGAAGAGAGTGAAGCCGATGTGCACTTGAGATTCGGGTGAGATGGCCATTAGCGCGTAGTAGTTCACCGCCGCTCCGAGAAGCATCATCGAGGTGGCGAGGATGCCCGTGAACCTGATTCCCATGTAGTCGAGAATAACGCCTCCGAAGAACAGCATGAGCATGAAGATGTTGAAGATGCTATAGCTGCCTGCGTAGAATCCGTACTCCACCGAAGTCCAGGCCATTCCGCCTTCTTCTATAGGTGCTTTCAATGTGGTGGAGATGGGCGACGCAATGTCCCAGAACACGTACCCCATCATCATGACGGTAGATACCAGTATGAGCGTTATCCAACGTGGTTTCATGTCTCAATATCTGATTTGTTGAACGGAAAAAGAATTGCCAGTAGGAATGAGAACTATTATTGAAGGGGGAAGGGAGGATGTGTAAGCCTTCAATTCAGTCGTCATCGCAACCGGCAATTCTTTGTTTCTTATTTCCAAGAGCGCAAGCACGAACGAAACAGCGTTTTCAAGGCGTGCTTCTTGATGGAAGATGTGATCGTTTATTTGATGTTCGGCTCTTCAAGACCGAGGCCTTTCTTCTTGTCGACCACCTTCAGCAGAAGACCGAGAAGGAGGGCAGCCACGCCAAGACCTGCGAGCATGACGAGGGGCCACGTGTAGTCGTAGCTGACGGCAGCCTGTTCGGGGGTGATGGCGTTGTTGGCCAAACCGTTCACGATGTCGGGGTTGGTCTTGTCGAGCACCTTACCGATGAGCAGGGGGAAGAGCCAGAGTCCGATGTTCTGAATCCAGAATATGAGAGCGTAGGCCGAACCGATGATTTTTGGCTCAACAAGCTTGGGCACACTCGGCCACAGCGAGGCAGGAACGAGCGAGAAGGAAGCTCCGAGCACCAGGATCGTGACGTAGGCAACGATGATGCCGCCCACGGTATTACCGCTGAAGGCTGGCAAGACGAATGCGAACGTCAGGTGGCATGCGATGAGAAGGAGCGATCCGAGCACGAGCATCGAAGCGGCCTTGCCCTTATGGTCGACATAGCTGCCCAAAATGGGAGTGATGAGAACGGCCAGCAAGGGGAAGACGGCGAAGATTGACTCGGCCGACTGGCGCATGTAGCCCATGTAGCAATAGGTGATGAGTGCCAGCACGGAGATGGCGAGCAGTGAATAGCGCGAGCTCGACTTCTTCTGGAAGTTGCTGGCGAAGCCTGCTGCTGCCACCACGAGCATGATGACATACTGAACGATGGTGACAGTGGGGCTTGCCCAGAACGAATCGGCATCGGGGGCGGTGAGCGTCAGGTTGCACTGGAGCATGTTCACGGCATACTTCTGGAAGGGGAAGATGGCCGAATAGTAGAGCACACACAACAAGGCGACGAGCCAGAAGCCGCTATCGGTGAGAATCTTACCGATGTCTGACACCTTGAACGGATCGTCTTTTTCCTCAGCTTCACCTGTCTGTGCATCGAGCTTCTTGTCCATGAAGAAATAGACGATGAACATGATGAGGGCTATGCACATCAACACGACACCGAAGGCTACCGAACGAGTGACGCTGATATGGCCTCCGAGCTTGGCAAAGAAGGGTGAGAAGATCATGCAGGTGGCCACTCCGAGACGTGCCAAAGCCATCTCTGAACCCATGGCCAGAGCCATTTCACGACCCTTGAACCACTTCACGATACCACGACTGACGGTGATGCCAGCCATTTCGCAGCCACATCCGAAGATCATGAAGCCGCAGGCGGCAAACTTGGCCGATGCTGGCATTCCCTCATAGAAAGGACTCACGCCCAGTTCATCGAAGATGGGAATATAGTTCAGATTGTTGGTGAACCATGTCTCAAGTCCGCTTCCCATGAAGCTCTCGCTCACGGCGTACCACTTGATGACCGCACCCACGAGCATAACGGCTCCCGAAAGGACGGCCGTGAAGCGCACGCCCATCTTGTCGAGGATGATGCCGGCGAAGATGAGGAAGAAGACGAACACGTTGAGGAACACTTCCGAGCCTTGCATCGTTCCGAAGGCGGTTGAGTCCCATCCGCGTTCAGAAAGCATAAGGTCCTTGATGGGCGAGAGAATGTCCATGAAGATGTAAGAACAGAACATGGCCAGAGCCAAGAGCAAGAGAGCCGTCCATCGCATGGCGGCTGAATCGCGCAATGTTTTCTGAATTTCTTGTGTCATTGTTGTTTCGAAGTTATTTTGTTGTTTCGATTTTTCTTTTCGTTATCAATGTCTTTTCCGTTATGACGTTATTCCGTTATGACGTTATTCCGTTATGACGTTATTCCGTTATGACGTTATTCCGTTATGACGTTATTCCGGTGTTGAAGTCATTTCATTATAATGTTACAACGGGATGTCTCTATTTCAGCCAGCGGTCGAGCCAGTTGAAGTAGGTGCGCTGCCAGAGAATACCGTTTTGGGGCTTCAGTACCCAGTGGTTCTCATCGGGGAAGATGAGGAGCTGGGCCTCGATGCCTTTCATGCGTGCGGCATTGAAGGCGCTCATGCCTTGTGTGGCGTTGATGCGGTAGTCTTTCTCGCCATGAATGCAGAGGATCGGTGTGTCCCATTTGTCTACGAAGAGGTGGGGAGAGTTCCTGTAGGTCTTGTCGGCGTTTGCCGTGCGGTCTTTGTTCCAGTAGGCATCGTCGTATTCCCAGTTGGAGAACCAGTTCTCTTCGGTCTCGGTGTACATAGCTTCGAGGTTGAAGGCTCCGTCGTGGGCGATGAAACACTTAAAGCGCTTGTCGTGATGTCCGGCCAGATAGTAGACGGAGAATCCTCCGAACGATGCCCCCACGGCTCCCAGCCTGTCTTTGTCTACGAACGGGAGCTTCTCGGCAGCATCGTCGATGGCCGTCAGGTAGTCGTCCATGCACTGGCCTGTCCAGTCGCCTGATATCTCTTCGCACCATTCAGAACCGAATCCTGGCAATCCGTGGCGATTGGGTGCCACGACCACATAACCGTGGGCGGCCATGATCATGAAGTTCCATCGATAGCTCCAGAACTGGCTCACGGGGCTTTGCGGACCGCCTTCGCAGAAGAGCAGGGTGGGGTACTTTTTCGTCTCGTCGAAGTGAGGAGGAAGGATGACCCAGTAGAGCATCTCCTTGCCGTCGGTCGTCTTCACCCACCGTTGTTGCACCTTACCTTTTGCCAGCTGGTCGAAGATGTGTTTGTTTTCTTCTGTTATCTGCTTGACGATCGTCTTTTCGGGTTTCTTGAAGTTGGGCGTGATGGCATAGAGGTCAGCGCTGGCCATGTAGCTATGGCGCTCGGCGATGATCTGCTTGCCGTTGTTCATCATCTGGAGGCTTCCGAAGTCGGCCCAGTCGTTGGTGAGTTGTTTGAGCTCTCCCTTCCAGTTGATGGCATAGAGGTTTTCGGTAGCGTGCCACACGCCGATGAAATAGATCATGGCGTCCTTATTGTCGCTCCATGTGAAGTCGTCGACGTTGGAGTCGAAGCTTTCGGTGACATATTTCTTTTCTCCCGTGGCCAGATTGTACACACACAGCCGCTGGCGGTCGCTCTCATAGCCGTCGCGGGCCATGGAGAGCCACGCCACATACTTGCCGTCGGGCGAGAATTGCGGGTTCTGGTCGTAGCCGGGATTGTTGGTCAGGTTTCCGGGAGCGTTGACGGCCTGTGCTTTGAGCGACTTGGTGGGATCGTAGGCAGGAGCCTTGTAGTCGGCGGGCTTGCAAAGATTTGTCGTTTCGCGCGTACCTATATTATAAAGGAAGATGTCAGAGTCGGTAGAAACGGAGTACTCGAGTCCTGTCTTTTTCCTGCACGTATAGGCGATGAGCTTTGAGTCCACGCTCCAGTCGAGCTGTTCTATTCCTCCGAAGGGCTCCATGGGGCACTCATAGGGTTCGCCTTGAAGGATGTCGGTGCCGCCCTTGATGCCTTCAGCCGTCACATCGGCCACGAAGGGGTGCTGAATGCTCTCCACATAGTGGTCCCAGTGGCGGTACATCAGGTCGTTGACGAGCCTTCCGGTGGCCTTGGGCAGGTCGGATGGGTTCTCGGCGATGCTTCCGTGGTAGGGAATGCTCTTGAGGATGATCACTTTCGTTTCGTCGGGCGAGAACTTGAAGCCTTCCACAGCCCCGTCGGTATGCGACAGCTGGCGGCGGTCGGAACCGTCGGCGCTCATCGTCCATATCTCACCTTGCGAGAGGAAGGCGATGCGGCCGTTGGTCATCCATGCGGGGTCGGTTTCGTTCTTCGCACTCTGTGTGAGCAGCTTCTGTCCTGTTCCGTCGGCATTCATGGTGTAGAGCACGTGGTGACTCTTGTTCTCCTTCACGCTATAGTAGCCCACCTGGTAGACAATCATCTTGCCATCGGGCGATGCTGCATAGCTGCTGATGCGGCCCATGGCCCATAGTGCCTCGGGAGTCATGAGGTCGCTGTTCAGATGGATGTTGCTTTTTCCTATGGGTCGTCCCATGTCATGTTGAGCTTGAATGGTTGAGCCGGCCTGTGTGACAAGGACGGCAACGATAAAGGTTAATACTCTTTTCATATTCTGTATCGATAGGCTTGATTTTTTTCTTTCACGGAATTCTGGAGCCGTCGACAGGTGTCTGCGCGTAGCGTTATTTCTTCTTCACGGGGTCGCATGTCAGTTCGCATCCCAGCTTCTTGAAGATTTTGCGGTCCACCTCGCTGAGCATCACGGTGCTGTGCACTTGGCAATCGCGGAGCCTGGGCAGTTGTTCTAATGCCCGTCGGCAGTTCTCGTCGTGTTGTGACAAGACGGATAGCGCCACGAGCACCTCGTCGGTGTGCAGACGTGGGTTCTTTCCTCCCAGGTATTCAATCTTCGTCTTCTGTATGGGCTCTATCATGCTTTGCGGTATGAGCTTGACGTTGTGGTCGATGCCTGCCAGATGCTTGGTGACGTTGAGCAGCAATGCAGCGCTGCATCCGAGCAGTGGGCTCGACTTCGAAGTGATGATCGTACCGTCGTCGAGCTCGATGGCAGCGGCGGTGTGCCCGCTCTCTATCTTCTTCTCGTAGGCGGCCGTCGTTGTGCGGCGGAAAGCGGTGGTAATCTTTGCTTGGTTGAAGAGGAGTCTTATTTTCTTGATCTCGTTCTCGTTGTCGGCACCGTCGGCCAGTTTGTTCGTTGCCGTGTAGTATCGTCGTATGATCTCGTCCTTGGAGGCATTGCAGCACACCTCGTCGTCGCTGATGCAGAAGCCAATCATGTTGACTCCCATGTCGGTGGGCGACTTGTAGGGGTTTTCTCCGTAGATGCCTTCGAAGAGAGCGTTGAGCACGGGGAAGATCTCGATGTCGCGGTTGTAGTTGATAGCCGTCTTGCCGTAGGCTTCCAGATGGAAGGGGTCGATCATGTTCACATCGTTGAGGTCGGCCGTGGCGGCTTCGTAGGCGATGTTGACGGGGTGCTTCAGCGGCAGGCTCCACACGGGGAACGTCTCGAACTTGGCATAGCCGGCCCTGACACCGCGTTTGTTCTCGTTGTAGAGCTGGCTCAGGCAGGTGGCCATCTTTCCGCTTCCCGGTCCTGGTGCAGTGACGATGACGAGCTCGCGGCTTGTCTCCACGAAGTCGTTCTTCCCGAACCCTTCGTCGCTGGCGATGAGCTCCACGTTGTGCGGGTATCCGTCGATGGGGTAGTGTATGTACGACCTGATGCCCATGCGCTCCAGCCTGTGGCGGAACTGGTCGGCGGCGTGCTGTCCGTTGTAGTGTGTGATGACGACCGAGCCCACCATGAAGTCGCGGCTCATGAACTCGTCGCGCAGGCGGAGCACGTCTTCGTCGTAGGTGATGCCGAGGTCGGCGCGCACCTTGTTCTTCTCGATGTCGTCGGCGCTGACCACGATGACGATCTCAATGCTCTCGCGCAGCTGTCCGAGCATGCGGAGCTTCGAGTCGGGCTTGAATCCGGGAAGCACGCGCGAGGCGTGGTGGTCGTCGAAGAGCTTTCCTCCAAGCTCCATGTATAGTTTTCCGTCGAACTGGGCGATGCGCTCTTTGATGTGTTCCGACTGTATCTTGAGATACTTGTCGTTGTCGAAGCCGATTTTTCTCATTTGTGTGTGCTTGCGTGATTATCTGTTCTGCTGGTTCATTCTCTGCTTCTGCATCTCCTCCACCTGCTTCTGCATGGCTTCGAGCCGCGCGGCCATGCCTCCGCGTTTCTTCGGGTTGTTCTTGTTCTCCTTGTACTTGGCTTCAAGGATTGCCAGGAGCTTCTCGTCGTTGGTGGTCTTTCGCAGCACCCACATGATGGCAGCCGAGAAGAAGAGCGAGATGAAGTAGTAGAAATTGAGCCCCGAGGAGTACTCGTTGAAGATGAAGAAGAACATCACGGGCATGAGGTACATCATCCACTGCATCATCTTCATCTGCTCGGCCTGCTGGCCCACCATCTGGTCTTTCTGCTGGCGCATGGTCATCATCGAGTAGAGCACGTTCGACACGCAGAAGAGCACGCACGTGAGCGAGAGGTGGTCGCCGATGAGCCAAATGTCCTTGCCCCACTCGATGATGGGGTCGTAGGTGCTCAGGTCGTTCATCCACAGGAAGCTCTCGCCGCGCAGCTGTATGGCGTTAGGCACGTAGTTGAACATGGCAATCCAGATGGGCATCTGAATGAGCGCGGGCAGGCAGCCGCTCAGGGGCGACACGCCGTACTTCGAGTATTCGGCCATCATGGCCTGCTGTTTCTGCATCTGGTCCTCGGGCTTGTCGTACTGCTTCGTCGCCTCGTCGAGCTTGGGCTTGAGCACGCGCATCTTGGCCGAGCTCATGTAGCTCTTCTTCACCAGCGGGAAGGTGATGACCTTGAGCAGCAGGGTGATCAGAATGAGCACGATGCCCATGTTGAATCCCAGCTTGGTGAGCCAGTCGAAGACGTAGAGGGTGAACCATCGGTTGATGATCCGGATGAGCGGCCATCCCAGGTAGACGAGCCTTTCCATCTGAAGGTCTTTGCCGAAGGTGCTCTCGTCCTCGATGTCTTGCAGAAGGCGGAAGTCGTTGGGACCATAGTAGAACTCGAACTGCGAGGGAGCCTGGCCCTTGGGGTCGAAGGCCGTCTTGAGCTTTGCGCCGTAGTGTTTCAGCACCTGTGTCTCTTTCTGCTGCGGCAGTGAGGTCATCAGGGCGTTGGGCGCGAAGTTGTCCTTGGCAATCATCACGGCCGAGAAGTACTGGTTCTTGAAGGCTACCCAGTCGGTGGGTTCCTCCACGGCCTCGTCGCGGTATTCTTTCGTCTCGGTCAGGTAGTCGGTGCCCCCGTCAGTGAAATGGTAGGTGAGTGCCGACCGCTGGTTCTCGAACGAGAAGCCGCGCTCCTGCTGTCGGCATTGCTCCGTCCACTCCACGTCCATCTGGTTCATCCCGGGAGCGAACAGCCCGTCCATGCCCTTCACCTGCAGGCTCATGTCCATGAGGTAGCTGCTGCCGAGCTTGTAGTCGAGCTGGAGCGTCTTGCCTGCCTCGGCCACGGCGGTCATCGTGACGGTGGTGTCGGTGACGTTCGACGGCGTGAAGTAGAGGTCGGAGGTAATGATGTTCATCGTCTTGCCGCCCATCATGAACGCCAGCTGGTGGCTTTTCTCGTCGAAGAGGGTCACGTCGGGCTCGCCTTCGCGGTTCTTGAAGTCTTTCACCACGGCCTTCACGGGCGTGCCGCCCTTGGTGCTGAGCGTTACTTCCACCTTCGTGTTCTTCAGCACCACCTGCTGCTCCTGACCCATGAGGGCAGAGTGGAAGAGGGCGGTGGTGTCGTGCTGGGCGGCCTCGATGGCTTCCTGCTTCTTCGTCTGCTCGCTGAGGTCGGCCATCTTCTGCTGTTCCTCAGCCTTCTTCTGAGCCACCTGGTTGATGGAGTCCTGCTTGCGCATGGCTTCAATCTCCTCTTTCGAGGGCTGCTGCCACCAGCTGAAGCCTATCAGTACGGCGGCTATCAGCAGGAATCCTGTGATCGTGTTCTTATCCATTTATATGTCAAAATTGTTTATTATCTGAAATAATCGTATAAAACATCGTGCAAAGGTACAAAAAATATCCCGAACGGCCAAATCTTTGCGCATGATAATCTTGATTGTTCACTCAAGTTTCTTCAGTTTCTTCAGATTAACTTGTCGTGGGGGAGTTTGGCATATCGCTATTGTCGAAAGAAAACGCGCGTTGTGGCGGGTGTTCCACGACAACGGGTTATGTTCAAAAATCTGTAACTGACTGGAATTCAAGGGTTAAGGGGTAAAGACACATATCAATACCTAACAATCTAACATTCTAACATTCTAACGACACTCCTTTCATTGGTGCCAAATGACACGTTCATTAGCGCCAAATGACACGTTCATTAGTGCCAAATGACACGTTCATTAGCGCCACATGACATGTTCATTAGGCCGTAGTGAGGTTGTCATTAGGGCGTAGTGACATACCAATTTACCGAAAAGGGAGACTTTGTGACTTTTGACTTTGTG
>DEJE01000039.1 GCA_002353205.1 Prevotella sp. UBA2756 | reverse complement strand
TGCTGAATCTGACCAGAGATACCACAGGCGATATAAACCTTCGGATGAACGGTGACACCGGTCTGACCAATCTGACGGTCGTGGTCGAGCCAGCCAGCATCCACGGCGGCGCGGCTTCCGCCTACCTCACCATGAAGCACCTTAGCCAACTGGAACAGCATGTCGAAGTTCTCCTTCGAGCCCATGCCGTAACCACCGGCCACAACGATGGGAGCACCCTTCAGGTTGTGCTTGGCAGCCTGTACCTCGTGGGTGAGCACCTTCACCACGCCGGCAACAGCCATGTCTACATATTTGGCAACCTCGGGATAAACCACTTCCTTCTTGCATTCGCCGTCGTAGATGGCCTTCTGCATCACGCCGGAGCGGACGGTTGCCATCTGGGGACGGTGCTCGGGATTCACGATCGTTGCCACGATGTTACCACCGAAGGCGGGACGAATCTGATAGAGCAGGTTGTCAAACACCTTGTTGTTCTTCTTGTCCTCGTAGGAACCAATCTCCAGTTCGGTGCAGTCGGCAGTCAGTCCGCTGGTGAGCGAAGAACTTACGCGGGGACCGAGGTCACGGCCAATCACCGTGGCACCCATCAGACAGATCTGCGGCTGCTCCTCCTTGAAGAGGTTGACGATAATGTCAGTGTGGGGAGCCGATGTGTAGGGGAACAGTCCTTCGCCGTCGAAAACAAACAGTTTGTCAACGCCGTAGGGCAGAATCTGCTCCTCCACCTTGCCCTTGATGTCCGTACCGATGACCACGGCATGGAGTTCCACATTCAATTGATTGGCCAACTTGCGGCCCTTGGTCAACAGTTCCTGGGAAACCTCCTGAACCTGTGTACCTTCAATCTCGCAATATACAAATACGTTGTTCATATTTATCTTTTATTAGCCAATAATCTTTTCTTCGAGTAATTCCTTAATCATACCCTCCACGTCGGCATCGCTGCCGGTGAGCGTCTTCGACTCCTTGGCCTGGAACACAATGTTCTTCACGGCCTTCACCTTCGTGGGCGAACCGGCCAGACCGCACTGGTTGGCATCACCGTCAACATCGGCCACCGACCACTGGTTGAGTGTCAGATAGGGACGCTCTTCGTAGAGCTTGTCGTAGGGTGTGCCTTCAGCCGGACGTTCCATCGGGCAGGTGGCGCGCTTGTACTTCATCACGAGCTTGGCGTTCTGCGGACGGCAGGGAGCAGCGCTTCCGTTGACGGTAATCACCACGGGCAGCGGAGCCTCAACGGTCTCCACACCACCGTCGATGACGCGGCGGATCAGTGCTTTGCCATCTTCTACCTTCAGAATCTCCTCGGCATAAGTCACCTGGTTCAGTCCCAGCTTCTGAGCCACCTGCGGACCTACCTGAGCGGTGTCGCCGTCGATGGCCTGACGACCGCCGATGACGATGTCAACATCGCCAATCTTCTTGATAGCCGTTGCCAGAGCATAGGATGTAGCCAGTGTATCGGCACCAGCAAACAGACGGTCGGTGAGGAGCCAGCCTGTGTCGGCACCGCGATAGAGTCCCTGACGGATAATCTCACCGGCACGGGGAGGGCCCATCGTGAGGATTCCTACTGTAGAGCCCGGATGCTGCTCCTTCAGACGAAGAGCTTGTTCCAGAGCGTTCAAGTCTTCGGGATTGAAAATGGCAGGCAAAGCGGCACGGTTGACGGTTCCTTCTGCCGTCATTGCGTCTTTACCCACGTTTCTGGTGTCTGGCACTTGCTTGGCCAGCACAACGATTTTTAAAGCCATAAAATGATGTTATATAAATTTATATATGATTGTCTCCTGAAAAATTCGGTGCAAAGGTACACTTTTTTCATTGTTCAGCAAAACAAATGGATTGAAAACTGCACAAAATACCTTGTTTTGTGCACACATCTTGTTTTTTGTGCAATGAAAAAAGATTTGGAGAAGAGGAAAGAAGGGGTGGTCAGAACTCCACGTAGGGTTGCAGGCGTTCGATGGCTTCGGTCGAGAAGTCCTTCAGTAGGTGCAGGTCGTGAAGGCTGTGCAGAGGTCCGTGTAGCCTTCTGTAGTCGGCAATGGCTTTGGCCATGTGGAAATCAAGATAAGGATGGGCCCTAAGCTGTTCGACCGACAGCTTGTTGAGATTCATCTTGTGCAGTTGGGGAGCGGTGGGCGACGTGAAATAGTCGAGAGCCGACTCGGGGAAGTTCCTGATCTCAAGCAGTTGCAACACGCTGTGATAGCCTCCCAGCCGCTTGCCGTAGGCCACAATGGCTCGTGCGAATCCGCTTCCGATGCCGGGAACGCGCTTCAACATGGTGGTATCGGTTGTTGTCAGCGGAATCTGTTCGCCCATGCGCAGCTTGCGAGGGTAGAGCAGGGTGTCGCGCGGCGGTGTTGTTCCTTCGGTTGCTGCTGTCAAGGAGTTCGAATGGGCGGAGTAGTCTTTCTGTTGGCGTGCATAGTCGCGATGCGAACCGTCGTAGCGTTCGTGCTCGAAGAGTGTGGAAGCCGGTAGGAATTCGGGTGCGATGCGAATGTAAGGCTCAAGGGCGCGGTATTGTCCCACGGTGAGACCATACATCTTTGCAAAATCCTGCGGTCGGCTGTACACTCCTCCTTTGGCTCTGTATCGCTTGATGCTTCTGATCTGCCATGGTTTCAGCCCGAGCTTTGCGAATTCGAGCGAGTCAGCCGTGTTGGGGTCGAAGGGAAAAAGGTGTGCGGGAGCCTTGGCATCTTCATCTTCTGCGAGGTTGTCAGCGACGTTATTGTCTGACGAGGCCGTTTCCTGCGAATCGTTCAGCTTGGCGGCAGGTGCTTCGCGATAGGTTTCGTCGACGAATACCGATACCGCCAGAGCGATGAATATCAGTACCAGCAGGGCGAGAACAACCTGTCGGTCAGACTTTTGTAAATAGAAAAAATCCTTTATTCCCATAGCAGGATAGATGGTTGACGTGGGCTCTGCGACCATTCAGCACTGTCGGTCGTCTGTCGTAGTCGTTCGGCCCAGACGGAAAGATGATGCAAAATAAGTAAAAAATCATCAAAGCACCAAGGAAAGGAGTGGAATTTTTCTTCGCAAAGGGTTGAAAAACGGCACGCCAGACTTGTCGAGACGCTCGTTTTCCCCCTCGGAAAGCAGAAAAAGGTTGTTAGATTTTGGCGTGTGGGCATTTTGTATTACCTTTGCATACAGAATGATTGACAGGGCTACAGTAGACCGAATCTTAGACGCCGCGAACATAGTGGAAGTGGTGTCGGAGTTTGTTTCGCTGAAAAAGAGCGGAGCCAACTACAAAGGACTGTGCCCATTCCACAATGAGCGCACACCGTCGTTCTATGTGTCGCCGTCGCGAGGTATCTGCAAGTGCTTCTCGTGCGGCAAGGGAGGCAACCCCGTGAACTTTATCATGGAGCACGAGCAGATGACCTACCCTGAAGCTCTGCGCTGGCTGGCCAAGAAATACAATATTGAGATCAAGGAAAAAGAGCTCACCAGCGAGGAGCGTGAGCAGGAAAACCGCCGCGAGTCGATGTTCATCGTCAACGAATGGGCCGCTTCCTACTTCGAGGATTTGCTCCGCAACCACCAAGACGGCCAGACTTATGGCATGGCCTATTTCCGTTCGCGCGGCATCCGCGACGACATCATCCGCAAGTTCCGTCTTGGCTACGACCTGCGCGACGGCTATGCTCTGCCGAAGACAGCCGTGCAGAAAGGTTACAAAGAGGAGTTCCTCGTGGCAACGGGCATCTGCTACAAGCGCGAGAAAGACGGGCAGACGGTCGATCGCTTCGCCGGTCGCGTCATCTTTCCGTGGATCGGCATGAGCGGCAAGGTGGTGGGTTTCGGCGGACGCAAGCTCGACCAAGCCACCAAAGGTGTGCAGCAGAAGTATGTCAACTCGCCCGACTCGGAAATCTACCACAAGGATCAGCAACTCTACGGCATCTACCAGGCCAAGAAAGCCATTGCCAAGGAGAATTGCGTCTACATGGTGGAGGGCTATACCGATGTCATTGCCATGCACCAGTGCGGCATCGAGAATGTCGTGGCCAACAGCGGCACGGCGCTGAGCTTCCCGCAGATACGCATGCTTCACCGCTTCACGCCCAACATCGTGCTCCTCTACGACGGCGATGCTGCTGGCATTCATGCCGCTATTCGCGGCACCGACATGCTTCTGCAAGAGGGCATGAACATCAAGGTGCTCCTCTTGCCCGACGGCGACGACCCCGACTCGTTCGCCCGCAAGCATACGGCCGCCGACTTCCGACAGTTTATAGAGGATCATCAGGCTGACTTCATACAGTTCAAGACCGACCTGATGATGCGCGGCGTCACCGATCCCATCAAGCGAGCAGAGGCCGTGAACTCTATCATACGCAGCGTGAGCGTCATCCCCGACCAGATTGTGCGTGCCACCTATCTCACCGACTGTGCCCAACGGCTGGGCATCAACGAGAATACCCTCATCGCCACGATGAACAAGATGATACGCAGCGACAAAGAGCAACGACAGCGCGAAGCAGAGCGCGAGCGCGAACGTGCTGTCCACGAGATGCAAGAGGCGCAGACGGTCGTCAACGGCGACCGTGTGGAACCGTCGGGCGGACCGCATGCGCCCATAGCTCCCTCGCAAGATGTCAGCCAGCCCCTGCGCCCCGCCACGCCGATGGAGCAGGCCAGCGCGGTGGAACGAATGCTTATCCAGCAGGTCATCCGCCATGGCGACGAGATTCTCTATCACGATGTGGAGACCGAAGACGGCAGTGTGATCAACCTCACCGTGGCGCAGTATGTCAGCTACGATCTCGGAGCCGACGGCCTGTCGTTCAGCAACCCGCTCTTCAACATCATCCTCAACGAGGCTACCGAGCATTCCGGCGAGGAGGACTTCAAGGCGGCAGCCTATTTCACGCGTCATCCCGACGTGAACATCAGCCGTCTGGCCTCCGAAATGCTCTTCGACAGCGTGCAGCTGAGCAAAAGCCTGCAGCTGAAAAACGAGGATGAGACGCTCCGGCAGAAGGTGGAACACCTTGTCCTCGACTTCCGCATGAACTATGTCGACCACCAGCTGAAGGTGTTGCAGCGCGAGATATCGCTCGCCCACAACGACATGAGCCGGATGATGGAGCTGATGAGCCAGTACAAGGACATGCAGGTCATCCGCAACAACATGGCGCGCAAGCTGGGCAGCAGCATCGTTGTTTAGACCCGGATGACGGTTGTGGGGCTTTCGTTCCTCTGAAACATGACTACATTAAATTATATATAAAGGAGACAAGCGTGTATTATATCAAGAAAACCATTGAAATCTCGGCTGCGCACCGTCTGGAACTGGACTATGAGAGCAAGTGCACACGGTTGCACGGCCACAACTGGATCATCACCATCTACTGTCGCTCGCAGGAACTCGACCAGAACGGGATGGTTGTCGACTTCACCGAGGTGAAGCGTCGCGTGAAGCGTGTTCTCGACCATCAGGTGCTCAACGACGTGTTGCCCTTCAATCCGACGGCCGAGAACATCGCCCGATGGTGCACAGAGCAGGTGCCTCACTGCTATAAGGCTGAGGTTCAGGAGAGCGACGGCAACGTGGCCGCCTACGTCGTCGATGAATGACGCCGCCTAATGACGGCCGACAAGAAAGAAACAACAGGTATATGGAACAGACATATCGCGTCAACGAGATTTTCTACACCCTGCAGGGCGAAGGCCACCACACGGGGTGCGCCGCCGTCTTCGTGCGTTTCAGCGGCTGCAACCTGAGCTGTCCGTTCTGCGATACCGATTTCAGCGCCTATCGCGAACTGACTGCCGCACAGATTGTCGACGCCATGCTGGCCTTTCCTGCGCGCTTCGCCGTGCTGACGGGTGGCGAACCGACGTTGCAGGTGACCGAAGATCTTATCGATGAGATGCACCGCGCCGGTTTCACCGTGGCCATGGAGACCAACGGCACGCGCCCCTTGCCCGCCAATCTCGACTGGAGCACGGTGTCGCCCAAGGGCGAAGTGGCGGTAGCGCGGTGCAGCGAACTGAAGGTGCTCTTCGGTGCCGGAGGGCAGATGCGCCCCATGGTGCTGCCAAAGACCGAGGCCGATTACTACTACATACAGCCTTGCGACGTGGGCGACGACGAGCAGAACCGTCGCATCCTGCAAGCTTGCGTGGAGTATGTCAAGGCTCATCCTCGCTGGCGACTGTCGCTCCAGACCCATAAGATGGCCGGATTCAAGTAGTCCGCCATCCTTCAGCATACGTCTTTACCTTCATTTTACCATAATTATCAACTATGATCTATGTCCATTGGCTCATCCTCACCATCTACGCACTGATTGTTGTCGGTGCGATGCTGACCGTGCTCATGGACAATCGCCAGCCGGCGAAGACCATGGCATGGATGCTCGTGCTGGTATTCCTGCCCATGGTGGGCATCATCCTCTATTTCTTTTTCGGACAGAACACGCGCAAGGAGCGTCTCATCTCGCAGCAGTCGGCCGACATGCTCACGCGGCGGTCGATGGCGGAGTTCACCGAGCAGCGCGACCTGAGGATTCCCGACGACTATCAGACGCTCGTCACGCTCTTCGTCAATCAGAACTGGGCGCTCCCTTTCAAGGATAACCAGGTCGACATCCTCACCAACGGCTACGATTTCGTGCACGCTTTGCTGCGCGACATTGCGCAGGCCAGCGACCACATCCATCTCGTCACCTACATCTTCAGCGACGACGCGCTGGGCAACCTCGTGGCCGATGCCCTCATTGCCAAGGCTCGGCAGGGCGTCGAGGTGCGCGTTGTCTACGACGATGTGGGCTGCTGGAACGTGAGCAACGATTTCTTCGAGCGTATGCGCGACGGCGGCATCGAGGTGCATGCCTTCATGCCGGTGAAGTTCCCGGCTTTCACCAGCAAGGTGAACTACCGCAATCACCGCAAGATGTGCGTCATCGACGGGCACATCGGCTACATCGGAGGCATGAACATCGCCACGCGCTACGTGAAGGGCAAGTGGAAGAAGGTGCACGGACAGCTGCAGGGGCAACCCTGGCGCGACACCCACCTGCGCATTCAGGGCGGTGCCGTCTACGGCATCCAGCGCGCATTCCTCGTCGACTGGTACTTCGTCGACCGCACGCTCATCTCCAGCCGACGCTACTATCCCGAGCTGACATGGTTCGGAGAGCAGTCGTCGGAATCCAAGACGCTGCACAACGACTGCATCATTCAGATTGTCACCAGCAGTCCGGTAGCCCCGTCGCCCGACATCATGCAGGGTTACGTGCGCATCCTCTCGCAGGCCAGGCGCTATGTCTTCATGGCCACGCCCTATTTCCTGCCCACCGAAACGGTGCTCTTCGCCATGCGCATGGCTGCCGAGTCGGGAATCGACGTCCGACTGATGATTCCGCAGAAGACGGATGCCCTCCTCGTGGAGTGGGCCAGCCGCCCTTACGTGCACGAAATCATGCAGGCTGGCGTGAAGGTCTACCTCTACAAGGCGGGCTTCAACCATTCCAAGCTGCTGGTGTGCGACGACAACCTGTGCACATGCGGTTCGTCGAACATCGACTTCCGCAGTTTCGAGAATAATTTCGAGAGCAATGCTTTCATCTACGATCACCAATTGGCGATGCGGATGAAAGCGGTGTTCCTGGAAGACCAGGCCGAGAGCGTGCTCCTCAATGAGTCTACGATGCTCAGCCGAAGGCCGTTCATCAACCGTTTGTGGGAATCGGTGACCCGCTTGTTGGCTCCGCTTCTCTGAAAATCGAAAAGTTCACGCTTCCATAGACGCGGCGCTCCACGAAGGCGGGGTGCTGCGAGAAGTCGTTCTGCTTGCCGTGCTCGAAGACGAACACGCCGCCGGGTTTCAGCAGACGGCGGCTCATGATGAGTTCAGGTATCTGCGGCAGCTCGGGCAGACTATAGGGTGGGTCGGCGAAGATGAAGTCGAACTGCTGTCGGCAACTCTTCACGAAGCGGAAAACGTCGCCGCGTATGGCGATGCAGCGCTCGGTTTCCAGCTTCTTCAGGCATTGCTTGATGAAGGCGTGATGGTCGCGGTCGGCTTCCACGCTGACCACTTGTGTGCAGCCTCTCGACACCAGCTCCAGCGCGATGCTTCCCGTGCCCGAGAAGAGGTCGAGCGCCATGGCTCCCTCGAAGTCGAGGTAGCCGCCGAGCACGTTGAAGATGTTCTCCTTGGCGAAGTCGGTCGTCGGACGGGCCTTGAACGAGCGCGGTATGTCGAAATGCCGGCCTTTGTATGTTCCTGTTATAATGCGCATGCGTGTTTCCTTTCTCTTTTCCTTCTATCCTTTCGAGTAGAGAGCAGCCAGGTCGTAGGGTATGCCCTCCACCTTGCTGGCAGCCGAGCGGTTGAAGTCGGCGGTGGGATTGATGACATAGACGTTCTGCACATACTGGTGCAGCTCGCTCTGCAGCTGGTCGCGCTCTGGAATGTCGCCACACATGAAGATATCGTCGCGCCGCTGGTCGAATCCCAGGTTCTTCCACACGTTCAGGATGAAGTAGACCACGTCGGCCCTGTGGCTCGCATCGAAGCTGTTGACGAAGCGGAAGCGGTTCTGCTGGAACGACAGCAGGTCCACGCGCCGCTCGTGGAAGAAGGCATACACCTTGCGGTGCGTGCCGGTGAAGCTGCGGCGGTGGAGGTGCGTCCACACGGGAATGCATACGTGGCTCCACTTCACGTCGTCGAAGTGGTCGTCGACGACCATCTTCAGGTCTTTGTTCACAGTGAAGACGGCCACGGCATTCAGCTGCGGTATCACCGACCACATCACCATCTGTGCGTCGGGCACGTTCGAGAAGGTGTGGCGGTAGAGCGTCGGCACCTGTTCGGCCGAGAATTCCTCCACGGGGACCACCATCACGGGCGTGTCCACGGCCACCAGGGCGCGGTCGTCGGCCTGCGTATTGCCAAGCATGGGGCTGTTCTTGAAAGCCTCGCGCAGGTTGGCGGCCTGCGAGATGCTGCCGTTCACGTCGTAGGCTTCGTAGCTCACCTCGCTGTTGTTACGCCCTCTGGCCATCGAGAACGACAATGTGCCTTGTCCCACCCGCAGGGTGAGGCGCGGCTTGTGCATGGGTGTTGCCGCCTGTCCTATGTTGTTTTCTGCTTCTGCCATGATATGTCTTTGTTGATGTATTCTTCGCAATAGTCCCCAATCTTGTATGGAGTCAACATCTTTTTCCTTTTTGATAGCTGCAAAGATAGTGCTTTTTTTGTGATGCTCCAAGCAAAACAATGTTTTTCTTCAACACCCGCTGTTAAATGTTAGTGCGTTTTTTGCGGCAAACACCGCTGAGTATTAATAATTATTCGTAACTTTGCGATAAAAAACGCGAAGTTACTACGTCTCGGCATAAAAAACAAATGAATTTGTTTTGTTCTGCACTCGACTTTCCGTAACTTTGTGCACAAAAAAACTCAGAATGATAACAGACGAGATCGCTTGGCACGTGGCGCAACAGCTCGGACACGTGCCCACAGCCGACCAGCAACGAGCCATCACCGTCTTCGCCCGCTTCCTCGCCGACCGCTCGGAACAGAGCGTCATGGTGATGCGCGGTGCGGCCGGCACGGGAAAGACCACGCTGGCCTCGGCCATGGTGCGCACGTTGCGCGAGCTGAAACAGAAGGTGGTGCTGATGGCTCCCACGGGGCGCGCGGCCAAGGTGTTCGCGCAGAACAGCTCCACCACGGCGTTCACCATCCACCGCCGCATCTACCGGCAGCGCACGGCGGGCGACCTGAGCTCCTTCAACCTCAACTTCAACACGGCCTCCGACACGCTGTTCCTCGTCGACGAGGCATCGATGGTGGCCAACTCGGGCTTCGCCGACAGCATGTTCGGCGAGGGACGCCTGCTCGACGACCTCGTGCGCTTTGTCTACAACAGCCGCAACTGCCGCCTGATGCTCATCGGCGACCAGGCCCAGCTGCCGCCGGTGGGCGAGGAGGAGTCGCCGGCTCTCTCCACCGACGTGCTCCGCTCTTTGGGATTGCACGTCTATGAGTGCTCGCTCGACGAGGTCCTTCGCCAGAGCCACGATTCGGGCATCCTGTGGAACGCCACGCGCATACGCTCGCTGACGGACGGCATGCTGCCACGCATCCGCTTCACGGGCTTCGCCGACATCAGCATCGTGCCCGGCGACGAGCTCATCGAGCAGCTCAACTCGTCCTATTCGGCCGTCGGCATCGACGACACCATCGTGGTGACGCGCAGCAACAAGCGCTGCAACATATATAATATCGGTATACGCAACACCATCCTCGACCGTGAAGAGCAGCTCTGTCGCGGCGACCAGCTCATGGTGGTGAAGAATAACTACTATTGGAAAGCCCCCTCCCTGCCTCCGACAGAAGCCCCCTCCCTGCCTCCCCCGAGAGGGGAGGAGACAAATGGTGGGGGATTGTCGTTCCTTGCCAATGGCGACCGTGCGCGGGTGCTGCGTGTTCGCAACGTGCGCGAACTCTATGGCTTCCACTTCGCCGATGTCGCCCTGCAACTCCCCGACTACGACGACCGCGAGCTGCAGGCCACCGTGCTCCTCGATACCCTCGCGGCTGAGGCTCCCGCCCTGACGCGCGAACAGCAGCAGACGCTCTTCAGCAGGGTGATGGACGACTATGCCGACATCCCTCAGAAGGGCGAGCGCATCCGTCGGCTGAAAGAGGATGCCTACTTCAACGCCTTGCAGGTGAAGTATGCCTACGCCGTCACCTGCCACAAAGCGCAGGGCGGACAGTGGGCTCACGTCTACGTGGACCAAGGCTATATGACCGACGACATGCTCACGCCCGACTATATCCACTGGCTCTACACCGCCTTCACGCGTGCCACCGAGAAGCTCTTCCTCGTCAACTGGCCACGCAACCAGGTTGAAGATGAGGCGGCGACAGTTTAGTGTTGCTAAATAACGCTAAATGTTTTGCCGTTTCCGCGATTCTCCGTATCTTTGCAGAAAAACTTATCTGATGGAAGACTTCGTACACCTGCACGTACATACATATTACTCTATACTCGACGGTCAGGCCAGCATCGAGAAGCTGGTCGACAAAGCCGTGGCCAACGGCATGAAGGGCATGGCTGTCACCGACCACGGCAACATGTTCGGCATCAAGGAGTTCTTCGACGTGTGCAACAAGAAGAACAGCAAGCTGAAGGCCGATGGCAAAGAGCCCTTCAAGCCCATCTTCGGGTGCGAGGTCTATGTGGCCAACAGCACCAAGGAGAGCAAGATCAGGGAGCGCGGCGACCAGACGCGCTACCACCTCATCCTCCTGGCGAAGAACAAGACGGGCTACAAGAACCTGGTGAAGATTGTCAGCCGTGCGTGGGTCGACGGCTACTACATGCGGCCCCGTACCGACCATGCCGACCTGGAGCGCTTCCACGAGGGCATCATCTGCTGCTCGGCCTGTCTGGCGGGCGAGCTGCCGCGCAAGATCCTCAAGGGCGACGTGGCCGGAGCCGAGCAGACACTGCTCTGGTACAAGAGCATCTTCGGCGACGACTACTACGTGGAGCTGATGCGCCACGAGGTGAAAGACCCCACCATCAGGGCCAACCGCGAGACCTTCCCGCTGCAGCAGAAGGCCAACCGCATGCTCATAGAGCTGGCGCGGAAGCACGGCGTGAAGCTGGTATGCACCAACGACAGCCACTTCGTCGACGAAGACAATGCCGAGGCCCACGACCACCTGCTCTGTCTGAGCACGAACAAGGACCTCGACGACCCCACGCGCATGCTCTACACCAAGCAGGAGTGGTTCAAGACGCGTGAGGAGATGAACGAGGTGTTCGCCGATATTCCCGAAGCGCTGGCCAACACCGTGGAGGTGCTCAACAAGGTGGAGACATACGACATCGAGCACGCCCCCATCATGCCTTTCTTCCCCATTCCCGAAGAGTTCGGAACGGAGGAGGAGTACCGTCGGCGCATCACCCCCGAGGAGCTCTTCCGCGAGTTCACCACCGACGAGAACGGCGAGAACCCGCTGCCGCAGGAAGAGGGCGAGAAGAAAGTGAAGAAGCTGGGCGGCGTAGACAAGCTCTACCGCATCAAGTTCGAAGCCGACTACTTGGGAAAGCTCGCCTACGAAGGAGCCCGAAGGCTCTACGGCGACCCGCTGCCGCAGGAGGTCGACGAGCGCGTGCGCTTCGAGCTCCACATCATGAAGACGATGGGATTCCCCGGCTACTTCCTCATCGTGCAGGACTTCATCAACTCCGCACAGAAAGAGCTGGGCGTCATGGTAGGACCCGGACGTGGCTCGGCGGCAGGAAGCGTCGTGGCCTACTGTCTGGGCATCACGAAGATCGACCCCATCAAGTACGACCTGCTGTTCGAACGATTCCTCAACCCCGACCGCATCTCGCTGCCCGATATCGATACCGACTTCGACGACGACGGGCGCGGACGAGTGCTCGAATGGGTGGAAGACAAATACGGCCACGACAACTGCGCGCACATCATCACCTACGGCACCATGGCCACCAAGAACTCCATCAAGGACGTCGCACGCGTGGAGCGCGTGCCTCTCGACGTGGTCAACCGCCTGTGCAAGGCCATCCCCGACCGCCTCCCCGACGGGCTGAAGATGAACCTGACGAACGCCATCAAGTGCGTGCCGGAGCTCCGCGAGGCCGAGGCGTCGCCCGACGTGCACCTGCGCAACACCATGCAGTATGCGAAGATGCTCGAAGGCACCGTGCGCGGAACGGGCATCCACGCCTGCGGATTCATCATCTGCCGCGACCCCATCGACGAATGGGTGCCCGTGAGCGTGGTGGAAGACAAGACCGACCCCGGGCACAAGCTCCACTGCACGCAGTACGACGGCCACGTCATCGAGTCGACGGGGCTCATCAAGATGGACTTCCTTGGCCTGAAGACACTCAGCATCCTGAAGGAAGCCGTGGAGAACATACGTCTCACCACGGGAAAGACCATCGATCTCGACACCATTCCCATCGACGACGAACTGACCTACAAGCTCTATCAGGAGGGCCGGACCATCGGAACGTTCCAGTTCGAGTCAACAGGCATGCAGAAATACCTGCGCGAGCTGCACCCCACGGTGTTCGAAGACCTCATCGCCATGAACGCCCTCTACCGTCCGGGCCCCATGGACTACATCCCCGACTTCATCAAGCGAAAGAAAGACCCGTCGCTCATCGCCTACGACATTCCCTGCATGGAGAAATACCTCAAGGACACCTACGGCATCACCGTCTACCAGGAGCAGGTGATGTTGCTCTCGCGCCAGCTTGCCAACTTCACCCGCGGACAGTCCGACTCGCTCCGCAAGGCTATGGGAAAGAAGAAGATTGCCGAGATGGAGAAGCTCGAGGTGCTCTTCTATGAGGGCGGCGTGAAGAACGGCTACGACAAGAAGGTGCTCAACAAGATATGGGAAGACTGGAAGAAGTTCGCCTCCTACGCCTTCAACAAGAGCCATGCCACCTGCTACTCGTGGGTGGCCTACCAGACGGCCTACCTCAAAGCCCACTATCCGGCCGAATACATGGCAGCCGTGATGAGCCGCAACGTCAACGACATCGGCGAGGTGACGAAGCTCATGGACGAGTGCCGCGCCATGGGCATTCCCACCTTGGGCCCCGACGTCAACGAGAGCCGACAGAAATTCTCGGCCAGCAAGAAAGGCGTTGTGCGCTTCGGACTGGCCGCCATCAAGGGTATGGGGGCCGCCGCCGCCGATGCCATCATCAGCGAGCGCGACAAAAACGGGCCCTACAAGAACATCTACGACCTGGTGCAGCGCGTCAACCTGCAGGCATGCAACCGCAAGGCGCTCGAGAGTATGGCTCTCAGCGGTGGCTTCGACTGCTTCGGCATCAAGCGCGAACAGTATTTAGCCTACGACAACAAGGGCAACGTCTTCACTGATGCCCTGATGAAATACGGATATCTCTACCAGAACGAGCAGAAGCAGTCCACGCAGTCGCTCTTCGGCGACTTCAACGCCATCGAGATAGCCACACCCCAGGTGCCCCAGCACTTTGAAGAGTGGAGCAGCATCGAGCGCCTCAACCGCGAGCGCGAGCTCGTGGGCATCTATCTCTCGGCCCATCCGCTCGACGACTTCAGCATCGTGCTACGCGGCATGTGCAACACCAAGTGCCAGGAACTCATGGACAGAGACAAGCTGGCGCAGAAAGACGAGGTGACGCTCGGAGGCATCGTCACCGCCGTGCGCACCAAGTTCACGCGCGACAACCGCCCCTGCGGCTTCGTCACCATCGAGGACTTCGACGGCGCGGGCGAGCTTGCTCTCTTCGGCGAGGACTGGGGGCGCTGGCAGGGCATGCTCATCGAGGGCAGCACCGTCTTCGTAGCGGCGAAGATGGTACCACGGTTCCGCGACAGCAACCTCAAGACGATGCGCATCCAGGACATCCAGTACATGCAGACGGTGAAGGAGAAGCAGATAGAGAAGATCACCATCTCCATCGACTCCGACAGTCTCGACGAGCGTGTGGTGACCGACCTGACAACCATCCTCGCCGACAATCCCGGCAATGTGCAGCTCTATTTCCAAATCAAGGACAGCGAGACCAACCGACCCGTCATGCTCCACGCGCGCGGCCGCAGCGTCGATGTCGGCCGCGACCTCATCGCCTACATCGACGGCCATCCTGCCATGGCATACAAGATCAACTGACGCGCCGACATGACAATCTGCCAGCCCCGCGCGGCGGCATGGTGTTTGTCGGAAGGAAGTGAGAAACAGTCACTAATTATTCATCAACAAAATAGAACAGAACAATGGAAGTACAAATCACAACCGAGAATTTCGAGAGTATGAAGAACGGGCAGCAGCCCTTAGTCGTTGACTTCTGGGCCACATGGTGCGGTCCGTGCCGCATGATAGCTCCCGTCATCGAAGAGCTGGCCAAGGAATACGACGGCCGCATCACCGTCGGCAAGTGCGACGTGGAGGAGAACGACGACATCGCCATGGAGTTCGGCATCCGAAACATCCCCACCATCCTCTTCTTCAAGGGCGGACAGGTGGTCGACAAGCTCGTCGGTGCCGCATCGAAGGCCAAGATCCAGGAGAAGTTCGAGGCGCTCCTCTGAGCGTCAACCGCCTCGCCAGCATCGTTTCAAGACCCCCTCCAAACCTCCCCGAGGGGAGGCTTTCTAAGAACCTGGGCTATACTCTCTCCCCCTCGGGGGAGACGGAGGGGGGTCCCAGTCCTCAGCTCGAGCGAGACCCCCTCCAAACCTCCCCGAGGGGAGGCTTTATAAGAACATGGGCTATACTCTCTCCCCCTCGGGGGAGGCGGAGGGGGGTCCCAGTCCTCAGTTCGAGCGAGGCCCCCTCCAAACCTCCCCGAGGGGAGGCTTTCTAAGAACAGGGGGCCATACTCTCCCCCTCGGGGGAGACGGAGGGGGGCCAGTTCTTCTCTTTGTCAATTTCTTTAACCAGATTTTTTTGCATGTATTTTTGATCGTTTTAGAGAGACGAATGGTTTTGAAACGGTAAAAGAATTGAACAAAATCGTGGATTTTTTCGGTTTGATTTTCAAAATGAGCCATTTTACACTCCGAAATGAGCCGTTTTGCGCTTCAAAATGACGCATTCTGCGAGGCAAAATGAGCCATTCTGGAGTGTAAAATGCGTCATTTTGAAAACCAGAAAAATGTAAAGAAAAGACAAGGTGCTTGTTTTCAGCGCGTTACAACTCCCGCGAGAATCGCTCAGATTCGGCCGTGGGATTTTAATTTCAGAATTTTGCAGCCACAGAGCGTTAAAACGAGGAATTTGTAAAGGAAATTCAGAATAGTGGAAAGGTGATAGTGGAGAGTGGATAGTTGATAGGTGATAGTGGATAGGTGATAGTTCTTGCCGGGATGACGGAATAACGGGATATCGGAATTACGGAATAACGGAATACCGAAATAACGGGATACCGGGAAAACGGAATAACGGCGCGGCACCCCGCGTTTGTCCTTCTGTTATTCTGTCTTCAAAAAAAACATGTCCATCTGTTATTATGTCTTGATAAAGTTATTATGTATGCTTAAAAATGTCGATGCGTTAACAATCTTTAAAAAGTGGATAACACGCGTTAACAAAATTATTCGTATCTTTGCATCGGATTATAATAACTAAAAACCAACAACGATATGAAGACAAGAATCTTATTCATCATGACCCTCATGCTCGCAGCAGTGACGAGGGTAATGGCAGGCAGCTATGGCTTCTATGTAGGTGGTGAGGAGATTACCTCCAGCAACTACCAGAACATCGTCGGGGCCATACCGAGCGACCGCATCAAAGTGGGCTCAGGGGGAAGCATCACCTACGTGCCCAGTACGAACACGCTGACGCTGAAGAACGTCACCATCACGCGCACGGGCGACTCGAACCGCGGCATCACCAACGACAATAACGAAGGCCTGAAGGTGGTCTTCGAGGGCGAAGTGGAGCTCGATGCACACGATGCCTCGCCCATCCTCTGCGCGAAGAATACCACGCTGAAGTGCGCCAACGGCGGGAAGGTAACCCTCTACACCAGCAGGAGCGACGGCCTCACGGCCAACGGGTGCACCATCACCATCCTGAATGCCGACATGATCATCACGTCCACGACCAAGCTGGGCATCATGAGCGACAATAACAACGGCAAGGTGGAAATCTACGACTCCAAACTGAAGGTGTCGGGAAAAACAGGTTGTGTGGGCAAGCTGAACTTCTTGTATATAAGTGGTGCTTCCACGGTGACATTCACCGGCAACAACTCGGCCGTAACGGTGAACAACCTGGCGAACTTCTTATTGGATGATGATATGATGATCTCTTATCCTACGGGGGCGGAGTATAGCAGCACAAAGGATGCCATCGTGACCAGCAGCTCTCCCGACGGCTACAAGGGAGCCATCAAGTTCACCACCAAGGCGCTGCAGGTGAACAGCACCAACTTCCCCGACGATAACTTCCGGTCGTATATCAGTTCAAATGTCGACAAGAACGGCGACGGCTATCTCACCATTGGCGAGCGCTATGCCCGTAAGAGGATGGATCTCAGTTATTGTGGAATCAAAGATTTGACCGGCATTGATAAACTCCCCAAGTTGGAGGAACTCGATTGCAGCCATAATAGTCTGTCTGGAAACTTTTCACTCTCCCATAATAATCTGAAGACGCTGAAATGTCAATATAACAATATCACAAAAATCAACACGATCACGCCTCAACTGACGTATCTGGATTGCATGATGAATCAACTCGAAGAGGCTCCTGCAGTGCTATCCAATCTTTCGGCGGAATTAAACATGAATCTTGAGTATCTCGACTGCTCGATGAACAAAATACAATCGCTGGACCTCAGCGGTATGACGAAACTTAAAACAGTTTATTGCTGGAGCTCTGCGGGTACAATGACCTCGCTCAACGTTTCTGGCTGCACGGCACTGACGAAACTGCATTGCAGCAGTAACAAACTGACCTCGCTCAACGTTTCTGGCTGCACGGCACTGACAAAACTGGATTGCAGCAGTAACAAACTGACCACGCTCAACATTACAGACTGCACGGCACTGGAAGAATTGGATTGCCAAAACAACCAACTGACCAAACTCTCAGTGAACTCTTTCTATTTGGAACACATTTATTGTTACCGCAATAAAATCAGTTCATTTGATCTGTCTAATCTGTCGCTAGTATCACGTAAAGGTACGATTTGGCTGCTCTACGCTTTCGACGACTCGGACGAGAATCATATAGGAGTCTCCAGTGGCACAGTGGATGCTTGGCTGAACAAGGGGTGGACAGTGAAAGTCTCTTATAACGGAACTTGGCACGATGTCAACGACGATATGATAGAAATCAGCTCATCCAATTTCCCCGACGCCAAATTCCAAAACTACCTGAAGAGCCAGTCCTATGGCAGCAACTCGTGGATTTCGTATAAAGAGATGCTCGGCATCACTAACATCAATGTCAACAACAAGGGCATCAGCAGTCTTAAAGGTATAGAGAAATTCATTAAGCTCAATATTCTTGACTGTGGTAATAACTCGCTCTCTACTCTCGATATATCGAAAAACACGTATGTTACTGAGTTGACATGCAACAATAATGGTCTGTCGTCGTTGGACCTGTCGAAAAACGTGGCGATTGTTTACCTAACGTGCTCGGCAAACAACCTGACCTCGCTGGATCTGTCAAAGTGTACCATCATACGATCATTGAATTGTGATGACAACAAGCTGACATCGCTGAAGGTGAATAGGAGTGGTCAAGTTTCGCCACTGACGAGAGTCTATTGCCAAAACAACAAGCTCTCGGCAAGTGCGATGCAGACCGTGTTAAATGTTGCAGGCAGCGAATATTGTTATATTTACGTGCAGGACCGCGCTTCCGGCAACGAGCAGAACGAGTTCAATGCCGACCTGCTCGCCTTGGCCAAGAGTAAGAAATGGACGCCCTACTATAAAGATGCCAGCGGATGGCACAAATACGACGAGAATTCCTTCGTGACCGGCATCGACGCCGCTACCACGGCAGATGAGACCGAGGCCGACGCCGACGCTCCGCGCTACAACCTGCAGGGCCAGCGCGTGGGCAAGGACTACCGCGGCGTGGTCGTCGTCAACGGCCGCAAGGTGTGGGTGAAGTAACGCCGCCGCCTCTGCAACGAAAGCAAAAACGAGGATGCGCCCAACGGCGGGCACATCCTCGTTTTTGTGTGTTGTCTGTTTGTTGACTGTTTCACTTCATGTCCTGAAGAATGGAACTATGATATTCTTTTTTTTATGTCCTTCTGTTATTCTGTCCTGAAAAAAACTTTGTCCTTCTGTTATTCTGTCTTCAGAAAACGTTATTCTGTCTGCCGGAAGCTGACGCGGCGTCGGCCGTCGGCCGTTTCCTCGATGCTGACGCGCGTGGCATCCTCGGGGAGCAGGTCTTCGATGAGCTCGGGCCACTCGATGAAGCAGAGGTTCCCGCTGTCCACATAGTCGTCGAAACCGATATCGTAGGCTTCTTCCAGTCGCTTGATGCGGTAGAAGTCGAAGTGATAGATGAGTGGAGTGGGGCAGACCGCGCCACCCTCATACTCGTTGACGATGGCGAAGGTGGGCGACGTCACCTCGTCCTCCACGCCCAGCTCTTCGCATAGCGCCTTGATGAACGTTGTCTTTCCGGCCCCCATCTTGCCGTAGAAGGCGAAGACGTTGCCCGAGGGCATGGCGGCGATGAACTGTCGCGCGGCCTCGCGGATGTCGTTGATGCTGTCGATGATGATTTCCATGATGCTTGACTGTCGTTGATTTGCTGCTGCAGACTATTGCTTCGCCGTGTCCAGGCCGGCGGGCTTGGTGAGCCCTTCAGAGATGGCCAGCCCCTCGATGTACTTGCACAGGATGCCGATGCCCTTGAGGTTCTCGCCGCCCTGGGGGATGATGATGTCGGCATACTTCTTCGTAGGCTCGATGAACTGCTCGTGCATGGGCTTGAGGACGTCGAGATATCGGTTGAGGACCATGTCGACGGTGCGGCCGCGCTCCACGACGTCGCGCAGGATGTTGCGGATGAGTCGCTCGTCGGAGTCGGTATCGACGAAGATCTTCAGGTCCATCATGCTGCGCAGCTTGCGGTCGACGAGCGTCATGATGCCCTCGATGATGATGACGGGCTTGGGCTCCACGTGGACCGTCTCGGGCAGTCGGTTGCTGATGATGTAGCTATAGGTGGGTTGCTCGATGGCCTCGCCGCGCTTCAGCTGTGCTATCTGCTTGTGGAGCAGCTTCCAGTCGAAGGCGTCGGGGTGGTCGAAGTTGATGAGCTTGCGCTCCTCGGGCGTCATGTCAGACGTGTCGTTGTAGTAGGAGTCGAGCGGCACCACGGCCACACAGTGAGGCGGCAGGGCCTCGACGATTTTCCTGACGACGGTCGTCTTGCCGGAACCTGTTCCTCCGGCGATTCCAATGATTGTCATGTCGATATGTTGTTACTTTTCTTAGCGATCGTTAAAACACTGTTTGGGATAGTCGGGACTGCTGCCCCGCGGTGATTATTTCTGCTCCTTGACGAGGTAGACGACGACGGGCAGGTGGTCGCTGAAACCGTTGAGCCACACGCCTCCGGCGAAGGTGCGCAGGGGGTTGCCCTTGTATTTGCCGTCGGTCTGGAAGAGATAGTCGCGGCGGAAGATCTGGCTGTTCAGGTAGGTGAGCTTCGAGTAGTCCTTCGTGCCCTTGCGGTCGAGGAGGTTGGGCGTCATCAGGATCTGGTCGAAGAGGTTCCAGGCACCGTCGTACTGCAGCGTTCCCGTGCCTTGCTTCACCAAGTAGTTGTACCAGGGGTTGTACATGTCGCCCTCGCCCGTCTTCTTGATTTCGCTCTTGGCGCTCAGGCCCTCGGTGAGACTCTTGTTGGTCGGGTCGTCGTTGAGGTCGCCCATGACGAAGATCTTGTTGTCGGGGTTCTCGCTGAGCAGACGATCCTTGATGACGCGCACCTGGCGGGCGGCGCTCTCGCGATAGTAGGATGAGGAGAATCGGCTGGGCCAGTGGCACACGATGACGGTGACGAGCTCGCCTGCCAGCGTGCCCTTCACGGTGAGGAAGCCTCGGGTGTAGAAGGCGCTGTCGGTCTGCAGCTCCTGAACGTAGGGATAGAGGGTGACGTCCTCGACCTTGAACAGGGCGGGATTGTAGAGCATGGCGCAGTCGACACCGCGGCGGTCGGGACCTTCCACATGCACATATTTCATATTACGCGCGCGAAGGGGCTCCTGGGCTATCAGGTCGTCGAGGGCACGGGCGTTCTCCACCTCCGACAGTCCGATGATGGAGCAGCCCAGGCCCGGCAGCTTGTCGGTGCCCATGTCGGCGAGCGCGCGCGCCATGTTGCGCAGCTTGTTCTCGTACTTGCGGGCATCCCAGCGGTTGGTGCCAGTGGGAAGATACTCGTAGTCGTTCTTTCCTTCGTCGTGACAGGTGTCGAAAAGGTTTTCCTGGTTGTAGAAGCCGATAGCGTAGACGGAGAATTTCTTCTGCGCCGACGAGGGCAGGGCGAGGCCAATCAGGAAGAATACAAGGATCAGGTTCTGTTTCTTCATAATTCCCAATAGTTTGATTTGGTGCAAAGATACGAATAATTACGCGAACGAGCGAAAGAAAAGCGTTTTTTTTGTTATCAAATGTGATGTCTCCCCTATTCCTTTCAGCACGGATGGCAAGCGCAGACGAAAGATGAAGAAGTCGGAAAGGACGTGACAATATGTCATATCTCTGTCAGTATACCACCTACTGATTCCCATTTGGCACACGTTTTGTTAATCTGTTGTCGGCTACTTGTGTAGTCGAGTGAGAGTAATTGAAAGGTCTGGCTCTCCCCAAGAGAGTTGGCAAAACAAGTAAAAACAAATAAAATAAATACAACTATGGGAAAAGTAATTGGTATTGACTTAGGAACTACAAACAGCTGCGTTGCCGTTTTCGAAGGTAACGAGCCGGTAGTAATCGCAAACAGTGAAGGAAAGCGCACCACTCCGTCGGTGGTAGGCTTCGTACAGGGCGGCGAACGCAAGATTGGTGACCCGGCAAAGCGTCAGGCTATCACCAACCCGAAGAACACCGTGTACTCTATCAAGCGTTTCATGGGTGAGAATTGGCAGCAGACCGAAAAGGAAATCTCGCGCGTACCTTATAATGTTGTCAACGAGAACGGCTATCCGCGCGTTGACATCGAGGGCCGCAAGTACACTCCGCAGGAAATCTCGGCCATGATTCTGCAGAAGATGAAGAAGACCGCTGAGGACTATCTCGGACAGGAAGTGACCGACGCCGTCATCACCGTGCCTGCATACTTCTCTGACTCTCAGCGTCAGGCAACGAAGGAAGCCGGCCAGATTGCTGGTCTGAACGTGCGCCGTATCGTCAATGAGCCGACGGCTGCTGCACTGGCTTACGGTGTGGACAAGGCCAACAAGGACATGAAGATTGCCGTGTTCGACCTCGGTGGCGGTACGTTCGATATCTCTATCCTGGAGTTCGGCGGCGGCGTGTTCGAGGTGCTCTCGACAAACGGTGACACTCACCTCGGTGGTGATGACTTCGACCAGGTGATCATCGACTGGCTGGTGCAGGAGTTCAAGAACGACGAGGGTGCTGACCTGAAGGCAGACCCGATGGCCATGCAGCGTCTGAAGGAGGCTGCCGAGAAGGCCAAGATTGAGCTGTCGTCGTCTACAAGCACTGAAATCAACCTGCCGTACATCATGCCGGTAGGCGGCGTGCCGAAGCACTTGGTGAAGACACTGACTCGTGCTAAGTTCGAACAGCTGGCTCACGACCTCATTCAGGCTTGTCTGGCTCCGTGTCAGAAGGCTATGGCTGATGCCAAGCTCTCGACATCTGAGATCGACGAAGTAATCCTCGTGGGTGGTTCGAGCCGTATTCCTGCCGTGCAGACACTGGTGAAGAACTACTTCGGCAAGGAACCGTCGAAGGGTGTGAACCCCGACGAAGTGGTGGCTGTAGGTGCATCTATTCAGGGTGCCATCCTGAACAAGGAAGGCGGCGTGGGCGACATCGTGCTGCTCGACGTGACACCGCTGACACTGGGTATCGAGACCCTCGGTGGCGTGATGACCAAGCTGATTGAAGCCAACACGACCATCCCGTGCAAGAAGAGCGAGACGTTCTCAACGGCTGCCGACAACCAGACCGAGGTGACCATCCACGTGCTGCAAGGCGAGCGTCCGATGGCCGCACAGAACAAGTCGATCGGTCAGTTCAACCTCACCGGCATCGCTCCCGCACGCCGCGGTATTCCTCAGATTGAGGTAACCTTCGATATCGACGCCAACGGTATCCTGAAGGTCAGCGCCAAGGATAAGGCCACCGGCAAGGAGCAGGCCATCCGTATCGAGGCCAGCAGCGGTCTGTCGCAGGATGAGATCAACCGCATGAAGGCCGAGGCCGAGCAGAACGCCGAGAACGATAAGCGTGAGCGCGAGCGCATCGACAAGATGAACCAGGCCGACTCGATGATCTTCCAGACCGAGACCTTCCTCCAGGAGAACGGCGACAAGCTCGGTGCCGACAAGGCCAACGTGGAGCAGGCCGTCCAGCAGCTGAAAGACGCCCACAAGAGCGGCGACGTTGCTGCCATCGACAACGCCATCAACAACCTCAACCAGGTGATGCAGGCCGCCAGTGCAAAGATGTATCAGCAGGCAGGCGGTCAGCAAGCAGGTCCCGGCGCCGGTTTCAACGGCGGACAGACAGGCGGTCAGCAGTACCAAGGCGGTCAGCAGGCCCAGACCAACGACCCGAATGAAAACATTCAGGATGCTGATTTTGAGGAAGTGAAGTAAGAATAGATAAGCAA
>DEJE01000028.1:14276-26086 GCA_002353205.1 Prevotella sp. UBA2756 | reverse complement strand
CCTATTTTGACACACCCTCCTTTCAATCATATTTTCATCATAGAATGGTCTTCACAGCCTCAAGCATACCTTTCTCCTGAATGAGGTCGAGGTCTTTCTTCACAAGCGCTGACAGACCTTTCACGCCGTGAAGGTCTTCACCCCAAATGAACTCTGCCGAGAGAACACCATCCGTCACCTTCTGAGTGTCCCGCGTAGCCCATAGCTCTTTCAGAAGATCCATGATCTTTGGATCGTCGTTGGGCACAATCTCGGTGCCATCGGCGCGCTTTCCGCCTTTGTAATAGGTGATGATGGCTGCCAGACCGAAGACAAGGCCTTGAGGCAGCTCGCCCTTGCGCTCGAGATATGTCTTCACGCCGGGGAGGTCGCGAGCCTGGAACTTTGGGAACGAGTTGAGCATGATGCTTGTTACCTGATGGTCGACGTAGGGGTTGTTAAAGCGCTCCAGCACGTCGGCCGCAAACTGGCGAAGCTCCTCCATCGGGAGGTTAAGGGTCTCCATGAGTTCCTCGAACTGCACCTTGTGGATATACTTGCCCAGCACTTCATGGTTGCAGGCATCGCGCACGATGTTCACACCCGAAAGGAAACTGACGGGTGAAAGAACGGTGTGCGGGCCGTTAAGTAGCGTCACTTTGCGCTCGTGGTAAGGCTTCTCGCTCTCGGCTATAAGCACGTGGAGACCGGCTTTCTCCGCAGGGAACTCATCGCGTAGTACGTCGATATCCATGTTCTCGGGCTTCTCGATGACCCAAAGGTGGAATATCTCAGCCTGAACCACGAGGTTGTCTTTGTATCCGATCTTCTCCTGGATGTCGGCAATCTCCTTGCGTGGGAATCCGGGAACAATGCGGTCGACAAGCGTTGCGCAGACGTAGTTGTACTTGGCGAACCACTCCTTGAAAGCTTCATAGTCGGCACCGAGGTCTTCTTTCCAAAGCTCTATGTATTTATAGATGCACTCCTTCAAGTGGTGCCCGTTGAGGAAGATGAGCTCGCAGGGCATGATAATCAGACCTCTCTTCGGGTCGCCGTCGAATGCCTTGAAACGACGGTAGAGCAGCTGTACGAGCTTGCCGGGGTAACTGCTGGCAGGAGCATCGTTGAACTTGCATGTGTCGTCGAAAGCGATGCCAGCTTCTGTGGTGTTTGATATGACAAAACGTATGTCGGGCTGCTCGGCGAGAGCCATGAAGGCTGCGTTCTGGCTATAGGGGTTCAGTGCGCGGCTGATGACGTCGATGCGCTCGAGGCTATTCACGGCCTCTCCGTTGAGGCGGCCTTGCAGGTTCACGTGGTAGAGACAATCCTGGCCGTTGAGCCAGTCGGCCATGCCTCGCTCGATGGGCTGCACCACGACGACGCTTCCGTTGAAGTTCGTCTTGGCGTCCATATTCCAGATAATCCAATCAACGAATGCGCGTAGGAAGTTGCCTTCACCAAACTGAATGATTCTTTCGGGCATCACGCTCTTCGGAGCGGTCTGCTTGTTCAAAGCTTGTAGTTTTCTCATGTCTTTTTTGATTGTTTTTATAATAGATTGATTTGTTGTCTGCAAAGATACTAATTATTTGCCGACAATGAGTAAAAAAAGTACGTTAAATAAACGTAAAGGTTTGCGCAGGCGAAGCACGTCTCTCGTACGAATGCCAACATGTTGTGATTGTTTAATACAAGTTTCGCATGTTTGACTCCCAAACTCATAAATTCCCAAAAGCAGTGCTTGAGAAAGTCGAATATGTTATATAAATAAAAAGAGGTGAAGAATCCCCTCCTTTCAGGTCTTCAGAGGCAAATTCTTCACTCTTTATTAAAAATCCTCACGGGTTTGGATCTACTTCTTAAAGCGATTCTTGATCTTGTCAACGTAAGCATCGATGACTGCCACTGCGGTGATGTTGACCACATCGCGAACAGAGGACCCGAAGTCTGTGAAGTGGATAGGCTTGTTGAGGCCCATCTGTATGGGGCCGATGATCTCCACGTCGGCGTCGAGTGCCTGCAGCATCTTATAGCTGGAGCGTGCGCTGGTAAGGTTGGGGAAGATGAGCGTGTTGACATCTTTTCCTTTCAGCCTTGTAAAGGGGTACTGGGTGTCGCGTAGTTCCCGGTCGAGCGCGAAGCCCAACTGTATCTCGCCATCGATGGTGAGCTCGGGATATGTCTGCTGCATCTTTTCCACGGCTATTCTCACTTTTTGAGTACCTTCACTGCCATCACTGCCGAAGTTGGAGTGGCTCACCATAGCAATGTTTGGCTTCTCGTTGAAGAAGCGCACAGCGGTTGCAGAGAGCTTAGCAATGTCGACGAGCACGTCGGTAGTGGGGTTGGCGTTGACGAGCGTGTCGGCGATGTAGAGCGTCCCCTTTGGTGAGTTGATGATGTGCATGGTGGCGAAATGCTGGAACTCTGGCCGTATGCCGATTACCTCCTTGGCCACTTTGATAGTGTTAGAGTATTTGGTGTAGAGACCGGTGATAAAAGCGTCAGCCTCACCAGTCTCAACCATCATCATGCCGAAGTAGTTGCGCTCGAACATCTTGTCGTTGGCCTCTTGGAATGTGTAGCCGTCGCGCTGCCGTTTTTCGGTGAGAATGCGTGCGTAGCGCTCACGCCGTTCCTGTTCGCGTGGGTGGCGTAGGTTGACGATTTCTACACCCTCGAGATTGAGGTCGAGAGAGTCGGCAAGCTTTTCGATGGTCTCTTCGTTGCCCAAGAGGATGGGATGGCAGATGCCCTCGGCCTTAGCTTGTACTGCAGCCTTGAGCATGGTAGGATGTACAGCCTCGGCAAAGACTACGCGTTGTGGATGTGCTGCCGCTGTGGCATAGAGCTTCTGGGTGAGCTTCGTCTCCTGGCCGAGGAGCACTGAGAGAGAATTCTTGTATTCCTCCCAGTTGTCGATGGTCTTTCGTGCAACACCACTGGCGATGGCAGCCTTGGCCACTGCTGCCGACACCTCCGTGATGAGCCTCGGGTCAACGGGCTTGGGAATGAAGTAGTCGCGCCCGAAGGTGAGATTGTTCACCTTGTAGACATCGTTGACCACATCGGGTACAGGCTGCTTAGCAAGGTCGGCGATGGCATGCACGGCAGCAAGCTTCATCTCTTCGTTGATGGCTGTAGCATGAACGTCGAGTGCTCCGCGGAAGATGTAGGGGAATCCGATGACGTTGTTGATCTGGTTGGGATAATCAGTCCGTCCGGTAGACATCAACGTGTCGGGGCGGGCTTCCATGGCATCTTCATACGATATCTCGGGCACAGGGTTGGCAAGGGCAAAAATGACGGGGTCTTTGGCCATCGTCTTCACCATATCCTTGGTGAGCACGTTGCCTTTCGACAATCCCACGAACACATCGGCACCGCTCACAGCTTCGGCCAGTGTGTGCACGTCGCGCCGGTCAGTGGCGAAAAATCGCTTCTGCTCATTCAGGTTCGGACGGTCGCTTGTAATGACCCCCTTGGAGTCGAGCATCAGTATGTTTTCTTTCCGAGCACCGATGGCCATGTAGAGCTTCGTGCAAGATATGGCAGCGGCACCGGCACCGTTGACCACTATTTTCACCTTGCTGATGTCCTTGCCGTTCACCTCGAGGGCGTTTTTTAGGCCTGCCGCCGAGATGATGGCCGTTCCATGCTGGTCGTCGTGCATCACGGGGATGTCGAGCGTCCTCTTCAGACGTTCCTCAATATAGAAGCATTCCGGTGCCTTGATGTCCTCAAGGTTGATGCCGCCGAAAGTGGGAGCTATCCTCTCCACGGCTTCACAGAATCTCTCTGGATCCTTCTCGTCGACCTCAATATCAAAGACGTCGATACCGCCATAAATCTTGAACAAAAGGCCTTTGCCCTCCATGACGGGTTTTCCGCTCATGGCACCGATGTCGCCCAGCCCAAGAACGGCCGTTCCGTTGCTGATCACGGCCACAAGGTTCCCTTTGTCGGTATACTTGTAGGCGTCGTTCGCATTCTGCTGAATTTCGAGACAGGGGAATGCCACTCCTGGCGAATAAGCCAGACTCAGATCTGTCTGTGTGCGGTAAGCTTTAGTAGGCTTCACTTCAATCTTACCTGGTCTGCCGTTCTCATGATAGGCGAGGGCAGCTTCTTTTGAAATCTTTACCATAGTGTGTATGTGTTTAAACAATCTTTTTATCCTTATTCAAACAAGTTCTGCATACGCTTCTCTTGCTGGGTTGTAAGGTTCTTAGGACGTTTCACTCGGAGGTTGTAAGGTGTAATGTTCCCAAAACCTCATTTGGTGAGTTTTGCTTGCAAAGGTATAAAAATTATGTGAAAAAAGAGTCGGGAAAGAGAATTATTTCGTAACTTTGCGACGAAAAAGCTACCAATGTCTTATGAGCACGAATGCAACACCTTATAAGCAAGAGCTTCGCACGAGGATTCTTGACACTGCTATGGCTCTATTCAAGAGCCAGGGAGTGAAGAAAGTGAAGATGGACGACATAGCCACTACCCTTGGCATCTCGAAGCGGACGCTGTACGAAATATACAGCAACAAGGAAGAACTACTCTTTGAGGGGATCAGGCGCGGCGAGCGTCAAAAGCAGCGCTTGATGAACGAGTTCTCGTTGACCGCTCCCAACGAGATGGAGATTGTGGTAGAGGCGCTTAAGCTGAAGCTCCGAGAACTGGGTCAGGTGAATCCCCTTTTCTTCAGTGAGTTGCACAAGTATGGGCGCATCGTTGACTATTTACAGCAGCAGCATGAAGAGATGCGGCAGCAGACGCTGGCCTTTTTCCGGCGCGCCGTTGTAGGAGGCTATTTTCGCAGGGGCATCAACTACGACATCTTCATGCAGATGGGCGACTCTTTCATGAACCATGTGATGGAGACCAAGATGTACGAACGCTATAGTCTGAAAGACATATTCATGAACTATGTGAACGTGCAGATCCGTGGCCTTTGCACCCCAAAGGGGCTACGTATTCTCAGTGCCAAGCTGCCCGAATCTGTCTAAAGCCTAGCCACCTGCTTAACCCCCTTCACCGTGCGCAGCTTTTTGATGAGCGATTCCAGTCGCGAAGTGTCTTCTATGTTGACGGTGATGTTCCCACTGAAGAGTCCGTCGTGACTGTCGATGTTGATGCTCCTCATCATCACGTTCTCCTCTTTCGAGATGATGCTCGTGATGTTGCTCACGATGCCGATGTCGTCGTTGCCGATCACGCGGAGCACGATGCTGTATTGCGACGTTCCCTTGCCGCTCCATTTCGCGCGCACGATGCGGTAGCCGAAGCGTCGCCGCAGCTCTGGAGCGTTGGGACAGTCGTAGCGATGAATTTTGATGCCGCCGCCGTTGGTGACGAAGCCGAACACTCGATCACCGTATATCGGTCGGCAGCATTTGGCCAGCTGGAAGTCGATGCCTTTCAGGTTCTTGTCAATCACGATGACATCATCGCTGCCGTAGGTCAGTTCCTCATCGGGATGCTCGTAGACGAAATCCTGAGCGCTTTGCGAGGGCACGCTGCTGGCTGGTGCCGTTCCGTTGTCGCGCTGCTGTATCTCCACGTATCGCTCAATGACGGTGTTCATCTCGAGCGATCCGTCGGCGAGTTGCTTGAAGAAGTCGCGCGCCTCCTTGAAGCCAAGCTTCTTCACCAGGTGGTTCGTCACGCCCTCTTCCATCTCTATCTTCCTGTTCTTTAGCCGCCGCTCTAGCATCTCCTTGCCCATGGCGGCCTCCTTGGCCTGAAGGTCTTTCAGCGCCTGCCTGATCTTTGCCTTCGCCCGACTTGTCTTCACGATGTTCAGCCAGTCCTGCTTGGGTGTCTGCGTGCTCGACGTCATCACCGCCACCTGGTCGCCCGACTGCAGTTGGTGTCGCAGCGAGACCACCTTGTCGTTGATGTTGTTGATGCGTGCACCGGTGCATTGGTTACCCACGCGCGTATGAATATGGTATGCGAAGTCAAGCACCGTGGCACCCTTGGGAAACTTCAGCAGGTCGCCCATGGGCGTGAACACATAGACCTCGTCTTCGCAGAGGTCCATCTTGAACTCGTCCATCACCTGCCTGCCGTCGTTGTTCTCAAGCGCCGTGCGAATGCTGTTGAGCCACTCGTCCAGGCCTCCGCTCCCGCTCTTCACGCCCTTGTAGCGCCAGTGGGCGGCCAACCCCCGCTCGGCCACCTCGTCCATGCGGTCCGTCCTTATCTGTACCTCCACCCATTTCTTCTCCGGTCCGAGCACGGTGATATGCAGGCTCTCGTATCCGTTCGACTTCGGCACCGTGAGCCAGTCGCGCAGGCGTTTAGGGTTGCCCTGATACATGTTGGTGACGATGGCAAATACCTGCCAGCACATGGCCAGTTCCCGTGCGTGGTTGGCCGATGTCTGCTGTGCGTCGTCGGCGAAGCCCGTCTCCAGTATAATCCTGATGGCAAAGAGGTCATAGATGCCCTCGAAGGCACATTTCTGCTTGTTCATCTTCTGCCAGATGCTGTGTATGCTTTTCGTGCGACCTTTCATGTGGAACTTCAGCCCCGCCTCTCGCAGCTTTTGTTCTATGGGCGCAATGAATTTCTCTATGTATGCGTCGCGGCTCTTCTTCGTGGCGTTCAGCTTCTCTTTGATCATGTAGTAGGCATCGTGCTCTAGGTATTTCAGCGAGAGGTCCTCCAGCTCGCTCTTCAGCTTGTAGAGTCCCAGCTTGTGAGCCAGCGGAGCGTAGAGGTAGCTGGCCTCCTGGCTCACCTGTTGTTTGGCCTCCACCTCTTCCGTGTCGCGTATCTGTCGCATCAGGTTCACGCGGTCGGCAATCATGATGAGGATCACGCGCATGTCCTCGGCAAACGATAGCAGCAGGTTGCGGAAGTTCTCGCTCTCTATCACCGGATTCTTCTTGTAAAGCTCCTGTATGCGCACCAGCCCGTGGATAATCCCCGCCACCTGCTGCCCATAGTCGGCTTCCACCTGCTGCAGCGTCTCCATTCCGTTGCTGAAGCTTGTGTAGAGCAGTATGGCCATTACGCCGTCACGTCTGAGCCCCTCTTCCTCCACGGCGATGATAGCCGTGCGCAGGCCCTGTAGGGTGGGGTTCAGTCCGAAGACGTCGCGCCTGGCGCTCTCGTTCTCCTGCGCATGGGCGAAGATGAGGTGCATTTTCTCCACGTCGCCGTCGTGCCACGATGATGCCAGCAGCGTCTGTAGCCGTTCCATTAGTTCGAGCGATTCCCTTTTCTCTTCCTCTGTGAATACCAGTTTGTTGTCGTTCGTCATTTCTTTCAGCGTGCCAGATGAGTACTATTGTTGACTTTTTGTTTGCAAAAGTACGCATTTCCTTTCACTACTGCAAGTAAAGCCCTCCTTTTTATTCATCTGTGCACGGTCGTGGAGTGTTAACAAAATTAAATAGAAAAAGCTAAAGTGAGATTTTGTGATTTGTGATTTTGCGAAAAATAAAGAAACTTTACGCGCTGATTGAGGCTAAATGATTGCCTGACAAGAGCTTAGTGAGTGCTTTATTAGGGCTTAGTGAGAGTGCCATTAAGCCGTTTTGACGTGCTGAACGCAGCGTTGCCGTGGGTATACTGCAAGGAAAGATCGTTTGAAATGTGATTTTTTGACATAAAAAGTAAAAATACTCAACATGAACTTTGACGTTTCATGTTTGCTGGAGTGGGGATGGACAGTGAGCCTTGCAGGGGGGTGGCTACTGTCGGTCGCCGTTTGTTCGTTGAAAACATGGGAAAAAGATGCAATTGCGGGCGTGTGCGAATGAAAAAACGGGCAAAAATTTTGTGGATTGTCATTTTTTTCGTAATTTTGTACGTTCTTATGGCGGGCACTGAAAAAGTGCTCGCATGATGGCAATCATTCAAAAACAATCGGAGGATTATGCAGAAGAGAGACATTCACCTCGTTATCATGGCGGGAGGTATAGGGAGCCGTTTCTGGCCGATGAGCACGGTGGAGCGGCCGAAGCAGTTTATTGATGTGCTCGGTGTGGGCCGCTCGTTGCTACAGCTGACACTCGACCGCTTTGCCGGTATCGCCGAGGCTCGCAATGTGTGGGTGGTGACCAACAAGGACTATGTGGGGCTGGTGAAGGAGCAGCTGCCTAAGTTGGAGCCAAACCATATCCTGTGTGAGCCCTGCCGTAGGAACACGGCGCCCTGCATCTGCTACGTGAGTTGGCGCATCAAGGCCGAAAACCCGAAAGCCTGCATCATGGTGACGCCGAGCGACCATCTGGTGACCAACGAGGTAGAGTTCAGAAGGGTGATGACCCAATGCGTTACCTTTGCCGCCGAGACAGACTCGATCGTCACTTTGGGGATGCAGCCCACGCGCCCTGAGACGGGCTACGGGTACATACGGGCCGACCTCTCAGCCTGCAGTCCACGCAACAAAGAGATATTCAGGGTGGACTCGTTCAGGGAGAAACCCGACCATCAGACTGCGCTAGCTTACCTGTCGGACAAGAGCTACTTCTGGAATGCGGGCATTTTTGTGTGGAGCGTGAACACCGTGGTGAACGCCTTTCGTATCTATCAGCCCGCGATGAGCAATATCTTCGAGCGCATGCTCCCAGTCTACGGCACCGGGCGGGAGCAGGAGGAAATAGACAGGCGGTTCCCCGAATGCGAGAGCATCTCGGTCGACTATGCCATCATGGAGAAGGCGGAGGAAATTTTCGTCTGTCCGGCAAGTTTCGGATGGACAGATCTCGGCACGTGGGGCTCGCTGATGGAGCAGACGAAGTGTGACCGTTCGGGCAATAGCATTGTGGGAAAGGATGTGCGCCTGTTTGACACGCGTAACAGCATCATCCACACGCTCGGGGAGAAGAAGGTCGTGGTGCAGGGTCTCGACGGCTATATCGTTGCCGAGCAGGACGGTAAGCTCCTCATCTGCAAAAGAGACGAGGAACAGCGCATCAGACAATTCTCGGGTGAAGACTGACTACTGCGAGCAATTATGGAAAACGGCAAGCAGCCTTCCAAAGAAAAGTGTAATCAACAAACTATTTAATAACAATGAAAACATATCCAAAAATTGGCATTCGCCCCACCATCGATGGTCGCCAGGGCGGTATCCGTGAGAGCCTTGAAGAGAAGACCATGAGTCTGGCCAAGGCCGTGAAAGAACTGATTGAGAGCAACTTGCGCAACGGCGACGGCTCGCCCGTGGAGTGCGTCATTGCCGACACCACCATAGGCCGCGTGGCCGAGAGTGCCGCCTGCGCCGAGAAGTTCGAGCGCGAGGGCGTGGGCTCGTCTATCACCGTCACCTCCTGCTGGTGCTACGGCTCCGAGACGATGGACATGAACCCCTACTATCCGAAGGCCGTATGGGGATTCAACGGCACGGAGCGCCCGGGAGCCGTCTATCTGGCCGCCGTGCTCGCCGCCCATGCCCAGAAGGGATTGCCCGCCTTCGGCATCTATGGTCACGACGTGCAAGACCTGCCCGACAATACCATCCCCGCCGATGCCGCCACGAAGATTCTCCGTTGGGCCCGCGCCGCTCAGGCCGTGGCCACCATGCGTGGACAATCCTATCTCTCGCTCGGCAACACCTGCATGGGTATCGCCGGAAGTATCGTCGATGCCAATTTCTTCCAGGAGTATTTCGGCATCCGCACCGAGTATGTTGACCTCGTGGAAATCCTCCGCCGCGTGGACTTCGGCATCTACGACCACGATGAGCTGAAGCGCGCTATGGAGTGGGTAGATAAGTATTGCAAGCCCCAGGAGGGCCACGACTACAACGAGGACCGTCCACTCTTCCCCGGCACGCCTATGACCACCTACAACGGCAAGGGCAAGGGCAAGAACCGCCAGGAGAAAGACGAGGACTGGGAGTTCACCGTGAAGTGCATGATGATCATCCGCGACCTGATGCACGGCAACCCGAAGCTCGCCGAGATGGGCTACTTCGAGGAGGCCAAGGGCCACAACGCCATCCTCGGCGGTGTGCAGGGTCAGCGCCAATGGACCGACTATAAGCCCAACTTCGACTTCCCCGAGTCCATGATGTGCACCTCGTTCGACTGGAACGGCATCCGCGAAGCCGACGTGCTGGCCACCGAGAACGACTCGCTCAACGGTATCTCCATGCTTTTCGGCCATCTGCTCACCAACAAGGGCGTCATGTTCTCCGACATCCGCACCTACTGGAGCCCCGAAGCCGTGGAGCGCGTCACCGGCAAGAAGCCCGAGGGAGCAGCTGCCGGCGGATTCATCCACCTTATTAATTCGGGTGCCACCACGCTCGACGCCACCGGAGCCATGAGTGACAAGGAGGGCCGTCCCGTGATGAAATCACCCTGGGAGATGACCGCCGAGGACGCCGAAGCCTGCCTCAAGGCCACCTCGTGGATGCCCGCCGATCGCGACTACTTCCGTGGAGGCGGCTACTCGAGCCATTTCCTCACCCGCGGCGGAATGCCCATGACGATGATGCGCGTCAACATCGTGAAGGGTCTCGGCCCCGTGCTCCAGCTGGCCGAAGGATGGACCGTGGAGCTCGATCCCGAAGTGAACGACATCCTCGACAAGCGCACCGATCCCACATGGCCCACCACATGGTTTGCCCCGCGCCTCGATCCCACGAAGGATGCCTTCCGCGACGTCTATTCCGTGATGAACAACTGGGGAGCCAACCACGGTGCCATCGCCTACGGCCACATCGGAGCCGACGTGATCACCCTCTGCTCCATGCTCCGCATACCCGTCTGCATGCACAACGTGAAGGACGAAGACATCTTCCGTCCCGCCTGCTGGAATGCCTTCGGCATGGACAAGGAAGGCGCCGACTATCGTGCCTGCCAGAACTTCGGACCGATGTATAAGTAAAGACCCCTCCCCCTTCCCCTCCCGGGGGAGGGGAGAGTTATTTTGAGTCGCCTACGGCGAGAAATCTGACAAATATAAACAAAATTATTTTGGATAAGATTTGTAAGATTTCTGCCCGAAGGGCACTAAATAAAAGTAAGGAATTAATATCCGAAACTTCAACCAAACAATTAAAACAACGTGAGTACTGAATCCAAAAACCGTACATCCACCCCTCCCTCTGGAGGGGACGGGGGAGGGGTCGTCCCTTCCCACTACCTCATCCCCTTCATCCTGGTCACCCTCTGCTTCGCGCTATGGGGCTTTGCCAACGACATCACCAACCCCATGGTGAAAGCCTTCTCCAAGATCTTCAGGATGAGCGTCACCGAGGGCGCACTCGTGCAGGTGGCCTTCTACGGAGGCTACTTCTGCATGGCCTTCCCGGCAGCTATCTTCATTAGGAAATTCTCTTACAAGTCGGGCGTGCTCATGGGCCTCGGGCTCTATGCCACCGGAGCCCTGCTCTTCTTCCCGGCCAAGATGGTGGGCATCTACGGATGCTTCCTCATCGCCTATTTCATTATGACCTGTGGACTCTCGTTCCTCGAGACCTCCTGCAACCCCTACATCCTCACGATGGGCTCCGAGGAGACCTCCACGCGCCGACTCAACATGGCCCAGTGCTTCAACCCCTGCGGCTCCATCATCGGCATGTACGTGGCCATGAACTTCATCCAGGCACGGCTCAACCCCATGTCATCCTCCGAGCGCGCCAACCTCTCGCCCGAGCAGTTTGACGCCATGAAGGAGGCCGACCTCTCCGTCCTCATCTCGCCCTATCTGGCCATCGGACTGGTCATCGTGGCCATGTTCATCGTCATCATGCTCGTCAAGATGCCCAAGAACGGCGACCAGAACCGCGACATCCATTTCATGCCCACCCTGCGCCGCATCTTCGCCCTCAGATACTATCGCGAGGGCGTCATCGCCCAGTT
>DEJE01000028.1:0-14249 GCA_002353205.1 Prevotella sp. UBA2756 | reverse complement strand
TGGACCTTCATCATCCAGTACGGCACGCGCGTCTTCATGGCCGAAGGCATGGGCGAGCAGGCCGCCGAAGTGCTCTCTCAGCGCTTCAACATCGCCGCCATGCTGCTCTTCATCTGCTCCCGTTTCGTGGCCACTTACCTGATGAAATACGTCAATCCCGCCCGTCTCTTGGCAGCCTTTGCCATCGGCGGAATGCTCTGCACGCTCGGCGTCATTCTCTTCCAGAACCGCCTCGGCATGTATTGCCTCGTGGCCGTCAGCGGTTGCATGTCGCTCATGTTCCCCACCATCTACGGCATTGCCCTGAAGGGACTCGGTGACGATGCCAAGTTTGGAGCAGCCGGTCTCATCATGGCCATCCTCGGCGGAAGCGTATTGCCCCCGTTCCAGGCCGCCATCATCGACCAGGGCACTGTCCTCGGCGGTTTCCCCGCCACCAATGCCTCGTTCATCCTGCCCTTCATCTGCTTCGTCGTGGTATGCGCCTACGGGTTTAGGATGAGCAGGGTAAAGTGATGCCTTACGAGGTTATATAACCTTAAAACGTCAAAGCAACTAAGAACCTTATTTTCCCTTCTTATAATGCTTCACCATATAGTATGCTGCGGCGACCACAACTGCGATGATGATGAAGTATTTGATATAGTCGCCATACTCGGTGATTTTGTCGTAGAGCTGGTCTTCAGGTACAATGGTGTGGAGATACCATCCCAGGGCTGCGAGAATGCAGTTCCATGCACCAGCGCCGAGAGTGGTGTAGAGCAGGAAGTAGCCGAAGTGCATCTTCGACAGTCCGGCGGGGATGCTGATGAGGTGCCTGATGCCGGGAATGAGCCTACCAGTGATCGTGGCCACTTTGCCGTGATCGTAGAAATACTTCTCGCTCTTCTCCACCTTCTGCTGGGTGAGCAGGCACAGATGGCCCAAACGACTATTAGCAAAGCGGTAGACGACAGGACGCCCCACATAGTAGGCCACCACATAGTTGATTGTGGCTCCGAGATCAGCTCCGAGGGTGGAGAATAGGATGACAAGCCATATGTTGAGGTTCCCTCCAGCCGCATAGTAGGCGGCTGGGCTGACAACGAGTTCGGAAGGTACAGGAATGACGGTGCTTTCGAGCATCATCAGAAAGAAAATGGTGTGGTAGTTGAGATTCCCCAAAAGGGTGTTGATCCAATTCATATTTTGCGGTTATGATTATTAGGGGTGAGGTTTGAGATTATACAACCTTTAAACTTATAAACGAAGCAACCTTAAATACTTACAGCGTTGAGTCATTTCATATTCTCGATGGCGTAGCTATAATAGTCCTGTGGTTCGGTTCCTTCGGGGAAGAAGTCAGCCAGAACGTTCTTGGCTTCGGCGGGATTCTTCTCGACGGCTGTCTTTAGGTAGCTGAGCCATTCGTCGTCCTTCTTCTCCATGTAGGAGCATGCAGCAAGATAGCTGTATCCCTCTGTCCAGTCGTCGTCAACGCCATTGAGGAGCATCCTGAACATCTTGTGTGCCAGCGGAACATAGCCGTTGTCGTAAACAGAGACAGCTACCCGTAGGAATATCTGTGGCGAAGAACCGCTTTCGCGGACTGCCTTACTGAAGTAGGTTTGCGCTTCGTCGACGAGATGGTTTTCGAGCATTACATGGCCTCGTAGAACATTCATCTCGTTGTGGTCGGCTCCGAAGTCCTCTGTCTTGTCAACACATGCTAGTGCATCGTCGACCTTTCCAAGCCTACTTTCGGTGAAGGCGAGCTCTTGGTAGATTTCTGCCATGTTGTGTTTTGTCTTTTCTGCTTTCCTGACGGCTGACTTCAGATGTTCCTCGGCTTCGACATAGCGGTTGAGGCATATCAGGCAGACGCCGAGGAAGAGCTCTCCATATTCGTCTTCGGGACGCAGCTTAATGTAGCGCTGGTAGTAGTGGGCTGCCTCTTCGAAGTTTCCCAGTTGATAAAGGCCGTTGGCCTTATTGAGCACGGCCTCGTCGTCGTGGGGGTTGAGTGCTATTGAGTACTCGCTACTCAATATGCTGTCCTGATAATTGTTTCGTTGGTATTGCGAGGTGGCCAGCGAGTTCCAGTACGTAGAGACAAAGGGGTTGCTGTCGAGCAAGTGGTTGAGCATGTTCTCACCTTTCTCATATTCTCCTTTGGCGATGAGAATCCTGGCCATGATTTCCTGATAATAGGAGTCGTCCTTGTCGTCAGCCATCTGCAACCACTCCATGGCTATCTCTTCATAGCCATAGTCGCAGAAGAGCGAGGCTATGTCGCAGATGATGTCTTCCTCATCTTCGTCGTTTAGGTGCTTTTCGAAGCACTCTCTCAAATACAGGTTAGCTTCATCAACCTTGTCTTCCTGTATCATGATTTCTGCAGTAAGGTAACAGAAGTCGAGGTCGTTGGTGTCGTCCACCTGTTCTAGCCACTGTCTCACTTGGTCGAAGGAGTCTCCTCTAAGCATGCACAGCCTGGCCTTGAATACCAAGGGGGCGGGGGCGCCGGGGTAAAGCTTGATGGCTGTGTCAGCAACTCTTTCAGCATGTTCGGTGTCACCCTGGTGCGTGTCATAGTATTCGGCGATGTCTATGTAATCGTCGGAGCTGATAATGCAGGGAATGCCTTGCTTCTCGCATTGTTCGTATTCTTTAAGCAGGGAGAGGAACTGTTTGCTGCTAAAATAGTTGTCTGCCATTCGTTGGGATTTTTTACTTGTTCTGCTTTGCCCATGTGTCTTTCAGTCCTACGGTTTTGTTGAAGACTGGGTGCTGGGCTGTTGTGTCTTGGTCAGGCATGAAGTATCCGATTCTTTGGAATTGTAGGTAGCAGCCAGCCTTTGTCGAAGCCGCGTATGGTTCAACATAGCAGTTGTCGATAGTTTGTAGGGAGTCGGGGTTGATAATCTGCTTCATGGCGGTAACGGCATCGCATCCTTGTTCTTCGCGTATGGCAGCGAGGGCGTCACGCGGGTTTTCCACTTTCCAGAGCCTGTCGTAGAGCCTCACTTCAGCTTTGACAGCGTTGTGGCAGCTAACCCAATGGAGCGTTTTCCCCTTGATTTTGCGGTTAGAACCCGGGAGCCCGCTTCGCGATTCGGGGTCGTAGGTGCAATAGATAGTTGTTACCCTTCCGTTCAAGTCCTTCTCGCATGCATTCTCTTCATTGCATTTAATGATGTAGGCGTTCTTCAGGCGCACTTCCTTGCCAGGAGCCAGTCGCATGAACTTCTTTTCGGCCACCTCCATGAAGTCGTCGCGCTCGATCCATATTTCGCGGCTGAATTCTACCTCGTGTGTTCCGTCGGCTTCGTTCTCGGGGTTGTTGACGGCTGTCAGCGATTCCACTTGATTCTCAGGGTAATTTGTAATGACGACGCGCACGGGGTCGAGCACGGCACTCACGCGAATGGCCCTTTGGTTGAGGTCGTCGCGCACGGCACTCTCAAGCAATGCCATCTCGTTGAGTGCATCATAGGTAGTATAGCCGATTTTGTTGATGAACTTGATGATGCTCTCGGGGCTATATCCACGGCGACGGAATCCACAGATGGTGGGCATACGTGGGTCGTCCCATCCGTTGACTAAATGCTCGTTAACCAATGCCAGAAGGTTACGCTTCGACATGAGCGTATAACTGAGGTTCAGCTTGTTGAATTCCGTCTGGCGTGGACGATTGTCTTCAATATTCTCGGTCTCACCCTTGTACTCTTTCATCCATGTGATAAAGAGGTCGTAGAGTGGGCGGTGCTCCACGAACTCGAGCGTGCAAAGCGAATGTGTAACGCCTTCGAGATAGTCGCTTTGCCCGTGCGTGAAGTCGTACATGGGATAGGCATTCCATTTGTTGCCCGTCTTGATGTGAGGAATGTTCATCACTCGATAGAGCAGTGGGTCGCGGAAGAGCATGTTAGGGTGACTCATGTCTATTTTTGCTCTCAAGACCAATGTTCCCGGAGTAGCTTTCCCGCTGTTCATGAACTCAAACAGGCGCAGGTTCTCTTCTACGGGGCGATCGCGGAACGGACTGTTAGTGCCAGGAGAGGTGGTCGTTCCCTTCTGTTGTGCTATGACCTCGGCACTTTGCTCGTCAACGTAGGCTCGGCCTTGTTTGATGAGCCAGACGGCGAAGTCCCATAGTTGCTGGAAATAGTCGCTGGCATAGAACACATTTGCCCACTCAAAACCTAGCCACTTGATATCGTACTCGATGCTTTCGATGTATTCTGTGTCTTCCTTAATGGGGTTGGTGTCGTCGAAACGAAGGTTGCACACCCCGCCGTATCGTTTGGCGATGCCGAAATCGAGGGCTATTGCCTTGGCGTGCCCGATGTGAAGATATCCGTTGGGCTCAGGGGGGAATCGTGTTTGTATCCTGCGACCATTCTTGCATTCAGCCAGGTCTTTTTCCACCTGTTGCTCTATGAAGTTAAGACTCCTTTTGTCTTCATTCTTATTCTCGGAACCAAAGACTTCTTTCGTTTCTTCTATCATAATAGTTTGTTAAGTTATTATTATCGGGCGCAAAGTTACGAAAAAACGAGTGTAGAACAAAACAAATTCATTTGTTTTTTATGCAGACTGCTCGCAACTTCACGACTTTCATCTCAAAGCTGCGAAAAAACGATTGCGAAATAAATCCGAACGTGTTTGTTTATATTGTTAAAACGAAGAATTCGAACTTTATACGCATAAGTCTAGCAAGAACTTCGCAATTATGTTGCTATGTTCTTGATTCACACCAAACACCTACGTATGCCAGTCTCGAAACGAAACAATCACTTATTTCATGAATACCAGGTAGACGGCACAGATGATGAGGAAGAAGGCCAGTATGTGGTTCCAATGAATGCTTTGTCCTTGAAAGAGAATGTTGGCAATAACAGCGAAGACACCGAGCGAGATGCATTCCTGAATCACCTTGAGCTGAACGAGGTTGAAAGGCCCGCCGTTCCCCTCGAATCCCATTCGGTTTGCGGGAACTTGACAGCAATACTCGAGGAAAGCTATTCCCCACGAAAAGACGATAATTCCTATCAGTGGCCAATGGCTGCTGATGCCTGTTTGTTGAAGCTTGAGATGCCCATACCAAGCAAACGTCATGAAGACGTTGCTTAGTATGAGTAGTATGATGGTATATAAACCGTTCATTTAGCCTGGAGTTTAGCATCCATGGAAGCAGCGGCACGACGGCCGTCGCCCATGGCGAGAATCACCGTTGCACCTCCGCGCACAATGTCGCCGCCGGCAAACACCGTGGGGCGTGAACTCTGCATGTCGTCGTTCACGGCGATGGTGTTCTTGCGGCCCAGTTCAAGACCCTTGATTGACTTCGGCACAAGCGGGTTGGGACTGACGCCCACGGCCACGATGACCTGGTCAACATCGAGCGTCACGGTCTTGCCTTCAACGGGCACAGGCGAACGGCGGCCTGAAGCATCGGGCTCTCCGAGCTCCATCACCTGAAGCACAGCCTGTTTCACGGCACCCTGCTCGTCGGCGATATATTCAATGGGGTTATGGAGCGTGAGGAATCGGATGCCCTCTTCCTTGGCGTGCTTCACCTCCTCCAGACGGGCAGGCATCTCTACCTCCGAGCGGCGATACACCAAGGTGACGTCGGCACCGAGGCGCTTGGCCGTGCGGCAAGAGTCCATGGCCGTGTTGCCACCGCCCACCACAAGCACGCTCTTGGCCGGGTTCAGCGGGGTGTCGGTCGTGGGATTGGCAGCATCCATCAGGTTCACACGCGTGAGATACTCGTTAGACGACATGATATTGATGGCATTCTCGCCTGGGATGTTCATGAAGTTGGGCAGACCTGCACCGGAACCCACGAAGATGCCCTTGAAGCCCTGTGCCTCGAGTTCGTCAACGGAAATGGTCTTGCCCACGATGACGTCGGTCTGGAAGTGAACGCCCATCTTGGCGAGGTTCTGGATCTCCACGTCAACGATGGCATTGGGCAGACGGAACTCGGGAATACCATATTTCAGCACGCCGCCAATCTCGTGAAGCGCCTCGAACACATACACGTCGTAGCCCTTCTTCACCATGTCGCCGGCGAAGCTCAATCCCGAAGGACCAGAGCCCACGACGGCAATCTTGATGCCGTTGGAGGGAGCAATCTCGGGCAGGGAGATATTGCCACTCTCACGCTCGAAGTCGGCGGCAAAGCGCTCCAGATAGCCGATAGCCACGGCCTGACCGCCACTCTTCAGGTGAATGCACTTGCTCTCGCATTGCTTCTCCTGTGGGCAAACACGGCCGCAAACGGCGGGTAGGGCAGAGGTGTCTTTCAGCACCTTGGCGGCAGCCAGGAACTGACCGCGCTCGATGTTCTTGATGAACGAAGGGATGTTCACGTTTACAGGACAACCTTCTACGCACGAAGGCTTGGGGCAGTCAAGACAACGCTTGGCCTCGGTGAGAGCCTGCTGCTTGGTGAGGCCCGTGTTCACCTCCTCGGTGCGAGTAGTGGCACGATAGGCAGGATCAAGCTCGGGCATTATTACGCGCTCGATGGCCATGCGCTCCTTCGGCTTCATGCTCTTGCGGAGCTCTTGGCGCCATTCGGCCTTCGGGTCGGTGAGGTTCTCGATGGTGTCGTTGGTGGGGTCTTCGTCCATGACGATGTCGGTGGAAGCAACGACGGAGTCGCTGCCTGCGGTGGAAGAGGGGCTTACGAGGTGCTCCTCATAGTGAGCGAGCTCTTCCTGCTCTTCGCGCTTGAAGGTACCCATACGCTTGAACATCTCGTCCCAGTCAACCAAGGCTCCGTCGAACTCAGGACCGTCGATGCAGACAAACTTGGTCTTGCCTCCAATGGTCAGACGGCACGCGCCACACATACCCGTTCCGTCCACCATAATCGTGTTCAGGCTGACTTCACAGGGGATGTTGTGCTTCTGGGCGGTGAGGTTTGAGAACTTCATCATGATGGGAGGGCCGATGGCGAACACTTTGTCAACGTGCTCCTGCTCCATGAATTTCTCCATACCCACGGTTACCACGCCTTTTTCGCCGTAGGAACCGTCGTCGGTCATGATAATCACCTCGTCGGATGATTCGCGCACCTTGTCCTCCAGGATAATCAGATCCTTAGAGCGGCCTGCCATCACGGAGAGCACGCGGTTGCCAGCAGCCTTCAGCGCCTGGATGATGGGCAGCATGGGAGCCACGCCAAGTCCGCCTCCGGCGCATACCACCGTGCCGTAGTTCTCGATGTGGGTGGGGTTGCCCAAGGGGCCTACCACGTCGGCCACGGAGTCGCCCACGTTGAGGGCGCAAAGCTTCTTACTCGACAGGCCAACCATCTGCACGACGAGCGTGATGGTGCCTTTTTCAATGTCAGCACCGGCGATGGTCAGCGGCATGCGCTCACCCTTCTTGTCAACGCGCACGATGACGAAGTTGCCAGCCTTGCGGCTCTTGGCGATGAGCGGTGCTTCAATCTCGAAGAGGAATACCTTCTCGGAGAATTGTTCTTTACGGATAATCTTGTTCATGTTGTGCCCATTTATTGTTGTTTCCTATGCTCAGAATTGGAGAGAATGTCAGTCGATCATTTCGAAGCCTGTGTATGGTATGAGGGCTTTCGGAATGCGTATGCCTTCAGGCGTCTGGTTGTTTTCGAGGAGGGCTGCCACGATTCTCGGCAGGGCCAAAGCCGAGCCGTTGAGCGTGTGGCATAGTTCGGTCTTCTTTGTTTCGGCGTTGCGGAAGCGGCATTTCAGCCGGTTGGCCTGATAGGTGTCGAAGTTGGAAACCGACGACACTTCAAGCCATCGTTTCTGAGCCTCTGAGAACACCTCGAAGTCGTAACAGATGGCAGAGGTGAAACTTTGGTCGCCGCCGCATAAGAGCAGGATGCGGTAAGGGAGCTCGAGCTTCTGGAGCAGTCCTTCCACATGATCGAGCATTTCTTGATGGCTCTGACGTGAGTGCTCAGGCTTGTCAATGCGCACGATCTCAATCTTCGAGAATTCGTGCAGGCGGTTCAGTCCACGTACATCCTTGCCGTAGGAGCCGGCCTCGCGACGGAAGCACTCCGTGTAGGCACAGTTCTTGATGGGCAAGTCTTTCTCGTCGATGATTACGTCGCGGTAGATATTGGTCACGGGAACCTCGGCGGTAGGTATGAGGTAGAAGTCGTCTGTTTCGCAATGATACATCTGGCCTTCTTTGTCGGGCAGCTGGCCGGTGCCATAACCGGAAGCCGCGTTTACTACCGTGGGTGGGATGATTTCTGTGTATCCACTCTTGCGGGCCTCATCAAGGAAAAAGTTGATGAGTGCCCTTTGCAGGCGTGCTCCCTTGCCGATATAGACGGGGAAACCTGCTCCGGTGATCTTCACGCCGAGGTCGAAGTCGATGAGGTTATATTTTTTTGCCAGTTCCCAATGAGGAAGCTTGGCCGTGGCGATTTCGGGATTGACCGTCCAGCTGCCAACGGTGTCGGTGGGTGTGCACTCTTTGAGGTTCGATTTCACCACATGGTTGTCTTCCGCTGTCTTGCCCTCGGGCACTTCGTCGTAGGGGATGTTAGGAATCTGGCAGAGAAGTGTGGTCAGCTCTTCTTGAGCGGCCGACATTTCCTCTTCCAGCTGTTTGTTCGTTTCTTTCAGCCCCGACACCTGTTCTTTCACGATGCTGGCTTCGTCTTTCTTTCCTTCTTTCATCAGCGAGCCGATCTTGGCAGCCATTTTTTTTGCTTCCGACAGGTTGGCGTCGAGCCTCTGTTGGGCCTCACGACGCTTTTTGTCGAAGGCGATGACTTGGTCGATGGCTTCCTCTGCGTCTTTGAAATTCTTTTTCTTCAGACCGTTTACTACACGGTCTTTTTCCTCAATGATGAGTCTTAATGTCAGCATTTGCTTATCTTAATTATATTGTTGATAGTATCTGTTATTGTCGGCTCTCTTCATCGGTGCTGCTTTCATCAGAGCGAAGGATGATGCTGGTGGCGCCGATGGTGAAGAGTGTGCCGTTGGTGATTACTCGCCGCTCGTTGTCTTTTAGAATCATGTTGTCTACGAAAGTTCCCGTGTAGCTTGGCCCGTCGCGCAGAACATAGCAGAGCCGTCCCTGCTTGTCGCGGCTCACGTTGATGGCACAATGCGTGATGTCGACGCTTGGGTCGACGGTCTCTATCGGCGTGTTCACTTTGCTGCCTTTCTGGTAGCGTCCGATGATGTTGTCGCCGAGCTTCAGGGGAATGACTTGCTTGTAGTGGAACACGTTTTCTATGACTACAATAGCGCCATAGGGGCAGTCTTCTTTTGGCTTTTCGGGGTTTTCCTCGCATTGCAGATCGCGGAGTTTCGACACGCCGATGCGTATCTTAAATTGCTTGCCGCAATGTGGGCACATAAACACAAGTGACTGGCCGTTGCCATATTGCTTTTCGTCGAATGTGATGAATTGCTCACATCTAGGGCATTTCACTCTCTTCATGGCTTAGTGTTTCGTTTCAAGAACCCATGCGTCGCGGAATTCGGGGCTGCGCTTCATCGTGGCGAGTTGGGCATAGGCTTCTTCCTGCGAACCGTAGTTGCCGTAGGTCACCTTTCTCAGCGAACCCTTCTTCTCAAGCACTTCGCCAAAAGGCATCTGTCGTTGCTTCAGGTCAGCCACATAGGTCTCGGCACCTTTGCGCGTCACCCCGCTTGCCAGTACGATGGTCCACGACGTGGCGGCCTGCTGCTCTTCTTGGGCGACTGAGGGGCTGGCCTTCGGCTGTTGTGGCGTATTGGCCGTTGCTGCTTCTATCTTCATGTGGCCAGTGGGCTTCTGGTTTGTGGCAGGAGTGTGCATCGTGTGGATGATGGAGGCCTCGAGCGTGTCATCGCCGTTTACACTTCCCAGCGGAGGGGCTATGAAGACGAAGGCAATGATGGCGGCGGCAATGGCTATAGCGTTGCGGAGAACGCTCAACTTCACGCTCACCGTGTCGGCTTGCACCTTCGGGTACTCGCTCAGGGACGCCTCCACGTGCGTTGGTAGGGCCTCGATGCTTTCTATCTCAAAGCTGGAAAGCCCATAGAGCGAGGGGGTGAGCAAGCCTGCCTCGCATGGCGTGAAATCGTAGTTGCCACTGGCGTTGACTGACAGGGTGCCGATATCGTTGAACTCGTAGCTTCCGTTCTCGCTGAGCTTGCTCTTAAGCTCCTCAACCTCGTCCTCAATGCGGCTTATAGCCTCCGGATAGCAAAGGTCGTATGTCTCGATATACGACTGGGTGAGCAGGTTGTCGTTCACCTTGAGCTTCGGGTTGAAGCCCAACAACCTTCGCGGCGGCAGGTATGAACTGTCGTCGACATCACGGCTTGCGCTGGTATGGTGAGCCATGAAGCCCCCAAAGTTAGGAACTACTACGCAGTCGTTTTCAAGCAATAGTATTTCAATATGTCTTTCTAACTGAATCACGATGCAAAATTACATCTTTTCCCCGAAATCCGCAAATAAAACGCACTTTAAAAATAAAAATCGAGTAAAAAGTGATGATTTTCCAGATTTTGTTGTTAATTTTGCAGTCAGATGAAAAAAACGCTTCGTTGTAGAATAATGCCGGGCACAGTCTTCGTGTTGTTTGTCATCTGTCTCGGGAGTTTCCTCGCCGCTTGCGGTGGAGCTAAGAATGGTGAGGCGCCGAAAAAAGAAAAACTTGAAGATTTGGAGGCAAAACGCATGTTGCAAGGCATTTGGGTTGATGAGAACGAGGGCGCGCCCTCGTTTTGGGCAAAGGGCGACAGCCTCTTCTTTGCCGATACTACTAGCATACCCGCTCATTTCAGTATCATTGCCGACACGCTCGTTATCGAGGGCGCGACCAATGTGAAGTATCCCATCGTTAAGCAGTCGGAGCACGTCTTCGAGTTTGTGAACCAAGGAGGGGAGAACGTGCATCTGGTAAAGGGCGACAGCACCACCAATGCCGTGTTTTTCTCAGATGCAAAGCCCGTTGTGCTCAACCAGTTGCAGACCATCAAGCGCGACACTGTAATTTTCGCTTCGGACGAGCGATACCATGTCTATGTGCAGGTGAACCCAACCAGACAGAAGGTGTTCAAGCAGACAATCAACAACGATGGGGTTGTAGTTGAGAACGTCTATTATGACAATTCCATACGTTTCATCATCTTCCATGGTGCCAATCGCGTCTATCAGCACGACTTCCACCGGGATGACTTCAAGAAGCTTGTGCCCGAAGGCTTCTTCATGAGCAGTGTACTCAGCGACCTTGTCTACTACAGCCACGATGCCACGACGGTGAGCTATGTGGCACAGTTGGCCATCCCCGACAGCTTTAGTTCCTACGAGGTGCTGCTCACGTTCAACCTGAAGGGTGCGCTCAGCCGGATGTCGCTCGTGCAAGGAAGTGAGCCATAAAACTTGAAACCATAAAATCTGATACCTTACAACTTGAAAAAAGACTTGTATTCGTCTTCGAAATTGGGCGTGAAGACACCTTTGCCCATAGTTGTGAGAATCTCGTCGCGGCTCCAGAAACGTCCGTCTGCGAGCTCGTCGGCATTGGGACGGATGATGCCGTCGAAGCATGTGCGGAAGACATAGACGAACTCTCTCTCGCGCGTACCCTCAAATACATATTTTCCTAAATTCTCAGCTTTGAACCCACTGATTCCCAGTTCTTCAAAAGCTTCTCGCTGAAGGGCTGCTTCAATGCTTTCGCCCCAGGCCACATGACCGCCGCAAGCTGTATCCCACTTGTTAGGCTGGATGTCTTTCCATGCCGGACGATGCTGAAGATAGAGCTCTCCGCGACTGTTGAAAACGTGAAGATGCACCACAGGATGGAGGATTTTCGAACCGTCGTGAGCTCTCTGCCGCGTAATCCTGCCGATGGTGCACCCCTCGTCGTCGACTACGGGGAACACCTCCTGAGGGTTGTCGCCCACCTGACTTCCCTCCTTCATCACCGTGCACCCGGCGAACATGCTCTCCAACCCCTCGGGGATTCGTTCGAAGATGCCGAACACGGCGCTTCCGCTCCCACTCATCGCTGCATAGACGGCTCCCTGATCGTAAAGCTTCTGCTTCACCTCGCCGATAACGGGATATTGCGGGAAAATACTCTTTTCGAAATCGTTCTCCAACTCTGCACGCCACGTTTCGATAGGCTGTTTTACGATGTCGCGACAGCATCGTAGAGGTTTCCTGATGCTGATGTTGGCAAAGGCTTCGCGTGTGGAGACGGACACGGGGGGCTTCACGATGAGTATCTCGTAGCGGCTCAGGTCAAGGTCGATGGGGGTGAGCTCCTCGCCGATGCCTGTGGCGAAAGCCGGGCAGGGATCGACAAAGAAGGCGCAGTCGGCTCCCAGACGGGCTGCCAGTAGGCGAAGGCAATCGTTATTCATGCCAGTGCCGAACATGCGGTTGAGGAGCGTCAGCGTGAAAGCAGCGTCGGCTGAGCCCCCACCTAGTCCGGCCTGCATAGGGATATGTTTGCGGAGTGTAATGCTCACTGGCGGCAAGGGGTGCACGGCGGCAAGGGCCCTGTAGGCGCGCACCACTAAGTTCTTCTCGGCGTCGCCGTCTATTGGAGTGCCCTCGGTTCGGAGGCGGCATTCAGTGGGCTGGGCGGCATGAACCTCGACGGTTGCAGGATCCTTATCGGTTGTGTGGAGCCCAACGGCTGCTGGGTCTCCTTTGATGCGGTGAATTTCTATTTCGTCGTTCAGACGAATGGGGTAGAACACGGTCTCAAGACAATGGTAGCCGTCATTGCGACGGCCGACGATGTTCAACCCGAGGTTGATTTTTGCGCAGGGTGATGTCTTCATTTCTCTACTTCTTCTTGTTATTGTCGTTTGTTCTGACAGGCTTCCGTTGCAAAGTTACAAATAAAATGACGCATAGAAAAATAATGGAGGATAATTCGTGCGAAAATGTATTACAGTCTTCATACTCATATACTCATTTTCTTGAAATTTATTTCTGAAATATTTTATATTATATGACGTAATATAAACACTTCAAACATCAACTTCAAAAACAAATGGGTATATGTGTATTGAGGTATTGGATAAATGGTTATTCGGACTTAGAAAAACGAAGTCTGTCTTTTCCTGAATACGGTTGACTCCTTTCAACCCTTTTTTTTAACATTTGCCTATCCATACGGAAAAAGTTGACTCGCTCTACTGGAAAAAGTTGACGACCATTACTGAGACGGTTGACTCTTTTGCTAAGAACGTTGACTTCCGACGGATATTGTTGACTCTTCATACTATTTTCGTTGACTTCGTACTGATCTGGTTGACTCGCTCTCATCTCCGGCGTCAGCCCCAAAACCATGAAAAACACTCGGGGGGTGCCCTGCGGCAGGGGGCAGACAGCCCCCGAGAGCCTTCTTCCTGTCAACCCCACATGCGCTGCTGGATGCCATGCTCCTGATGGGCCTGCGAGGGTGCCTTCATGCCAATGCTGGCGTGTGGGCGGCGGTCGTTGTAGAAGCCGATGAAGCCGGAGATCCGCTCCCGTGCGTCACCGATTGTCTTGAAGCGCCGCTCACGGTAGACGACTTCCGTCTTGAGGATGCCGTTCACGCGTTCTGCAATGGCGTTGTCCGTGGGCTTGTAGTCCTCCGTCATGGAGATGCGGATGCCGTATTTCCCCAGTTCGTCCGTATAGGCATTACAGCAGTACTGCACGCCGCGGTCTGAGTGGTGGATGAGCCCCGCCATCTCATCTGCCGTAGCCTGCCCTATGGCCATGCGGAGAGCCGCCAGCGTGTGCTGTGCCTCCAGCGTGTCGGACAGGCACCACCCCACGATCTTGCGCGAGTAGGCATCGGTCACCAGGTGCAGGTAGCAGCAGCCGTCCGCCAGGTCGATGTACGTGATGTCGCTCACCCACAGCTGGTTACGTCGTGTGGGAACGAAGCCGCGGATGAGGTTCTTGTACTTGTGGTAGCGGTGGTTCGAGTTCGTCGTGTGCCGGGGCTTGGGGCGGCTCTGCATCAGGCGGGAGTCGCGCAGAAGGCCCAGGAACGCGTCGCGCCCCGGCACCCAGTCACGCTGGAACATGCGCTTCGTCATCAGCCAAAGCTTCAGGTAGCCGATGCCCGGGTCCATTTCACGGATTTGCCTCACGGCATCGATGACGCGACCCACGCGCAGCACGTAACCGGCATCGTGACGGCGACTCTTGTAATACGCCTGCTTGGTGTGGCCAAACAGCTCGCAGCAATACTGTATCGTATAGCCCGTATTGCTGCTCAGGCG
>DEJE01000040.1 GCA_002353205.1 Prevotella sp. UBA2756 | reverse complement strand
CGGACAGCAGGTGAAGAACCCATTGCGCGGCGTGTTCGTCATCAACGGAAAGAAAGTGATGGTCAGGTGACAGCTGATAGATGACAGCTTTCAGTTGATAATTGAAAGTGGAGAGTGGATAGTTTTTTGGTCAGCAAGAAACTATCCACTCTTCTTTTTCTGCTCTCTGCAGAGGGAAAACGAGGCGTTTTGTTTTGCAGGATGAATGCGTTTCAAATGCCATGCCGTTCGTTTTTCCCTGCCATTCCATTTGTTTTGCTCTGCAATCTAATTGATTTTGCTGTGCAATTTAAATTGTTTTGCTGTGCAATTTAAATTGAATTGCTGAGCAAAATAAATCTTTTTGCTCAGCAACTAATTCCTAATGGCGGGGAAAATGCGGCCTGCGGCCTAAATGATAAATGTGGCCTGGGGCTTTACCAGTCGTCGTCTTCGTTGCCGACGATGCCGTTCTTGAGGGCTTCCTCCACCTTGTCGATGACGGCGTTGGAGTAGGCGTGGGTCATGACGAGAGCCTTGGCGCATGTGCGTTTCTGCGCATCTTTCTGCACGAAGGGGTAGTGGCGTGCTATTTCCCACTGCTCATCGTAGAGGTTGGCGTTGGTCTTGTCGTCCTTTTTGCGCTTGGAGTCGCCGAATGTCCTGTCGTCGCTGGCGATGGAGCTTAGCCATCCGCCTGTGATGTCGGCCAGGATGTCATAGTTCTGCACGGTGTATGTGACGCGCACCTTCCCGTCCTTGATGTCGAGTCGGATGACGGGTGTGATGCTGACGCTGTACGAGTTGATCGTTCCTGTGTGCTCCACGATGTTGTTGATGGTCGATGAGACGATGATGCATCCGTCTTCCTTGTCGTTGAGGGTGATGGCTTGTTTGTCCTTGAAGGTTGCCGTGACCCAGTAGTTCAGTGCGACGTAGAGTTGCTGGCGTGTTTTTCCGGGCACCTCGATGACCTGTTGGTATGTGAGCGACTCGTTCTTGTCGAGCTTCAGTCCTGTGGCGAGGTTGGCGGCAGCGTCGAGCCATTTCTCGCCGTATCGTTGCTTGGCGTATTTCTCGAGGTCGGCAGCTTTCATGATCTGTGCTTGACTGCTGACAGCACCGCAAAGGAGGATGGCGGTAAGCATCCATGAATAGATTCTTTTCATGTTCTATGATCTTTTTTTGTTTGTAATTCGAGGTACGAGGTACGAGGTGCGGGGGTACGAGGTGCGGGGGTGCGTGGGCGTGGGGACTTACTGTGTGGCAGTGAGTGTGATTCCTACGTCAGAGATGCCGGGCAGCATCTCTCGCTTCATGACGTGTCGCACCTTGATGCAAAGGCTGTCGCCCCGTTTGAGGTCGATGTACCCGAGAGGGAAAGTGCTTTGGTGCAGGTCTACTCCCGGCCCGTCGAAGAATCCGTTGTCGTCGACGAGCTGGCATCTGATGGTGTCGCGTCGGCTTCGGTATCCTGGGAACACCCGTTGCTCCACGATGAGGCTGATGCTGGTGAAGGGGTATGAGTCCACGATGCGCAGTCCTACCTGCTGGTTGAAGCGTCCGGGCTCTTTTACCGGGGGTATGCAGAAGAGCAGTGTGTCGTTGCGCTCCCAGCCGGTCAGTGGTGTGTGCTCGTAGTGGCTGTAGACGATGGGCACGTCGCATGCTGCCACTGCCGCTGCGATCAGTGTGGCGGCGATGGCAGCCCCTATGGTCTTTCTGCGTAGCATCATCGTTGCCGCTTATTCGTTCTTGGGCTGTTGCTTTTGCCCTGCTGCGCCGTTGTTGTCGCCCCTGTTGCGGTTGTCGCGCCGCTGCTTGTTCTGCTTGGGCTGCCGTGGTTTGTTGTCGGGCTGCTTGTCCTTGGGCTTGTCGGCTGTGGGGGGCTGTGCCTGCGCCTTGTCTTTTGCTTTTTTCTTTTTCTTCTTGCTCTTGTCGAAGCGGTTGATGTCGCCGGTGAGTAGGTCGGCGGGTCTGTTGTCGGCGGGCTGCGTGTTCTCGTCGTGTAGCGACAGCGGTTTCTCGCCGCGTTTGTTCATCTCGATGATTTCGAGAGCCCGCTCGGCAGTGATGGTCTCGAGGTTGGCGGCGATGCGCTTGTCGGTGCTGTAGGTGACGACTCCTGCGAGCACGTCGGTCTTGAAGATGTAGTAGTCGTTGTCCTGCGACTGCAGTGCAATCTCCTTGCTGGGCATTCGTCGTCCGGCTTCGATGTAGGTGTCGACCTCGTAGTTGAGGCAGCATTTCAGCTTGGCGCACATGCCTGCGAGCTTCTGGGGGTTGAGCGAGATGTCCTGGAAGCGTGCTGCTCCTGTTGACACGCTGACGAAGTTCTTCATCCATGTGGCGCAGCAGAGCTCTCGTCCGCAGGGTCCTGTTCCTCCTATTCGTCCTGCCTCCTGTCGTGCACCGATTTGTTTCATCTCTATTCGCACGTGGAAAGTGGCAGCGAGGTCTTTGATGAGCTGTCGGAAGTCAACGCGCTCGTCGGCGATGTAGTAGAAGATGGCCTTGTTGCCGTCGCCCTGGTATTCCACGTCGCCGATTTTCATCTGCAGTCCGAGGTCTTTGGCAATCTGCCGGCTCTGTATCATCGTACTGTGCTCGCGTCGCTTGGCCTCGTGGTATTTGTCCATGTCGACCTGCTTGGCCAGTCGGTAGACGCGCTTGATGTCGTCTTCCGACTTGAGGTTGGCCTTTTTGACCTGCAGTTTCACCAGTCGTCCTGTGAGTGTGACGACACCGATGTCGTGGCCCGGGTTGGCTTCCACGGCCACGATGTCGCCTTTCTTGAGCGGCAGCTTGTTGACGTTATGGTAGTATCCCTTTCGTGTGTTCTTGAACTGCACCTCCACGAGGTCGGTGTCGTCGGTGATGCCCGGCACGTCGGCCAGCCAGTCGTAGGTGTTGAGCTGATGGTCCTGTCTGCCCACGGCGCATCGGCAGAGCCCGCGGTCGCAGGAGTTCGTTATCTTGTATTTCAGGTTTTTGTAATCCATTGCTTTTTTAATATTTGTATATGTTGATGATTCTGATTGCTGTTGCCTGTATGCTTGATGGTAGTGGCGGTCGTCTATTTCTGTATGAGTAGGACGATGACGCGCAGCACCATGTCGAAGAACACGATTTTGGGGTTGGCGTTCTGTCCGATGTCGCGTATGGCGATGGAGAACAGTTCGGCGAGTTCGATGACGTTAGCCTCGTTGATGAATCGTGCGAAGTTCCGTGCGAAGTTTTCCTCTCCCTGTGTCATGTATACGAGTTCGGGGTTGCGGAAGTTGTACATGAAGTTCTCGCGTATGAGGTGGAGGAAGTATTCGAGCATGCGCTTCTGCTTCTCGCGCCCGTATGCTGCTACGGTCTCGCTCCATTTCTTCAGCTCTTTGATGTTGCGCTGGTAGGCCAGTCGCATGAGCTGTATGAACATGTCGAGGAAGAGGCTGTTCTCGTTGTCGGCCTCGAGTGTTTCGACCGCTTTGAGCCAGTTGCCGTTGGCCACGCGTGCTATGCGTTGTGCGTCGTCGTCGCCGATGCCTCTGCGCATTGTCAGGGCCTTGGCGATGGCATCGTCGGCCGTCTTCTTCATGTCGATGCGCTGTGTGCGGCTGCGTATGGTCTCGAGGAGCAGCTCGGGTTCTTCGCACACCATGATGAAGATGGTCTGCTGCGGCGGTTCCTCGATGATTTTCAGCAGTTTGTTGGCACATTCGGCGTTCATTCGCTCGGGTAGCCACACGATGCACACTTTGTATCCGCCCTGGCTCGACTTCAGCGAGAGCTTGCGTATGAGGTCGTCGCTCTCGCCCACGCCGATCTGTGCCTGCTGGTTGGCAGCGCGCATCATGTCGAGCCACTGGTCCATGGAGAAGTATGGGCCTTTGGCGAGTAGGTCGTGCCATTCGCGTGCGAAGTCGTCGCTCACCATCTTGTGGTCGGCGCTGGTGCCTGCGGGCCGTATGACGGGGTATGAGAAGTGGAGGTCGGGGTGCTGCCACTTGGCGAGCATGGCCTCGGCGTTGGCGCGTTGCGGGCCGTCGGGCGTCAGCAGGTAGGATGCGAATGCCAGTGCCACGGCCATCTTGCCGCATCCGCGCGGCCCGCATAGCAGCAGGGCGTGTGGCAGCCGTTGCTCGAGCGCCATCTCTGTCAGGCGGTGGCAGGTCTCTTCCTGTCCTATCACTTCGTCGAATCGCATGTCAGTCGTTCTTCAGTTGCTCCATGATCTCGCACACGGCATCGACGGCCGACACCGTGTAGAAATGGATGTTGTTCACGCCGTGGTCGTAGAGGTCGCGGCACTGTCGCACGCACCAGGCCACTCCGAGCCGCCGCGCTTCCTCGTCGGTGCTCACGCTGGCCACGAGGCGCGCCAGTTCGTCGGGAATGTCGCAGTGGAAGGTCTTGGGCACCATGGTCAGCTGCGACATCTTGGCGAAGGGTTTCAGTCCGGGAACGATGGGTATGGTGATGCCCATCTGCCGTGCCCGTGCCACGAAGTCGTAGTAGCGCCGGTTGTCGTAGAAGAGCTGCGTGACGGCATATTCGGCTCCGAGGCGCTGTTTCTCGAGCAGCCATTTCATGTCCATGTCGAGGTTGGGGGCCTCCTCGTGTTTCTCCGGGTAGCATGCCACGCCGAACGAGAACCGCGTGCCGGGGTTCTTGATGGGTGTGCCGTCGCAGAAGAATCCGTCGTTGAAGCGCTTCACCTGACGGATGAGGTCGGTGGTGTGGGCATGTCCGCCCGGCGTCGGGATGAACGATTTGTCTTCGGCGGCCTTGTCGCCTCGGAGCAGGAGGATGTTCTCAATGCCGAGGAACTGCAGGTCGATGAGTTCGTACTCGATGTCCTCGGCCGTCACGCCGCTGCAGATGACGTGCGGGATGACGGGGAGGCCGAAGCGCTGCTGTATGGCAGCCGCCATGGCCACGGTGCCCGGGCGCCGGCGTATGCGTCGCCGCTCGAACTGTCCGTTGGGCAGCTCGCGGTAAACAAACTCGGAGTGATGTGTGGTGATGTTGATGTATTGAGGCTCGTAGACACGAAGCTTCTCAATGGTGCGGAACAGCGCGTCGGTACCGTTCCCCTTCAGCGGCGGCAGCACTTCAAACGAGAAATACCGGCCTCCGTCTTTGCTTGCCAAAATGTCAGCGACGCTTTTCTTCATTGCCTTGAAAATGGATATAATGGTGCAAAATTACGAAAAAAAAGTGGAACAGCCCTTCTTTTTTCATATTATAAGTGCTTTTTTTCTATTTTTCTTTGTGTTCGGTGTGCGAGTGTACGGTGTGCGAGGTTCGAAAATGCAAAGAAAAACGTGGTTTTCCTTTGCATTTTGCTCACTTAATCGTATCTTTGCACCGTCAAAGGAACACTAAATGAAAGAAGAAATGGTGAAGAAAGCAATCATGATGATGGCAGCAGGCCTCCTTTTTTCAGCTGCCAGCCAAGCACAGTCGGTGGTCATCAAACCCGTGTTGGCCGACAGTGCCAAGACGAGAACAGTCGTCAGGATGCATCAAGCAACCCCCGCGGAGCGCCCCGTGAGCGCGGCTCCGGCTGTTCAGACCACCTCTTCCGAAGAAACAATCATTCCGCGGTCGGAAGGTCCCCGCGGATTGTATGAAGAACCGCTGACGCATACGGTGAAGAAAACGTCGACGAAGCGCACCGTGCTGAAAGCGCCCGAGGTGAAGGCCAGCGAGCGCTTTCAGGCCGATACGGTGAAGCTCAGTTCCTCGCCGGTGCGGCAAGGCGCTTCCAGCGTGCAGATGGCACCCCCTGAGCGCACGTCGGGCAAGGTGATGACGACGCGCACCGTGCGCACCATCGGTCCTAAGCCGGCGGCCACGGAGCGGAAGCAGCAGGCGACGGAAGAGTAGGGGGCACGTTCTGTCAGAACCACCCCATCAGCGTGCGCAGGTAGGCCGTGAGCTCACCTGCCATCTTTTGGTGCTGCCAGAGGCTGGGATGCCAGCTGGCACCATATTTCAGGTCGCCGTTCTGCGGGGTGAAGTCGAAGCGATACAGTTCCTTGTCGCCACCTTTCTTCAACTCCTGCACGACGTCGTTGAGCGTGTTCTTCGCAATCTCAAGCTCTTTGCCTACGAGCATGCTGCCTACGAGCATCACGATTTTCGACTTCGGATAGTGGCCTCTGACGGTCTTGATGAAGTCTACGTAGGCTTGGCGCAGGCGTTTCACGTCGTAGTTGTGGGTCGAGAGGTCGTTGGTGCCGAGGTTGATGCACACCACGTCGGGCGTGAAGCGGCTGAAGTCCCAGCGCTCAGTCTTGTCGTTGAACAGCGTGTACTCGTATTGTGCGGGCATACAGTCGGCATTTCCCGTCTTCGGCCCGTTGTAGTTGCGGTAGACGCCGATGCCGCTGCGCGCCACCACCCAGTGCTGCGCGTTGAGAGCGCGTGCTGTCTGTGCCGCGTAAGTATAGTAATGGTTCTCCGTCTCATACTCGAACGGGTCGTTGGCCACGATGCTCTCGTTGCCATAGCCGCAGGTGATGCTGTTGCCGATGAACTCGATCTTGCGGTCGGGGAGGGCAGGGGCCTTGGCCAGTTGTCGCCCGCTGTCGAGGATAAAGCCGCGGAACACCGGTCTGAACTCATGTCCCTCCACGGCGTACATCAGTCTGACGGTGTGCGTGCCGTCGGCAAGAGCCGTTGCCAGCGTCACCACGGAGTCTCTCGGTGCGTTGAAGCTCACTTTGAACGGCTCGGCATTGTCGATCTGCGCCATGAAATAGCCGCTCATCGGCTTGGCCCACATCTTCAGCGACGTGCCTTCGAAGCAAGCCATGATCTGCGTGCCGGGGTAAGTGAACGTGGGAGCATTGCGGTCGGCGAAGCTGATGCGACCGGTGTACACGATGTTGGGGTCGGAAGCCTTCACCACGGAGCCCTTCATAGGGAGCGTTGTCGATGCCTTGGCTCCCATCATGACCATGCCGGCCATGCAAAACAAAAGTAGTTTCTTCATGCTTTTATGATTTTATGCTTGTTTTTTCTGTGCAAAAGTAATGAAAATACGCCTTAATCGCAAAAAAGTTGGGAAAAAATTTGGATATGTCGACAAAACACCCTACCTTTGCACACCGAAATCGGGATTTAGCGCAGTTGGTAGCGCACACGTCTGGGGGGCGCGAGGTCGCTGGTTCGAGTCCAGTAATCCCGACAGAAGGAAAATCCAAACCGCTGATTATCAGTAGTTTGGATTTCTTTTATGCTCTAAATTGGCGTGTTTTTGGCGTGCTAGTTATTGTTTTGGCGTTCCTTGACTCCTGATTTTGCAGTTTGCAATCTCAGAGTTTGCAGATAGAGGCTTTAGTATTTGGGGATTCTATATTCTCTGAGATTGAGCCAGACCATTAAGCCTATTGAACAAACAAAGAACAATAACACTAATAAAGGAAACCACAGCCTCTCCCATAACACATCCCATAGGCATCTGTTGAATGCAGCATATATGGCATAGCCTACACTGGTTATTGCCATTATAATCATTGCCCAGAAGTTCCACCAAGAAAGATAGATACCCTTGTTGTTAAGCACCTTCTTTAATTCCTCAGTCTTCTTGTCACATGTTCCAGTGAGTGATTTCATCGAAGATACGGTTTGCTTGTCTATGTCCTCTTTTACTTTCTGTCCTGCCTCTCCTACTGTCGTGGCAACATGTTTGTTGATTGTTATAGGAAGGGCAGACAACAGATTCTTGTCATCTTCAGAAAGACTTACTTTTATATTCTTGCAGCCCTCCAGACGTATAATAAGCCTTTCCATAGACTCCAAAATTTTTTCGTTCTGCTCCTGCTGTCTGTCAAAATTCCGCTGTATTTGTAGGATTTTCTCCAGATAGTCAGCACTAAACGTTGATTCTCCCCCGATAGGAGCTGGTACGTTCTCATTTTGAGACGTACCAGCTACAGTCATATTCTCCTTTTCTTCCTGCCCCTCTACATTGTCGAACAGGCTTTCTGCATCTTTATATTTTTTCATTACATTATATATTTGCACTTTTACATAATTATATTATTATCTTCCATAACCATGACGAATGACCTTGCGCGGACAACTGCGGGCTACGGCCTTGGCGATACG
>DEJE01000009.1 GCA_002353205.1 Prevotella sp. UBA2756 | reverse complement strand
GTCATACCCAAGTACCTGTCCCTGCGACTACCTCGCATCTATTTCAATCTTTGCATCATCAAGTATTTCCTCAACATCATTTCGCCCAACAACGACATGAAGGCTAAGATCGATGCCCTGCTCTCCGCTTACCCGTCCATCGACATCACCGCCATGGGCTTCCCTCGCGGATGGGAGAGCGAGCCTTTGTGGCAATAACCGCCGTTTCATAACCCTTCTCTTCCAAATAGTCACAAAACCCCTGAACATTTGTTCAGACTTTCACCTCGACAGACACTTTTTCGGTCTTGTCGGGGGCTTCTTCGTTGGACATTCCGTAACTTTGCTGATGAACCAGCGAAATGTTTACGCATTTTTTTTAGTTTACCTTTCCCGTTCTTATTCGTGTTAATAGCAGAAGTGCATCAATAAAATGGAATCGCAAGACTTTCAAAATATCGCAACATCCGTTCGTCCAAAGCTGATGAATCTCTGCCGGAGTTTCTTCGACAAGCAGGAACTGGCCTACGACGCGGAGGATGCCGTACAAGAAACGCTTTTGCGTCTGTGGCAAATGCAAGACAGACTTAGCGATTACCAGAAGCCCGAAGCACTGGCTATGTTGATTGCAAAGAATGTGTGCATTGACATCTTGAAACTCAATAAAGAGCAACATGAGCCGCTTGACGAGACCAGCAACATCATCGGAAACGTACAGGCTGATCAGTCGATGATAACTCACGACACCGAGCAGATAATAAGCAATGCTTTGGCAAAATTGCCGAGAACGCAACAGCGAATGTTGATGATGCGAGCCGAAGGAATGTCAATGGTGGAAATTGCTACAACCTGCAATGCAACGCCTACCAGCACAAAGACGATGATATGCGCTGCAAGAAAGAAAATGATGGAAATCTTAAAGATAGGGAGGAACAAGAAATGACAAATATCAATGACATAACAAAACGGAGACAACTGGCGGAAAAGTATCTGAATGCAGAGACTACCGTAGAGGAAGAACGTATGCTTCATGACTTCTACAGCCAAGCCGAAGCACCCCTCACATTAGAGGACAAGGATATGCAACTGCTTATGGATGCCACTGACAGGCTGAAAGACAACTTCATTCTCTCAGACGAAAAAGCCGAGGAGTTCGATCGTCTGATGGACGGCAAACCTGAGAGACACGGCAAGACCATTTCTCTCTACTGGTTTATACCTGCTGTCGCTGCTGCTGTAATTGCTTTCTTTCTCCTGACGACCAGCCAAGAGCAACAAATGATTGAACAGAACCCCGTCGCTATGGCTGTGCCAGAAGACATAACGCCACAGAAAGAAGAACCCCAGAGAGTTAGCAAGGACACGGATAATGCCTCACATGCAGACGCAATCTCCAAGCCCCGGAAAACTGCACGTCGGCATAAGAGGAAAGAAGCCAATGCAGGCATTCACGTAGCAGAAATGACAGAAGCAGCCAATTACCAGAACGAGCAAGTGGAGTCCTATCAGTTACGGCCTGCAGGTGATGTCATGATTGTCACCAAAATGCCAAAAGACGGTCTCTCTTCCTCCTACATCATTTATGCCAACGACGAGGGACACAGTTATCGCGTAATGCCAATAAACATGTAATATTCAAAAATAATAAAATTCAAGATTATGAAAAAGATTCTGACAACTCTGCTTTGTGCAGTTCTATTCTGCACGGCAACTGAAGCACAGCAGGATGTACAAGTAAAAACTGTTGAGTCACATGACAACTTCTATGTTATTGACGGACAACATGTAGAGAATTTCGATGGTTCACAACTGGTAGGTAAGACCATCAAGCACTATGACATGAAAGTGCTGCCTAATACAATCATCCACAATATCTTCACAACAGATGACTGGGTAAAGATAGAGGGCACAACGACAAATACCATGACCCACGTTCTGACGGAAGAGGAGGCTGCGGCACGTGGTATCCCTATGACTTCCAGTCCTATGAAAGCCTTCATGCATAATCCCCTTATAATCGTTGACGGAGAGGAATATAACGGCAATCTCAGTGAGATCACCGAAAAGATGGACTACATTGATGTGTACAATCCAGACGATGAGGTAGCCAAGTCGTATGGCGAGAAGGGCAAGAATGGTGTGATGAAGATATACACCAAGAAGCAAGCCGATGCAATAGTTTATATTGTGAACGGCAAGATAACCAGTAAAGAAGAATTCAATAAACTCGTGCCAGAGTCCATCAAGAAAATCAAAGTCCTGAAGCGCGGCACGGCAGCAGCCATGAAAGCCAGTACGGATGGCGACACCCACGATGTCTATATGGTGACGACAAAATGACAAACCATAAATACTCTCTCGATAAGGGCAGATGTCAGTGTCAATCTGGCACTGCCCTTATATCAGATAGCTCCGATGGAATCCGACGGAATGAGTCGTTTTTTTCAGTCGTCCCCCCCGAAATGTTACTAAAAATGTGTAAGTTTGCAGATGAAATCTGAAATGATGACGGAAAGGGGAGAAAGAAGATGCTGAGAGATTTTGCAGCGATAGACTTCGAAACGGCCAACCGCATGCCGACAAGCGTCTGCAGCGTGGGGCTGGTGGTGGTGCGCGACGGGAAGATTACCGACAAGAGGTACAGTCTGATCCGCCCGGTGCCCAACTACTATAATTACTGGAACACGCGGGTGCACGGGCTGAGATACGAAGACACATGCGAGGCCGACGAGTTTCCCGAGGTGTGGGAACGGCTGACGCCGCTCATCGGACAGTTGCCCTTGGTAGCACACAACAGTCCGTTCGACGAAGGTTGCCTGAAGGCGGTGCACCGCTACTTTGAGCTTTATTATCCCGACTATCAGTTCTATTGCACCTGCCGCGCTTCAAGGCGCATTCTCGGTCACAGGCTGCCCAACCACCAGTTGCAGACGGTGGCTGCCTTCTGTGGCTACGACCTGAAGGAGCACCATCATGCACTGGCCGATGCCGAAGCCTGCGCACAGATAGCGCTGACGATACTGTAAAGCCCCACCCCGCCCCATTCCCGCTGAAGCGCCTACCCGTAGCCTTTCCCGAAGGAGAGGGAGAAAAGTGTGGAGAGTGGAGAGTGGAGAGTGGAAAGTGGAGAGTGGAAAGTGGAAAATGTAAACCACTATGCATTATGCATTATGAATTATGAATTATGCATTATGAATTATGCACCATGCATTAAAAATTTATTGGTATAGAATTGCATGTTTCAGCAAAAAGTGATAATTTTGCAAACGGAATGAAACTGATAGTGATGACAAAACCCACATTCTTTGTGGAGGAAGACAAGATACTGGAGGCGCTCTTCGACGAGGGTCTCGACTACCTGCACCTGTACAAGCCGGGGTCGGCTCCCGTCTATGCTGAGCGGCTGCTGTCGCTGCTGCCCGAAGACTGCCACCGGAAGATCACGGTGCACGACCACTATTACCTGAAGAGCGAGTTCGGGCTGGCAGCCATACATATCGACTCGCCCGACGCTCCCCTACCCGACGGCTACCGCGGACGGTTCACACGGACCTGCATGGAGATAGACAAACTGAAGACGGCGAAGAAGAAAGCGGAATATGTGATGCTGAAATACATCTTCCACAGCCAGAGCGAGCGCGACGCCGAGGCAACATTCACCATCAACGAGCTGGAGGAGGCCTCGAGGCGCGGACTCATAGACCGCCATGTGTGCGCCCTGGGCGGCATGAACCTGGAGAACGTGCGCATGGCGAGAGACCTTGGCTTCGGCGGCGTGGTGATCTGCGGCGACCTGTGGAACCGCTTCGACATTCACCGACAGCAGGACTACCGCGAACTGATTCAGCACTTTGAGAAACTGCGTAAAGCAGTGGGAGGGTAAAGAGGCAGAAGCCCCACCCCGGCCCTCCCCGAAGGAGAGGGAGGAAGCCCCACCCCAGCCCTCCCCGAAGGAGAGGGAGTGGGAAGAGGTGAGAAGTAAGAGGTAAGAGGTAAGAAGTAAGAGGTGAGTGAGCGAAAATTTGAGCGAATACGGAATCTGAATAAACTATTATAATATGTACGATCAAAATTCATTTATGGTGTTCTCGGGAACAGCCACGAAGTATCTGGCTGAGAGAATATGCCAGAGTCTGGGGTGCCCATTGGGCAAGATGCTGATGACGAAGTTCTCCGACGGGGAGTTTGCCGTCTCGTATGAGCAGAGCGTGCGCGGGCGTGACCTCTTCCTGGTGCAGAGCACGTTCCCCTCTTCAGACAACCTGATGGAGCTGCTGCTCATGATCGACGCCGCCAAACGCGCATCGGCCAAGACGATTAATGCCGTGATTCCCTACTTCGGATGGGCTCGGCAGGACCGCAAGGACAAGCCGCGCGTGAGCATCGGTGCCAAGCTGGTGGCCGACCTGCTGAGCGTGGCCGGTGTGGACCGCGTGATCACGATGGACCTCCACGCCGACCAGATACAGGGATTCTTCGATGTTCCCGTAGACCATCTGTACGCCTCGGGCGTCATCCTGCCCTACCTGCAGAGCCTGAAGCTCGACGAGCTGGTGATTGCCTCGCCCGACGTGGGCGGATCGAAGCGCGCCAACACCTATGCCAAATATCTGGGTGTGCCCCTGGTGCTGTGCAACAAGACGCGTGCCCGCGCCAACGTGGTGGAGAGCATGCAGATCATCGGCGAAGTGGAGGGTAAGAACGTAGTCATCATCGACGACATGGTCGACACGGCCGGCACCATCACAAAGGCTGCCGACATCATGATGGCCGCCGGCGCAAAGAGCGTCAGAGCCTGTGCCAGCCACTGCGTGATGAGCGGTCCGGCCAGCGAGCGCGTGCAGAACTCTGCCCTCGAGGAGATCGTATTCACCGACAGCATACCGTACACGCAGCGCTGCGCCAAGGTGAAGCAACTGAGCGTGGCCGACATGTTTGCCGACACCATCCGCCGCGTGGTGGAAAACAAGAGCATCAGCGACCAGTATCTCATCTGACGCACACTGCACGACACAATCATTCTTGAAGCATGAACAAGAGACGCAGCCTCGCACTGCTCGCCGTAGCAGCAACCCTGATGGTAGCCTGCCAGCAGAAACCTGCCAACAACGGTGCCGAAACAGCTCAGACGGCAGCCGAAATGACGGAGGAGACCACCCACGAAGAGGACGAGAAGCCTCAGATTCCCGACTTCACCCTGCCCGACATGAACGGACAGGAGCAAAGCATCATGAAGGAGGTGGAGAAGAACAAGCTGACCATCATCGACTTCTGGGCCAGCTGGTGCGGTCCGTGTCGTGCGGAAATGCCATCGGTAGTAGGTCTCTACGAAGAGTATAAGGACAGGGGTCTGGGCATCGTCGGCATCTCGCTCGACGAGAACGGCGACGACTGGAAAACGGCCGTGGAGACGATGAACATGAAGTGGACACAGCTGTCGGACCTGCAGGGCTGGAACAACAAGGCGGCGCGGATGTTCGACGTCAACGGCATACCGTTCACAATGATCGTCGACACAGAAGGACGACTGCTCGCTGCCGGTCTGCGCGGCGGTGACCTGCGCCATTTTGTGGAGCAATACCTGAAATAAGAACGGGAACATCGACACCATGATGCCCGACGAAGCTTCAAACGAAAAAACGCCGGAACTCACTCAAACGGAGTTCCGGCGTTTTGCATTTGTTGATGTGCCTTGACCGACACAACAACTTAGATTTCAAACCACTTCACATAAGCGAAGTCCTGACGGTGAGGCAGCTTGTCGTTCTTGGGATACATGCGAACGGCCACCTTGTAAGTACCGGCATGAACACCCGTGACCTGTGTCTCGAAGGTGAAGAGGTTGCCCTCACGCTTCGTCACGGTGAACGGACGCACGTCGTTGACACGGTCTTCACCAGCAGGATCATTCTTCAGGCACACGATTTCCAGACCGATAGCATCGTCGAGTCCCTGCTCGTCGATGACGTACTTGAAGTTGTAAACCTTGCCAGCTTCCATGCCGTCCATGGGAATATCGTTCTCGTGGCTGACCACATGGATAGCATCCCAACGCTCGGCCACCGTCTCTTTCCACAGAGCCAGCTCCTTGGCCAGACGGTTGTCGTCGGCCGACAGCTGCTTGAAGCGGGCAGCCTCCTTGTTGTAGAACTTATCGTAGTAGTCGTCGAGCTGACGCTTCATGGTGTAGTGGGGAGCGATGGTAGCGATGGAGTTCTTGATCACCTTGATCCAACCCTCGCTGTAGCCATTCAGGTTCTTGTCGTAGTAGAGGGGCACGATCTCGTTCTCGAGCAGACCGTAGATGGTAGCAGCGTCGAGACGGTCCTGATACTCCTGGTTCTGGTAGGTGCGCTTCTCGGTGAGAGCCCATCCGGCACCCTCGCGATAGCCTTCGAGCCACCATCCGTCGAGAACGGAGAGGTTGACGACACCATTCATCTCGGCCTTCTCGCCTGATGTGCCGGAAGCTTCGAGCGGACGTGTCGGCGTGTTCATCCAGATATCGACACCCGAAACGAGGCGGCGGGCCAGACGGAAGTCGTAGTCCTCGAGGAAGATGATCTTACCGAGGAACTCGGGACGCTGGCTGATCTCATAAATCTTCTTGATGAGTCCCTGACCGGCACCGTCGGCGGGGTGAGCCTTACCGGCAAAGAGGAACTGCACGGGGCGCTCGGGATTGTTGACAATCTTGCTCAGACGATCGAGGTCGGTGAAGAGCAGATGAGCACGCTTATAGGTGGCGAAGCGACGGCAGAAGCCGATCATCAGCGCATTGGGGTTGATCTTCTCGAGCAGCGAGAGGACGCGCGAGGGATCGCCCTGATTCTTGAGCCAGTTCTCGCGGAACTTCGTGCGGATATACTCGGTGAGCTTGTTTTTCAGCGCCATGCGTGTAGCCCAGATTTCTTCGTCGGGCACGTTGTAGATGGCATGCCAGATCTGCTCGTTGCTCTGGTCGCTCATGTGGTTCTTGTCGAAATACTTCGCATAGAGATGACGCCACTCGGAAGCAGCCCATGATGGGAAGTGCACACCGTTGGTGACGTAGCCCACATGGTTCTCCTCGGGATAATAGCCCTTCCAGATGGGAGCGAACATCTTCTGGCTGACCCATCCGTGGAGCTTGCTGACGCCGTTCACCTCCTGACAAGTGTTGATAGCGAACGTTGACATAGAGAATTTCTCGCCCTTGTCGTCGGGGTTGGTGCGTCCCATGCCGATGAACTCATCCCATGTGATGCCGAGCATGGCGGGATAACCGCCCATGTACTTGCCGAAGAGACCTTCGTCGAAATAGTCGTGACCGGCAGGAACAGGTGTGTGGCAGGTGTAGAGACCGCTGGCACGCACGAGCTCGAGAGCCTGGTTGAAGGTCAGCCCCTCCTGAATATAGTCGCAAAGGCGCTGCAGGTTGCACAGTGCGGCATGGCCTTCGTTGCAGTGGTAGATGTCTTTCTTGATGCCGAGCTTCTTCAGCGTGAGCATACCGCCGATACCAAGGAGGATTTCCTGCTTCAGACGGTTCTCCCAGTCACCACCGTAGAGAGCGTGGGTGATGGGCTTGTCGAACTCGGAGTTCATTTCGTTGTCGGTATCGAGCAGATAGAGCGAGATGCGACCCACATTGACGCGCCAAACGTAAGCGTGAACCTGATAGTTCATGTAGGGTACGTCGATGACCAGGGGATTGCCATCGGCATCAAGCTGGCGCTCCACGGGGAGCGAGTTGAAGTTCTGTGCTTCGTAGTTGGCTATCTGCTGGCCCTCCATGTTCAGGCTCTGAGTGAAATAGCCGAAACGATAGAGGAAACCGACGGCACACATATCGACATTGCTGTCGGAAGCTTCTTTCAGATAGTCGCCGGCGAGCATGCCCAGACCGCCAGAATAGATCTTCAGGACCTGGTTCAGACCATACTCCATGCAGAAATAAGCCACAGAAGGACGCTTCGTATCGGGTTTCACATCCATGTACTTGCGGAAGAGCTTATAAACGTTCTTCACGTTCTTCATGATCTCCTTATCCTTCACAATCTCGGCCTTGCGGTGGTAGCTCAGACGGTCAAGGAGAAGCACGGGGTTGTGGTTCACTTCCTCATAAAGATCCTCGTCGAGGCTGCGCCAAAGCTCACGGGCTTCGAAGTTCCATGCCCACCACATGTTGTGAGCTAACTCGTCGAGACACTTCAGTTCTTCAGGAAGGTTCGACTTCACGGCTAACTCTTTCCACTGTGGAACGTTGGAATAATCTGCTTTAATTTTCATTTTTATTCAAGTTTATGATTTGTTTTTTAATTCTTTCTTTCTCGCTTCTGCCTTCTGCAAGGCAAAGTCGTATGCCTGCTCATAGTACTTGATAAACTCACTCCAAAGCGCTTTCTTGGATAGTTTCTCTGCGTTGGCACGGGCTTTCTTCACTTCGTCGGCCGACATGTTGGAATATTTGGTCACCGTGTCTTTGATGGCATCGGCCACCTCGGAATAGTTATAGTCGGTGCGGTGAATGACCTTCACGCCGTCTTCTATCTCGCTGGGGGCTCCTTTCACGGAATTAGCCCAGAGGCCGAAACCGGCAAGATCGGTGGTGATACAAGGCACCTTAAAGGCAATGGCCTCCAACGGCGTGTAACCCCACGGTTCGTAATAGGACGGATAGATGCAGAGATCCTTGCCCAGGACAAGGTCGTAGTAGGTCATGTTGAGGATGCCATCGTCGCCGGTAAGGTAACATGGCAGGAAGATGAGCTTCACCTTGTCTTCTGCACGGTTGTGCATATCGAGGAACTTCAACATGCCGAGCACGTTGTCGTGGGTCATGTTATGAAGCCAATGGGTAATCTCGGGCACGGGGAGCGGAGTGTCGTATTTCTTTCCAGACTGCAAGCGGTCGGCAAGATCCTGCCGGGGTTCACCCACCCATCCGGGCACTTCGATGAATGCCACGACAGTCTTGTTCAGCTCCTTGACGCGAAGCAGACGGTTCATGGCTTCGATAAAGACATCAACACCCTTGTTGCGGAACTCATAGCGGCCACTGGTAGAGACAATCAGACAGTCGTCCTGAAGGTCGGTTCCCAACAAGGCATTGGCAACGTCGAGCAAACGCTTGCGTGCTTGCTTGCGCTTCTTGGTGAACGTAGCACCTTTCGGAACGAAACTGTTGTCGAAACCGTTGGGGAGAACAAAATCTACAGGTTTGTCGAGAAGCTCTTTACACTCGTTGGCGGTAATGTCGCTGACGGTTGTAAAGCAGTCTACATGATGGGCGGTCTGCTTTTCGATGGAATGCTTGCTCTGCATATTCAACTCCCACGACATCTGATCGCCGTTGTAGGCAAAAAGATAATCATAGAGAGGCTTGTTGTTGCCTGCTATGCTGCGGCCGATACTTGTGGCATGCGTGGTGAATACAGTTCCTATCTGCGGCAACACCTTATTAATATAAAGAACGCCAAGACCAGTCATCCATTCATTGCCGTGGTAGATAACCTTCTGGTCGGAATTGAGGTTGTGTTTGTAAAAGCTCTCAACAACCAAGGCTGCAGCATAGGAGAACATCGAAGCTTCGTCGTAGTCGCCGTATGCATGCAGAGAATCGACCTGGAAATCCTCCCACAACTTGCCATAGATGGCATCTTTCTGAGCAAAATAGGGATTGAAATCAACAAGAATAGAAATCGGTTTTCCGGGAATATCCCAACGGCCAACCTTTATCTTCAGACCTTCAGTAATTGCAGTGTGACACCATTCGGGAAAAAGACTCTCGTCTTCCAAAAAATAAGGACATACTTTCGAACCCCAGCAGTCAGGGCCAATAAATATAATTCTGTCGTGCATCTGATCCTGAAGCGTTTTCGCCCGTGTTGACAGAACTGTATATATACCTCCTACCTTATTACAAACTTCCCAACTAGATTCGAAGATATAGTCGGGCACTAAAATTCCTTTTGTCATCTTACAATTACTATAACGCCTGCAAAGTTAGTATAAAAAATGCTTTTTCACAACTTTATAATACGATTTTTATGTAATTCGCTTGATTTCTTGACGAAAGTTGTCTACCTTTGCAGACACATCGGTTGAGAAATGAAAAAAAAGTATTTATCAATTAGCCTTGCACTGCTCTCTGTCAACGTGTTCGCCACGTCTGGCACAGAAGCTGATAAAGTCCCGTTTGCCGTTTATTCTGATACACAGGAAAGCCCGATCAGACAGTCAAATGACGCAAACGAGGATAATGATTTCGTCGGTGAGTATCAGAACGAAGAATTCAAAATCTTCATTCGAATCAACTTTAAAGAAAAAAACATCACAGTTCCCAATCAAGACATACTCGGCGAACTCGACGGATACATCGGCTCAACACAATGTGATCATGTATGGCCCATCGTATCTTCACAAGTCAACGGCAACCAGGCGAAACTCGAAATCATCAATAATTTCGGAAGCGAGGATTTCGTCGCAATCCTTACCAAGAACGACGACGGTACGCTAACACTAAAACATGTCGAAGGTAGCACCCTCAAGTTTCCGGTGAAAAAGAAATGGCAGAAAATCCCATCCAAAATCGTTTTTCATAAGAAATGACAGATTTCGTTTTCATCAACAGAGAAAACGAATAATCCCGAAATACAAAAAAACGGGAGGCTTCCCGGA
>DEJE01000033.1:26610-26763 GCA_002353205.1 Prevotella sp. UBA2756 | reverse complement strand
AGCAACGGCTTGTAACGGAAAGAAGGCACAAGCCGCCCTGTCATCCCCCGAGGAGGAAACTATAGTCACCGGACAGAATAATGAAGCCCCCTCAGGGACCGTAGGAGGGGCTACCCTCGTTGTCTTTTTCTCTCACGCTGGCGACAACTATGC
>DEJE01000033.1:25907-26537 GCA_002353205.1 Prevotella sp. UBA2756 | reverse complement strand
AAGTACGACGGCATGGCCTACAAACCCCTATGTGACCTTGCCAAAGAGGAACAGCAGAAAGGCGAATTGCCTCCGTTTGAAGGCACGGTGGATGTCAAAAAGTACGACGTTATCTTCATTGGCGGTCCTGTCTGGTGGGGCACCTATCCACAGGTAATGTTTACGTTTTTCAAGAAATATGATTTGAATGGGAAGACTATCATCCCTTTCACTACTCACGAAGGCTCTGGCCTCGGCAGTTGTGTGGAGGACGTGAAGATAGCCTATCCGAAAGCTAACGTCCAGCAGGGTTTCTCTATGTACGGCCACGATGTCCGCACAGGCAAGGAACGCGTCGAGAAATGGCTGAAGAAATTAGGTTATCAAGAGAAGTAATATGGCAAAGCAAGTAGTCGTATTAGTTGGCGATGGCAGCATCGGGCAAGCCATCATCCGCCGTGTTTCGGCTGGCAAGCACATCGTGTTGGCCGACTATAGTGAGGAGAATGCTAAACGGGCGGCAAAGACGCTTGAAGATGCGGGCTTCGAGTGCTCCACCATTAAGTGTGACCTTGGCTCGAAGAAAGATATCCTGAAGTTGGTGGAGTATGCTACGAGCAAGGGCGAGGTGACCAATGTGGTGAATGCCGC
>DEJE01000033.1:0-25902 GCA_002353205.1 Prevotella sp. UBA2756 | reverse complement strand
ACAAGTGTATTGTTGGAGGAGTTCGGAAAGGTGATTGCCGAAGGAGGTTCAGGCGTGATTATCTCATCGCAGAGTGGCCATCGTCTGCCAGCATTACCACAGGAGCAGAACGAGGCGCTGGCCACGACTCCTGCAGATGAACTGTTGGAACTGCCGTTCCTGAAGGAAATCAACGACACGCTTAAAGCCTATCAGTATTCGAAGCGTTGCAATGTGTTGAGAGTGATGTATGAGGCTACTCGTTGGGGCCGTCGTGGAGCCACCATCAATTCTATTTCGCCCGGTATCATCATCACGCCTTTGGCCAACGACGAGCTGCACGGCCCGCGCAAAGAGGGTTATCTGAAGATGATCGAGGGTATGCCCGCCCGTCGAGCAGGAACACCCGACGAAGTGGGCGACTTGGCTGAGTTCCTGATGTCGAGCCGTGGCCGTTTCATCAGCGGTGCCGACTTCCTCATCGACGGTGGTTGCACTGCCAGCTATTGGTATGGCGATTTACAATATTTGAAAGCTACACATTAATATTTATAGGTTATGAAGAAGCTTATAACTTCAGCACTTACTTTCTGTGCCTTTATCGTGGCAATGGCTTGTGGCAGCAATGACCCAGATGTGGACGGAACAACTGGTGCCACCGAACAGACAGGAAGCAAGGGAGAAGGCACAGCCAAAGGGAAGATGCTCGTCATCTATTTCTCTCGTGCAGACGAGAACTGGCAGGTGGGCTATTGGAGCGTGGCAACACGGCCATCATGGTTGACTATATAAAGGAACAGGCCGATGTGGACGTATTCGAGATAGTCCCCGTTGTGGCCAACCCAGCTGACTATGATGAATGCACGGCCTACGTTACGGAGGAAATCAATGAGAACCGCCGACCTGCATACAAGAATGAAATCACCAACCTCGCTGACTATGAGACCGTCTTCATAGGAGGCCCGATTTGGTGGGGAAGACCACCCATGCTTTTCCGCACGTTCTTCGAGGCACATCCAGAGTTGGATGGAAAGACAATCATCCCCTTCGGCACACATGGCGGCAGTGGTGTTGGCAGCTATACAACGCTTATCAAGGAATACTATCTAAATGCCACCGTTCTCGAATCACTTGGTATCAGTGGTAGCAGCGTCCGCAATGTCTCGTCAAAAACTACTGTTGAGAACAGGTTGAAGAAGTTGGGCGTTGACAAGCAATCGACCTCAATTAGCAATGTCCGCGCAAAGACGAATACGGCGAATGCGTCATACACACTCAACGGCACGCGCTCTAACGGGCAGCAGAGAATTTACATCAGAAACGGTAACAAGTATATCAAAAGATAAAAATATGAATACAATCAAGCTTTACAATGGTGTTGAAATGCCGCAGATTGGTTACGGCGTGTATCAGGTGACACCCGATGAGTGTGAACGTTGCGTGAGCGATGCTCTGGAAGTAGGCTATCGGATGATAGACACGGCACAGGCATACGCCAATGAAGAAGGCGTGGGACGCGCTTGGAAGAAGAGCGGCATCCGGCGCGAGGACATCTTCCTTGTGACGAAAATATGGATTTCCAACTATGGCTACGAGAAGGCGAAAGCCTCGATTGACGAGAGCCTGCGCAAGTTGCAAACGGATTATATCGACCTGATGCTGCTGCACCAGCCTTTCTGCGACCGCTACGGAGCCTATCGTGCCTTGGAGGAAGCTTACAAGGAAGGAAAGCTACGCAGCATCGGTGTGTCGAACTTCTATCCCGACCACCTCATCGACCTGGCATCGAATGTGGAGGTGAAGCCAATGGTGAACCAGGTAGAGACTCATGTGTTTGACCAGCAGATAGAGGCCCAAAAATACATGGACGAGCTTGACTGCCGCATCATGTCGTGGGGACCGCTGTCTGAAGGACGAAACGGTTTCTTTACAAACGAATTGCTTGGCGAGATAGGCAGGAAATATGGCAAGACCATTCCGCAGGTGGCTCTGCGCTGGCTGTTGCAGCGTGGTGTCATCATCATTCCGAAGTCAACTCACAAAGAGCGCATGGCTCAGAACCTTGATATACTCGACTTTGAGCTGAGTGCCGATGATATGGTTCAGATCCAGACACTCGACACGGGCAAGAGCCTCTTCTTCGACCATCACGACGGAGAAACCACGAAGATGTTCATGGGTTGGAGATAAAGACGATATGTGTAAGGTTCTACTGTTCAACGGCCCCCCACGCTCACGGCAGTACCTTTACGGCTTTGAGCGTGGTGGCCGACGAATTGGAGAAGGCTGGCATAGTAACGAAAGATGAAGATGGATTACAGACGATGCGTGTGTTGGGTTGCAACATGGCGGTACCCTCCACGATGTTATTAACATCGCGGTGCCTCCCTTTTTATCCGTACCATCCATACTGAGCGTGAGCGTAGCGGCTTGCCAGAGCTGGAACCCCAGCGTATCGCAACGAATTTCATCAGATAAAGAGATGACAGACAAAGAGCAGATAGAAGCCTTGTATCGCGAGATGTATGAGGCAATGGTCAGGAAGGACGCCACAACGTTAAATCGTATCCATGCCGACGACTTCATGCTGACCCACATGACGGGGATGCACCAGTCAAAGCATGAATACATTAGGGCTATTGCAACTGGCACACTGAACTACTATTCAGCAGAACATAAGCAGATGGAAATCAAGGTCTATGGCAACCATGCCACCCTAACAGGTCGCAGCCGAGTGAATGCCACAGTCTTTGGCGGAGGACGACACACCTGGCGCCTGCAGCTATATTTCAATCTTGTCAAAGAGTATGGTAAATGGCGGTTTACAACAGCCCGCGCTTCAGCATATTGAAAATGACATATGGAAACTTGTCGATTTGCTATTATTTTAAGTTTTGACAAGTTTCATTTTATGATTTCGGGAGTTACCTCTCAAAAAGTATTGCTTCGATGGCCAATGCTTAGTAGCTAGTTGAGGGATTATTTCTTCGCATGTTTGAGTCGACGGAAGAGTTCAGAAAGCTCAGGTTGCTTGACTCCGAGTGCGATGAGTGTATTGAGGTCTTTTCGTGCTTGCGGAATCTTTCGCTGTCGCAGATATAAGTCAGCTCGTGCGAGTATGTAGTCCTTGTTTTCGGGTTCTAGTTTTATGGCTTGGGTATAGTCGTAGATTGCGACGTCGATCATTTGTCGCTCTGTCTCGATGCCTGCCCTTGTGGCATATGCTATTGCACTGTCGGGATTTTGCTGCACGAGGATGTTGATCTGGTTGATGGCATCAGTATATCGTTTGGCTTTCTGGTTTAGGAGTGAGAGCCCGAGACGTGCTTCGAAGTGCGATGGCACGATAGTGAGCATGTTTTCATAGTCTAGTCTTGCAAAGTCATAGCGTCGGAGGCGCTCGTTGGCGTAAGCCCGATAAAAGAGAGCAGCCACATTCCAGGGTTCGTGAGCCAGAATGAGATCATACTCGTACTTGGCGTTGTCCCACTCTTCGAGCAACATGTTCCACGAAGCTTTCTGCAAGCGAAGGTCAATGCTATCAGGATGGTAGGCCAAGCGGTCAGCGGCAGCCTTCAGGCTGTCGCGCAACTCGCTACGGCTTTGTGCTTCAACACAATTGACCGCCATGAACGCGATGAAGAATGCTATGATTCGGCAACGTATCATCCCCACATTCAGCATTTGGTCTATAACAAGACTCACGCCTTCCTGATATAGTTCACTATCCAGCTGCCTACCTCCTTCGTACCATATTTCTCACCACCTTCCACTTGTATCTCGGGCGTGCGGACATTGGCATCGAGACTGGCATTGACAGCTTCGCGCACAAGACGACCTTCTTCATTCAGGTCAAAATGCTCGAGAAGCATGGCAGCCGACAAAATCTGTGCCAGCGGATTGGCCAGGTTCTGCCCTGCAGCCTGTGGCCACGAACCGTGAACGGGCTCGAAGAGCGGTGTGTGCTCGCCCAGCGATGCCGAGGGTTGGAGTCCCATCGAACCAGTGATGCACGATGTCTCGTCGGTAAGAATGTCGCCAAAGGTATTCTCGGTCACGATCACGTCGAAGAATCGGGGCTCGGTGAGCACGCGCATCGAAGCATTGTCGATAAACATGTAGTCGGTCATCACGTCGGGATACAGTGTCTCCATCTCCTTAGCTATCTGTCGCCACAGTCGGCTGCTGGCCAGCACGTTGGCTTTGTCTACTACGGTAAGATGTTTCTTGCGCTTGCGCGCCGTCTCGAATCCTACCTTAAGAATGCGCTCTATCTCGGGGCGCGTATAGATGTCGGTGTCGTAGGCCTTGTCGTTGTCCTGGTACTTCTCGCCGAAATACATGCCTCCGGTCAGTTCACGGATGACAATGAAGTCGGCTCCCTTGAGCAGTTCGTCCTTCAGAGGACTCTTGTGAAGCAGACAGTCGAAGGTTGCCACGGGGCGTATGTTGGCAAACAAGCCCAGCTTCTTGCGCATGGCCAGCAATCCCTGTTCAGGACGCACCTTCGCCGTGGGATCGTTGTCGAAGCGCAGGTCACCAACGGCGGCAAACAGCACCGCGTCGGCCCGCATGCAGGTCTGAAACGTTTCTTCAGGGAACGGGTCGCCTACCATGTCGATGGCGTGGGCTCCACAAACGGCTTCCTTATAGTCGAACTGGTGGCCGAACTTCTCGGCTATTGCATTCATCACAGCAATACCCTGCTCCATGATCTCAGGTCCTATGCCATCACCAGGCAAAACAGCAATCTTCAGTTTCATTGTCTTATCATTTTATAGTTATAAAAGCATACCGAACAGCTCGTGGTGACGATACCACTTGCTGAATCGAATGCAAAAATACGATTATTTATCAATAGTACGTGCAGGAATACATAATTTTTATCTATTCTTCAAAGATATTCAGCATTTTGATGGTTGCCTTGATGGCCGACTCTGTCTGGTCGGCATCAAGGCCTCGCGTTCGTATGAGCTTCCCGTTGTCGTTCCATGTGATGACAGTCTGCACCAAGGCATCGGTACGTCCGCCCGGCGGAATAGAGACGACGTAGTTGGCCAGTATGGGGAACGTTCGGTTGAGATACTTCTTGTAGATGTAACGCAGAGCTCTCACGAAGGCATCATACTGACCGTCGCCCGTGGCTCCGGCTTCGTATTGCCGACCGTTAATCTCCACTTTCACATTTGCTCCAGGCTTCAGTCCGTAAGCAGTTGATACTACGTAGCTTATCAGTTTAATTTTATCATTGGGAACATCGTGTTTCAACACGTCGCTCACAATGTAGGGCAAGTCTTCTTGCGTTACTATTTCCTTCTTGTCACCCAGCTCGGTGATGCGCTCGGTCACGCGTCTTGTCTGCTCGGGAGTGAGTTCCAGTCCCAGTTCCTCTAAGTTTTTGGCAATGTTGGCTCTTCCGCTATTCTTCCCTAGCGCGTATTCGCGGCGGCGCCCGAAGCGCTCGGGCTTCAGCGGGTTGAAATAGAGTCCTGCCTTATTGTCACCATCGGCATGCACGCCAGCCACCTGCGTGAATACATTCTCGCCGATGACGGGTTGGTTGGGAGCAATGCCGATACCACTGTATCCAGCCACCAACCGGCTCACATCGTTCAGTTTGACTTCGCGGATATTCGTCTTGGCACGAAACTGATCCTTGAGAATGACCTGAACGCTCGACAAGGGCGCGTTGCCGCAGCGTTCGCCAAGTCCGTTCACGGTGACGTGAAGCCCTCGGCACCCGCTCAGCACGGCAGCCAGCGAGTTGCTCACGGCCAGGTCGTAGTCGTTGTGGGCATGGAAGTCGAAGTGGGTATTGGGAAAGCGTCTGAGCATCTTGCGCATGAACTCAATCACTTGCAGCGGATTGAGCACGCCGAGCGTGTCGGGGAGCATGAAGCGGCATATCTTCGTCTTCACCAGCGCCGAGAGCATTGTGTAGACATACTCTGGCGAGTCCTTCATGCCGTTGCTCCAATCTTCGAGATAAAGGTTGACCGACAGGTTTCGCTCAATGGCATGGTCAACTGTGCTAACGATGTCAGCCAGATGCTCCTCTGGCCGCTTCTGCAGCTGGCAGCGGCAATGCTTTTCGCTTCCTTTTGCAAGAAGATTGACCACTCGGCAGCCACTGTCAGCTATCCAGTCGATCGATTGTCCACCATCTACAAAGCCCAGCACCTCCACGCGGTCGAGCTTACCAATCTGGTCGGCATACTTACAAATCATCCTGACGGCCTCTTGCTCACCGTCGCTCACGCGTGCAGACGCCACTTCTATGCGGTCGACGTTCAGGTCGCGTAGCAACATGCGTGCAATCATGAGCTTCTCGTGCGGCAGGAAACTCACTCCCGATGTCTGTTCACCATCGCGCAACGTGCAGTCCATGATTTCGATGAAGGGGCGGACGGGTTGTTGCGCGTTCATTTTTTCTGCTGATCCCATACGCTATCGGTTGGCTTGTTCCCAGGCTTCTATGCGCGGTTTCGTCGCAACGAGGAAATCTATGTCGTCAAGCCCGTTCATCAAGCAATGCTTCTTGTAGCCGTTGATGTCGAAATGCTCCGAGCGGTGCGTCCTTTTGTTGGTCACTGTCTGCTCGGGCAGGTTCACTTCCACCTCGGTCTTCGGGTCAGTGGCTATGCTGGCGAAGAGTTCCTGCAGGAACGACTCGCTGACGACGACCGGCAGCACGAAGTTGTTGAGCTCGTTGTTCTTATGGATGTCGGCAAAGAAACTGCTGATCACCACGCGGAAGCCATAGCCTGCTATGGCCCATGCAGCATGCTCGCGCGACGATCCGTTGCCGAAGTTCTTCCCGGACACCAGTATGCATCCCGAGTAGGTGGGATTGTTCAAGATGAAATCCTTGTTTGGGCTTCCGTCGGGCTGATAGCGCCAGTCGCGGAACAGATTGTCGCCGAAGAAGCGCTCATCGCGTGTCGTGGCCTTCAGGAAACGGGCGGGTATAATCTGGTCAGTGTCCACATTCTCAAGCGGCAGAGGGACACAAGTGCTTGTTATCACATCGAATTTCTGTTTCATTCTTCATTCATTTTAGTGGTTGTGAAAACCCATAATGCTTCGCTCAATCTCACTCCATCAATTCGCGCGGGTCAGCAATCACTCCCGTCACGGCGGCAGCAGCAGCCACCAGGGGCGAGGCCAGGATGGTGCGCGAGCCGGGACCTTGGCGACCTTCGAAGTTGCGATTGCTCGTAGATACGCAATACTTTCCGGCAGGAACGCGGTCATCGTTCATGGCCAGACAGGCCGAACAGCCCGGCTGGCGTATTTCGAAACCGGCCTCTTCAAGCACGCGGTCAATTCCTTCCTCGCGGATCTGTCGGTCTACGGCCCAAGATCCAGGAACGAGCCAGGCCACGACGTTGTCCGACTTCCTACGACCTTTCACGACGGAAGCGAAGGCCCTGAAGTCTTCTATCCGACCGTTGGTACAGGCTCCGAGGAAGACATAGTCGATGGGATGTCCCAAGAGCTTCTCGCCCTGTGCGAACCCCATGTAGCGAAGAGCTTTCTCAAGACCAGCTTTTCCGTCCTCACCCACACCCACGGCAGTGGGGATATGCTCGGTGATGCCGATACCCATGCCCGGATTGGTGCCGTAAGTGATGCGGGGTTCAATGTCGGAGGCCTCGAACGTCACCTCTTTGTCGAACACGGCGTCATCGTCGGTGCACAGTGTCCGCCAGTCTTCCACGGCCCGCGTCCAGTCTTCGCCCGTGGGTACATACTCCTTGCCTTTCAGGTAGGCAAACGTCGTCTCGTCGGGAGCCACAAAGCCCCCTCGGGCACCCATCTCTATCGACAGGTTGCACAGAGTGAGCCGTCCTTCCATGCTCAGGCTTCTGACAGCTTCACCGGCATATTCCACGAAGTAGCCGGTAGCACCGCTCGTAGTGAGTTTTGACATTAGAAAGAGGGCCAGGTCCTTGGCTGTGACGCCTCGGCCCAGACGTCCGTTCACGTTGATGCGCATCGATTTGGGCTTTTGCTGCAGGATGCATTGCGAAGCCATTACCATCTCCACCTCGGAAGTGCCGATACCGAAGGCCACGGCCCCCACGGCTCCGTGGGTACTGGTGTGCGAGTCGCCACAGACAATGGTCATTCCGGGCAGCGACAACGCTTTCTCGGGCCCCACCACGTGAATAATGCCGTTCGAGGGGTCCATCATTCCATAGTGAACGAGTCCGAACTCGCTGGCATTGCGGCTGAGGGCATCGACCTGAGCCTTCGATACAGGGTCCTCGATGGGTTTGTCCTGGTCGTGGGTGGGCGTGTTATGGTCGGGCATGCAGACAATTTGCTTCGGGCGGAAGCACTTCAGTCCTCGTGCGCGCATGCCGTCGAAGGCCTGAGGGCTGGTTACTTCATGGCAGTAGAGGCGGTCGATGTAGAGCTGGGTGGGCCCGTCGTCGACGATCTGCACCACATGTCGGTCCCAGATTTTGTCGAAAAGTGTTTTTCCCATGGTTCTTTTCATTCTTATGGTGTTACGTTTTGTTTTCTCTTGGGAGGATCTAGATAATCTTGAAAATCTATAGAATCTTGAGAATCAGAAAATCTTGAAAATCTAGATTCTCAAGAAAACCCAGAAGCCCCTTACCCCCTGAACTTGTTAATACACTCAATATAGGCCTCCACGCTTGCGGTAACGATGTCGGTGTTGGCACCGAAGCCGTAGTAGAGGCTCCCGTTATACTCCACCTGCATGTGCACCTTGCCCACATCGTCGGAACCTTTCGAGATGGCCTGTATGGTGAACTCCTTGAGCGTCATCTGCTTCATGATGATTTTCTTCAGCGCCTTGATAGCAGCATCGACCGGACCATTGCCCGTGGCGGCGGCCTCGAACTTCTGTCCGCTAATGTCGAGCCCGATGCTGGCCACGCTGCGCACGCCCATTCCCGTGGTCACCTGCAGAAAGTCGAGATGCACGGCATGGTTCTCTGCCTGGTCTGCTCCGGCGAGAGTCAGGATGTCTTCGTCGTTCACTTCCTTCTTACGGTCGGCCAGAGCAAGGAATTTCTGGTAAAGCTTGTCCACCTTCTTCTCGTCATCGAGGTGCACACCAAGCGTTTCCAAGCGGTATTTCAGCGCGGCACGTCCCGAACGAGCAGTGAGCACGATTGAATTGTCGTCAAGCCCAACGTCTTTCGGATCCATGATTTCGTAGGTCTGAACATTCTTCAGCACACCATCCTGATGAATGCCGCTGGAATGGGCGAAGGCATTGCGGCCCACGATGGCCTTGTTGGGCTGTACGGGCATGTTCATTAGGCTCGACACCATGCGGCTGGCATGATATATCTTCGTGGTATTGATGTTGGTGTCGATGCCCAGATGCTTGTGGCACTTCAGTATCATAGCTATCTCCTCGAGCGACGTGTTGCCGGCACGCTCCCCTATCCCGTTAATCGTGACCTCAGCCTGCCGGGCTCCGTTTGCCACTCCGCTGAAGGTGTTGGCCGTAGCCATGCCCAGGTCGTTGTGGCAGTGTGTGGAGATGACGGCCTTGTCGATACCGTCGACATGGTCGACGAGATACTTGATCTTCGCCCCATACTCCTCGGGCAGGCAGTAGCCGGTGGTGTCGGGAATGTTGACCACGGTGGCTCCAGCCTTGATCACGGCCTCTACCACGCGCGCCAAGTACTCATTGTCGGTGCGCCCGGCATCTTCGGCATAGAACTCCACGTCTTCCACATAGCGCTTGGCATACTTCACGGCAGCCACGGCGCGCTCGATGATCTCCTCGCGGGTGGAGTTGAACTTGTACTTGATGTGCGCATCGCTGGTTCCGATGCCGGTGTGTATGCGTTTGTGCTTGGCATACTGGAGCGATTCGGCAGCAATGTCGATATCGCGCTCCACAGCCCGCGTCAGTGCACAGATCGTGGGCCACGTCACGGCCTTCGATATCTCTATCACCGAATGGTAGTCGCCAGGACTGGAAACGGGAAATCCTGCTTCGATCACGTCAACGCCAAGCTTCTCAAGCTGCTTGGCCACCTGAATCTTCTCCACCGTGTTCAGCTGGCAGCCGGGCACTTGCTCTCCGTCGCGCAGCGTGGTGTCGAAAATAAACAATCTTTCACTCATAGTTGCTATTTCTTTCTGTTTATGCCTGTAGCGGCATCGGTTTCAATCTTCGCTTGTGCGTGTGTCGAAACCAACAAAAAACCTTTCACACCCGGAAGTGGAAAGGTCGTCTGTGGTTCAACGTCGTTCATCTGCTAAACATGCACCTTCACACTTCCGCCTGCGCCTTGCAGTCGGAGATTATTAATAATGTATAGGTTTACGTTGTTTCGCATCATTCTATGTTTTCGGGTGCAAAGTTATAAATAAAAAACAACACGGACAAACAAATCGTCACAAATTATCAGAAAAATATTTCAATTTTACACAAACTCGTCATTTTGGCATCATTTTTCTCCCAGGTTCCTAGTCATCTTGAAGCATCTGCAGGCAAAACGGCTCGTTTTCACTGGCAGAAAGGCTCGTTTTAGGTCGTGAAACGGCTCGTTTGACAAGGCAAAACGAGTGCTTTCATCGGACAAGACAAGTGCTTCAGCTCATAGTTTCCCTAGCCGTGAGCGTCGTTGAAATGAAAAAAAAACAAATATTGGGGCCAGATGTGCGTTTTTCTGATTCTTTTTTATTAACTTTGCACAATTATTTATCGACAAGAAAAGAAAATGGAATTTACAGCGAAACAAATAGCAGAGTTCGTGCAGGGGCGCGTCGAGGGCGACGAGAATGCCATCGTCAACTCGTTTGCAAAGATTGAGGAGGGGAAAACGGGAGCCATCTCGTTCCTGTCGAATCCCAAATACACGCACTTCATTTACGAAACGTCATCGAGCGTGGTGCTGGTGAACGACGACCTGGAGCTCGAACACGAGGTGAAGCCCACACTCATCCGCGTGAAGAATGCCTACGAGAGCATAGCATGCCTGCTCCAGCTCTACGAGAGCATGAAGCCTAGGCGGAAAGGTATCGACCCGCTGGCTTTCGTCTCGCCCAAGGCCACCATCGGAAAGGACTGCTACGTGGGAGCCTTCGCATATATAGCCGACGGCGTGGTCATCGGCGACAACACACAGATATATTCCCACGTGGTGATCGAGGAAAACGCATGCCTCGGCGAGGGATGCATCATCTATCCCAACGTTTCGGTCTATCACGACTGCCGACTGGGCAACAACGTGACGGTGCACTCGGGCACAGTGATCGGTGCCGACGGCTTCGGCTTCGCTCCCAACACCGAGGGCTACGACAAGATTCCGCAGATTGGCATCGTGGTGATTGAAGACAACGTGGAGATAGGCGCCAACACTTGCATCGACCGTTCCACTATGGGGCAAACCATCGTAGGCAAGGGCGTGAAACTCGACAATCTGGTGCAAATAGCCCACAACGTAGAGGTGGGCGAGAACACGGTGATGTCGGCCCAGGTGGGAATTGCAGGAAGCACGAAGATCGGATCGTGGTGCATGTTTGGCGGACAGGCAGGCTTCGCAGGCCATATAACCGTGGGCGACAAGACGTTCGTGGGCGCGCAGTGCGGCGTAAATAGTAGCCTCAAGGGCAACCAGAGCGTCATCGGATCTCCGGCCATGGAGCCTCGCGGCTTCTTCCGCTCGTCGGTGATCTTCCAGAAGCTTCCCGACATGTACCGACAGCTCAACGCCTTGCAGAAGGAAGTGGAAGAGCTGAAGAAGAAGCAGTGATAAAGGAAACGAAAAAAGAAACAACAGAAAAAGATATTATGCCAAAACAACAGACAATCAGAGGGAGTTTCTCCCTCTTTGGCAAGGGATTGCACACGGGTCTTAACCTAACGGTGACCTTCAATCCTGCCCCTGAGAACACCGGCTACAAGATTCAGCGCATCGACCTCGACGGGGCACCCATCATCGATGCCATTGCCGAGAATGTGGTGGAGACAACGCGCGGAACGGTGCTCGGCAAGGGCGATGTGCGCGTGTCGACAGTTGAGCACGGCATGTCTGCCCTCTACGCCATGGGCATCGACAACTGCATCATCCAGGTGAACGGACCCGAGTTCCCTATCCTCGATGGCTCGTCCATCATGTATGTGAACAAAATCCTCGAAGTGGGCATCGAAGAGCAGAACGCTCCGAAAGACTACTACGTGATACGCAAGAAGATAGAAGTAAAAGACGAGGCCACAGGCTCGTGCATCACCATACTGCCAGACGACGATTTCTCACTCACAACGATGTGCTCGTTCGAATCGAAGTTCATCAACAGCCAGTTTGCCACGCTCGACAAGATGGAAGACTACGCCAAGGAGATTGCCCCGGCCCGGACTTTCGTCTTCGTGCGCGACATTGAGCCCCTGCTAAAAGCCAACCTCATCAAAGGCGGCGACATGGACAACGCCATCGTCATCTACGAGCGCAAGCTGGAGCAAGACCAGATCGACAAGCTGGCCGACCTGCTGGGCGTGGCACGCATCGATGCCGACAACATCGGCTACATTCAGAACAAGCCACTCGTGTGGGAAAACGAATGCACGCGCCACAAGCTGCTCGACATCATCGGCGACATGGCACTCATAGGCCGTCCCATCAAGGGGCGCATCGTTGCCACACGGCCAGGGCACACCATTAATAATAGGTTCGCGCGCGCGATGCGAAAGGAAATTCGCAAACACGAGATACAAGCTCCCTTCTACGACCCCAACGAGACTCCAGTGATGGACGTGAACCGCATTCGCGAGCTCCTGCCCCACCGCTATCCCATGCAGTTGGTCGACAAGGTGATCTCACTCGGGCCCACAAACATCGTGGGTGTTAAGAACATAACTTCCAACGAGCCCTTCTTCCAGGGACACTTTCCCCAGGAACCCGTCATGCCGGGCGTGCTTCAGATTGAGGCCATGGCCCAGTGCGGAGGACTGCTCGTGCTCAACACCGTCGAGGAACCTGAAAGATGGAGCACCTACTTCATGAAGATCACCGACGTGAAGTTCCGTCAGAAGGTGGTACCGGGCGACACTCTCGTCTTCAAGGTGGAACTGCTCGCTCCGCTGCGCCACGGCATCTCCACGATGAAAGGCTACATGTTTGTGGGCGACCAGCTCGTCTCGGAAGCAACGTTCACGGCACAGATAGTAAAAAACAAGTAATCTCCATCAAATTATGAACCACATAAGTCCTTTAGCCTACGTGCATCCCGAGGCTCAGATGGGCGACAACAACGTCATCGGGCCCTTCTGCTTCATCGACAAAAACACCGTCATAGGCGACAACAACACGCTGCAGAACAGCGTCACCATCAACTATGGCGCACGAATCGGAAGCAACAACGAGATATTTCCAGGAGCAAGCCTCTCGACCAAGCCCCAGGACCTGAAGTTCCGAGGCGAGGACACCATCTGCCAAATCGGCGACAACAACTCCATACGCGAGAATGTCACCATCTCAAGGGGCACGGCATCGAAAGGCACCACCATCGTAGGCAACAACAACCTGCTCATGGAGAACATGCACATCGCCCACGACTGCGTCATCGGCAACGGCTGCATCATAGGCAACAGCACGAAGTTTGCTGGCGAAGTTGTAGTAGACGACAATGCCATCATCTCGGCCACAGTGCTCTGCCATCAGTTCATTAGGATAGGAAGCTACGTGATGATTCAGGGCGGAAGCCGAACAAGCCAGGACATTCCTCCCTACATCATAGCAGGCAAAGAGCCTATACGCTACGCTGGTGTGAACCTTATAGGGCTGCGCAGGCGAGGATTCTCGAACGAGACCATCACACAGATCCACGACGCCTACCGTCTGCTCTACTCGAAAGGGGTGCTTGCTGAAGGCATCGAGGAGATCAAGAAGAACATACCCCTGACGCCAGAGATACAATATCTCATTGACTTCGTGCAATCGTCGAAGCGAGGCATCATCAGATAAAGCTTCAGGCAGCCATACATACGCATGAAGAAACTCATCGTGATACTCGGCCCCACGGGTGTAGGCAAGACAGAGACATGCCTCCGTGTGGCCGGGTATTTTCATATACCAGTCATCAATGCCGATTCAAGACAGATCTACCGAGGCATTCCCATCGGTACGGCAACGCCTACGCATGAACAGCAGCTTCGGACCAAACACTACATGGTGGAGAAGCTGCAGATAGGCGAATACTACAACGCGTCAATGTTTGAAGACGACGTGATCATCCTGCTCAACGAACTCTTCAGAAGCGACGATGTGGCACTGATGTCTGGCGGAAGCATGATGTATATCGATGCCGTGTGCAACGGGATGGGCGATATTCCGACGGTTCCCGATGATCTTCGCCAAACGATGAAGCGACGGCTGCAAGAAGAAGGACTAGAAAGCCTGTGCGAGGAGCTCAGAAGGCTCGACCCCGAATACTACGCCATCGTAGACAGGCACAACTATCGGCGGGTGGTGCATGCGCTGGAGATCATACATACCACCCGGCAGACATTCACCTCACTACGCACTGGCGAGAAGAAACAACGACCGTTCAACATCCTGAAGATAGGACTCACAAGGCCACGCGAACAACTCTACGAACGAATCAATACACGCGTTGACGACATGATGAAGCAAGGATTGTTGGAAGAGGCGCTGAGCGTGTTCCCGCAACGCTCGTTCAATGCCCTCAACACGGTGGGCTACAAGGAACTCTTTGCCTTTTTCGACGGAACGTGGACGCTCGAGGAAGCCATAGAGCGCATCAAGGGGAACACACGGCGATATTGCAGGAAGCAGCTCACATGGTTTCAGAGAGACAAAGACATTCATTGGATCGACCTCTCGAAGGCTTCGGCCGATGATGTGGTGGAATACATCAGGCAGCAGGTTCGACCAACGGATGACCAACCCTGAAACGACGGATCAGCGCGTAGACGATGACAACAATGAAATAGAACAGGAATACGTGAACAGGCGTGATGTTGATGTGCTCAACCTGCGATGATGGCAACGACGACACAAACGACAGCGAGTCATTGAGGAATTGCACACACGACGAAAGCACGTTGCCTATCAACGATGACACAGGAGTGGTCCACAACGTGATGAAAAGCAGCAATGCAAGGTAGAGAATGAGCATGGCCAGCGGCACCACAATCAGGTTGGATAGTAGGAAATACTTGGGCAACTGGTGGAAATAGTAGGCCACAAGGGGCATGACTCCCACCTGAGCCGACAACGATACGCACGTGAGCTGCCAGATCCGGTCAACAGTAAGGCGGAACCAGCGCTTCTCGCGCTTCCATCTGCTATAGAACGGAACGAAGGAAAGCAAGCCGTAGAGCGGCTTGTAGAACATCAGAATGGCAGCTACCGAGAGGAACGACATCTGGAAACCCACATCGAAAAGGCTCATCGGGTTGAGCAGCAGAATATAGAAAGCTGTGATGGCCAACACATTGAGCGAGAAAGACTTGCGACGAAGCAAACCCACCAAACTACAAACAGTGAGCATCACGGCAGCCCTGACCACACTCACAGGCATGCCCACCAGCAACACGAAAGCCCACACGGTGCTGACCAGCACGATGACCTTGAAAAAGGAGAAGCGTCGCCTTCCGGAACCGAAGACGAAGAACAACGCGCACAGAATACTGAGATGAAGACCGCTCAGCGCCAGCACATGCGATGCACCCGTCTGTGAATAGACGTCTTTCGTGTGGGGGCTGAGACGCGTCTTGTCGCCAAGCACCATGGCGGCCACGACAGCCATCTGCTCGCTCGTCTTCAACAATGCCTCGGAATGTTCGAGCAGACTGCCCCTCACACGAAGGAAAAAGAGCTTCAAGCGCTCCAGACGTGAGAGCCGGTCCAGGCTGACGGGAGATGTCTGCCACGCTTCCTGACTGATGAATGTCGTGCCAACAATCTTGTGAAGGGCAAGATAACGGGCGTAATCGAAGGTGCCATGGTGCTCCGTGGTCGGTCTTTTCAACTCCGACCGGACCTTCATTCCCTGCCCCACCTTCAGCAAACGGCTTCGCTCATCGTTCACAAGGGTAGCCCTGATGCGGTAAGGCTCCTCCGACGAAACGACAAGGAGGTCGAAACGCAGCGTCTTCTCGCCCACTTCGGGTTGGCTGGCAATCACACATTCATACGACAATGCCTCTTCGGGCAAGCCTTTCGACATCTTTTTGTTGGCGTGAGTCATCAGGATGAACCCCACCAACGCCACACTTCCTAAGACGAAAAGCGACTGCAACAACGAGCGGCGGCACCACACAGCCAACGACAGCATAAGACCAAGCAGCAGTACAACCTGCCATAACCTCCCAATGGACAGCAAGTCGGCTAGACAGATGCCCACGGCAAGGGCAATGGTCAGTCCTACGTAGGGGGAAAAGTGTGTGGTGCTGTTTGTTTTCAATGGTATTGATGAAGTCAGGTGTACGAAAAAACATCTTCCCTCCTCGTCGTTGAGAAGGGAAGATGCGGTAAAAGGCAATCAGAAGCGGTAGCCAAGGGTGAGAAGCAGCTGGTGGTGCTTGTTGCTCACCTGAACGGGCTCCACCACATTGTCTGTAACGTCGACAGCTCCCGGTGCAGCATAGTAGCACATGAACGGACTGAAGACTCCTTTCTGCACGTTGTATTGGTAAGCCACGTCGAGACTGAAGTTTCCTGTATTGTAGCCCAGGCCGAGGGTCAGTCGGTGTGTGTCTTTCCAGTTGGTGTAATCGGTTGTCGAAGCGTAGTAAGATCCCGGGCTGATGAGGGTTCCGTCCTTGAAGCCATCCTTCTTGTACATGGGCGACACGTAGTTGTAGCCACATCGCACGGCAATGTCTTCTACCGGACGATACTCCAGACCCAACTTCAGCGTGCTGACACCTTTGAGCGTTGACGAGGTGTGGTCGTTCATGTCACGGTCAGCATCGGTACGGTCGGTATAGCTGTCGTAGTACCAGTCGTAGTCTTGTCCGGTGATGATACGTGTATCGGCAGCGCTATAGTCGGAGAACTCGTAGGTGGCTCCCAGTGCCAAATAATTGCCGATGGTGTGCCCAATGGATGCTCCGAACTTCCACGGAGTGTATAGTTTGAAGTCATATGCCTCATCACTTTCACCATTATCATACAGTCCAAATTTCGTCCGGTTGTACAGATAGGTATAGTTGTCGGTTGTCAGGCTGTACCATGTGGGCGTGTTGACGTACAAACCAACACGGAATGCCGATGCTTCGATAGGACGGAAGATGACACCAGCCTTGATGTCGAAGCCTGTTCCTTTGATCCGGCGATCATCGGTAATCAGGATGCTTCCTCCTTCGGCATAACTCTCCTCGTATTCGCTATAGTTCTTGTAGCGCACATCCTTCACTCCTACGGTAAGTCCGAGGTACACACGGTCTTTAATGTTTCCGCTGATGTTGAAGTCGTACTCTCCTATATAGCCCTTGTTACCACGATTCATGACGTAGCTGAGCGCATCTTCGTAGTAGAAGCGATTGTCCGATTCAGTCATGACAGCATTATAATAGAGGTAGTCGAGCTGATTGAAAGTATTGGAAGCATACGAGCTCGTTTCATTCTCGTAGCCAATGACTTCATTATCTTCGTTGAAGTCGGGATAGAACACTCCTTCATAGCCCTTAATGTACGACAGCTTGTGCTGCGAGGCACCGTTCAACTTGTTGCTGGCATTGAGGATGTGGCTGAAATTGCGGTTCTTGTGGTAGTTGAACCCGAAGTTCAGGAACGAACGCTCGTTCATGCGCTGCGTCACGACGAAGCCGGCCTGGTCGAAGCTGAGCTTTGTCTTCTTGGCAAAGTCGAAGTTCTCGGCATCTTGCTGCGAGACGACGCTTGCGGAAGCATTGACAACCGATCTGCGCATCAGACCGATACCGGCAGGGTTGCTTCCCATGGTTGAGATGTCAGCTCCCAGAGCCTCCATCGCACCACCCAATCCCACGTAACGAGCCGTTCCGTTGAGATCTTCGGTCATGATGTTTGCATTCTCGTAGGTTTCCTGAGCCACAGCGGGCAGCGATGCCAGCAAGCACAGTATGAATATGTTCTTCTTCATGTGGTTATTCCTGTAATTTAATGGTCAAACAATAAATCCTATCTTCCAAGTCAATTCCTGCGTCCGCCGAAGCTGCCACCACTGTGACCTCCTCCGCCCGAGGAACGTGAACCTCCTCCACCACCGAAGCTTCCACCGCTGCTACGGCTTCCACCACTATAGCTTCCGCTGCTACGGCTTCCACCACTGTAGCTTCCGCTACTGCGACTTCCGCTACTTGAGCTTCCGTATGAGGAGCGGTAGCCTCCAAAGCTTCCATTGCTGTACGAGTTATCGTAGCTCGATGACCTGGAGCTTGAGTACGAACTGTTTCCTGAATAGACAGAACTGCTTCCTCGTGTTCCTGCGAAGCGCCCGCTGCCACCTCGGCGTTCATCGCTTCGCGAATAGGACACTGCCTTGCCATTGCCTCTGTAGCCACCGAAGTTACCACTGCGTATGCTACCCCTTCCACTTGTTCCGGCCCTGCGTGCTACGCCATGGTTGCTCGTTCCTGCGTAGGAACCGCTGTGATGGCGTCCTGACGTCCACGTGGGATAATATCCATAGCTGCCATAGTAGTAGGGATAGTACCAGCCATGATAGTACCATGGAGAGTACCAGCCACCATACCATGAGTAATACCACGGATCATACCAGTCGTACCACGGGTCGTACCATCCCCACCGTCCATACCAATAGGGAGGATAGCCCCAGTAGCCACGGTAGGTGTAGTACCACGGATCCCAGTAGTAGTCGTCGAAGCGGCTCATGCGGCGGGTGTAGAAGTAATCGTTCGTATTGTCGTACTCCATCTCCACGGGCTCATTCACCAGCAGCGAGTCTTCGGCACTAGTATGGAACTCGATGATATCGTTGCCGAGCGAATCGGTGCCTACCTTCTTGTAATAGCTGCTATACAAGCCGCGACGGTTGTATTCATCAACATCGCGCACACCTTGCTTGTAGTGTGCCGACTGGCGCACTTCATTGTCAAGAGAGCCCTGCTTCTTCAGCTCTGTACTCTTCTTCGGGGTGAAATACAAATCGTCCTGGGCCACGGCGCTGAGCGACATTGCTCCCAAAACGACTGACAAGATAAACAGTTTTTTCATATTTTGCAGATTAATTGTAACAACTCTTTTCACGTTTCAACCATATCTATGGTTTTACGTTGCAAATTTATAGCTTATTTTAGTGCAAAAATACGGAAAATCCCTAAGAGAAGGTAGGAATTCCCCTATTTTTTGTAACTTTGCATCGTTTTTTAACATTAGCGATGAAATACGATATTGTAAAGTTCACACTGTCCAAGACAGACGGGCAGCCTCTCCTCGACGACGAACTGATGCAGACAGGGCGCGACATCGTGGCAGCCATGGCGGGCGAAGCAGGATTCGAATCGTTTGAAGAGACACCGCACGGCATCGACGGGTACATACAGACATCATTGTTCAGCCAGGAAGCCATCGAAGGACTTGCAGAGGCTGTTCCACTCGACATCAAGGTGACCTTCACCGTGAGTGAGGCGGAAGACAAAGATTGGAACGAGACGTGGGAGAACGAGGGCTTTACGCCGATTGTCATTGGAAAGGAGTGTGTCATTCACGACATGCGACAGCCCTACACCGGCCCAGCCTTGGACATGGATATCACCATCGACGCGAAGATGTCGTTCGGAACGGGCACTCACGCCACGACAAGGATGGTGGTGGCAGAGCTGCTCCGCAACGACCTTCAAGGCAAAAGGGTTCTCGACTGCGGCTGTGGCACGGGCATACTCTCGATAGTGGCTTCAAAGCGCGGTGCCTCGAAGGTTGTGGGCTACGATATTGACGAATGGAGCGTGGCCAACACCTTACACAACGCGGAATTGAACCGTGTGTACAACGTGGATGTGCTTCACGGCGACATCCATGTGCTCTCGCACATCAATGGGCTTTTCGATGTCATCGTGGCCAATATCAACCGCAACGTGCTTCTAGCCGACATGGCTGACATGAAGGACGTGATGCATGCCGGAGCCTTGCTAGTGCTCAGCGGTTTCTACAACAGCGACAGCATGATGATTGCCGAGAGGGCGGGCAAAATGGGACTTTCACTCGTCAGTACCGAAACAGAAGATGATTGGTGCTGTCTGACCTTCCGCAGCGAATCTTGAGTAGCTTTAAAGTTATATGGTTGTTTTGCTTACAAAGAACCTTACAGCTTCATTCCTCCACCCCTCTGTCGAATAGCCTCGAAGAGCAGAATGGCTGCGCTCACAGAGACGTTGAGCGAGTCGATGCGTCCGAGCATGGGGATGCGTATATGTGCATCGGCGGCTTGACGCCAACTGTTGGTGAGTCCTGTAGCCTCAGTCCCCATTACGATGGCGGTGGCCTTGCGCATGTCTGTGTCGTAGTAGAGGCGCGAGTCTTGCAGCTGGGCGGTCAGGATTTTTATGCCACGGTCTTTCAGGAAGGCGATACATTCTTCCGAAGTGCAAGCCACCGTGGGAACAGTGAAGGCCGTTCCCACCGAACTGCGTATGAGATTGGGGTTGAAGAGGTCGGTCAGTGGATCGCACACGATGAGTGCATCGGCTCCCGCGGCATCGGCAGAGCGCAGGATGGCTCCAAGATTGCCTGGTTTCTCCACACTCTCCACCACAATGATCAGCGAGTCTGTTCGCAACTGAAGGTCAGTGAGCGACATCTTTCGCGAACGAATCACGGCCACTACGCCCTCTGTGCTGCCGCGGTAGGCAATGCGATCGTAGACAACCCTCGACACACTCATCCTGCGAGCACCTTCCAACGGCAGACCACTCAGCGACGCGTCGTCGCCCATCACCTCCTCGCAACAGAATACACTCTCCACCTCATAGCCTCCTTCCAGACAGTGCGTCAGCTCGCGCAGTCCTTCTACGACAAAGAGCCCTGTCTTTCGTCGTTCCGACGATTTCTGCTGCAAAGCGAGCAGCTGTTTCACCTTTGGGTTATGAACGCTGGTGATCAGCATTTCTTCGTCCGTGCTATTCTTCATTCACTCCTAATAAATTATTGTAAATCAGACTTATATAGTCGTCGTAACTGATATATCTTCCACCCATCGATGCCAGATGATTGGTGTGGAGCTGACAATCGATGAGCGAATAGTGTTTGTTCTTCAGATGCTCAGCCAGACGGATCAGTGCCAGCTTGCTGGTGTTGGGCTTCAGCGAGAACATGCTCTCACCGAAGAAGGCGTGGTTGAAATCCACGCCATAGAGTCCTCCCATGAGCTGGCGTCCATCGCTCGTGCGTTCCCACACCTCCACACTGGTGCAGAGACCCTCGTCGTGCAGGCGGGTGTAGGCTTCAATCATGTCTTCGCCCAACCATGCCCCCTCCTGATCGTACCGCTGCTTGCTGCAGTTGCTGATCACTCCCTTGAAGTCCTCGTTGAAGGTTACCTCGTACAAGTTCTTGTTCATCAGTGTGCGCATAGAGTGCGAGACGTGAACTTCGTCGGGGAAGATGACGAAACGCTGCTGCGGACAGTACCACACAATCCTGTCGCAGTCACGAAAACTGTACCATGGAAAGATGCCCTGACTGTAGGCTTGCAGCAGACAGTCGATGCTCAAGTCTCCACCAACGCATAGCACTCCGTCGGGGTCGGCATCGTGGGGATCGGGGAAGGTGTAGTAGTTCATTCTTTAATTAACAAGTCGATATCAGTTTATCACGCTCAGTGTCAGTTCATCTTCAGCTACTCCCACTTCAGCCTTTCCTCCCTGCTTCAGCTTCCCAAAGAGGATTTCGCGCATGAACAGGGGCTTGAGCATCTGTGCGATGACGCGATCCATCTCCCGTGCACCAAACTCGCGCGTGAAGCCACGCTTGAGCAGCAGCTGGCGAGCCTCGTCGGTGAGGATCATGTTCACCTGCCTTGCGCCGAGCTTGTCTTGCAGCTCACGCAGCTTCTTGTCGAGGATAAGCGATGCCATGTCAATGTCCATGTCGTGGAACACGACAGTTCCCGAAAAGCGGTTGATAAACTCTGGCTTGAAGATTCTCTTTACTTGCTTCAGCATGGCCTCTCCCCTGCTCACCTGTGCGTCGAATCCTATGCTCTGTCCAGCATATTGTGCCCCTGCGTTGCTAGTCATGATGAGCACCACGTTGCGGAAGTCGGCCTTGCGGCCTTTGTTGTCGGTCAGGCGGGCATAGTCCATCACCTGCAGCAGAATGTTGTAGATGTCCTGATGGGCTTTCTCTATCTCGTCGAGCAGGAGGACGCAGTTGGGTGTCTTGCGGATTGCGTCGGTGAGCAGTCCACCATCCTCGTAGCCCACATATCCTGCCGGTGATCCGATGAGCTTGGCCACGGTGTGCTTCTCTGTGTATTCGCTCATATCGAAACGCACGAGCTGCACGCCCAGCTCCTGGGCGAGAACGCGTGCCACCTCGGTCTTTCCCACACCAGTGGGTCCCACGAAGAGGAGCGAGGCCAGCGGCTTGTTTTCGTCGAGCAGTCCGGCCTTGGCCATCTGCACGGCTACCACCACCTGACCCACAGCTTCGTCCTGTCCGTATATCTTCGCGGCGATACGCTGGCGCAGTGTCTCCAGCTGTTGGTTGTCGTCGTCTTTCAGTGCACCGGCGTCTATCTTGCACACCTTCTGCAGCACCTCGTCCACCTGTTGCTTACTCACCACAAAGCGGCGGCGGTGATTCTGCAGCGCCGAGTTGATCTCGTCCTTGAGCGACTCTTCGCCCATCTCCGTCACCACGGTCTGTGCTTCCTTCAGCTCCACGGCAGCTCCGGCCTCGTCGATGAGGTCGATGGCCTTGTCGGGCAGGAATCGGTCGTTGATGTAGCGTGCGCTTTGTCTGACGGCATGCTCCAGCGCTTCATCCTCGTAGACCACGCCGTGGAACTCCTCGTATTGTCGTCGAAGTCCCTTCACGATGGCAATCGTATCGTCGATGCTTGGCTCTGCGATGTCAATCTGCTGGAAACGCCTCACGATGCCTTTGCTTCTTGCGAAGTAGCGGTTATACTCATCGTAGGTCGTAGAACCGATGAAGCGCACGTCGCCCCGTTCCAGATAGGGCTTCAGCATGTTCGAAGCGTCCATCGAGCTCTCGCCCACCTGTCCGGCTCCCACGAGGTTATGAATCTCGTCAATGTAGACGATGGCTTTCCCTTCTTTCAGGATTCCGTCCATCACCATCTTGATTCGCTTCTCGAAGTCGCCGCGATACTGCGTTCCAGCGATCATCGTTCCCAGGTCGAGCTGGTACACCTTGCAGTCGAGCAGTCGCTGAGGCACACGTCGGTCCATAATGCGGCGAGTCAGTCCATAGACGAGTGAGGTCTTCCCCACCCCGGGCTCTCCCACGTGCAGGGGGTTGTTCTTCTCCTTGCGGCAGAGCACCTGTATGGTGCGCTCCAGCTCTCGCTCCCTACCAATAAGGGGGTTATGCCTGTCCACTGTGTCGTTCAGGCAGATGACCAGCCGTTGCCAAGGTTCGCCCGAACTCCTCTCTTCTTCGTCATCGTCTCCGCTGGTTTCCGTACCATAGAAAAAGAGGATGGCGCTCTTGAACTCCTCCATGTTGTCGCCCAAGGTCTTCTTCAGCAGATACGAGGCCCAGGAGTCCTCCAATTCGGTCAGGGCCATGATTACATGGGGCTCATCGAGTATTTCGGCACTGCTGAAGGCAACATAACGGCAGGCCTTGTTGAGAAGGTCCGACATCTGTACAGACAGCTCTGGGAGAAAGCCTTCCACGTTCTCGGGCACTTTCTCCAGCTCCTTCAGCTTCTCTTCCAGCTCGTGGCGCAGCAGGGCAACGTTGCCAAATGTAGATATGGCCGCGCTGAACGTCTCATCGCCGAGCAGCACCCAGAGCAGGTGTTCGGGTACGACAAACTGGTGCCTGTTCATCATACAGCAGCGCACCACCTTGTCGACCAACTCTCCCAGCCTCTCAGTCTTCTTTATTTCAGGCATAATGAATATCGTTTCGTGTGTCTCTTCGATCAGTCTTCTTCGCACGTCAGGCGCAGCGGGAAACCTTCCTCGCGGGCCATGGACGTGGCCATGCGTACCTTCGACTGTGCCACGTCGTAAGTGTAGATGCCCACCACGGCCTTCTCTGAGCGGTGCACCTGAAGCATGAGTGCCTCAGCCTCCGGCGCACTCTTGAAGAATACCTGCACAAGAACCTTCACCACAAATTCCATCGTAGTAAAGTCGTCGTTGTAGATAATCACCTTGTACTTGCGGGGCTCGCGCAAATCGGTGCGCTGTCGCTCGCGTATTCCAGACTGTTCCTGCGGCATGGCTAAGACTATTGGTAATACAGATTGCAAAATTACGAAGAAAAAACAAGATTTCCAACTCTCGTGGCGATTCTTTTCACAAATGCAAAAAAAATTGCACCGCTCGTGAAATAAAACTGCCTCATATGCGTTATAAGAATATAGTTTCACTTAATATTCATTCGCCTATGATGCATTTTACACTTGAAGAGTTTACACCATCCGAGAAAACACTGAGTCTGATCAGGCACATCGCCCACAACTACCGGGTGCACCGCACTACGGGAGAAGTTCTCTACAGCTGTCTGAACTGAACGCAAATAATCAATAAACCCAGATGGCAACAATGGTATCACCGTCGCTCCTGGCAGCCGACTTTCTCAGGCTCCACGACGACATTGAAATGATCAACAAAAGCGAGGCCGACTGGCTTCACCTCGACGTGATGGACGGTGTCTTCGTACCCAACATCTCTTTCGGATTCCCCGTTCTCGAGGCTGTGGCCACATTGTGCCGCAAGCCCCTCGACGTTCACCTCATGATTGTCAACCCCGAGCGCTACGTCAGACAGACGGCCAAGGTGGGAGCCATGATGATGAACGTGCACTACGAGGCCTGCACCCATCTCCACCGCACAGTCGAAGAGATCCACGGCGAAGGCATGAAGGCGGGTGTCACCCTCAACCCATCCACTCCGGTGTGCATGCTCGACGACATCATCCGTGACGTGGACATGGTGCTCCTTATGAGCGTCAATCCAGGCTTTGGTGGGCAGAAGTTCATAGAGAACACCATCGCCAAGGTGGAGCGCCTCAAGGAGATGATCCTGCGAAAGGGCTCAAAGGCCCTCATCGAAGTAGACGGAGGCGTACAGGCACAGACGGCACCGCGGCTAGTCAAGGCTGGTGTCGACGTGCTCGTCAGCGGAAGTTACGTATTCAAGGCGTCTGACCCCTACGCCACCATACGTGAGCTGAAAGCGCTGTAGGGATCACTTCCGCTCGAAACGTTCACACCCAGGTGTCGGTACAACCGACACCTGGTATACTATATGTGTACCAACGTAATGTTATGGAACCCACATACAATTTTTCCCATTTTCCAGTTTTCCCATATTACGTTTTTCAGTCCACTTTTGAAGAATAAATAATTGACTAATCTCTTCATGAAAAGCGTTATCGAGATTTAGGGAAGTGTAGTTTTTTGGGAAAAAAGTTCATCCAAAGAGGAGACTGGCTTTCTTCTTCACTAACTAAGCCCAAGTGATGCTCTCACTAAGCCTAAGTGACACCCTCACTAAGCCCAAATGACGCTCTCACTAAGCCCAAGTTATGCCCTCACTAAGCCCTAATAAGAAAGTAAATAGAAATCACTATTCACCTATTTACGTTCTCAGCAGCGTCTATCGGCACGGTAATGGCAACATTTCTGCTATCGGAGCAAAAAAAAGGAGCACCCGGCATTCGGATGCTCCTTTGATATAGATATGATAGGAATAGCCCTAAACTTTTCGTGGGGATTATTCCTCGCTCCAGTTCTCCTGCGTCTTGCGGA
>DEJE01000035.1 GCA_002353205.1 Prevotella sp. UBA2756 | reverse complement strand
ACCAACCTCTACCACCGCATGTTCGTCTACACCAAGCAGTTCGACTGGGAGCAGATGTGGGCCATCGCCGACAACATCACCGACGAGGAAGCCATCCGCGCCAAGGCTCAGGACATCCTCGACACCTTCGAGATTGAGGGTGGCGGCACCATCGAGAAGGTGTGGGACATGGCTAAGTATGTAGTGGCTTTCGAGCAGTGGGTGAAGGACGAGAAGCTCGGCATGATCGCTTCCCACTATGCAGGCTTCGCACAGGGTGTGGCCGGCAAGCTCGACTCCATGCTCATCCCCGCGTTCTCCATGCTCATCAAGCAGCACACAGCGTGCGCCGTTGAGGGCGACATGAAGGTGGCCATGGCCATGTCGATTCTGAAGACCATCTCCGGCACAGGCACGCTGGCCGAGATGTACTCCATCGACTTCCCGAAGGATATCTGCATCATCGGTCACTCCGGCTCGGGCGACTTCGACATCTCGCAGGCCCACAAGCCCACGATGAAGATTGTGCCCGTGTTCCACGGCAAGACCGGCGGCGGCTATCTGACGCAGTTCTACCCGCCCACAGGCCCCGTCACCTACCTCGCCATCACGCAGGACGCCAACGGCGTGTTCAAGTTCGTGGCTGCCGAGGGTGTCAACGAGGAAGGCCCCATCTTCATGTTCGGCGACACCAACATGCGCACCAAGTTCTCGCTGCCCTGCCGTGAGTTCGTCAACAAGTGGAGCGAGGCCGGTCCTACCCACCACATGGCAGCCGCTGTGGGTCACCACATCGACACCATCCTCAAGGTGGCGAAGATTCTGAACATCGAGTGCGACGTCGTTTGCAGATAAGAAACGGACAAAAATCTTCAAAAATCTGACACAAATATATAAGGTCAAAAAGATTTGTGTTTGATTTTTGAAGATTTTTGTTCCTAGACTAAATTAAGAAATATGGATATCATTATCGGTTTACTCATCATAGCCATCGGCGCTTTCTGCCAGTCGTCGTGCTACGTACCCATCAACAAGATCAAGGATTGGTCATGGGAGTCGTACTGGATTGTGCAGGGCGTCTTCGCCTGGCTCGTGCTGCCCTTCCTCGGTGCGCTGCTGGCCGTGCCGTCGGGCCACTCGCTCTTCGAGCTGTTCACCGCCGACCAGTCGTTCAACATCTGGATGACCATCTTCTTCGGTGTGCTCTGGGGTGTGGGCGGACTGACCTTCGGCCTGTCGATGCGCTACCTCGGTGTGGCGCTCGGCCAGTCGATAGCCCTTGGCACCTGTGCCGGACTGGGCACCATCATGGGTCCGGTGCTGCTCAACATCTTCTTCCCCGAGCAGCGGCCGCTCGAGTCGCTCACCTATGCTGTCATCATCGGTGTCGTGGTAACGCTCATCGGCATCGCCATCATCGGTGTGGCCGGCAGCATGAAGGCCAGTTCGCTGTCGGAAGAGGAGAAGAAAGCAGCCGTCAAGGACTTCAATTTCCCCAAGGGTTTGGCCATCGCCTTGCTCGCCGGCTTCATGAGCGGATGCTTCAATGTGGGTCTGGAGTTTGGCAAGAGCATCAATTTCGGTGAGCTCACCGACCCGATGTTCCGCACGCTCCCCGCCACGTTCCTCGTCACGCTCGGCGGTTTCGTCACCAATGCCGTCTACTGTTTCTATCAGAACCAGAAGAACCACACCTGGGGCGACTACAAGAAGACGTCGGTATGGGGCAACAACCTGCTCTTCTGCCTCCTGGCCGGCGCCCTGTGGTACAGCCAGTTCTTCGGACTGTCGCTCGGCAAGGGCTTCCTCACCTCGTCGCCCACGCTGATGACGCTCTCGTTCTGCATCCTGATGGCGCTCAACGTGGTGTTCTCCAACGTCTGGGGCATCATTCTGAAAGAGTGGAAAGGCTGTTCGCAGAAGACGATTGCCGTTCTCATCGTCGGCATCATCGTCCTCATCATCAGCTCGTTCCTGCCGCAGTTCATCTGAAAAAGCGACGGCAGCGAAAGCCGTTATCACGGAAAACTCGCCGTCATCACGGAATACCGGAATAACGGAATTCCGAAAAACCGAAAAACCGGAATAACGAAAGAAAACCGAAATACCGAAATTCCGGAATACCGAAAAAAAACGGGCGGAGATCATCCGCCCGTTTTTCTTTCCCTTTTTCCAAAGACTTATAGTTTCTTCGCCAGTTTCTCGGCTTTTTCCTGCGCTTTCAGCGCCTTCTGCCGAGCCTTGGCAGCCTTCTCGTTGGCTTTAGCAGCCTTCATGGGGTCGCCGCCGGCAACCTCAGCAGCCTTCTGTTCGGCCTTCTCAGCATCTTTGACAGCCTTCTCGGCATCCTTCTTGGCCTTCTCAGCCTTCTTGATAGCTTTCTCGCGCTTCTCGGCTTCCTTCTGAGCCTTCTTGGCTTCCTTCTCGGCCTTGGCCTGAGCCTTGAGGGCTTTCTGCTGTTCTTTTGCCAACTGCTCCTGTGCCTTCGCCTGTTCTACGGCCAGAGCGTGGTCTACATCCTGTCCTACTGTCTGGGCGTTAGCGCCTAAGCTGATGACGAACATCACAGCGAAAGCCAGCAGTTTCAAAACATTCTTTTTCATACGCATTTTATTTAAAATGTTAAACAATCCTTTTCCTTCCTTTTAACGCCGCGTTTATTTCGGCAGGTTGAACGCACGCGTCATCTCCTGCATCTGCTCCTGGCTCATGCCTTCGGGCACAAAGCCCATCGAGCGGGCGTCGATATAGATCTTCGCAGCCTTCGAGAGCACGTCGATCTGGTCGAAAGCGTCCATCACGTCGAGACCCTGTGCGAAGACACCGTGCTTCTCCCAGAGCACCACATCGTAGTCGTCGAGCTCCTTCAGCGTAGCATCGGCCAGCTCCACGCTTCCCGGCAGGGTGTAGGGAATGATGCCCAGTCCCAGCGGACAGAAAGCCTTCGTCTCGGGAATCATCGACCAGAGGATGTTGGTCAGCACGTCCTTGCCCAGCATCTCGCGGTTATGGCTCATGGCAACCAGCTCAATGGGGTGCGTGTGCACGGTGGCATTGTAGGGGCTTCCCTTCTCGATGAGGTGGTTGTGCACGGTGAGGTGGCTGGGCAGCTCGCTTGTGGGCTGCACGGGGTTGTCGGCAATGATCACATAGCTGGCGCAGTCGTCGAGGATGCGGATCACCGAACCGTTGTCCATCGGCCAGCGAGCGAGGTCGCGCATGCGCTTACCCGTTCCCTTGCAGTAGAAGTAGCAACCCTTCAGCTGCGGCAGTGCCACGCCGATTTGCTTCACGTCGCTGATGGCAGGCAGCTGACGGATGTCGTCGTCGACGAATTTCGTGATGTTCACCGTGATATTACCGCCGTTGCGCTCGGCCCATCCGTTCTGCCAGAGGTATCCGGCCACCTCTGCAATCTTCTCAATCTCAGCCCGCAGAGCAGGTCTTCCTTCAAGTATACTTTTCATTTCTGACGTTGTTTTAGTTTGTTATCAGTGGGCAAAGATACAAAAAAAATCGGAACGAAAAAGTTTTCAAGCATTAAAATATGGTAATAAGGGCATTTCTCCGCGAAAAAAAGACGAAAAGAGGGCCGACGGCATGTTGCGTCGGCCCTCTTTTCGTATGGTTGCAGTGCGCGTTGTGCGCTTATGATCAATCCACGACGATGGGCTTGTACTTCGGCACGAGCGTCTTCATGATGACCCAGCCGATGAGGTAGGCCACGGCACAGATGCAGAACACCACCATATAGGCGGCCGGCTTGCCCTCGAATCCGAAGAAGGTGTAGTTGCTGCCCTGCTCGGCTGCCCATGTGAAGAACTTACCCGAGCCCTTGTTGATGGCAAAGGATCCCAGACCTCCGGCCATCGATCCGATGCCGGTGATGGTTCCGATGGTCGACTTGGGGAACATATCGCCGATGGTCGAGAACAGGTTGGCCGACCACGCCTGGTGTCCAGCGCCGAGCAGACCGATCAGGATAGCGGGCCACCAGGGGCTGTAGGCTCCCAACGGCTGTGCGAAGAGTCCCAGCAGGGGGAAGAAGGCGAAGATGAGCATGGCGCGCATGCGGCCCAGATAGGGGTTCATGCCGCGGTTCTCCACGAAGTATTTCGGCAGGTAGCCTCCGCCGATGGAGAGCACCGTCACGATGGCATAGAGCGTGAGGATGAGCAGGATGCCCATGGTAGAGTCGGAGGTGTAGCCATACTGGTCGCTGAAGTATGCGGGTGCCCAGAAGAGGAAGAACCACCACACACCGTCGGTCATCAGCTTACCCACGATGAACGACCACGTCTGCTTGTAGGTGAAGCACTTCCAGAACGAGATGGTCTTCTCCTCCTTCGCTTCCTGCTTGCCCTGCACGTCGGCGATGTCGGTGTCCTGCTCGATGTAGTTCAGCTCGGCCTGGTTGACGAACTTGCTCTTGTGGGGCTTCTCGTAGAGCCACATCCACAGGCCCATCCACACGTAGCCCAGCACACCGATGATGATGAAGGCCATCTCCCAGCCCCAGGCGCGGGCCAGCAGAGGAATGGTGGCAGGAGCAGCGAGGGCGCCCACCGAGGCACCGCTATTGAAGATGGAGGTGGAGAAGGCGCGGTCTTTCTTCGGGAAGTACTCGGCCGTCACCTTGATGGCGGCGGGGAAGTTGCCGGCCTCACCGAGGGCGAGGATCATGCGGCACGAGAGGAAGAGCCACACCGAGACGGTGGCGATGGCCACGGCGGCGTCGCTGCCGGCCTGAACCAGCCGCAGAGCCTCTATAGAGTCGTAGCCTTCAATGTTCATGGCCACCCATCCGCAGCCGGCATGCATCACAGCACCCGTCGACCACACGAAGATAGCGATGAGGTAACCCTTCTTGGTGCCCATCCAGTCGATGAACTTTCCTGCGAAGAGGTTGGCAATGGCGTAGAAGATGGAGAACCATCCGGTGATGGTTCCGTAGTCGTCGTCAGACCAGTGGAACTCTGGTGCGATGAAGTCTTTCCACGTAAGCGAAAGCACCTGGCGGTCCATGTAGTTGACGGTGGTTGCCAGGAAGAGCAATCCACAGATCACCCAACGGAAGTTGGACATTTTGGTTGTTTGTACAGGAGTCATAGGTATGTATGTTTTGTTTCGTTATTCGATTAGCGATTGGCGGGGGGGCGGGATTCCGGTTTCCCGGGGTTCCGGGATGCCGGGATGCCGGAATTCCGTTATTCCGCGATTCCGCGATACCGTTATCAACTACTTCAGGTCAATCACGGGAATCTCGTCCTTGTCGTTATAATAGAGGTTCTCGCCTGCCATACCCCAGATGAAGGTGTAGTAGTAGGTGCCGGCGGCAGCGTGGATGCTCCATTCGGGACTCATGATGGCCTGCTCGTTGTGGAGCCATACGACGCGGCTCTCCTGCGGCTCACCCATGATGTGTGCGATGGTCTGCTTCTCGGGCAGGTTGAAGTAGTAGTAAGCCTCGATGCGGCGGCCGTGGGTGTGCGGCGGCATCGTGTTCCAGGCAGCGCCGGGGTTGAGCTGCGTCAGTCCGAGCTGCAGCTGGCAGGGGCCTTCTTCGAGCACGTCGTTGACGATGAGCTTGTACACGGTGCGGTTGTTGCACTCCTCGAGCGAGCCCACGGGACCCCATACGGCAGCCTTGAGCGAGCCCTTGCGGCCGTCGAGCGTGATCCACTGCGTCTTGTAGTGCTTGTGGGCGGTGGCCGAGTTCAGGTAGAACTTGGCGGGCTTCTGCGGGTCCTTCGAGCGGAAGAGCACCTCCTTGTTCACGTCCTTGTCCTTGCCGATGTGGCCGCGTCCGATGTAGAGAGCCTCTTTCGGCGAGAGGGCATACTCCTTGCCGTCGACGATCACCCAGCCGTCGCCCTCGCCGCAGTTCACCACGCCGAGCTCGCGGTTGTAGAGGAAATACTTCTCCTTGATGGTCTTGTCGACATCGAGGCCCAGTTCGAGGAAGTTCTCCAGGCGGAGTGTCTTCGTCACAGGCATGGCGCCGCCGAAGATGAAGCGGTCGTAGTGCGAGTAGGTGAGGTTGATCTCGTCGGCCACCATCACCTTCTCCATGACAAAGCGGTCGCGGAGCGTCTTCGTGTCGTAGTGCTTCACGTCGTCGGGATGGCACGCCGTGCGGAAGCTCACGTTCTGTTGAGCCGATCCTGTGAGTGCCACGGCCAGCAGTGCAACAGAAATAAATGTTCTTTTTTTCATATTCGTATACTATTTGTTATATTAAGTCATTATAAAAATCTTTCAATTGTCTTACTCGCACTCTTGGGAACGGAACAGTCTGCAATACCTTGAAGTGCGAGTCATCACTGACAATGAATTCGGCATTGGCAGCAATGGCACAATCCACAAACTTGTTGTCGTCAACATCAGCGGTAATCAGGTTGAACCTGAAATGTGCATCCACCCGTTTCACATTGTTAGCTCTGAGAATTGTCTCCACCACGATCTGGGCTGCCAGCGAAGACATGTGCGAGGATATGATCTCTTCATATTCTTCCAGGATTTCATTAGACACACAGAGCGTGTACTTACCTAAGATAAACCCCTCCCACACCCGATAATACTCACTTCTTCGTGAGATAATCCTCAGCAGGCAGTTTGTGTCGAGAACAATACAGCTATTCATTATCGACGGGTCTGTATGGTGTCCGCATGTGTTCGCCATCCCACGAAGAAACCTTGTCGTCGGTCAACACGCCACTGTCCCAAAGCCTCTCAATCTCATTTTGAAGCCGTGAGTTGAGAAACTTCACGAGAATGTCTTTAAGAGCTCGCACATCATCCTCTCTGTTGATGCACGACAGCATGTTGAGGACCTCATATTGTCCACGGCTTATTGGCTGAATCTTTTCCATCTTTCAGAGTAATTTACTTTCCACGGTTCTCCTCGGCCACGATGCGCTTCCGGTTCCACGCTACCATGGCCAGGGTGATGAGCGTCAGGACGCCCATGCCCACCCACTGCAGGTTGTTCACGCACTTGTAGATTACCCAGCCAAAGAGCGACGAGGCGAAGTCGAGGGCGCCGCCGTCGAAACCTTCGGGAATCTTTGCGGCCGGATCGCCCGTCTGGGCAAACACGGTGGCGGCGGCCTGCGTGAAGGCGGGCGCCATGTCGGTGACGAAATAGAGGCCCACGGCCAGCGCCACCAGTCCGATGATGAACGTCTTCACCACGTTACCCTTGGTGAACGGCAGCACCATGGGGAACAGATAGAACATGCCGGCGAGCGATGCCAGCGGCAGGAACTGGTTGCCGGGGAGCACCACGGCCAGTCCCAAGGCCACGGGGATGAGCAGCAGCGAGACGACGAGCGTCGTGGGATGTCCGATGACGACGGCCGGCGACATGCCGATGTACACCTTCTTGCCGTTGAACTTCTGCCGCACCACCTCCTGCGTCTTCTCCGCCACGGGCTTCAGACCCTCGATGAAGAGCGACGTGATGCGCGGGATGAGCTCCATCACGGCTCCCATCGTCACGCCGAGGAAGAGCACCTTCTTGATGTCGAGCTGCGCCAGCACACCGATCAGGGCACCCACGATGACACCGAGCACCAGCGGCTCGCCGAGCACGCCGAACTTCTTCTTCAGGCCCTCGGCGTCGATGTTCAGGCGCTCGAAGCCCGGTATCATGTCGAGCAGCTTGCCGATGACCAGGGCAAAGGGCACGAAGCTCTGGCAGAAAGGCTGCGGGATTGAAATGCCCTGCCACTCGGGATAGTATTCCTGGAACTTGTCGGCCGTGAGGTCGGCCATCACCAGCGTCACGATGTAGCACACGATGGCGGCGAAATAGCCCCACATCAGGCTCTCCCCCATCACGAAGTAGGCCACGGCACCGATGAAAGCAAAGTGCCAGTAGTTCCACAGGTCGATGTTCACCGTGCGCGTACATTTAGTCAGCACCATCAGGAAGTTCACGCCCAGACAGATGGGGATGATCAGAGCACCCACCGCCGTGTTGTAAGCCACGGCGGCAGCGGCAGGCCAACCCATGTCGAACACCTTCAGCTGAAGGCCGTAGAGCTCGGAGATCTCCGACAGCGGACCGCCGAAGTTGTTGGTCAGCAGGGCCGTCACGATGCCTAAGCCCACGAAGCCGACGCCCACATAGAGTCCCGACTTCAGCGACCGCCCGAACTTCAGGCCGATGCACAGTCCGATGATTGTAAACAATATCGGCATCATCACCGATGCCCCCAGACTAATGATGTAACTAAATACTTGTTCCATGATGTTACGTTGTTGTTAGATTCCTTTTCAAGTAGCGTTTGCACATAAATCGTTGCAAAGTTACGAAAAGTCGAGCGCAATACAAAAAATTTATTATTTTTTTTGCTTTGACGGGCTAAGTTCGCACTAAAAAACTACCCACTGCAGTGCCCGACGGCCTTCACCGCGCTGTCGCCAAGCCCCTTCTGCGCTGCCCAACCGCCGCCGTCGCGCTGACGAAAAGCGACGATGGGAGTGCAAAACAAATTAGATTGCGCGGCAAAATCAATTAGATTGCCAAGCAAAATCAATTAGATTGCCAAGCAAAATAATTTAGATTGCACAGCAAAACAATATATATTGCAGAAAGAAAAGAATCGGATGGCAAAAAAACAAGGATGATCGGGCGAGCCTGGGGACCCTTCATGGCCGGCCGGGGGACCCCCTCCTGGCCTCCCCGAGGGGAGGAAAGGAGCCCCACCCCAGCCCTCCCCGAAGGAGAGGGAGAGGTTCCCTCTCTCAGTCCGAGCGGCAAATTCGCCAGAACAGGGGAAATAATTCTGGAACAGAGAAAGGAAAAGGGCACTTTTGGGGGGATTTCTTTGGCGGTTCGGCTTTTTTTTACTATATTTGCACACATAATTTTATATTTTAGATTTATTCACTAAACATCAGGACCAATATGAAACAAAACATCAACCACATCGTCATCGCGCTGGCCTTGCTGCTGGCCGGCAACATCTCTACCCACGCCGCCACCTCCTACGGTTTCTCTCTGGGGGGAGTACAAGTAACCTCTGACAACTGCGGCAATATCCAGAATGCATCCGGAGCAAAGATTACCATCGGTTCGAATCTGGAAAATGGCACTGAATGGTATGCACGCTACGACCACAACACGAAGACACTCACGCTGAAGAATACCAGCGTTGGAACTTTCCAGAGCAGTCATTCCGGACTGGTCAACACAAGATGCGACGGACTGACGGTGGTGTTCATCGGCAATTGCGATATCTCGTCGAAGAACGCTGGCGCTGAGCTGAGTGCCGACACTTTCTTCAGAAGCGAGTATGGAATGTTCGGCAGAAATCAGACTCATATCAATGGCGATGGTGGCGGCATTTCGGTGAAGAATGGGGCCAAGGTGTTTTTCGACGATGCCAACATCAAAGTGTACGACATAGGCTCCAACCCTGACAACACTGCCATCTGGGGAGACGACGGAAATGGCAAGGAGGAAATCAGCATCTGGAACTCACGCGTCACCATCGATGGCAAGCGTGGTATCAGCAACATTTCCAAACTCTCGGTGATGGAGAGCTACGTGAAGATAGAAGGAACGACGGAGGCGGTGGGCAACATGACCACCTACGCCCCCGACCAAGATGTGAGGATATCGGCATCGGAGGGCGCAGGTGCCGTATTCGATCCTGAAAAGAAAACGTTTTACTCTGTAGCTACCCGCGAGGCCGCTACCATGGTGACGCTCGACGCCTTCCACCGCCTTACCACCTATTTCGAAGACCCTGTGTTCCGCGCGTATGTCAAGGATTTCGACACCAACAACGACACCTTTCTCACCATTGAGGAGGCCGCCGCCGTGACAGATATTAGTGTGGGAAACGAGGGCATCACCTCGCTCGATGGCATCGAACTCTTCGGGACATTGCAATTTCTCTATTGCAGAGATAACAAGATTTTGAAGCTCGACCTGACAGGCTTACCCAATCTTAAACAACTTTGGTGTGAAGGAAACAAGATAGAGGAGCTGGACTTCAGTAAATGCACAAGGCTGTATGATGTAAATATCGGCAACAACTGCATCTACGTGGAGAACATGCAGAAACTGGTGGACGGGCTGCCTGCGCCAGAGCTTTATAACGGCAGAGCGACGTTCGTCGTAACCGGAAGTCTAAACATGGAGGGCTACGAGCACGACAACGCCTGCACCACGGCTCAGCTCAACGCCATCAAGGCCAAGGGATGGACCGATGTGCGCTGCACCAATGACTACGGGCTCACCGTGGGCGGTGCCGTGGTCAGCCCCGACAACTTCACCAATCTGGTGGGGGCGGGTGGCACGAGTGCTACCGGCGACGTAGCCGAGGCCGTGGCCTACTTCGACCCCAGCAAGAACGAGCTACACCTGAAAGACGTCGACATCTATAACGGCAGTACCACCAGCAGCATCAGTCTCCGCCAGAACAAGGTGAGAATCGTGCTCGACGGCGGGACGACAAGCCTGATAGGCTCTTCACGACTCGATTGTGCCCGCCACGACGTGGAGATATGCGGAGAGGGAAAGCTGACGATGAAGCCTTACACCACAGCCATCGACTATGTGAAGAGCCTCACGGTGAGCGGAAAGGCCAGCGTGCTCATCGACTTCTCTGAGGGCGCCCAAACCAACTACGCCATCTACGGCTATGCTCTGGCTCAGGCTCTAGACATCGACCATAACCTGGGCACGCTGACGGTGAAGGAGGCAGGCTTCATCAGGGCCGACGGCCCCGATGGAGCCTGCCTGAAAGAAATCGGCACGCTCAACCTGGAAGACGACTGCACCATCATCTCGCCCGCAGGAACAACCTTCGACGGACAGAACTGCCAGTTCATCGACAGTGAGGGCAACGCCGTCACGGACCAGCCCCTCGCGCTGGGCAAGACGAGACAGATCCCCCGCATCTACATCGACGGCTTCACGTGGCCCCAGCACAACCAGCTGGGCGACTACGAGGTGAGCACCCAGACCGAGGGCGTGAAAAAAGTGGTGGTGGAATACCGCGACCAGGATTTCGACGGCACTGTGATTGACCCCACACACGTCTTCAAGGCCGGAGAATGGCTGGAAGTAGATTTCATCGTCTATCCCGAACTGGGCTATGAGTTTATTTCGAACGGCACGCAGGGCACTCGTATCGTTGTGCCCACAGCCGACAACCCCACGAACAACACCTATCATTGCTATAACACTCCCGACGGTGCCCGCCGCTACTATTTCCATGACTACGAGGTGCCCACGCCCGAGGGCGGTCTGGTGACAGGGATTGGCGAAGCTTCGCCTCTAAATGATAATGGAGAAATGATCAATGATAAAGCCGGCGGGTGGTATTCGCTCGACGGCCATCAGCTCGACCGTAAGCCCACGCAGAAAGGCATCTATCTGTTCAAGGGGAAGAAGGTGGTGGTGAAGTGAAGCCCTCCCGAAAGAGCCCTCCCCAGCCCTCCCGAAGGGAGGGGGAAGTATAAGAATAAAATGTCAGCGGGACAAGAAGGATGAGTCTTCTTGTCCCGCTGATGTTATTCTTCTTTATCTTTTTTCAATTCTTCACTCTTATCAGTCTTGGAAGTAGACGCGCTTGACGCGGTTCGACACTGAGGTGAGGACCTCGTAGGGGATGGTGCCGATCTCGTCGGAGAGTGCCGTGACGGGCAGGTGCTCGCCGAAGATCTCCACCATGTCGCCCTCGCGGCATGGGATGCCAGTGACGTCGATCATCGCCACGTCCATGCAGATGTTGCCGACGTAGGGTGCCCGTTGCCCGTTGACGAGACAGTAGCCGTGGCGGTTGCCGAGATGCCGGTTCAGTCCGTCGGCATATCCGATGGGGATGGCTCCGATGATGCTGTCGCGCTCGAGCACGGTGCGTCGGCTGTAGCCCACGCTGTCGCCTGCCGGTACGTTGCGCAGCTGCAGGATAGTGGTTTTGAGGGTGGAGACGCAGTGAAGGGAGGCCGCTTCATTCTCTCTCGGATTCACCCCATAGAGGCCGATTCCTAAGCGGCACATGTCCATCTGTCGCTCGGGGAAGTGCTCGATGCCGGCGGAGTTGTCCATGTGGCGGAGGATCTTGTGGCCGAAGGCTGCCTGCAGCTGTCGGCTGCCCTCGTCGAAGAGCGCGAACTGTCGGGCAGAGAAGTCGTCGAAGGCGTCGCTGTCGCTTCCTACGAAGTGGCTGAAGACGGATCTCGGGATGACAGCCTGCTGGTTGCGGAGGCGCTCGATGAGGAGCGGCATGTCGTCGACGGGATGGAATCCGAGTCGGTGCATGCCGGTGTCGAGCTTGATGTGTACGGGCCAGCCCGTGATTCCCTCCTTTCGGGCAGCGCGCACCAGGGCGTCGAGCAGCCGGAAGGAGTACACCTCGGGCTCGAGGTCGTAGTCGAAGAGGGTCTTGAACGACGACATCTCGGGGTTCATCACCATGATGTTGCTGGTGATGCCGGCCTTGCGGAGGGTCACGCCCTCGTCGGCCACGGCCACTGCGAGGTAGTCGACGCGGTGCTCCTGCAGGGTCTTGGCAATCTCGACGGCTCCGGCTCCGTAGCCGTCGGCCTTGATCATGCACACCATCTTCGTCTCCGGACGGAGGAACGAGCGGTAGTAGTTCAGATTGTCGACCACGGCGGAGAGATTCACCTCGAGGATGGTCTCGTGGACCTTCTGCTCGAGGAGCTCGGTGATGCGGTCGAAGCCGAAGCGCCGCGCACCCTTGAGGAGGATGACCTCGTCGTGGAGGTCTTGGAAGATGTTGCTGTCGATGAACAGCTCCGTCGATGGGAAGAAATGCTTCTCTCCTGGTGTGAAGACGTCGGCACAGGCCGTGATCTCGGGTCCTATGCCGATGAGCTTCCCGATGCCGCGCTTCTCGATGAGCTGCGCCACCTCGCTGTAGAGCGTCTGCTGTGCCTCACCGCTCTGGTAGATGTCGCTCAGGATGAGCGTCTGGGGCAGTGCCGATGCTGCTCCCGTGGTCTGTTGGCGGCGGTTGCCCTGCGCGCGTCGCTGCATGAAGTCGAGTGCGATGTCGAGGGAGTTGACGTCGGAGTTGTAGGAGTCGTTGATGATGATGCACCCGCGCTGTCCCTCCTTCACCTCCAGGCGCATGGCCACAGGCTCGAGCCGCGGCATGCGGAGCGCGAGCTGCTGGGCAGAGAGTCCCAGATAGAGGGCCACGGTGGCGCAGGTGATGGCGTTCTCGACCGAAGCAGCGTCGATGAAGGGGATGGTGAACTTCTCGCGCGTTCCTTTATATATATAGGAGATGGTCGTTGACAGGCCGTCGGTGCTGACGTCGGAGATGAACATCGGTGCGCTGCTGTTCTGCCGCGACCACGCTATGATGTCGCCACGGTAGCCGCTGCGGCGCACACAGCGCGCCACGATGTCGCTGTCGGAACAGTAGACGATGGCCTCGGTGTCGTGCATGAGCCTCAGCTTCTCGGTGCATTTCTCTTCGAGCGATCGGAAATTCTCCTGGTGGGCGGTGCCCAGATGGGTGAAGACGCCGACGGTGGGCTGTATGATGTCGCGCAGACGCTCCATCTCTCCGGGCTGGCTGATGCCCGCTTCGAAGATTCCCACGCTGGAATGCTCGTTGAGGAGCCATACCGACAGGGGAACGCCGATCTGCGAGTTGTAGCTGCGGGGCGACCGCGTGACGGCGAGGGCTTCGCCATGATGTGCGTCCGGCGCCGCTGTCGGGCTCTGCCCGTCCTGCACGCCTACGCCCGATAGGAGCTGGTAGAGCCACTCTTTGACCATGGTCTTGCCGTTGGAGCCCGTGATGCCTACGATGGGTATCTGGAACTCGTCGCGATGGCGCTCGGCCAGGCGCTGCAGGGCAGCCAGTGTGTCGGTGACGAGGAGCACGTTGGCCTCGGGACAGGTCGTGAGCCAGTCGGCGGCGCTCCCCTTGCCGCCCTCGGTCCCCACTTCCTGCGGTGCTTCGCTGACGACGAAGTTGCGCACGCCGCGCTTATAGAGGTCACCGATATATCTGTGTCCATCGTTTCGGCTGCTCTTCAGTGCGAAGAACAGCGTCTCCTCGGGGAAGCAGAGCGAGCGGCTGTCGGTGAGCAGCCATCCGATGCGGGCTTCGGCGCTGCCAAAGCGGCGCGCCCCGATGAGCGTCGTGATTTTTTCAATTGTATAGGTCATGTCTTTATCCTTTCGTGCCGCGAAATTACACATTTTCAGTGAAACGGCAAAAAGAAAGGGAGAAAAGTAGAAGTTTTCGCGGAAAAGTTTGGTATAACGGCAAAATCGTTGTACCTTTGCACCCGATTTCGGAAAATCCGATGCATTCGACGATGTCGCCTTGTTGTGATTAATGGCAGGCATAGCATCAGAAGGATGTAATTTCAAAACTCATTAATCATTCAAAACCATGTATTTAAACAAAGAAAAGAAAACCGAGATTTTCGAGAAGTACGGACAGTCGGCCACCGACACGGGTTCTGCTGAGAGCCAGATTGCTCTCTTCACCTATCGCATCAGCCACCTGACTGAGCACCTGAAGAAGAACCACAAGGACCACGACACCGCTCGCTCGCTGACCAAGCTCGTCGGTAAGCGCCGCTCACTGCTCACCTACCTGAAGGATCGCGACATCAACCGCTATCGCGCCATCGTGAAGGCTCTCGGTCTGCGCCGATAAGACGGGCAAGCCCCAAAACGAAGAGGAGACAAACGCTGATGCGTCTGTCTCCTCTTTGTTTTTTTTCGGGGGGGGGGCGGGATTTCGGGATGACGGGATTTCGGCATTTCGGGATAACGGGATTCCGGCATTCCGGGATAAAGGCGATTACTCGCTGGGGGGAAGGATCTCTTGCAGGGGGACCATGACGAAGGGGCGCTCGTGCATGAGGGGATGGGGGATGTGCAGGTCGGGCTCGCTGACGGTGATATCGTCGTAGAGGAGGATGTCGATGTCGATGAGGCGGTCGTGATAGACGCCTCCTGCCGACTTCTGCGTGCGTCCGAGCTCGCGCTCTATCTGCTGCGTGGCTTCGAGGAGCTGCCGCGGCGTGAGGTGGGTGGTGCAGCAGACGGCGGCGTTGACGAAACGATGGTCGGAGCGGAAGCCCCAGGGCTCCGTTTCGAAGAGAGCCGACTGGCGCACGACGGTGCCAATCAGCTCTCCTATCCTCTCGATGGCCCGCCGTATGTTGCGCCGACGGTGCCCGAGGTTACTGCCCAGACTCAGATATACGGTGTGGAGACTCATCAGTCGTCGACAATGAGCATGGCATCGCCATAGCATCCGAAGAGATAGCCGTTGCTGACGGCTTTGTCGTAGGCCTCCATCACGAGGTCGTAGCCGCCGAAGGCTGCCGTCTCCATGAGCAGCGTGGACAGCGGATGGTAGAAGTTGGCGATCATGGAGTCGGCCACGCCGAACTCGTAGGGCGGGAAGATGAACTTGTTGGTCCATCCCTCGTACTCCTTGAGCAGCTTGTCGGTGCCCACGGCCGTCTCAGTGGCCTTCAGCACGCTGGTGCCGACGGCGCAAACATGATGGCCTTCGAGCTTGGCCTTGTTGACCATGTCGCAGGCTTCCTTCTCGACGAACATCTGTTCGGAGTCCATCTTGTGCTTGGTGAGGTCCTCCACCTCGATGCCGTGGAAGTTGCCCAGGGCGCAATGGAGGGTGATAAAGGCGAAGTTGATGCCCTTGATCTCCATGCGTTTCATCATCTCGCGCGAGAAATGGAGGCCGCTGGCAGGCGCTGTGACAGCCCCCTCCTTGCTTGCGAAGATGCACTGGAAGTCGTCGAGATCCTCGGCTGTGACGGGCCGTCGGTCGATGATATAGTGCGGCAACGGTGCCTGTCCGAGCTTGTAGAGATCCTCCTTGAACTCATCGTGCGGACAGTCGTAGAGGAACCGCAGTGTTCGTCCGCGGCTGGTGGTGTTGTCGATGACCTCGGCCACCATGGTGCTGCTGTCGTCGAAGAAGAGCTTGTTGCCGATGCGAATCTTCCGTGCGGGCTCCACGAGGACGTCCCACAGACGCATTTCACGGTTGAGCTCGCGCAGTAGGAACACCTCGATCTTCGCGTCGGTCTTCTCTTTGGTGCCGTAGAGGCGGGCTGGGAACACCTTCGTGTCGTTGAAGATGAACACATCGTCCTTGTCGAAATAGTCGAGCACGGTGCGGAAGTCGAGATAGACGGGGTTCCCCTTCTTGTCTTTCAGCGGGTTGCCCTGCTCGTCGGTCTTGAACATGTCGATGGTCTGCGACTTGCGGTGGAGGACCATCAGCCGACATTCGTCGCGCCGCGTGATACGCACGGTCTCCTTCTCTCCCTTGTCGTTTTCGAACTCTCGGTAGATACTGTGCGGATAGAGGGCTATCTGCTCCTCCGGCAACTTAAACTTGAATTGTGATAACTTCATATTTTGCTTATCCTTCTATATCTTGTTGGTCGAGCCACGCGGGAAACTGCTCCAGCGTGACACACTGGTCGACGGTGACGCTTCCGCTGCGGGTGCGGCAGAGCGACGTGAGGAAGGCTCCGCTGTCGAGGGCCTGACCGATGTCGCGTGCTAGGGAGCGGATGTAGGTGCCCTTGCCGCAGCATACGCGGATGCTCATCTGCATGAGCTCGGGGTCGAAATGGAGCAGCTCGATCTCGTCGATATACACCTGCTTGGCCTGAATCTCGAACTCCTTGCCCTTGCGGCTGAGCTGATAGGCGCGCTTCCCGTTGACGCAGACGGCGCTGTAGACGGGCGGCACCTGCTGCACATCGCCGACGAAGGTGGCCAGGACGGCCTCTACCCGCTGCCGCGTGATGCCATCGGTGGGGAACACCTCGTCGACGGGATGCTCCATGTCGTGGCTGGCGGTGGAGGCACCGAGCTGCAGTGTGGCCACATACTCCTTGTCGTGGGCCTGCAGGGTCTCTATCTCTTTCGTCTTCTTCCCCGTGCAGAGTACGAGGACGCCCGTTGCCAGGGGGTCGAGTGTGCCAGCATGGCCCACCTTCACCTTGTAGCCCATGCGCTTGGTGAGCAGGAAACGGATATGAGCCAGTGCGCCGAAGCTCGACATGGCGTATGGCTTGTTGATGCAGATGATTTCTCCTTCGCGGAAATTCAACGTTGACGGTTGTTTATTTCGTTTCTTCTTAACTCATCATACTATAGGCGATGGCAATCAGACCTACGATAGCGCAATAGATGCCGAAGTAGATGAGTTTGCCACGCTTGACGATATTGATCATCCACTTGCAGGCGACGCATCCCGAAAGGAAGGCGGCCAGGAAGCCCACCACGAGGGGCACGGTGTCGATGGTGGCGAAGATTTCCTCGCCCTGGGCGGCCTTCACCACGTTGAGGAAAGCCTCGCCGAGGATGGGGGGGATGACCATGATGAAGGAGAACTGTGCCAGTCGCTCCTTCTTGTTGCCCAACAGCAGTCCGGTGGCGATGGTACTGCCGGAGCGCGACAGTCCGGGGAGCACGGCACAGGCCTGTGCGACGCCGATGATGAAGGCGTCGCGGACGCTGATCTTCTCTTTCTGCCGCGGACGTGCGAAATAGGTGAAGGTCAGCAGCGTTGCCGTGACGAGCAGGCAGATGCCCACCACCAGCAAGCCGGAGCCAAAGATGGCCTCGACCTGCTCCTTGAAGAACACGCCGACGATGCCCACGGGGATCATGGACACGAGGATGTTGATGACATAGCGCATCTCGTCGTTCATCTGGAACTTGAAGAATCCCTTCACGATCCACACCACCTCGCTCCACAGCACGACGAGGGTGCTGAGCACGGTGGCCACATGGACGACGACATCGAAGGCCAGATTGTCCTCGCCACTCACTCCGAGGATCTCTTGCCCGATGGTGAGATGGCCGCTGCTACTTACAGGCAGATACTCGGTGAGGCCCTGAATGAGCCCCAATATCAGTGCTTGAATCCAGTCCATCGCTCCTTACTCCTTGCCTTTCGGTTTCCACATAATGGCCACGATGATAGACACGAAGCCGATAAAAGTGACCACGGGAGCCACCTTGATGTGCATGGCACTGAAGATGTCGGGGTTGAAAGCCTCGTCGGTGGTGGCACCGCCGCTCATCAGGATGAGTCCGATGACGACGACGGCCATGCTGACGGCCAACAGGATGAAGTTCATTCGGCCAAAGGCCAGGTTTTTCTTTTCCATTTCTATAATTATTTTTTGTCAGATCTTGTAGAGCTCACCGGCCTTCATGCGCAGGAAACGGTTCACCGAGAACCATGTGCAGAGCATGGAGATGAGCACTCCGGCCACCGTGACAGCGGCCGCCACGATGCCCATTTCCTCCCATCTGATGATGCTGAGCACGTTGTTGTCGTAGCGGTAGAGGGCGTAGACGCATCCGGCGAGAACCAATATGGCGAGCAAAGCCGAGACGAGCCCGATGGTAACGCTGCGTCGGATGAACGGGCGTCGGATGAATCCCCACGACGCTCCGACGAGCTTCATGGTGTGGATGGAGAAGCGGCGGGCGTAGATGCTCAGCCGGATGCTGTTGTTGATGAGCGAGAACGACACGATGAGCAGCAGCACGGCGAGGGCCAGCAGCACGATGTTGATCTTCGTGAGCATCTTGTTCACGCTGTCGATCATGTCTTTAGGATAGGTCAGTTCCTGCACCTTCGCGTCTTTCTTCAGCTCGGCGGCAATCCATCGCAGCGAGTCGCTGTTGGCATAGTCGGCGTGGAGCTGCAGCTCCACGCTGCTCTGCGTGGGATTGAAGCCCGCGAACTCACTGGGGTCGATGCCCATCTGCTCGGTGAGCTCCTTCAAGGCCTGCTCCTTGCTGATGAAAGTGAGGTGGCTGACATACGTCTTGCGGTTCAATGTCTTGCAATACTGCTCGGCCTCCGGCGTGGTGAGCTCGTCGGCAAGCATCAGCGTGACGGTGAGGTTCTCCCTGACGTAGGCAGAGAGGTTGCGCGCCGTGAGCACAGAGAAGACCACCATGCCCAGCAACACGAGCACCATGGCGGTGCTTATGCACAACGTTACGACCTGCAGGCTGCGACGTCTGCGGGTCTTCTTTTTCTTTATTCCCATATTAAATACGGCCGTATTTCACCTTAATTGGTGCAAAATTATGAAAAAAATCCGAATTACAGAAATTATTTTCCTTAAATTTGAAAAAACACGTACCTTTGCACCGTAATAGCAAAGAATCAGGAAATGGCAACCATCATCTACGAAAGCCCCATCTTCGGCCCTGTGCATAGTCGCAGACTGGGTATCTCGCTGGGCATCAACCTCATGCCGGGCGACGGGAAGATATGCACGTTCGACTGCATCTACTGCGAGTGCGGATTCAACAAAGACCACCGCCCCACCCTGCCGCGGCCCACTCGCGACGAGGTGCGCACGGCCCTGGAGTCGAAGCTGCGCCAAATGGGTGCCGAGGGGAAGTTGCCCGACGTGCTGACTTTCGCCGGGAACGGTGAGCCGACGGCCCACCCCCACTTTGCAGAGATCATCGGCGACACCATCAGCCTGCGCGACCGCTACTGCCCGAAGGCCAAGGTGAGCGTGCTCAGCAACAGCACCTTCATCCACCGCGAAGAGGTGCGGGAGGCTCTGATGCTGGTTGACAACAACATCCTGAAGCTCGACACCGTCAGCCCCGACTATATCAACAAGGTGGACCGGCCCACCGGGCACTACGACGTGGAGCGCATCATCGCCGACATGAAGCGTTTCCGAGGTCATCTCATCATACAGACCATGTTCCTCAAGGGCGAAGGGCTCGACAACACAGGCAACGAATACGTGGAGCCGTGGCTGCAGACGGTGAAGGACATTGCTCCCGAGGCTGTGATGATCTACACCATCGACCGCGAGACACCCGACAAGCAGCTGCAGAAAGCCACCCACGAAGAGCTCGACGCCATCCGCGACCGCGTCGTTGCCGCCGGAATTGCCTGCTCGGCATCCTACTGACGACGGGCAATGTTCACCGCGAGACATCCGAGCCACCTTCGTACTGCCCTTATTTTCAGGGCAAAAGATGATAAATTGCAAAATCATTTTGTTTTTACGCTGATTATTTGTAACTTTGCACCAAATATCGAATCGAGACATGCAAAAGGAAGCACAGAACACCGAGCAGCAGTTCAAGGCCGTCATGGCCGAATGCCGCGCGCTGTTCGAGAAGAAGCTGCACGACTACGGGGCGTCGTGGCGCATCCTGCGCCCATCGTCGCTCACCGACCAGCTCTACATCAAGGCCAAGCGCATCCGCTCGCTCGAGGTCAAGGGCGAGGCACTGGTCGACGAAGGCATCCGGCCTGAGTTCATCGCGCTTATCAACTACGGCATCGTGGGGCTGATACAGATAGAGAACGGTTTCGCCGACGTCGTCGACATCACTCCCGAGGAGGCCATGGCACTCTACGACCGCCACGCCTCGGAAGCCCTTCAGCTGATGCTCCGCAAGAACCACGACTACGACGAGGCGTGGCGCTCGATGCGTGTCAGCTCGTACACGGACTTCATCCTGACGAAGATTCAGCGCGTGAAAGAGATTGAGGACCTGCAGGGTGCCACGCTGGTGAGCGAGGGCATCGATGCCAACTATATGGACATCATCAACTACGCCGTGTTCGGAGCCATCAAGATGGCATAGGGAAAGGCAAGACGCTATGGAAGGAAAGCAAGAGAACACCCCAGCCGCCACCGCTTCGCCGAAGAAGCCCTTCGCCCAGAAGGTGTGGGGCCGGTTGCTGGTGAACTTGTGCCGCTTCGCCGTGGCCCTGGTGTTCATTTTCTCTGGCTTCGTGAAGGCCGTCGACCCGCTGGGCACGCAGTATAAGATCAACGACTACCTGACGGCGCTCAACCTGAACGGACTCGTTTCCGACTGGGTGACGCTGGGCATGTCGGTGGGACTGTCGGCCGTGGAGTTCTGTCTGGGCGTGTTCCTGCTCTTCGCCATCCACCGGCGCACGAGCTCGAAGGTGGCACTGGCATTGATGGTCGTGATGACGATCATCGCTATATGGCTGTGGGAAGAGAACCCGATCGCCGACTGCGGATGCTTCGGCGATGCCGTACACCTGACCAACGGACAGACGCTGCTGAAGAATCTCGTGCTGCTCACCTTCACCGCCATCATCGCATGGCAGCCGTTGGTGCTGGTGCGCTTCATCTCGAAGACCAACCAGTGGATCGTGATGTACGTCACCGTGCTCTTCATCCTCGTCGTCAGCGCGTGGTGTCTCTACTACCTGCCCATCTTCGACTTCCGCCCCTACCACGTCGGGGCCAACATCGTGAAGGGAATGGAGATTCCCGAAGGCGCGAAAAGTCCAGAGTTCGTCACCACGTTCATCATGGAGAAAAACGGACAGCGGAAAGAGTTCACCGAAGAGAACTACCCCGACAGCACATGGACGTTCGTCGACAGCAAGACGGTTCAGACCGATGTCGGCTACGTGCCACCTATCCACGACTTCAGCATCGAGCGCATGGATACAGGCGAAGACATCACTCAGGAGGTGCTCCACGACACTGGCTACACCTTCCTGCTCATATCGCCACACCTAGAGTTAGCCAGCGACTCGAACTTCGGAGAGATCGACATGCTCTACGAATACGCCGCCGACCATGGATACCCCTTCTACGGACTGACAGCCAGCGGGCAAGGTGCCGTGGATCGCTGGCGCGACCTGACAGGGGCTGAATATCCTTTCTGCTTCACCGACGAGACGACACTGAAGACCATCGTCAGGAGCAATCCGGGAATGCTGCTGTTGAAAAACGGCACCATCATCCAGAAATGGAGCCACAACGACCTACCCGTCATCGCGCAGCAGGACACAAGGCAACCGCTGGAAAAGCTCGCTATCGGACGGCTGGGCGACGACTCCGTGCCGAAGAAGCTCTCCATCATCATGATGTGGTACGTGCTACCACTGGCCATCCTGACAATGGGCGACCGTCTTTGGGCTGGAGGCCAATGGCTCTACCGACGCAACAAACGGCGCGGAAAGGCTGCCGCGAAGCAAGCGGAAGATCCTTCGGAATAGCCTCTCGCGAAAGAAGTTGCACCATTACACCGAGAATTACGCATTATAACATATTATTAAGGTATTAAGAAAATGAGAAAGAAAATTGTAGCAGGCAACTGGAAAATGAACATGAACCTGCAAGACGGCATTGCTCTGGCTAAGGAGCTCAACGAAACACTGACAGCAGAAAAACCCAACTGCGACGTGGTCATCTGCACGCCGTTCATCCATCTGGCCAGCATTGCCCAGTTCCTCAATCAGGACATCATCGGTCTGGGAGCCGAGAACTGCGCCGACAAGGAGAAAGGTGCCTTCACGGGCGAAGTGTCGGCCGAGATGGTGAAGTCGACCGGAGCACAGTATGTCATCCTGGGACATTCGGAGCGCCGCGAATACTACAAGGAGACGCCCGAGATTCTGCGCGAGAAGGTGCTGCTGGCACAGAAGCAGGGTCTGAAGGTGATCTTCTGCATCGGCGAGAGCCTTGAAGAGCGCGAAGCCGGCAAGCAGAACGAAGTGGTGAAGGCCGAGCTCGAAGGCTCTGTGTTCAACCTCGCCGAGGAGGACTTCCGCAAGATCATCATCGCCTACGAACCCATCTGGGCCATCGGTACCGGCAAGACCGCTACCGCCGAGCAGGCTGAGGAGATCCACGCTTACATCCGTTCAATCATCGCTGAGAAGTACGGAAAGGCTGTCGCCGACGACACCAGCATCCTCTATGGCGGCTCGTGCAAGGCATCCAACGCTCCCGAGCTCTTCGCAAAGCCCGACATCGACGGCGGACTCATCGGCGGTGCTTCGCTCAAGTGCGCCGACTTCAAGGGAATCATCGACGCTTGGAAATAACACCCGAGTGGTGACAACACACTTACCGCACCCGCAGGAGGAGCCCAAACTCCGACCTGCGGGAATGCGGTTTTCATGTAACATAATGTTCAACGCATTCATAAATCATTCAGCCATGAGACAATTCGTCGCTTTACTATTTGTCATGGTGTGGTCTGCAACCACAGCCAACGCACAATATACCCAGCAGCTGCAACAGCCGAAGCAGGGACAGGGCAAGGTAACCATCACACAGAGTCAGGAAATCGACGACTTGGTGAATGGCAAGCAGAAAATCAACCCTGCAGCCACAACGACCAACACGGCCAAGCCAAAACCGCAGACGCTGGCCGAGAAACCGGCAACCACCGTGCAAGAGCCGAAGAAAGAGCCCGAGAAGAAGGAACCGGAGAAGAAAGAGCCTGAGAAGAGCAACGACAACGACGCCGCCACGACAGCTGCCGAGCCATCGCGGGAGCGTCCGGCACGCACCGAGACCGACCCCGAGGCCGAGGTGGTGACCAATGCTACGCCGGGCAAGAAGATTGTCCGCGGTGCCAAGAAGGTTCCGGGCTACAGGATACAGGTCTACTCGGGAGGAAACACACGCGAAGACCGCATCAAGGCCGAGCGCATCAGCGACCGAATGAAGGCCGCCTTCCCCGACCAACCCATCTACACCCACTTCAAGTCGCCCAGATGGCTCTGCCGCATGGGAAACTTCAAGAGCTACAATGAAGCCGTCAGGATTCTGCGACAGGTGAAATCGATGGGTTACAAGACAGCAACCATCGTGAAGGGAACTATCACGGTAATGGAATAAGAAACGATATGATAACACAGACAGCCGCCGTTGAGGGCAGAAAAGCCTTCATGCACTGTCGGCAAAAGATGAAACAATGAATCCAGAAACAGAATTCCGCGAGGGTCTCGACGAGCTCGCGGTCCATTATAAAGAGATACTCACGCTGCTCGGCGAGGACACCGAGCGCGAAGGTCTGCAGAAAACACCGATCCGCGTGGCCAAGGCTATGCAGATTCTCACGCGCGGATACTTCCAAGATGCCCACAAGGTGCTCACCGATGCCCTCTTCAAGGAAGAATACAACCAGATGGTCATTGTCAAGGACATCGACTTCTTCTCCTTGTGCGAGCACCACATGCTGCCCTTCTACGGCAAGGCACATGTGGCATACATCCCCAACGGCTACATCACCGGACTGTCGAAGATAGCCCGCGTAGTCGACATCTTCAGCCACCGGCTGCAGGTGCAGGAAAGACTGACACAACAAATCAAGGATTGCATACAGGACACACTCCACCCACTGGGCGTCATGGTCGTCATCGAGGCCAAGCACACTTGCATGCAGATGCGCGGTGTGGAGAAGCAGAACGCCATCACCACGACAAGCGACTTCAGCGGTGCCTTCAACCAAGCCAAGACTCGTGAGGAGTTCATGAACCTGCTCAGAGGAGAGAGCAAGCGCATTTAACTTTTTTTCAACCCTATTGATGCAAGATTCAGGATCAAACAACATTTAGTTGTAAAAAACGAATTATAAAAAAGAGAAAAAAATGAAAAACGTTACAAGATTGTTTGTGATGATGATCATCGCCATCATCACCTCTTCGATGACTTCGTGCCTAAAAGACAACGACAACGAAACAACTCCCATCACTCCGGAAGAGGCCATGCGCTACATGTTCCAGATCGGCGGAGAATACAGCGGCAAGCTGTTCTTCTACAACGACACCATCACAACATCGTCTACCAAGATCGATTCCGTGGCAGCAACAGTGAGCATCACAGCCAACGACTCGACAATCATGCTCAAGGGCATTCCCGGACGAGCCTTCTCCAAATTGCTCCCCAGCACTCAATACGAGAGCCTGCGCAAGGCGCTCGACAACGTACCGCCCATCGATCTCACCATCAGGTATGTGTTCTATAGCGCCACCGAGGACCAGTTTGTCTACTACGGCGTCTACCCCATGAGCAAGACCATCAAGCTGAACTACGACGGTGCCGACCATAGTATCACGTTCAACTTCTACTCGCTGATCAACGCCTACGGGCAATACTTCAAAAACCAGACCTACTTCCCCTTGTACCTGACGGAAGTGAGGCTCGACAACATGCTCGAACGGTCGTTCACCGTGAGTGGTTACTATACCGACAACAACTGTATCTACAACTTCAGGGGGGCGAAATAAGCCCCACCTGACCGACATATCAACGTCGGGTCATACACTGACAAACGAACAATAAGAATGGCTTTGGTCATCGGACTCCTCATCCCGCTTCTGGGAACCATGCTCGGATCGGCATTCGTCTTTCTGATGAAGGACGAGATGTCGGCACGACTTCAGAAGTCTTTGTTAGGCTTTGCCTCGGGCGTGATGGTGGCAGCATCGGTCTGGTCGCTGCTCATTCCGGCCATGGAGATGGAAGAGGCCAAAGGAGCATGGTCGGTCATGCCAGCGGCCGTCGGCTTCCTGCTGGGCATCGGCTTCCTGTTGTTTCTCGACGACCTGACACCTCACCTCCATATCGGCACCGACAAGCCCGAAGGTCCGCGCTCACACCTGTCGCGGACGGCCATGCTCGCCCTGGCAGTGACCATCCACAACCTGCCCGAAGGTATGGCTGTGGGCGTGGTATTCGCCGGAGCCGACGAGGGAGCCGCCGGACTGTCGCTGGCCAGTGCCTTGGCCGTCAGCATCGGTATCGCCATCCAGAACGTTCCCGAGGGCGCCATCATCTCCATGCCCATGCGGGCTGCAGGCAACAGCAAGTGGCGTTCGTTCCTTCTCGGCAGCCTGAGCGGCGCCGTGGAACCTATTGGCGGTCTGGCCGTCGTACTCTTGGCTTCGATGATGACACCCGTGCTGCCCTACATGCTGGCCTTCGCCGCCGGTGCTATGTTCTATGTCGTTGTGGAAGAGCTCATTCCCGAATCGAGCGAGGGCGAGCACTCCAATCTCAGCACCATCGGTTTCGCCATCGGTTTCGTGCTGATGATGGTGCTCGACGTGGTGATGGGCTAAGCGCAGAGAATGAAGGCACAGAGTAGCCACGCAGCGAGTGCCGACGAAAAAAGAAAAAAAAGATGTAAAGAAAGAACGATTTACCAAGGAATTGTTGTACCTTTGCACTCAGTAAGAAAAGAAAGGAAAGAAGTATGAGCTACCAATACGCACGGGTTTACGTTGAGTTACCCCAGGACAAAAACGCGAAGAATGATACAGTCAACGATGTTTCGAGCGAAATAGAGCAAAACGACATTCAAGACGAATACACCGTAAGGTTCTGATACGACACAGCAACCGACAAGCGTGTGCTGTCTGACCTATCGATCGTTGCATTCTTTGCAACAGTTCGAACAAGGGCAAGCACTAAGAAGATAATGTTGGGAAAGACAGACAAAAGCCTTTCTCAACATTTTTTGTTTTTATTTTAGGCGACGGAACCGCAGGAACTGGCCTTTGTCGATGTCGGCTCTCCGTGGAAGTTCGTCCCATTCCATTCTTTCATTCGTGAAACTCACTAATCTGAATCGAAAGACCGTCTGTCCGTAATAAGCCACCATGTTCTGCAACGTCAAGGTTATGATGTCTCCATTGATTTCATATAGAAAAGTCTCTCTGACGAAAGGCCCTTTGCCCGTACCGTCGGGATAGAAGGAGAATCGCCACATATCGGCAGTGTCGACGCTCTGAGGATTTTTGCTGTGGTGGCTGGCCTCCCACTCGCCCACGATTGACTTGGGACTGAGGACACCGTTGTCGTCGGTTCCGCACGACGTCACCACCATCATCACTACGCCCAACAACAGCATTGCTTTGATTACTTTTGCTTTCATACTCTCTGTTTGCTTATAGACATTACTTGTTGTTTCTATTATCTACAACGCCTACATCCCTATAACATTGCACGCGCAGGCATAATTTTCTACTGACAGCAACAAAAAAAGTGTGATTACCTTCAGGTCGCGGACCTGAGCGGTAATCACACCCATTCATCTATTAACTATTAACTACCGGATTGTCATCTGTCTTAGTACATTCCCAGGAACTGCTGCTGACTGAACGTCAGGTCGACGTCGTTCGACAGCTCAACCTCGTAGCCCATCATGTCCTGCGAGAGCTCAACGACCTTCTGGCCGGGGAAGTTACGGTTCACGTACTGCGCAATAGAAGCAGGAACCAGCTGCGAGGGAACGGCGTTCGTCACGCAGTCGATCTTCTTCCACTTGCCGCTCTTGGTGAACTCGATCGATGTACCGTCGTTGAGGGAAACCTCATATGTGGTCTTCAGACCCTTCTTCTCCATCTCTATCATCGTGATGTCGTGGTTACCGAAGTTCTCGGCTATGAACTGGAGTGCCGGTGTGGGAAGCTGGTCCACAGATACCAGGACGTCGTCACCAGCGAGACAAGTTACGGACTGCATTGTAAGGCAAACGAGTGCCACCATAAATAATTTCATCTTTTTCATTGTTGTAATAATTTTAATTGTTTCTTTTCTGTTTTTTATTCTCTTTTTGGATGTCGGCG
>DEJE01000034.1:15780-25101 GCA_002353205.1 Prevotella sp. UBA2756 | reverse complement strand
ATTAGGAGGTATTGATTACATTGTTGGGAACCAACCATTGCTTTTCATCAATCCATTCAACATAATCAATACCTCCTAATTATATTTTAAGTTAAACGTATATCGTTGATTGCCTTTGCCTAAGCTCCGGCTCTCACACATACGGGATGCAACAAACATGCCGAATGACATAATGACTCCCAATGGAGGACAGAATGGCATCAATTTTAAACTACTATAAACTTTACTGACAAATCCTTAAACTTCATTAAACTTCCCTTGGAGATTTCATCCCCATGCTTGCCTGTGAGGATTGCTGAGCCTACGTAGGCAATGCTGCTGTCAATATGATCTTCATGTCCTATTCCTTTATTTTTATTCCATACTTCTTTGGGAGTTTGCTTACTACAAGATTATAGGAAGTCTTGATTTGTTCTTTCACAAAGGAGTCGTCGAGACGTTCCAATATAAGGTCGCTCCAGTGCTTTTTATTCATGTGATAGGCAGGACGCACTCCTTCATATTGTTCCCTCAGCCTTTCACCTGCTTCAGGTTCAAGCTTTACAGCCACCCAAGGTTCTGGCGTGTCGAGTTCTGTCAGCAGGAACCATTTGCCGCAAATCCTCCATGAGAGCCATTTGTCTGCGAACAGTCTTTCCGTAACTTGGTCGTCCATGCTGAGTGCATAGTCTCTGACTTCTTCAATATTCATAGTGTTGTTGATCTTTCATGTTGTCTTTCCAATAAACTTTGCCGTCTTGCTGATGTCGAAGCCGTTTCTGCCTGCACTCCTAATTCATCTTTGTCATGTGGTAGCCCATACGTTTCAGCTGGATGGCAGCTCCCATCAGATAGAGCTGGTGCAGACAGGCGACATAGCCGTTGAAGGCTTCCTTGGTTCCAGGTTCAAGCCGCTAGCGCATCAAGGCGTTATAGATGCGCGAGGCACACTCGCCAACTGTCGTCGTAGCCTATTGGTCTGCGCTCGGCTTTGCCGCTTGCTACCGAAGGGACGCAAGAACTGTTTTTGTTGCTCACTCCACACAAAGCCATTGCCCAGCAGATAGTCTTTTATCTCGTTCGGCTCTCTGCTGAAGGCGTTGCACAGCGACTCGAGGCTTCAAACTCTTCGTCGCGCAGAAGCATGTTGACGTTCGAAACCAGTATGGCTGGGTCTTGGGGTAAGTAATCCATCAGCTGACTTCCTCCAATGCTCCAGTCTCAGAATCAATGATGAAGCCGCGAACCACGATGTCCTTGGGCACAAGTGGATGAGTCTTGATGGTCTCCACGGTCTTACGGACTGATTCGGGAGTGTCCTTGAAACCTTCCAGCCAATGATGCAGGTCGATGCCACACTTTTGGATAGTGGCAATCGTTTCATCCGTCACGCCACGTGCCGTCATTTCGTGGTGAAAGTGGTCAAAGCTCATGTGACAGGCTCCACAATGAGAGTGTGCCACCACCATGACTTCCTCCACTCCCAACTCGTAGATGGCGACTATCAGGCTGCGCATGGCCGAGTCGAAGGCCGAGATTACCAGGCCGCCAGCGTTCTTGATGATTTTGGCATCGCCGTTCTTCAAACCAAGAGCAGCGGGGAGCAGTTCGGTCAGTCGGGTGTCCATACATGAGAGCACCGCCAACTTCTTGTCTGGGTATTTGTCTGTCAGATACTTCTCGTAGCCCTTCTGTTCTACGAAAGTCTTGTTGTAGGCAATTATTTGGTCTATCATATTGCTAATTATTATATAAAACCATTATACAAGTAAAATCCAAACTATCTTGCTCGTCGGGAATGGCTAAGCCCATCGAATCTGTCTTACCGTCCATAGAGGAAATATACCAGTAATGCGAATTGCACAATGATAATGGCCGGTACGCCATACTTGAACTTCTTATGCTGTGTCTTATGGTGCCAGACTTTCATTCCCAGCCAGGCTCCGACGCTGCCGCCCAACACTGCCAGCATCAACAGCGAAGCCTCCCTGATGCGCCATTTGCCTTTTCTGGCCTTCCATTTGTCGATGCCATAGGTAAAGAATGTTGCCACGTTGATGGCAATGAGGTAGAGAATATAGTTCATTTCAGCATCAATAGTGAGTTAAACAACCTTATCTTCATTATCATTTATTCTTTATCATTTGTCATTTAATTCAGTATATACCTCGTTTTTAGGTATTGCAGCCATGCTCCATGTCTCTCGCTTTTGAAATGATTTCTCAACACATCGAATAACACTTCGTAGGTGATGCCATGAAATGTATCTCTCCCTCTGTCTGTCAACAATTCACCGTATGCCTCGATTGCTCCAATATGGTTGTCGAAAGAATGAAAATGGGTGTTTCCTGCCGGGTACAAGGTGAGAGAGTCAAAACAATTGGTCATTCCCTGCTGAACCATGGCAAGGCCAAGGATATGGTTTCTCCATAGCTGAATGAAATCGGGAGTGTTGAACTGCATGGGATCGTTGTCGATGAAACAGCCGCTGCGCCGCGTCGCCACCGAATAGGCGGATGTTGCGTCCTGCATCATGGAAAATTCCTTGTTGCCTACGCTGTAGCCCTCTTCCGTATATTTCACTTCAATACCTATCACTCCCGTTTTCCTTTCTGATGTTTCATATTCCACATACACGTCAAAAGCCGTCCTGTCATTGATTGTATTGGGGGCATATTCTATCTTCCAGTTCAGAATGGTCTTGATGTCTCTATTGGGAAGTACATCCGAGAAACATTTTGCCGCGGCAGCCATGTCTGTCATCATGGGGACAAAGATGTTCCAGACGACATGCTCGCTGCGCAACATATTGGCCATCAATCCGAAATCTGTTGGAATACCTCCCTTCTCCTTGAGCAAAGTCTTTCTTATTTCGTCATGGTAGGCGGGGACAAAATTCATCAGCCGCGCAGCATCCCCAGTCGTAAGGACGGCAATGTCTGTTTCTGTGGCGCGCCGGCGCCGAAACTGTTCTTCCGTCTCCTTAGCACCCCGTCGTGTGGAGCGGTTGCATCCCATCTTCAGCATCAAGACATGTTCCCTGAACCATGCCTGGTGCAGCCGACAAGCCTTTCTGAAATCGCTGTCGCCTCCATAGTAGGCCTTGGCCGGTTGCATGCATTTGGACGACGCCACGAACTCTATCTTTACGTCACGTCCCGCATCACCCAGATTTCTGACGATTCTTTTAAAGCCTTGTCTTTCTGATTCAGAGCAACAGGCCAGGATGAACATAACCTTTGGGCGTTCCGCAAAACAATAATCTGCTGGCGTTCCATCAAACAGTTGCAATTGCGTTTTCTGCTGGATGATGCTCTTCACATCCTGTAGTAGGCCCTGTCTGGCGTACGCATTGTTGATGACGGCTTGCGACATTCTCAAATGGTCCTCAATGCCCGACTTGCCATCCACGGCCCCCAGTCCGCATTTCACTTCTGCCAGATAGATGTCGTGAAGGCCTTCATCGTTAGCCCTGTTGCTTACTACAATCAGGTCAATCTTTGTCTTTTCCAGCCTGCACTCAACTGGAACCTTTGTCTGGTCGGGTGCCCATTCCATGTCAATGGCAAGATAATCTCCAGAAAAAGAACAGTGTTCAGCCTTGTACTGCTGCTGCACGATGAACTCGTCGTGCGACTTATAGCTCTTGCACAGGGCCTTGGCATCTTCAAAATATCGCCTCACCTTGTGCAAGTCTTGCAAATCGGATGGTTCTATGAGCTGTTCTGTCAAATTCAACCCATCGCGTCTGTTTGTATAATAGCGAGGGTTGAGCATCGTGACAAGGTCGGGCGAACTCTTCCTGTGAGTAATCCTGAGAAGGAGGTTCTTCTGACAATATATCATCACCTCATCTTTCACCCTGATTTCGAAAGCCAACTCCTTGTCAGCCTTCACGTACTGAAGGAAGTCATGATAGATGCCCCCTTCAAGGTATTTTGACATGCTTGCAGATGACAATGTCCTTGCCATGGTTGTTTCGTTCTTTTTGTTATTCTTTAGCCCTCCTCCAATCCCCTTGGGGCTCTCACTGCTCATCCGATTCTTTTTCGACGTCGCAATGCAGGAATCCCATTTCTTTGGCCTTCTCCTGATTCATCAGGAAATAGATGGCTTCGCCCTGGTTGCACAGCTTTCTTGAATCACCTCTCAACCGCCCCCTAATCGCGCAGGTCAACATCATGGGTGGCTTTGCCGTTGGCACTCTGGAAGACGAATACCAGCTTCTCTTTGGGCAGATCCTTCAGATTCAGCTCAAATACCTTCACGCCACCGAGGGCATACGTCTTGACGGTCTGACCGGAGAAACTGACCACATCGACGCGCTCCACGGGCTCGGAGGCAGTGACACTCAGTCCGAATCCCGTCCTTTTCGTCTCTACGGTCAGTGTCGATGCGGCGACGCTTGTCTTGTCGAGTCCTGCGGCAGCCAGCTTTTCCCTGCACGACTTAGCCAGAGTGGGATTCGTTGCCTCCAGATAGCGCAAAGCATAGTGGCGGCCCATCATGCGGTAGCCCTCGCTCGAGAAGTGCAGGTTGTCGTCGCTGGGCAGACAACCCTCCGACGACACGACGTAGGTGTTGGGATAGTGGTTCTCGATATCGTTGATGGTGGGGTTGGCATGCCCGCAGATGCCGTTATACTCCTTTCTGACAACCTCACCAACAAGCAGGGGAACAGCCGTAGAGTCGAACTGTAGCTCCTGCTGCAGGTCGCGGTAGATCTTTCGCACCTCCTTGCGCCACTCGTCGTTATAGGCGTCGGTCTCGCCCTGATGTAGCAGGATGCCTTTGATGACACCGTCTTTGGCAGCGGTCTTCGCCATGGAGAGCAGTCGCTGGTAGGGGTCACGACCATACTGGTCGAGGATGCCGTTCATCCAGTCGCGTTCCTCCTTCGCTATCAGTGCAGCGTTTTTGTCCTTGTCGAAAAATGTGATGGGGCATCCTTCTACGGCCACCGACACGATACCGATGCGCACACCGTCGGGTACGACATCGAGCAGGGTGCGCCCAAACCAGTCGGCAGGTCCCAGATGAGCATCGGCCCTACAGAGTGGCGGCACCGCCTTGCGCCATGTGCCTAACTTGCGGTCTGTGCCGTCTGTCGTGGCCATACTCAGATAGCGGTCGTTCACGTTGAGATCCTGCTCTTCGATAGGAGCCTGCCCCGCCATGTTCGACTGTCCGAAGCAGAGGAATATCCAGAAATTTGGGTCCTGTGCCTGCATTTGTAATGTTCCCATAACTGTCATTAAAAGGATAAATATCTTTTTCATCGTCGTATTCTTTATCATTTGTCATTTGTCATTTATCATTTAGCGCGCAGCGCGCTTTCATAAACATTATTAATAATTGATACAAATGTACGCATAATCAAGCAATAATAGTTATTTTTGCCACAAGATTTAAGGGTTTTTATTATTAGGACATGGACAGAAGAGATTTTATCAAGAAAACAGCGGTGGCAGCAGCTACGACAGCATTGGCAAGCCCCTCAGTGGCCATGCTGACAAAGGCTGAGGCTGCGGGGCTGGTAGACACAGAAGCCGAGTCGGCTCAGCGTGCGGCACACGCTGACGGCCGAGCACCAAAGGTGTTGCTCGTTAACGGTAGTCCCAGGCGCGACGGCAACACCTTCTGCTGCCTGGAGGAGATAGAGAAGCAGTTGCACAAGCACGGGCTGACGACCGAGATGGTGCACATAGGGACCAAGCCCGTCCGCATGTGTGTCAACTGCGGCGCCTGCAAGCGGAACGACGGAGCAGGATGCGTCTTCAGGGATGACGTCTGTGCTGTCATCACAGAGAAGATGAAAGAGTGTGATGCGCTCATTGTCGGCACTCCCGTCTACTACGGACAGCCCAACGGAGGCATCCTCTCACTGATGCAGCGGCTGTTCTTCTCGGCAGGACACCTGGTGCAAGACAAGCCCGCGGCAGCCTTAGCCGTCTGTCGACGCGGCGGTGCTACGGCCACCCTGCAGACGATGAACATGATGTTCGAGATGATGAACATGCCTGTGGTGACATCACAATACTGGAACATTGCCTACGGAGCAGGAAAGGGTGAGGTGAAACTCGACACCGAAGGTATGCAGACCATGCGCACCCTCGCCACCAACATGGCCTGGCTGTTAGCGAAGATTCATGCAGGAGGCACCACCGCTCCTACTCGTGACGAAAGGCATGTGTTTATGAACTTCATCAGATAGTGGTAAGCCCCCTCGGGGCCCCCCTCCAACTCCCCCGAGGGGGAGAGTATAAAGTCGAGGCTCTCAGAAAGCCTCCCCTCGGGGAAAGGCTACGGGTAGGCGAGCTGTGCTCGGGAATGGTTTGGAGGGGGTTCTCCCCTCCTATTGAATAGCCTTGCCCGAACCCCAAGCGGTGCCAACCTTCTCGCCAACCACGCGGTATTCGTTCTTCGAAGAGTCGAAGATCACGGGCTGAAGCTTTGCAAGGTCAACATTCCCCTCCTCGTCGAGGATGCTCTCGTCGGCACTCATGTTGACAATCTCGCCAACCACACGCGCACCGCCGTTCTCGTCCTCCTCGAAGGTCACCGCCTTACACTCCAGCGTCAGCTTGTACTCGTTGACGATCGGCGCATCCACGTTCGGACTCGGTGTGATCGTGAAGCCGGCCTTCGCCACCTTGTCGGGAACATCATTGCCGGAGACAATGCCGAAGTAGTCGCTCTGCACGATGTCCCCCTTCGTGGCAAAGCTGATCGTGAACGCCTTCTTCAGCCGGATGTTGTCCGTCGTCTTGTGCTTTGAGAGCTCGAAGGTGATATGCTTCGCACCACACTGGCCGCCCCACGCTGCCATCATCACGTCGGGATTACCCTTCTCGTCCCATGTGGCAATCATGATAGCGGGCAGCGGCGTGATGACAGCCTTGTCGCTGAAGTTCTTGCGACCTTCCACCTCCTTGATCTCCACTTTCTCCTTGGCAGGATTCACGTTCATTTCCTCATTGTTCTTCTGCTCTTTGTTTCCACAGGCAGCCATGAGCAGTGCGCCTGTCAGCACCAGTGCTGATGTCTTTAGTCTGTTCATTCTTCTCTTTTGCTTTTTGTTATACTTTATCATTTGTCATTTATCATTTATCATTTAGCGCGCAGCGCGCAGAGATCATTTGTCATTTATCATTTAGCGCTCAGCGCGCCTATCAATGTATCAAGCTCTTGCGCCAGGATCGTATAATCCTCTTCACGAAGCGGACACGAAGCCAGCCGCTTTCCCATACCCGACGGTATCAGCTCCAGCGCCTGCTGCTCCATCGCTGCGCCTTTTTCCGTCAGGGAGACGATCTGCCGACGCCTGTCCTCCTCACCTTTCCTGCGGCAGACGATGCCGAGCTTCTCCATACGCTGAAGCAGCGGAGTGACCGTATTCGTCTCCAGCAGAAGACGGTGGGCGATGTCGTTGACCGGTTGTCCGTCTTTCTCCCATAGCACCATCAGCACAAGGTATTGCGGATAGGTGATGCCCAGCTCCGTAAGCATCGGCGTATAGGCCTGCGTTATCAGCCTCGATGCCGTATAGAGACGGAAGCAGATCTGGTTGTCAAGCCGTAATTCCGTTTGCCCCATACCATTCTTCGCTTGATCATTTATCATTTAGCGCGCAGATAATGTCCTCCTCGAAGTCCTTAGGATCGGTGGTAGGCGCATACCGCTTGATGGTCTCGCCGTCCTTGGAGATGAGAAACTTGGTGAAGTTCCACATGATGTCGCTGTCTTTCTCAACGCTGGTGCTTATTTTCTTCAGCAGGGCATAAGTGGCCTTAGCCTTCAGACCCTTGTACTCCTCCGTGGGAGCCTGTGCTTTCAGGAACTCGAAGATGGGTTCTGCGGCCGCACCGTTCACGTCGGTCTTCTTCATGATTTGGAACGTCACGCCGTAGTTCAGCTGGTAGAACTCCTCAATCTGGGCATCGTTGCCGGGATCCTGCTCCTTGAACTGGTTGCAGGGGAAGCCGATGATGACGAGTCCCTTGTCCTTATACTTCTTGTTCAGCTCCTCCAGGCCGGCGAACTGGGGGGTGAAACCGCACTTGCTGGCTGTGTTGACAATCAGCAGCACCTTTCCTTCAAACTGCGAGAAATCCAATTCCTTGCCTTTGCTCGTGAGAGCCTTGAAATCATAAATCTTTGCCATTTTTTATCTTTTTAATTCATTTGTTATCTTTCATCCTTCATCCCTTTGTCATGAGGGTTGTAAGGTTGACGATGCAAAGGTACAAACAATAATTTATATCGCAAGCGACTTAACTTGAAGTTTAAGTTTGTTTAACGTTGTATCGCGCGCGATATATGTCGTAAATGCCGTGAATGTTGCTTTTACTGTCCATTTTAACATACCCCCAACCATCCTATCGGAAATGTTCAGCGACGCCAGCCCATCGAGTGATGCTCTGTTTCAACCATTCAGAAAAATCAGGACAAAAAGGTCGAAAAAGTGCTCTGAGAGCAGCCGTTTTTCAAAATAAAAATCAGACGGGCGCAAATAAGCGATTCTCGCGAAATTTGTAACAGGCTGGAAACGAGCACCTTGTCTTTTCTTTACATTTTCGTGGCTTCCAGAATGAATCATTTTACACTCCAAAACGAGCCATTTCGGCGAGCAGAATGCGTCATTTTGGAGAGCAGAATGGCTCATTTCGGAGTGTAAAACGGCTCATTTTGAAAAATGAGGTGGTATTTTTTGCGAAACAAGATGGTTTCTTCTGCGTTTTTGAGCCATTTGGCTCTCCTAGAATGCCGAAAAAAGTCGACAGGATTTTTTGGTAATTTTTCTTGAATCCGCACACTGCCAGAGTAGCGCCTGTCCTTGAATTCCTCCGCTGTTTGCTTGTTTTATTGACCGTTTTTCTGTAATTTTGCAGCGCAGAATGCGTCGGTTCGTCCTCCGCCGTCAAGAATGCCGGTGGCAATACCGAAGTGAAACGATTATCAGGACGGCAGACTTTTCGCTGCTGCCCATGAACAAACAGCAAAAAGTATGTTTACAGAAGGAGTATACAGACACACCTACACGTCAACGGCGTCGGACATCACGCCGCAGTACAGGCTCACGCCCAATGCCCTGCTGATGTATTTCCAAGACAGTTTCGCACGCCTGATGACCATCCATCGCCTTGCAGCCTTCGACATTGTGAAGCAGCAGCGCATGTGGGTCATCACTGAAGTTCATATCGACATACATCCGACGGACGTCTTCTGGTCGGAAAACTTCATCGTAGAGCTGTGGGTGAGCGAGCTGACGTCGCTCCGCATCTACTGCGACTTCCACATCTATCGCAACGACCGCGGGGAACTGATGGAGCAGCGAGAGCA
>DEJE01000034.1:0-15746 GCA_002353205.1 Prevotella sp. UBA2756 | reverse complement strand
CCGAGTCGCGACAGCAGAAGACCAAAGGTCAGCTGATAGCCTCCGGCAGCAGCCAGTGGAACATTCTCGACCTTGAAACCAAGCGACTGGTGCCTACCGACTTCCTCGCCGAGCGACTGACGGTGGTGCCGACGGCGGGCAACCACAGGAAAGTGCGGTTCCCCAAACCGACGTCGGTCGACATGACGATGGAGCATCGCGCCACGAGGCTCGACCTCGACTTCAACTTCCATGTCAGCAACCGCAGCTATGTCAGCATTGCACTGCTCACCATGCCCGACGACGTGCTGAACTCGCAGACGCTCACGTCGGTCACCGTTCACTGGCTCCACGAGACCTATCTCGACGACACGCTCACATGCCGCATGTCGCGCACCGACGACGGCGCCTATCTCCACACGTTGACCAACGCCGACGGACTTGTGGTCTGCGAGTTGATGAGCCGATGGCAGCCGCAGCTGTCGAAGGCCGACGTGAGCGAAGTGCTTGATAGAGGGCTTTAAGAAAAGAGACCCCCTCCAAACCTCCCCGAGGGGAGGCTGTTGACTTTTCCCCTAAGGAGAGGGATGATAGAGTAATTATATAATATAAAATAGGTATGAAAAGGAAAAGACTTTGGAAGTATGCTGCGTTGCTGATGGTGTGCGGCATGACGATTGCCACATCATGTACAGGTGGCGATGCTCAGAAGACAATGAATGGTGTGCTCGAAGAGCCCGTTGTCGTGGCGATGCCCGAACAAGTGGAGAATGCCTACGGGAAAGCGGTGAAGGTGCACCCATTCGATTTGCTGAACGACACGGTCAACAATATCTGCGTGCAGGGCATCGGCGAACTCGACGACGGCATTTCCACAGAAGGTTTTGGAGTGATGGTCAGCAAAAACGCCACATCAACCTTGTTCAAGGACATTCGTAATACGCGTCAGCCTCGGGCTTTCTACGATCAACCGACCAACAGCCTGTGGCTGACATCGTGCGTCGTGGAGGGTACAGGCACGAACGTGGAGCAGCTCTACAAGATGCAGTTCGGAACAGCCGACGACAGTGCACGAGTGGTGGCCGTCGTTGAGCCTTACCAGATGCAGCAGCAGTTGACAGCACGTCTGACCTACTCGGTGGATGGACAGAAGGTCACCTTCTATGCCGACGGCGTGGCCATCGCTTCCGCCACGAACACCGTGACCGACATGGGCGGCTTCGACGACGAGCAGCCACTGTGGATCGGCGAGCAGATCAGCTATCAGCTCGATGCACAGCCGCGCGTGTGTTTCGTTCCGGGACTGAAGTTCACCACCGGACTGGTGCTGACCTACGACGACATGCCCACGTTGTCAGCTGGCGTCACGCTGAATGACGACGGCTCCTTCTCTTTGTCCGACTTTAGGGAAGAGAAGGAGCAGTGAAGGGTGCTCATGTCTTGTCCTGTAGAAGGGGCCTCTTTCTATGTGTAAACGCCGTGTAAAGGCCCTAAAACAGAGGCTGTGTAATGAAATGTAATGAAAGACTTGGAAGATACAGCCTCTCCTTACTACCTTTGCAACCGTCCGGACAAGACATGTTGAACCCTTTAAACAAAAAAGAAAATGAAAAAAATGTTTTTCCTGATGGCGATGTTCGCCATGATGACTTTAACTGTTCAGGCACAGAAGAATAACGCGACGGCACCCGTGTACGACAAGGTGGAGGTGATGCCCGAGTACCCCGGTGGGATGATGGCCATGATGGAGTTCATGATGAAGACGATGAAATACCCCAAAGAGGCTGAAAAGCAGCAACTGCAGGGCCGCACGCTCGTCAGCTTCATCGTAGAGGCCGACGGCTCGGTGAGCAACCTCGATGTGATGCAGTCGTCGCATCCCATTCTTGACAAGGAAGCCTTGCGCGTGGTGGGGCTGATGCCGAAGTGGAAACCTGGCCGCCAGAAGGGCAAGGCTGTGCGCGTGAGCTTTGTGGTTCCGGTGACATTTGCCCTTAACTGATTTATAATTCATAATGCATAATGCATGATGCATAATTTGTGATGCATAATTCGTGATGTATGATGAAGAGTCTCAGGTGGTTTGTATTCTCTCTCGTAATGATAGCCGTTGCGCTGGCTTGCTCTGAAAGCAGGTCGCGCAACGGCCTGCCTGCTGCCGACGGGACGGTGCACGGGACCTTGCTGCGCGTGGAACAGTTGATCGACGAGAACCCTGACTCTGCTCAGTCGTTGCTCTGCCAGATCGTGGAGGTCGACTCGAACGCCATGCGCCATTTCCGATCGTGGGGCAGTTTCAGACCCGACGACGAGGCAGACCTCGCTCTCTACGGACTGCTCTACGCCGAGGTGCTCCACAAACGGGGTGTGAAGGTGGAGGGCGACTCGCTCATCAGCAACAGCGTGGGCTACTACGAACAGACCGGCGAGCAGCGTCGGCTCTGCAAATCGTTGCTTCACCGCGCCATCTCGCTGCAGCATTATCACCGACTGTCGGAAGGGGCGGCACTGCTGAAGAGAGCGGAGACGGTGGCAGCCGACATTGACGATGACCTTCTGACGTTCGACGTGCAGATGGCTTTGGGCGACCTGAACCGTCAGGCCCGTTGCCGTCAGCTGATGATGGACTATTACCGGCGTGCGCTGAGCACTGCGTGCCGTACCGGTCGTGCCGAACGGCAAGTGGCGGTCATCAACAAGATGGCCAGAGCTTATCTGGAAGCTGGCGAGCTCGACAGCGCACGCTTGTATGTCGGACGGGGACTGGCGCTCGAAGGTGGTTTAGACCGCAGCATGTGCGCCGACTTGCTGGCCAGCAAGGGACGGCTGATGATGGAAGAGGGAAGGACCGACGAGGCTGAGCGACTGTTGGTGCAGGCGCTCGACAGCTTCCCGTGCAGCTATGCTTCGCTACATTTGGGTAATCTTTATTCCAAGACAGGCAACATGCGGCAGGCTTGCGAACGGTGGGCAGAGGCCTTGCAGGCTCTCGATGCCGACATCAGGGTGGAAGCGTACCGCCAGCTCATCAGCTACTACGAGCATCATGAGCAGTGGCGAGCCCTCGATTTGAGCAAACAGCTGAACAAACTCTATGAGCAGACGAGTATCCATGAGGACACGGAGATGATAGCCGACGTACAGGCACAGTACGACAGCCGACAGGCTCAGCGCCGACTGCACAACCGCATCTGGTGGTTGTGTGGCGGGTGCGCGGCGCTGGCACTCGTGTGCTGGCTCCTCTTCATGAGTTGGCGGCGCAAACGACGCGACTATCGGCTGGTGCTTCGTCGTATCGAAGACCTGCAGGCGCAGCTCTTGACGATGGAGACCGGCGATGCTTCGCAAGCGGCCTGCGGCCTAAATGATAATTGTCAAATGATAAATGACAAATGTCAGATGATAAATGATGCGGCCGTGGAGACGCAGGCTGAAGCTCTGCAGGCCTTGCTTGACGAGAATCTCGTCTATTGGTTCCATCGCAAGGCCGATACCGGACGACAGCCCGAACACGACGACTGGCTTGAGATGGCATCGCTCTTCGACCGCTATCAGCATGGATTCGTTCAAGCTTTGAGTCGCATCGAGAACCTCACAGAGCGCGACGTCCACATCTGCATGCTCATCAAGATGCGATTCCAGCCGTCCGAAATCGCTACATTGGTGGGAGCTTCACCACAGATCGTCACCAACAGCCGCACGCGTCTGCTCGGAAAAATCTTTGGAGAGAAAGGCGGCGCGCGCGATTTCGACCGGCGTATACGCGAAATGAGTTAGGGAGGGATTAAGAGTTAAAGAGTTAAGAATTAAGAGTTAAGAGTTCTTTGCAAGACCTCCGCGAAGCGCCTGAGCACCTACGGAGCGCAAGAAAGCGAGCAAAGCTCGAGCGAGGAATTAAAATTCTTCGCAAGAAATTTTTTTCATGCAGATGCAAGATTCTTTCTTCTGCAACGTTTATAAGAAAAAGTTGTGGGAACGAAAGCCCATCACAGAATGGAATGAAAGAATCAGTAAACATCAGAATAGAAGTGTTGGCGCTCCTCGCGCTGTTGCTGACAGCCTGCGCTAACGGCGGAGACGGTCAGTACGACTGGACAGTGGACTCCGATCCTTCGTATAGCTACGCGGAGGCTCAAACATCATTCGTCGGCACATGGAATCTTGAAGGCAGACAGCTGGGCGAGGGACACATGCTCGTAACCTCGCAGCGTGAGGCGCAAATGATCAACGTGCCGTGCGCTGCATTGATGCGCCTGGCAGCAGAAAAGGCTGACGACGGACGGTGGTGGGCAGATGCCGAAGCTGCCAATGGCATCCTCAACGTGTCGATGCAGCGCATAGGTTACACCGCGAGCAGCATATATTATAATATGGTATGCGCGCGACAATCGTTTGAAGCAACCGTCGGAGGCCAGTGTCGAGAGGTCCTCGTGACCTATGGCAACGAGAATGTTTGCGTCGTGAACCAAGATGCAATGACTTGCGCGGTACAGATAGGCGTGAGAAGCATCCAACTCGGAACGGAGAACCAGGCTCAACTGGTGATCTTCGAACCGGAACTGCAACTTACATTCGCCGGAGTGGTCAACTGATGGAATCGATGGAGACCGAACAACAGCTGTTGCAAGAGCTCATAAAGGGTAGCAGGAGTGCAGGGAGGAGGCTTTACGAACGCTACGGAGCACTGCTCATGGCCGTCTGCATGCGCTATCTGGCAGGGCGAGACGAAGCCCGCGACGTACTGCAGGATGTCTTCGTCAAGGTGCTCACGCAAATAAGCCGATTCCACTATCAGGGTGAAGGGTCGTTGCGAGCGTGGATGGTGCGTATCGCAGCCAACGAAAGCATCAGCTTCTTGAGGCGCGAAGGACGACTGGCGTTCTGTCATAACATTCCCGACGTGCCTGATGCTCCCGATGCCGAGCCCAGTAGAGTGCCGCCAGACGTGCTTCACAGGCTCATCAGAGGACTGCCAACGGGCTATCGAACGGTGCTCAATCTCTACGTCTTCGAGCAAATGCCTCACCGAGAGATTGCCCGCCAGCTCGGAATCAGTGAAAGCACATCAGCCTCGCAGTATCTCAGGGCGAAGAGATTGCTCGCCCACCAAATCAACGAATATCTTCATCAACAGGAATAATGAACAAAGAAAGCTTTGAATCGGATTTGCGAAAACAGCTCGACGACTACGAAGTAGCCGCTCCAGAAGGGCTGTGGCAGGCCATTGAAGACTCGCTGCCTGTTGCTGGAGTGACTGATAGTTGGGAGGAACGGACCCCCAAGACCACGAGGGGGATGTATTGGCGTCGTTGGAGTGGTCGTCGGCGATGGGCGGCAGCTGCTGCAGTGCTGCTGATCGCAGGTGGCGGATACTTGGCGTGGCGCAGTGCGGACGTTAGTGAAGACCGTCGCAGGCAGACTGTCGAGGTGATGAGCGCCTCGCACCCCCGCACCTCGCACCCCCATTCCCCGCAGTTCTCCGTCGGAGAGCAGCATGATGTGGCGGTGAACGGTCCGTGGCCGTCGAAAGAAAAAAGTGATGAGGGCATCGAGGACAGCTCTCAGAGCATCGAGACAATCCACAGTGAACATCAACAACCACGCCAAGACATCCCGGTCGCAGAGCAAGATGGGACGCCCCCTCAAGCCCCCGAAGGGGATGGCTTGGCGTCGTTGGTGCGGTCGTCGGCGGCGGGCAGGAACAACCAGCAGCCTGTTTCCCCAAAGAGAACCGGCGAAACAAGAAAGGCGATACCACGGTTGACGGCCTCACTCTATGCAGGCAATGTTGTTGATGGTCAGAGAATGGATAACCGACCCGTCATAATGAGCGGCGACATGGCTGGCATGGGACAGTACGGTTACACATTGGCGGCGGGAAAACAGATGATGCTCGGACCTGTCTACGACTTCGAGGAGCGCACCGAATATCACCAACCGCTGCGGATCGGACTCTCCCTGGGCTACGCTCTCGCGCCTCGGTGGCGCGTACTGACAGGTGTCGTGTGGCAGAGAGTACAGACCGACCTGATACACAATATGCGCAACGAACAACTGGTAACCGAAAACGTGTACCATTATCTTGGCATTCCGCTACAGATGAGCTACGATGTGTGGTGCAAAGGCCCATTCAAGGTCTATGGCGTCGTTGGTGTCGAAGCCGACTTCAATGTGAAGGCGAAGCAACGGTGGCAGACAATGACACAAAGCGCCAAGAAAGATTGGGTGCAATGGTCGGCCGATGCCGCAGCAGGAATGCAGTATAGCGTCGTGAAGCCGTTCTCCTTCTTCGTAGAGGCGGGCATCAGGCGGTACTTCGATAATGGAAGTAACGTGGACAACATTTTCAAAGACAAGACGGTGAACTGGAACCTGCAGCTCGGACTGCGATGCGACCTGCGATGACAATGTCTCCGCAGAGTACTTTTTTGTCACCTTTTATAAAAGATTTCCCGATTTTTTCTTGTGCGTATTGATATTTTTCGTATATTTGCAACAGAAATCTATTGACTAACGCGATAAGGCGATAATCTATTAAGCGAACATTTATATAATAATCACATGAAAATCGGTTTATTTATACCCTGCTATGTGGACGCCGTGTATCCTGAAGTCGGTGTCGACACATACAAACTGCTGAAAAGCCTTGGACTCGATGTGGAGTATCCGCTCAACCAAACATGCTGCGGACAGCCCATGGGAAATGCAGGATTCGAAAAGATGGCTGTGCCGTTGGCCGAGAAATTCGAGGAGAAGTTCAAGGGATTCGACTATATCGTCGCTCCCAGTGTCAGCTGCACCGCGTTCATACGTGTCAACTACCCGCGACTGCTGAAGGAAAAGACAAAATGTGAGACGGCGGAGAAGGCGATAGACGTCATCGAGTTCCTCCACGACGTGGTGAAGGTGAAGTCGCTGCCTGGAAAATTCCCCTACAAGGTGAGCCTACATAACTCTTGTCACGGTGTTCGTGAATTGGGGCTGAGCTCTCCGTCGGAACAACACGAGCAGAAGTTCAACAAAATCAAAGACCTGCTCGAATTGAAAGAAGGCATCGAAGTGGTGGAGCCCGAACGGCCCGACGAGTGCTGCGGATTCGGAGGCATGTTCTCTGTCGAAGAAACAGCTATCTGTGAGCAGATGGGAAAGGACAAACTGAAACGACACATCGACACCGGGGCACGCTACATCACCGGAGCCGACTGTTCGTGCCTGATGCACATGGCCGGAATTGCGATGAAGCAAGGGCAGAACATCGAGTTCAAGCATGCCGTGCAGATACTGGCCGCAGGAATTTAAAGAGTTCATAGTAGTTCATAATTGTGAATTCTTTACTTTTCACTTTTAATCCTTAACTCTTAATTCTTAACTCTTAATTAACATGAGTACACCACATAGCAACGCAGCAAAAGAGTTCTTGAAGAACCAAAAATATGCGAGCTGGCACGACGCAACGTTCTGGTCCGTTCGCACCAAGAGAGATAAGATGGCCTACGGGCTCGACGAATGGGAGCAGCTTCGCGAGATGGGAAGTGCCATCAAGCGCCACACCATCACACATCTCGACGAATACCTGGATCAGTTTGCAACCAATGCCGAGAAGAACGGATGCATCGTTCATTGGGCAAAGGATGCTGACGAGTTCAACCAAATCGTTTATGACATTCTCAAGGAGCACAATGTCAAGAAGATGGTGAAGTCGAAATCGATGCTCACCGAGGAGTGCGAGATGAATCCATACCTCGAGGCACGCGGCATAGAAATCGTGGAGACAGACCTCGGCGAGCGCATTATCCAGCTGAAGGGGCAGAAACCAAGCCACATCGTCATGCCGGCTATCCATCTCGATCACGACGACGTGGGCGAACTGTTTGAGGAAAAGCTGGGTACGGAGAAAGGAAATCACGATCCAACCTACCTCACCTACATGGCACGACTGAGTCTTCGCAACGAGTTCCTGACTGCCGATGCAGGCATGACAGGCGGAAACTTCGGTATCGCAGAGACGGGCGACATCGTGGTATGCACCAACGAGGGAAACGCCGACATGTCAACATCGTGCCCCAAATTGCACATCGCAGCGGTGGGTCTTGAGAAAATCATACCCAACTACGACTGTCTGGCTGTCTTCCAGCGCATGCTCTGCAGAGCAGGAACAGGCCAGCCAACGACCACCTACACCTCGCATTTCCGCAAGGCACGGCCTACGGCACAGCAGATGCACATCATCCTGGTGGACAACGGGCGCAGCGAATGGATCGGGAATCCTGAACACTGGGAGGTGCTGAAGTGCATCCGTTGCGGCTCTTGCATGAACACCTGCCCCGTCTATCGCCGGTCGGGTGGCTACAGCTACTCTTACTTCATTCCAGGACCTATCGGCATCAATCTCGGCATGCTCCGCGACAAGCAGAAGCATTCGGGCAACGTTTCCGCCTGCACGCTCTGTCTGAGCTGTCAGACCGTCTGTCCCGTGAAGCTCGACCTCGGCGACCAGATCTATAAATGGCGTCAGCAGCTCGACGACTTCGGCACGGCCAACCCCGAGAAGAAGATGATGTGCAAGGGCATGAAGGTGCTCTTCGGAAGCAGCGGCATCTATAACACGGCCATGAAGTTCGCTCCGCTGGCCAACTGGGTGCCCTCAGGCCTGATGGAATGCGGACTGAATCCGTGGGCTCAGAGCGGTCATAAGATGATGACATTCCCGAAGAACTCGTTCCAGGAACTGTGGCGCAAGGGGAAAGTGAAGTGAGTCCGGCGTCCGTCATTTGTAGTTTATATTACAACATTCTATAATTACAATGTTATGAGTACAAAAGAGGAGATTCTGTCGAAGTACAGAAAAAACATACAGAAGAAGTTCGACATGCCCGATTTGTCGCAAATCAAGGCCATCAAATACCCTGACCCCCTCGTGCAGTTCATTTCCATGACGCAGAATGTGGGCGGCAAGGTGTATGAACTGGAGCCTGGGCAAGACATCAACGACGTGATCCGCGAGCTCTATCCCGATGCCAAGGAGATTGCCAGCAACCTGCCCGAGGTGACGATTGCTACGCGCAATCCCGACACATGCGGCTCACCGCAGGCATTGAACGGCACCGACGTGGGCGTCATACGCGGCATGTTCGGCGTGGCAGAGAATGCATGTGTGTGGATTCCGCAGCAGATGGTGGAGAAAGCCGTGTGCTTCATCTCGGAGAACCTGATCATCCTGCTGAAGAAATCGGAGATTGTGAACAATATGCACGAGGCATACAAACGCATTCAGTTCAACGACTATGGCTACGGTACGTTCATCAGCGGACCGTCAAAGACGGCCGACATAGCGCAGGTGCTCGTCATGGGTGCTCAGGCAGCCCGTTCGGCAACGATCGTGCTGGAGCCTTGAACGAAAAAAAAGAAGAAATTGCTGTTTCATAAGTGGGTTTTTCAACCCTTTCACTGCACCGCTCACGACTATCGTGGGCGGTGTTTTTTTGTCTGTGGGGGTGGTAGGGGTGGGGTATCTACCGCCATTCAGGCTTGATCATTTATCCTTCACTGCGACCCCCTCCAAACCTCCCCGAGGGGAGGCTTCCTGAAAAATAAAAATCATCTCTCCCCCTCGGGGGAGTCGGAGGGGAGCCTTTCACTCTTCACTCCCTTCATCCTTCATCATTTAGCCCCGCAGGGGCGCTAAAGCTCCCATGTGTAGGTGTCGTAGCAGACACCACGCGCGCCGAACCCTTCCTTCTGGTAGATCAGGTTCTCGTTGAGCGTGTCGCTGTGCTGTTCGGTCGACTTTCCGAAATCGAAATAAGTGAACTGTGGGAAAGCCTCAAAGAACAGATGGTGGATGATGGCATCGACCACACCGAGCCGTTTGCCCTCGGGGGTGGCCGAGATATACTGCGCATGGACCACCTGCGGAGTGACGTAGACCACGCATCCGCCGAGCATCTCACCGTCTTTGTGACCTGCAAACAGCATGATATTGTGCGGAAAACGCTGCTGCAAAAGCAGTATTTCGTTGAGCGAATGAACAGGACTGACACCGTGGCAAGTCTCCAGATTGTGCGTCAGAATGTTCCAGAAGGTGGCATAGTCGGCGCTTTGTCCGACGGCGATGCCGCTCTCGGTGGCTTTCTTCAGTCCGTGACGGCGGTCTTTCTTCCATCCCAAAGGCCGCTGCAACATGACGGTCGAGGAAATGTCGCGCTCCAGGAGCGTGTAGCGGCACTCGTGGTGGATGGCATAAAGATCTTCTTCGGCGGGCACAAGATGATAGATCCACGGCACGGCCTTGTAGACTACCCGTCGGATGCCTTCGGCACGCAGGCCCTCGTTCATCTTGCGGACGATCTCCATCAGGTGAACCGTGGTGCAGTGTGCCGACATCACCAAGCCGCCGTAGGTCAGTCCTTGGTGCGAGAAGAGCGTGTCTTCGCGGATGTTGGCGGGCAGCAGGGCGTAGAGACGGCCTTTCACGTAGCACATCAGCGAGTGGTCGGCGAAGCGGTCGCTGTGGTAGTCCATGTAGTTGCGGTCGAAGAGGAACGTGCCGTTCTTCGACTGCGCCACAAAGCGGTTCCATTCGTTGCGTCGTCTGGCGTCGTATCTGACAATCTCTACCGTGCTCTCGTTCATTTCTTCTTGCCGATATAGGTCAGGAAATCATCGTAATCGTAGATGTAGTCCTCCTCGTCGAACACTTCCGAGGCCAGTACCAGACAGACGGCGCCCGACGAGAAGTCGTCGAGCGTGCGCCAGGTGCCGGTCTCGATGAGCAGAGCCTGCCACGGATGGTTCAGCAGGTAGGTCTGTCGATGCTCACCGTCGTCGAGCGTGACGTGGAACGAGCCGCTCAGCGCCACGACGAGCTGCCTGAGCCGCTTGTGAGCATGGCCGCCACGGCTCTCCCCGCCGGGCACGTCGTAGACCCAGTAGGCGCGCTTGATGTCGAAGGGCACGTCCTTGAGCTGTTCGGCCACGGTGAGGTTGCCTCGCGGATCGGTGATTTTCGGCAGGTCGATGATTCTTCCTAACGTCTTCATTTCTTCATGTAGGGGTCTGTTCCGAGCACTGTCTTTGCCAGGCGCTTTGCTTTGTCGCGCAGGGCTGTCGTGTCGGCATCGGGTTCGCCGTAGCAGAGCACCACGCCCATGCGGCGGCCGAAGTGAGCCTCGGGCTTGCCGAAGATGCGGATGCGCGTGCGGTCCTCGGTCAGTGCTTCGTCCACGTGGTAGTCGAGCGGCTCCTGGCTCTCCACGGGAGAGAGGATGACGGCGCTGGCACCGGCGTGCTCCAGGTGGATGCCGGCGATGGGCAGTCCCATGACGGCGCGGAAGTGCAGCTCGAACTCGCTGAGGTTCGTAGTGTGGCCGAGCGTCACCATGCCCGTGTCGTGCGGACGGGGTGACAATTCGGAGAAGATGACCTCACCCTGTTTGGTCAGGAAGAACTCCACGCCCCATATTCCGTATCCCGTGAGTGCCTTGGTCACCTGGTCGGCCATGTGCTGCGCCGTCTTCAGGGCAGCGTCCGAAATCTTGTATGGCTGCCAGCTCTCGCGGTAGTCACCGCCTTTCTGCACGTGGCCGATGGGCGGGCAGAAGATGGTGGGAGCGTTCTTCTGTGTCACGGTGAGCAGGGTGAACTCGGAGTCGAAGTCGATGAACTCTTCGATGATGACTTCCTTCACGTCGCCGCGGCTGCCCTCCATGGCCTCGCGGAAGGCCTGCTCCAGCTCGTCGTCGTTGTGAACGTAGCTCTGTCCGTGGCCGCTCGACGACATCAGAGGCTTCACCACGCAGGGGAAGCCAATCTCGTCGGCAGCCTTCTTGAACTCGTCGAACGTCTTGGCGTAGAAATACTTCGCCGTGCGCAGACCCAGTTCCTTGCTGGCCAGGTCGCGGATGGCGCGGCGGTTCATCGTGTAGTTCACCGCACGTGCACTGGGCACCACCTGAATGCCCTGCTCCTCGAATTGGAACAGGCGCTCGGTGCGGATGGCTTCAATCTCGGGAACGATGATGTCGGGCTGGTGTTTCTTCACGACAGCTTCCAGTGCGTCGCCGTCGAGCATCGAGAACACTTCGCGCTCGTCGGCTACCTGCATGGCGGGCGCGTTGTCGTAGCGGTCGCAAGCAATGACATACTGCCCTGCGCGCTTTGCCGCGATTACGAACTCCTTGCCCAGTTCGCCAGAGCCTAAAAGCAATATCTTCTTCATTTTGGTTGTTTCTTTCTTGTAAAATCGTTTTTTCATGAGGCAGCTTCGCTTGCCGAAGGCGGGTTGACGAGCGTCTTCAGCATCTGCCATTCGGGCGTGATGGCCAGCCGGTGCAGGTTGGTGTCAATCTGCTCCATCATGGCTTCGGGCGACAGACTACGCTCGCGGGCCAATTGGGCCAGCGGTTCCTGTCGGTGGCCGAGCACACCGAAATAGTGTAGCACGGCTTCTTCTTCATCTACGGGCAGCAGATGGAAAAGATGTTCCAGGTAGTGCTCGGTCTGGTGGCTCACCGTTTCCGGCTGATACGACAGCCGGACGAGAAATGTCTGCAGCTCCTTGGTCAGCGTGTCCATCAGCGGTTGCCGTACATTTGCTCGTAGTATCTCTGGTAGTCGCCCGATGTAACGTCGGCTATCCAGTCCTGATGTTCCAGGTTCCAACGGATGGTCTTCACGATGCCGTCGGCGAACTTCGTCTCGGGATACCAGCCCAGCTCGTCCTTGATCTTCGTCGGGTCGATGGCATAGCGCATGTCGTGACCCAGTCGGTCGGCCACGTAGGTGATGAGGTCGTCGTTGATCCAGTCGATGCGGATGTCGCCGTTCTCGTCGAGTTCCTGCTTCTTGAGCACCTTGCGCAGGCTCTTGTCCTCGGCCATCATGTCGTGGATGGTCTTGATGGTGAGCTTCACGATGTCGATGTTCTTCATCTCGTTGTGGCCGCCTACGTTGTAGACTTCGCCTTCACGTCCTTCGCGCACCACGAGGTCGATGGCTTTGCAGTGGTCTTCCACGTAGAGCCAGTCGCGCACGTTCTCGCCCTTGCCGTAGACGGGGAGCTGCTTGCCAGCGAGGATGTTGTTGATGATCAGCGGAATGAGCTTCTCGGGGAAGTGGTAGGGGCCGTAGTTGTTCGAGCAGCGCGTGATGCTGACCGGCATGTGGTAGGTGTCAGCGTAGGCTTTCACAATCATGTCGGCCGACGTCTTCGATGCGGAGTAGGGGCTGTGCGGGCAGAGCGGCGTCTCCTCGGTGAAGAAACCGTCGGCACCCAGCGAACCGTACACCTCGTCGGTCGATACCTGGTGATACCTCTTGCCTGCCTTCCATACGGGATAGCCGTCGTCGCCCTTGCCGATGACCCAGGCTTTGCGCGCGGCGTCGAGCATGTTCTGCGTGCCGAGGATGTTCACCGAGAGGAAGAGCTGCGGATCCTCGATCGAGCGGTCCACGTGGCTCTCGGCGGCGAAGTTCACCACGTAGTCCACGTCGTTCTCGGCAAAGATGCCGTCCACCAGCTCGCGGTCGCGGATATCACCCTTGACGAACACGCAGCGCTGGCCGTCGATGTCGTCCTTGATGGTGCCCAAGTTGCCGGCGTAGGTCAGAGCGTCGAGCACAATCACCCGGATGTCCTCGTCCTTGTACTTCTTGTTGAGCAGATACTTTACGAAATTGGCGCCGATAAAGCCGGCGGCACCTGTTACGAGATACGTCTTCATGTTTCGTCCTTTTCTTCGTTTATGTTATTTCTTTGTTTTGTCTGCAAAATTACGAAATAAGTGAGAAAAAAGAAAAGAAAACCATGCTTTTCTTTCCCCTTCTATGCAAAATTGTTTGTCGCAGGAATGCTCATGCTCTGCAGCTGTCGTTTGGTGTTTATCCACCTGCCTGATGTCTCGGACAGAAATGAAGTAAGCCCCGGCATCATTCTTTCCACGAATCAGAAATAGCGTTTCTGCAAGGTCGAAGTGCTTCCGGGGTGAGAAATTGATGCTTGTTTTGTAAATAATTTTAATCGAAAAATTGTGCTGTGATTTTTTATCATTCTAGAGAGACGAAAGCTTTTGAAATGGTAAAAGAATCGAACAAAACGGCACGAAAAATCATCCCGTTTTTCAAAATGAGCCATTTTACACTCCAAAATGACGCATTCTGCTCTTCAAAATGACGCATTCTGCACGCCGAAATGAGCCATTTCGGAGTGTAAAATGATTCATTTTGAAAGCCCCGAAAATGTAAAGAAAATACAAGTGCTTTCTTTCCAGTCCGTTACAACTTTCGCGAGAATCGCTTATTTGCGCCCGTCTGATTTTTATTTTGAAAAGCGGCCACTCTCAGAGCACTTTTTCGACCTTTTTGTCCGAATATTTCAGAGCGCCTGTTCTGTCGGTCTGTTCGGAAAGACGGCTTCGTTGATGAATAAAAAAAACGGCCCGATTGCCGCGAAGCAATCAGGCCGTTGGGTATGATGGTCATGGATGTCAGCCGATGAGGTCGACGGAGCGCTTGAGGAAGGCATCGAGGGCTGCACCCTTCAGCATGCCGTTCTGCAGCAAGGCGAGGTCGATGAGCTGGTGCACCACCTTGTTGCCCTTGGCATAGTCGGCGATGACGGCCTTCTTCTTGTCCTTCTGCTCGTTGAGGGCTTTCTCGCTGTTGCTCAGTTCGTCCTTCTCCTCCTGGGTGATCTCGTCGTACTTCTTCTTGTTCTGCTCCTGACGCAGCACGTCCACGCGTGCCTGCATGCCGCGAATCTCGCTCTCGATGGGCTTCAGGGCTTCGCTGACGCTTGCCGTCTCTTCTTCGAGCACGCGCTTGATGAGCGGGTGGTCGGCGTTGAGGATGAGATTGTAGGAGTCGGGCATGGTGGCGTAGAAGCTCATGCCCTGCTGGTAGCGGCTCATGTCTTTCATTCGGCGCATGTATTCACTCTGGGTGATGACGACGGGCTGTCCGTTTTCGCCGAGCGACTGCACCTCGACCATGAACTCGGCCTTCTCGAGTTTCGGCATCTGCGAGCGGAACGCCTCTGACAAATTGTCAGACTGTGTGGCGTCGAGCTCGTTCTTCGGTGCGTCTTCCTTGACGATGAGGCGCTCCACGATGTCGGCATCCACGCGTGTGAAGCGGCTCTTCTCCAGCTTCTGCTCGAACATGGAGACGGTCGGCGTGTCGAGCTGTCCGTCCATGAGCAAGACGCTGTAGCCCTTCTTGCGGGCTGCCTCGATGTAGCTGTACTGTTCCTCCTTGTCGGTGGCGTAGAGGTAGATGACGTTGCCGTCCTTGTCGGTCTGTTCGTCCTTGATGAGGGTGCGGTAGTCGTCGAGTGTGAAGTACTTGCCGTCCACGTCCTTCAGCAGGCAGAAGTCCTTGGCGCGGTCGTAGAAGTCTTCCTGCGTCAGCATGCCGTAGTTGATGAAGATCTTCAGGTCGTCCCACTTCTCCTCATACTGCTTGCGGTCTTCCTTGAAGATGCTGTTCAGGCGGTCGGCCACCTTCTTGGTGATGTAGGTGGAGATTTTTTTCACGTCGCGGTCGCTCTGCAGATAGCTGCGGCTGACGTTGAGCGGGATGTCGGGCGAGTCGATGACGCCGTGGAGCAATGTAAGGAACTCAGGCACAATGCCTTCCACCTGGTCGGTGACAAACACCTGGTTGCAGTAGAGCTGAATCTTGTTGCGCTGAATGTCGAGGTTCGACTTGATGCGCGGGAAGTAGAGGATTCCGGTGAGGTTGAACGGATAGTCCACGTTCAGGTGAATCCA
>DEJE01000002.1 GCA_002353205.1 Prevotella sp. UBA2756 | reverse complement strand
TAAGGCTTACGTCGAACTCACGTCATGTTATAGAGCACGACACGCTTCTGGTGGTAGCCGATGGTGGCCGATGCCGCTACTGAGAACACCTCGTCGAGCGTTCCGATGCCTCCGGGCAGGGCGATGAACAGGTCGCTCTGCGCCATCATCAGCGCCTTGCGGTCGTTCAGGTTGTCGCAGGGGATGTGCACATCCATGTGCTGGCTGGTGTGCCCGTTCTCCTCCACCTTCGTCGGCACGACGCCGATCACCTGTCCGCCGGCCGTCTTTGCGGCGTCGGCGATGCACTCCATTAGTCCCATGTCGGTCCCACCGAACACGATGGTGTGACCCTCCTGTGCCAGTCGCGTCCCCAGTTCCCTGGTCATCGTGAAGAAGTCACGGTCGATGTTGCTGTTGGCAGAACAAAAAACACATATCTTCATAATGGTTGCAAAAGTACGAAAAAAAAAGCAAGAAAAGCGCACTTTCGGATAAATCTCTGTAAATCAGTAGCTATATGTGCGAAAAAAGTCGTACCTTTGCAGGCGAATTATTTTTTATCCACATTGAAGACATTTGAAGAACTGGGCGTCAGCAGCGAGATCCTGCACGCCATTGAGGAGATGGGCTTCGTACAACCGATGCCCGTCCAGGAGGAAGTAATCCCCTATTTGCTGGGGGAAGGAAACGATGTGATTGCCCTCGCACAGACGGGCACGGGCAAGACGGCGGCCTTCGGCATACCGCTCTTGCAGAAGATTGACCCCACGAGCGACGAGACGCAGGCCCTCGTGCTCAGTCCCACGCGCGAGCTCTGCCTGCAGATAGCCGACGACCTTCGCGACTTCTCGAAGTATATGGAGGGCATCCATGTGGTGGCCGTCTACGGCGGCGCCAGCATCGAGCAGCAGATACGCTCCCTGCGCCACGGCGCGCAGATCATCGTGGCCACGCCGGGACGCCTGATCGACCTGATGAACCGCGGCAAAGCGGTGCTCGACCACGTGACGAACGTGGTGCTCGACGAGGCCGACGAGATGCTCAACATGGGCTTCTCGGAGAGCATCAACGAGATTTTCGAGCACCTGCCGAAGAACAGTGAGGGCGAAGACGGCACCGTGAAAGGGCACAACACGCTCCTATTCTCGGCCACCATGAGCCGCGAGATAGAGAAGATAGCCCTCAGCTACCTGCACGACCACAAGGAAATCGTCGTCGGCTCGCGCAACGAGGGCGCCGAGAACGTGAACCACATCTACTACATGGTGCACGCCAAGGACAAATACCTCGCGCTGAAACGCATCGTCGACTTCTACCCACGCATCTTCGCCATCATCTTCTGCCGAACGAAGATAGAGACGCAGGAGGTGGCAGACAAGCTCATCAAGGACGGCTACAACGCCGAGAGCCTACACGGCGACCTCTCGCAGCAGCAGCGCGACCTCACGATGCAGAAGTTCCGCCAGCACCTGACGCAGCTCCTCGTGGCTACCGACGTGGCTGCCCGAGGCCTCGACGTCGACGACCTGACGCACGTCATCAACTACGGACTGCCCGACGACATCGAGAACTACACCCACCGCTCGGGGCGCACGGGGCGCGCCGGGAAGAAGGGCACCAGCATCAGCATCATCCACACGAAGGAGAAGCACAAGATACGCAAGATAGAGAAGGAAATAGGCAAGGACTTTGAGGAGTGCGACATCCCAACGGCCGATGAAATCTGCAAAAAACAGCTCTACAAGGTGATGGACCAGATTGTGAAGACCGACGTCCTGGAGGACGAGATCGCTCCCTTCATGCAGGACATCAACCGCTTCTTCGAGTATGTCGACAAGGAAGACATCATCAAGAAGATCGTGTCGGTGGAGTTCGGAAAGTTCCTCTCCTACTATGCCAACGCTCCCGAAATCGTGAAACCCGACACCGGGCGCGGCCGACGCGGCGACGGCGAGGGCCACGGCGCAGGAAAGGAGCGCAACCGCGGCCGCCGACAGACAGAGGCCGGCTACCACCGCCTGTTCATCAACCTCGGCAAGAAAGACGGCTTCTATCCCGGCGAGATGATGCAGTTCCTCAACAAGCACGTCGCAGGGCGCGTAGACGTGGGACACATCGACCTGGGCAACACGATGTCGTTCTTCGACGTGGCCGAGCAGGATGCGCGCCGCGTGATGAACTCGCTCACGGGAACACGCTACAAAGGGCGCGAGGTGCGCTGCAACGACGGTGAGCGCGACGGCGACCGCGATGCTCGCAAAAACTCGCAAAAGTTCGCAGATGTTCGCAAAAGTTCGCAAAAGTTTGCAAAAGACGATGTGAATTCTTCACAAAAATTTCACAAAAAATCGCAGCGACAGGGCGATTTCTCCGATGAAAAGGGCGATTTTGAAGGTTCGGGCAGGCGTGAAAAACGTGTGAAAAACACGTTCGACTACTCGTTCTTCGAAAAGAAGTCGAAACGCAACAATCCCCCGCAGCAGCGCGCTCCGATGAAGAAGGAGAGCGGGCGGAAGGACGACTGGCAGCAGTTCTTCAAGGGCGAACCCATTGAGCTCGTCGGCGACGAGCCCGACTTCAGCGAGGAAGGGTGGGCCGTGCGGCGCCCGCGGAAGAAGAAATGAGGAGATGAGAGCTTAAGGAGTTTAGACATTAGCTTAGACACATACACAGTTGTTCAACGGCTATTGTCTAAACTCCTAAACTCCCAAACTCCTAAACTCCTTAAACTCTAAACTCCCAAACTCCTAAACTCCTAAACTCCTTAAACTCTAAACATAACTTAAAAAATGCTCAATTAATGAATATTTTAGAAAATATGCAAGGAAAAGGGGGCGTTTTTGCGGAAATCTGATTAATTTTGCACCAAAAATTTAAGATGAAAAGAGTTTGGCAGTCATTGATGATGCTTCTTTGGGCATCGTTGGTGCTGACTTCGTGTCTGAAGTCGGGCGACGAAGAATTAACATTCTACGACGATGCCGGTATCGTGTCGTTCTCGCTGGGAACGCTGAACTGCTACCAGCACACGTTGTCGACGAACGGCGCCGACAGCACCTACCTGACCAAGATCACCGGCAGCAGCTATAAGTTCTATATCAACCAAGCCACGCGCGAGATCTACAACCCCGACTCGCTGCCCTACGGCACCGATGCCGCCCATGTGGTGTGCACCGTGGGGACGAAGAACAGCGGCGTGGTGGCCGTGAAGAGCGTTGTGGGCGACACGCTGCGCTGGCACTCATCGTCGGACAGCATCGACTTCACACAGCCGCGCGAGTTTGTCGTCTTCTCAAGCAGCAACGCCGCGCAGGCACGCTACACCGTGCGCGTGAACGTTCATCAACAGAAAGCCGACACGTTCAGCTGGAGCGAGGCCTCGCGCAGCGACCTCTTCGCCAGTCTGACCGGCATGAAAGCCGTGGCCGTGGGCACCGAGGTGCTCCTCTTCGGCTCGAACGGCGAGGAGACGCTCGTCTTCGGACGTGGCGACAACGGTTGGGAGCAGCGCACGCTGAGCATCGGTTCGCTCGATGCCGAGGCGTGGAAGAATGTCGTGGTGCGTGGCGACAGCGTCATCGTGAAGAACGGCGGCGAGCTGTTGTGCCGCAAGGCGCAGGGCGACTGGATGAAACTTGCCGACACCGACGTGCGCCAACTGGTGGCTGCCAGTTCGCTCCACCTCTTTGCCATCAGCGCCGACGGGCAGTTGGTGTCGTCGGCCGATGAAGGTAGGACGTGGAACGTGGAGCCCCTCGACGACGATGCCGCCCTGCTTCCCACGCAGGACATCAGCTACACCTGCACGCGGGTGAGGACCAACGACGACGTGGAACGCGTGGTGCTGGTGGGCAACCGCAGTGAGAGTGCCTACCCCAACGACGCGAACGCCGTGGTGTGGAGCAAGATAGAAGACGGCAACGACGGCAGCGTGGAGCACTCATGGTCGTACTCCACGGTGAACAGCGGCAGCCGCTTCCCACTGAAACGCCTGCGCGGACTCACCGTCGCTAACTACGGCGAGGGCATGGTGGCCCTCGGAGGCAGCGGCTTCGGCGGCTCGACGGCCGCACCCTTTGCCAGTCTGTACGAGAGCCGCGACGGCGGCATCGCCTGGCGCACACGCGACTATCTGCCCCTTCCCAGCGGGTTCCAAAGCACCGACGGCGTCTTTGCCATCACGTCCGATGCCGACAACTATCTGTGGATAGTGTGCGGCGGGACGGGACAAGTGTGGCGCGGACGGCTGAACCGTCTGGGCTGGACGACCGAGCAGACCAGTTTCACGAAATAAGAAAAGAAACCGTAAGAACAGATGAAGCAAACGCTGATCACCCTTCTCCTGTTGACGGCTGCCGCGGGCGCAAGTGCGCAGCAGTACGACGACGAGTATAAGATGGAGATTGGCGGTGGCATAGGGTTGGTGTCGTATCTGGGCGACTTCAACGACGGGCTGTTCAGCAACTCGCAACCCGTGGGGACGGTGGTGCTCAAGCGCGTGCTCAACCCCTATATGGCCCTGGCGGCACAGTTCAGCTACGGACAGCTGAAGGGGACATCGAAAGGACTGACGACCTACTACCCCGACGTGCAGCAAGTCGTCTACGACTTCAGCAATGCCATGTTCGACCTCGGCGTGCGCTACGAATACAACTTCTGGCCCTACGGCACGGGGCGCGACTACCGCGGTGCGAAGCGTCTGACACCTTTCGTCTTCGGAGGTTTGGGCGGCACGCTGGTGAGCACGAGCGGCAAGTCGGTCGTCACGGTGAACGCTCCCATCGGCGTCGGTGTGAAATACAAGGTGGCCAAACGTCTGAACCTGTCGGTTGAATGGGCGATGCACTTCACCAACAGCGACCGTCTGGACGGCGTGGCCGACCCTTATTATATAAAAAGTTCGGGCGTGTTCAAGAACAGCGACTGCTACTCCATGCTGCAAGTGTCGCTGACCTACAGCTTCCTGCCCAAGTGTGTAACATGTAATAATGACATAGATGACTGACCAACTGGATATGAACCGCATACCCGAGCACATTGCCATCATCATGGACGGCAACGGGCGATGGGCCACCAAGCGGGGTAAAGAGCGTAGTTACGGCCACCAGGCCGGAGTGGAGGCCATTCACCGTATCACCTCGGAGTGTTGCCATCTGGGCGTGAAATACCTCACCCTCTACACCTTCTCGACCGAGAACTGGAACCGCCCCACGGATGAGGTGACGGCGTTGATGGGACTGATTATCACTGCCCTTGAAGAGGAGCTCTTCATGAAGAACGATGTGCGCCTGCGCGTCATCGGCGACTTCGGTCGCCTGCCCGATGATGTCCAGCAGAAGCTATCGGAAGTGATGGAGCATACCAAGAACAACAAGGCGATGAGCATGGTGCTTGCCCTGAGCTATTCCTCACGATGGGAGCTCATCAACACCGTGCGGCAGATCGTCTCGGAGGTTCACGATATGGAGGAACTGCCTGAGAATATCCTTAAGAACTGGCGCTCAGGAGGATTGCGTGCGGAGGATATCGACGAGGATTTCATCAATCAGCATCTTCAAACCAGCTTTATGCCCGACCCCGACCTGCTGATACGTACGGGCGGAGAGCTGCGCATCTCCAACTTCCTGTTGTGGCAGATAGCATATACTGAACTCTACTTCTGCGACACCTATTGGCCCGACTTCGATGAGGAGTGCCTCCACAAGGCCATCATCGACTTCCAGAGCCGCCAGCGCCGCTTCGGCAAGACGGAAGCACAGGTGGAAAGAGAGGCATTGTCAGAAAAGAACAATAAGAAATGAGAAACAAGAATATTTTCCTGAAGCTGAATGAAGATGATATATAATAATAAGGTACGCGTATGGATGATAAGTCTGGCCCTTGTCGTTTGTCATCTGTCATTTAGCGTAAGTGCACAGGCACAGGAGAAGATCGTGAACCCCGATATCACCTACGCCGGCACGCCCCGCAGCTGCACCATCGCAGGGCTGGCCGTGTCGGGCGTGGAAGGCTATGAAGACTATGTGCTCACCAACATCTCGGGCCTGGAAGTGGGACAGAGGATCACCGTCCCCGGCACGCAGATCACCGACGCCGTGAAGCGCTACTGGAAGCACGGCCTCTTCTCGAGGGTCTCCATCAGCGCCGACTCGCTCGTGGGCGAGAAAATCTATCTGCACATCCGCCTGGCTGTGAGGCCACGCGTGTCGACCATCAACTACATCGGCCTGAAGAAGTCGGAGCGCGAGGACATGGAGAAGAAGCTGGGACTGCTGAAAGGCAACCAGATTACGCCCAACATGATCGACCGCGCCAAGATTCTGGCCAAGAAATACTTCGACGACAAGGGTTACAAGAATGCCGACATCACCATCATGCAGCGCGACGACCTGTCGAACAAGAACCAGGTGATTCTCGACATCACGGTAGACAAGAAGGAGAAGATGAGGGTCCACCAGATCATCATCGAGGGCAACGAGCAGCTCACCGACAAGAAAATCAAGGGCGGACTGTTCTCGAAAGGTGCCTTCAAGAACATCCACGAGGCCAACAAGCTCTCCACGTTCCTGAAGAAGAAGAAGTTCACACCCGAACGGTGGAAAGAGGACAAGCAGAACCTCATCAGCAAATACAACGAATTCGGCTACCGCGATGCCACCATCATCGAGGACAGCGTGTGGAACTATGACGATAAGCACGTCAATATATATATTAAGGTGGACGAGGGGCAGAAATACTACCTGCGCAACATCACGTGGGTGGGCAACACCGTCTACACCACCGACAACCTGACCCGTGTGCTCGACATGAAGAAGGGCGACGTGTACAACCAGAAATACATGAACAAGCGACTCACGGAAGACGACGACGCCGTGGGCAACCTCTATTGGAACAACGGTTACCTGTTCTACAACCTGCAGCCGACGGAAGTGAACATCGTGGGCGACAGCATCGACTTGGAGATGCGCATACAGGAAGGCCCGCAGGCACACATCAGCCGCGTGCGAATCATGGGTAACGACCGACTCTATGAGAACGTCATCAGGCGCGAGCTGCGCACCAAGCCCGGCGACCTCTTCTCGAAAGAAGCGCTGACACGAAGCGCCCGAGAGATTGCAGCCATGGGGCACTTCGACGCCGAGCAGGTGAATCCCGACGTGAAACCGAACTACGAAGACGGCACGGTGGACATCAACTGGCAGCTGGTGCAGAAGTCGAACGACCAGGTTGAGTTCTCACTCGGATGGGGACAGACGGGTATCATCGGACGAATCGGACTGAAGTTCAACAACTTCTCAATGGCCAACCTCTTCGGCAAAGGCAAGGAGCACCGAGGCATCATGCCTATCGGCGACGGCGAACAGGTGTCGCTGGGCTTCCAGACGAACGCCAACTACTACACGTCGGGCAACATCTCCTACTCAACAGGATGGTTCGGAGGCAAGCGACCCATACAGTTCTCGGTCGGCGCGTTCTACTCGAAGCAGAGCGACGTGTCGAGCAACTACTACAATACGGCCCTGATGCGCAACTACTACAGCGGCATCTACGGCATGGGAATGGGCAACAGCGTGTACAACACGTTCGAGAACTACTACGATCCCGACAAGTACGTGAAGCTGCTCGGCGTCTCCGTGGGATGGGGAAAGCGCCTGCGCTGGCCCGACGACTACTTCACGCTGAACCTGGAGCTGGCCTACACGCGCTACATGCTGAAGAACTGGAACTACTTCCTCGTGAGCAACGGCAACTGTAACAACCTGAACCTCGGCGTCACGGTGGCCCGCTCGAGCATCGACAACCCGCTCTTCCCGCGCAGCGGTTCGGAGTTCATGGGCTCGGTCACGCTCACTCCGCCATGGTCACTGTGGGAGAACTACGACTACGCCAACCTGGCCATCGACCCGCAGGCTGCCGACTATCAGGACCAGCAGCAGAAGAAATACCGCTGGATTGAGTATCACAAATGGAAGTTCAAGAGCAGAACGTTCACCGCTCTCACCGGCGGAGCGAAATGCTTGGTGCTGATGACGCGCGTGGAGCTGGGTATCCTCGGCGCATACAACAAGGACAAGAAGTCGCCGTTCGAAGGATTCTACGTCGGCGGTGACGGTATGAGCGGCTACAGCAGTGGCTACGCCGAGGAGACCATCGGTCTGCGAGGCTACGACAACGGTTCGATCTCGAACACTGCCGTGCGCGAGTCGGGCATGGGCTACCGCTATAACGCCTACGCCTACGACCGCATGTCGGTGGAACTGCGCTACCCCTTCCTGCTGGGCAACACCACCATCTACGGTCTGGGCTTCCTCGAAGCCGGTAATGCGTGGGTGGACACGAAGAACTTCAACCCGTTCGACATGAAACGCTCGGCCGGTGTCGGCGTGCGCATCTACCTCCCCATGGTCGGACTGATGGGTATCGACTGGGCATACGGCTTCGACAAGGTGCTCAACTCTTCGAACAGCACTTACTCGCGAGGCGGATCGAACTTCCACTTCGTGCTCGGACAGGAGTTCTGATAGTTCATAGTGCAGAGTTCATAGTTCAGAGTTATAGTCAGAGTTCGTTTAGTTAAGAATTATTTAATTATTATGTCGACGGTTAATCTTTCAGCGATAAAAGGCCGTCTTATAGCAGAACAAATAAAAACTTAGGATATGAAGAAAATGATGATGATAGCCTTCCTCGCCATGGCGGCGATGACGGCAAGTGCACAGAAGTTCGCACTCATTGATATGGAATACATCCTGAAGAACATCCCTGCCTACGAACGCGCCAACGAGCAGCTATCGCAGGTGGCCAAGAAATGGCAGGCTGAGGTGGATGCGCTGACAACGGAGGCGCAGACGCTCTACAAGAACTACCAGAACGAGGTGGTCTTCCTCTCGCAGGAACAGAAAAAAGCCAAGCAGGAGACCATCATGCAGAAAGAGCATGAGGCCAGCGAGCTGAAGAAGAAGTATTTCGGTCCTGAAGGTGAGCTCTTCAAGAAGCGCGAAGCCCTGATGACGCCCATTCAGGAAGAAATCTACAATGCGCTGAAAGACATTGCCAAGATGCGTGGCTACGACCTCGTCATCGACCGCAGCGAGCAGGGCATCGTGTTCGGTTCGCCCAAAGTTGACATCAGCAACGACGTGCTCCAGAAGCTCGGATACAGCAACTAATAGAAAAAGAAGCTTGGATATAGCAACTAAATAATAAAACAATAATCTTATAATAAAAAAACGACAATGAAGAAAATTATTTTAATGTTGATGATGTTCGCTCCCATGGCAACATTCGCACAGAAGTTTGGACATGTAGACACACAGGCCATCATGCAGTCGCTGCCAGAGCTGAGCAAGGTCAACGGTGAACTTGAGGCTCTCAGCAAGCAGTATCAGAACGAACTCGAAGGCATGCAGCGCGAGATTCAGACGAAGATGGACAACTACCAGAAGCAGCAGAGCACCATGAACGAGACGCAGAAGAAAGAGACCGAAGCCGAACTGAACAAGCTCTACGAGAAGTTCCAGCAGGCCCAGCAGGATAATGCCGCCGCATTCCAGAAGGCTCAGCAGGAGAAAGTGCAGCCCATTCAGGAGAAAGTGTTCAAGGCTATCGAGAACGTCGGCAAGGCCGGTGGCTACGTCTACATCATGCAGACAGGCTCACTGCCCTACATCAGCAGCACGCTCAGCAAGGATCTCACCACCGAGGTGAAGGCCGAGCTGAACAAGATGAAGTAAAGTCAGCACGACAACATGCCGGAAACCATCATCCGTCGACATCGGCATGATGGTTTCCGGCACTATAATCATGAATAAGAAAAAGATAAGTAAAGAGGAATAAAGGATAGCAAAGGGGAAAACGATGGATAGGAAAAGCATTTGCACGCGTATCAACAATACATGGTTCAAGGGAATCCTGCTCTTTTACCTTTTTACATTTCTTCCACTGAACTCTTCGGCACAGATACGATTCGGCTTCTTCAGCTATGAGGAAGCCCTGCGCAACAGTCCCGACTACTCCATCATGCAGCGCAACATGGAGAACCTCGAGGCTCAATATAGCGCAGAAACCAAGCGCGCCGAAGAGGAATTCAACCGCAAATACGAGGATTTCCTTGCCCACCAGTCGGAATATGCACCCCTCATTAGGCAGAAACGACAGTCGGAGCTGCAGCAGATCATGGAGAAGAACATCGCTTTCAAGAAAGAGGCCAGCCGACTGTTGGAAGCTGCACGCCGCGATGCCGAGCTCCCCATCAAGAAAAAAATCACTGAGGCGCTTCGCTTCATAGGACAGGAACACGGCTATGCCTTCATCCTCAACACCGATAACAATGCCGTGCCGTTCGTCGATCCCACCATGGGCGAGGACATCAGCTCGTTGCTCAAGCAGATGTTATCACAAATTCCCTGACAACGATGTTTCCAACAGAGCCAGGTCCGATAGGCATTTTTGATTCTGGCTACGGAGGCCTCACCATCTTGCACGGCATCCGCCAGCAACTTCCCGAATACGACTACATGTATCTGGGCGACAATGCGCGTGCTCCCTACGGCTCTCGGTCGTTCGAAGTGGTGTATCAGTTCACCCGTCAGGCTGTGCTGCGCTTGTTTGAGCGCGGTTGCCACCTCGTCATCCTTGGTTGCAACACGGCATCGGCGAAAGCTCTGCGCAGCATTCAGCAGCGCATATTGCCCGAACTGGCTCCCGACCGGCGCGTCCTTGGCATCATCAGACCGACGGCTGAAGTCATCGGACAGCTCACCAAGTCGCGACATGTAGGCATCCTGGCCACCGAAGGCACGGTGCGCAGCGAGAGCTATAACATGGAAATCCAGAAACTGTGGCCCGATATCACCGTCACGGGGCAGGCTTGTCCGCTGTGGGCTGCCATCGTCGAAGCCAATGAGGCCGACTCTCCCGGTGCCGACTATTTTGTGAAGAAGCGCATCGACCAGCTCTTGCGCAAAGATCCCGCCATCGATGCCATCGTTCTCGGCTGCACACACTATCCGTTGCTGATGAGTTCCATCGTTGCCCATGTGCCTCCCCAAGTGCGCGTTGTGCCGCAAGGACAGTATGTGGCAGCCAGTCTGTGCGACTACCTGCGCCGTCATCCTGAGATGGAGCGCAAGCTGACGAAGCACGGCCAGTGTTTCTATCTCACAACGGAAAGCGAAGAGAAATTCAAGGAAAATGCCCAAATCTTCCTGCACGAAAATATCCGCGTGCAGCACATTGATTTGGAATAGCCGTTCGCACCCATAGCACGGCGTACAATCAACCCTTCGTTCTCATTCCTGAATCAGTAATCATCGCCGTAATAAGCCCTTTGGCTCATCCAGACAGCCATTGTCTTAGCCCTGACATAATTTTCGCTAAGATACATCAGACCGCCAAAGGGATTCTCCGTTCCCCACGAGTTCTTACAAATATAATAACGTTTGCCCTGCGGTGTGCGTGCCATACCGATCATCTCCATGCAGTGGTCGTCGGTGGTCTGCAGACGTTCGAACATCTGCTGTCGCATCTGTTGCGTCACCCTTACGCTGTCGGTCTCCATTTTCGCAATGCCTTGGGCGAACGAGAAGAGCGGTTCGCTGCTGTCGCCCTCCCAACAGACGGGATGCCCGCGCTGCAACGCATCGTCGATATGTCCCATCAGTGAGTCGAGCGGGAGGTTCATGAAGGAGTGTCGGCCGTGGTTGTCGGGCACGTCGAGCACGAAAGGCCGGCCGTATTCATGGTGACTGAAGCTGGTGAGCGCCACATATTCATCGTCCATACACACACTATGTGCGAACTCCAGCGGCGTATACTCGGCGCCGAGCATGAAGACGAAGCGCAGTTCGGGGTGCACTTGGTCGTCGAGCAGCGTGCCCAGCGCTTTCTTCATGTCGTGAAGACCATTGCTTCGGCCCACATACTGCCTCACAAGCATCTCAGCCTTGCGTTTCACCACGTTGTAGTTCGCCTCACTGCGGAAAGAGTCGAAGTGAGTCAGGCCGTGGCGTTGAATCATTCCTATCAGGTCTTGCGCCATTCCGCGCAGTCGGATGTGCTCTTTACCTTTGCTCAGGTAGACACGCTCCGCCTCTTCCTCTAACAGACTGCGCGCAACGAAGTGTGGCGACAGGTTCACCGAGTCGCCCATCATCAGGTGTTCGCTCTCGATGGTAGCCAGCATGGCATAGATCCAGCACAGAGAGGAGTTACCCTGATTCTTCACCGGCGTGGTGGGTACAAGGCATTCCGTCTTCGGAGCAACCGTTTTTTCTTGGCTCCTCTTCTCTTCTTTCGTCTGTTCTGAACACGATGTTACCAACAGAAAAACCGCCGGCAACACCATAAGCCACCTTTTCTTCATCTTTTTCAATCACGTTCCAGACAACACAAACGCCCTGTTTGAGCTGTTCCTGAGCCTGTTTTTGTCACAACTGACCGCTTTCCACCATCCTTACCACACGCTCTGTCAGCCTGTCGGTCTTCTCGGCATCGTATTTCTTCATCAGACTGGCACCGAAAGCCCACGCGAAAGCCTGGTACATTCCGGCGCGGACCGGACCGAGAAAGGCCTGAATGAGTTCGTATCCAGAGGAGTTACACTCACGATACACCAACTTGATGAGCAGTTTGCCCTGACTGTAGGTGAGCTTCTTCATGCGCGGACCGTATTCTTTCTTCAGACTTTTCTCCACGCGCTTCATGTGTTCCTCCTTTGCTTCCTTCGTCGGAAGGGTCTGCAGATAGTCGTAGGTCTCGATGATTATCTGGTTCACCTCCTTCGCAATGGGCAGCACTTTCTTCACGTTGTGCACCAGTCGGTTGAAGGCCTGGCGCTGTTTCTCGCTCTTGAACTCCATCTGGGGCGACACATAGATTTCGCCCAGCTCAACATATTGCAGGCTGTCGCCGTCGCGCGCCACCTTCGACACCTTCACCATCGGCACGAACGTGGGGTTGTCCATGTCCACCTCGCGGTCTTCAGGTGGCACATAGCCCGGACGGTTCGTCTGTGCTGCCGCAATCATCGGCAGCCACAGCGTCCATAACAGCAGAAGTACGTTGCGTTTCATGATTCTTTGATGTTTCAGACCTCACCTGCCTTCTTCCTTGTGGCCACGATGAAGTAGGCAATGAGCAACAGATAGGCAGCCAGCGACAGTGCCTCCGACAGCGGATTGGCCAGCCACGTCTCGTTGATGGGGTTGAAGCCGACGAAGCGCAGCAGCGCCGACACGACGCCCATCAGTGCACCGCCGGCAATGAAACCGCTGGCAATGAGCGTTCCTTTCTCGCCGCGCTCGTCGTTCACCTTCTTATCGGCCGACCGTGAGGTGACGAACCAGTTCACGGCACCGCCCACCAGCAGCGGGATGTTGAGCTGAATGGGGATGAACATGCCCAGTGCGAAGGGCAGAGCCGGCACTTTGCACAGCGTCAGCACCACGGCGATGGCGGCACCGATGGCATAGAGCAGCCACGGGGCGCCCACTCCGCTCATCAGCGGTTCGATGACGGCAGCCATAGCGTTGGCCTGCGGTGCGGCGAGTTCGCCCGATGCGAAGTCGTAGGTTTGGTTGAGCAGCATCATCACGCCGCCCACGGTCAGTGCCGACACCAGCGTGCCGAGGAACTTCCACTGTTCCTGCTTCTGCGGCGTCGTTCCCAACCAGTAACCGATTTTCAGGTCGGTGATGAACGAGCCGGCCACCGACAGTGCCGTGCACACCACGCCACCCATGATCAGTGCGGCCAGCATGCCGCCGGGACCTTTCAGACCCACGGCCACCATCACCACAGAAGCCAGGATGAGCGTCATCAGCGTCATGCCGCTCACCGGGTTCGAGCCCACGATGGCAATGGCATTGGCAGCCACGGTGGTGAACAGGAAGGCGATGAAGGCCACGAGCAGGATGCCCACGACGGCAAACAGCAGGTTGTCCATCACGCCGAACCAGAAGAAGAGGAACGTCACCAAGATGGTCACCACGCTTCCGATGGCAATAATCTTGAACGAGATGTCGCGCTGCGTGCGCAACTGGTCGCGGCTGGCGCTCGAACCGCCTTTCATCTCGCGTGCAGCCAGACCCACGGCACTCTTGATAATGCCCCACGAGCGGATGATGCCAATCACACCGGCCATGGCGATGCCGCCGATACCGATGCTCTTGCCATACGAGGTGAAGATATGTTCGGCCGACATGTCGCCCACGGCAGTCGTGATCGACGGATCCCACATGTTCAGCACGTCGTGGGGGAACAGCAGTGCCATTCCCGGCACGATGATCCACCACACGGCCAGCGAGCCGAGACAGATAATGAAAGCGTATTTCAGTCCGATGATGTAGCCCAGTCCGAGCACGGCGGCACCTGTGTTCACCTTCAGCACCAGCTTGGCGCGGTCGGCCAGGTCGGCTCCCCACCCTATCATGCGCGTCGTCACATTCTCGTTCCACCAGCCGAAGGTGGCCACGATGAAGTCATACAGACCACCCACCAGACCAGCCATGAGCAGCGGTTTGGCCTGCGAGCCGCCCTTCTCGCCCGAGATGAGCACCTGCGTGGTGGCCGTTGCCTCGGGGAACGGATATTTTCCGTGCATGTCGCTGACGAAGTACTTGCGGAACGGTATCAGGAAGAGGATGCCGAGCACGCCGCCGAGGAGCGACGATAGGAAGATGTTGAGGAACGAAGCCGACATCTCAGGGTATTTCGCCTGCAGGATATAGATGGCAGGCAGCGTGAAGATGGCTCCGGCCACCACGGCTCCCGAGCAGGCGCCGATGCTCTGTATGATGACATTCTCACCCAGACCCTGCTTGCGCTTAGCGGCCGTCGACACACCCACGGCGATAATAGCTATCGGAATGGCGGCCTCAAACACCTGACCCACCTTCAGTCCTAAGTAGGCGGCGGCAGCCGAGAAGAGGATGGCCATGAGGATTCCCCACGTCACCGACCAGCCGTTCACTTCGGGATACACCTTCCGCGGCGACATCACCGGCTCATACTGTTCTCCGTCCTTCAGCTCCCGGAATGCGTTCTCGGGCAACTGCACTTGTTGTTTTTCGTTCTGTTCCATTGTAGATATCTTTGTTTTCTTTGTTTCAACACGCATAAAAAGCGGCTACAAAGATATAATAAAAATCCGAAAATCTTTCTTTTCAAGAAAAAAAAGAATCAAAACGGCGTTATCGCAGGCCAAAAGGTGCTTTTTTTCACGCTATTGTCTTCATTCTCGTCTTTTTTGCCTAAATTTGCACAGAATTCTGAATCATTCGTAATGAAGAAACTATATATCGAGACCTACGGGTGCCAGATGAATGTGGCCGACTCGGAGGTCGTGGCTTCGGTGATGCAGATGGCAGGCTATGAGGCGTGCCAGCGCGAGGAGGATGCCGACGCGGTGTTCCTCAACACCTGTTCGGTGCGCGACAACGCCGAGCAGAAAATCATTCACCGGCTGGAGGTGCTCAATGCGCAGAAGAAGAAGCGACCCCTCATCGTGGGCGTTCTCGGCTGCATGGCCGAGCGCATGAAAGACGACCTCATCAACACGCACCACGCCGACCTCGTGGCCGGACCCGATGCCTATCTGTCGCTCCCCGACCTCATCGCGCAGTGCGAACTGGGCCACAAAGCCATCAACGTGGAGCTCTCGACGACAGAGACCTACCGCGACATTCTGCCACAGCGGCTCCACGGACAGAAGGTGGGCGGCTTCGTCAGCATCATGCGCGGCTGCAACAACTTCTGCCACTACTGCATCGTGCCCTACACGCGAGGCCGCGAACGGTCGCGCGACGTGGAGAGCATCCTGCGCGAAGTGCGCGACCTGAACGAGCGGGGCTTCAAGGAGGTGACGCTGCTCGGGCAGAACGTCAACAGCTACGGACTCTCACCGGCCGGAAAACCCGTCCCCGGCGGCACCAGCTTCGCCGAACTGCTGCGCCGCGTGGCACGCGAAGTGCCGCAGATGCGCGTCCGCTTCACCACGAGCAACCCCGAGGACATGAGCGAAGACATTCTCCATGCCATCGCCGAAGAGCCCAATCTCTGCCGGCACATCCATTTCCCGGCGCAGAGCGGCTCCGATAACACGTTGCGACTGATGAACCGCAAGTACACGCGCGAAGACTATCTGCGCAAGGTGGAAGCCATCCGGCGCATCATTCCCGACTGCGGATTGTCTACCGACATCTTCGTGGGCTACCATAACGAGAGCGAGGACGACTTCCAGCAGACACTCTCGCTGGTGCGCGAGGTGCAGTTCGACTCCGCGTTCATGTTCAAGTATTCCGAGCGACCCGGCACCTACGCCGCCAAGCACCTGCCCGACAACGTGCCCGAAGCCGAAAAGATACGCCGTCTGAACGAGCTCATCGCCTTGCAGACCGAAATCTCTGCCCAGCGCAACGCCGCCGAGGTGGGCAAGACGTTCAACGTGCTGGTCGAAGGCTTCAGCAAGCGCTCGCGACAGCAGCTCTGCGGCCGCACCGAGCAGAACAAGATGGTGGTTTTCGACAAGGGAAACCACCACATCGGCCAGACCGTTCCGGTGAAGATCACCGGTTCAACCAGCGCCACCCTGATGGGTGAAGCCATAGCAAACGAAAGCATCACGATATGAAGGAATTCCTCAAAGTGCTGCGGCGGTTCGTACCGCCCTACAAGAAATACCTCGTGCTCACAGTGGTATTCAACATCCTGTCGGCACTGCTGAACATCTTCTCGTTCATGACCATCATCCCCATTCTGAACATCCTGTTCCAGACTTCAGGCATGCGCGAGACCGACTGGATTCCATGGGGCGAGATGACCCTGAGCAACTGCACCGACGTGGTGAGCAACAATGCCAACTGCTTCGTGCAAGACCTGGTGTTCGACTGGGGAGCGGCCACCACGCTACTCATCATCGGACTCTTCCTCGCCTTCATGACGTTCCTCAAGACGGGAGCCTACTTCCTCTCATCGGCAACCATCATTCCTATCCGAACAGGCGTGGTGCGCGACATACGCAACCAGCTCTACCAGAAAATCACGTCGCTGCCGCTCGGATTCTTCAGCGAAGAGCGCAAGGGCGACATCATCGCTCGCATGAGCGGCGACGTGCAGGAAATAGAGACCAGCATCATGTCAAGCCTCGACATGCTGTTCAAGAACCCCATCCTCATCATTGCTTACTTTGCCACACTGATCGTCATCTCGTGGCAGCTGACACTCTTCACCATCATCTTCGTGCCCATCGTCGGATGGTTCATGGGATTCGTCGGCCGCAAGCTCAAGGCCAAGAGCATCAAGGCCCAGAGCCTGTGGAGCGACACCATGAGTCAGGTGGAAGAGACGCTGGGCGGACTGCGCATCATCAAGGCTTTCAATGCCGAGGAGAAGATGAACCGCCGCTTCAACCACGTGAACACCGCCTACCGCAACGACATCATGCGCGTGAACATACGCCAGTCGATGGCCCACCCGATGAGCGAGTTCCTCGGCACGCTGATGATTGTCATCGTGCTCTGGTTCGGAGGCTCGCTGGTGCTCAACAAGATGGCCCTCTCAGGCCCCACGTTCATCTACTATCTCGTCATGCTCTACAGCATCATCAACCCGCTGAAAGAGTTCTCCAAGGCCAGCTACAACATTCCCAAAGGCTTGGCATCGATGGAGCGTGTGGACAAAATTCTGCTGGCCGAGAACAATATCAAGGACCCGAAGCATCCCAAGCACATCGACAGCTTCGAGCATCAGATTGAATTCCGCAACGTGTCGTTCAAATACGGCGAGCAGTGGGTGCTGCGCGACATCAACCTCACCATCGAGAAAGGCAAGACCATCGCCCTCGTGGGCCAGAGTGGTTCAGGAAAGTCAACGCTTGTCGACCTCATTCCGCGCTACTACGACGTGCAGGAGGGCGAGGTGCTCATCGACGGCATCAACGTGCGCGACCTCGGCATTCACGACCTGCGGCAGCTCATCGGCAACGTGAACCAGGAAGCCATCCTCTTCAACGACACCTTCTTCAACAACATCTCCTTCGGCGTCGACAATGCCACCCAGCAGGAGGTGGAGCAGGCAGCGCGCATCGCCAACGCCCACGACTTCATCATGGCTTCCGAACAAGGCTACGACACCAGCATCGGCGACCGAGGCGGACGACTATCGGGCGGACAGCGACAGCGCGTCAGCATTGCCCGTGCCATCCTCAAGAACCCGCCCATACTCATCCTCGACGAAGCCACGTCGGCTCTCGACACCGAGTCGGAGCGTCTCGTTCAGGATGCCCTCGAACGGCTCATGAAGACGCGCACCACCGTGGCCATCGCCCACCGCCTGAGCACCATCAAGAATGCCGACGAGATTTGCGTGCTCCACGATGGACGCATCGTGGAGCGGGGTCCCCACGACATGCTGATGAAGATGGACGGCTACTACAAGAAGCTACACGACATGCAGTCATAGACCATGAACATCGGATACTACATCCTCTACCCCATCGCCTACGCCGTGTCGCTGCTCCCATACAGGGTGCTCTACATGATTGCCGACCTGCTCTATCTGCTGGTCTATCGCGTCGTGAGGTACCGTCGCCGCGTGGTCAGGAACAATCTCGCCTCATCCTTCCCCGAGAAGAGTGACGACGAGCGCCGCGACATCGAGCGGAAGTTCTACCGATGGCTCTGCGACTACTTCGTGGAGACGCTGAAGTTGCTCAGCGTGTCGCGACAGACGCTGAAGAAGCACTTCCATTTCACCAACATCGAGCTGCTCGAACAGTATTTCGACAAGGGTCAGTCGTGCGCTGCCATGCTCGGACACTACTGCAATTGGGAGTATCTCTCGGCAACGAAAATATACTTCCAGCGCTGGGAACAGCAGTCCGTGCTCGGACTCATCTACCATCCCCTGCGCAACAAGGCCGTCGACCGACTCTTCTACCGTCTGCGCGAGCATCAGGGCGGCGAGCCCATTGCCAAGCAGGACATCCTGCGGCGACTCGTGGCCCTGCGGCGCGAGAACTGCCGCACCATCTTCGGCTACATCCTCGACCAAAGTCCGAAGTGGGAGAACATCCATCTGTGGCTACCCTTCATGAATCACGACACAGCCGTCTTCACAGGGGCCGAGCGCATCACGCGAAAGATGCAGGATGCCGTCGTCTATGTAGACATCGAACGCCCGCGGCGCGGACAGTATGTCTCCACACTGCACCTCATTACCGACCGACCGCAGGACCTGCCCGAGCACGAGCTCACGCGCCTGTCGTTCCAATGGCTCGAGAAGAGCATCCGCCGCGCACCACAATATTATCTGTGGACTCACAACCGCTGGAAGCGAACCCATGAGGAATACGACCGCATGGTGAACGAGGGTAAGCTGAAAGCGAAGTCGCACAACAAACAACCGTAACCAAATGAGAATAGGATTCGATGCCAAGCGCATCGTGAACAACACGACCGGACTGGGCAGCTATGCCCGCACACTGGTCAACGACCTCGCCGAAGCTGCCGACGACGCGACCGAGCTGAGGCTATATGCCCCCGACGCCGGCAACCGACAGCTGCGCCGACAGGTCGTCGACAGCCCGCTCATCACCTATTGCTACCCTCGCCACGCGCAACTCAAGTGGCTCTGGCGCACCCACGGCATCATCGACGACCTCAAGGCCGACGACGTCGACATCTACCATGGACTCTCCGGCGAGCTCCCCGTGGGCATCAGCAAGGCAGGCATCAGCAGCGTCGTCACCATCCACGACCTCATCTTCCTCCGTCATCCCGAATACTACAACCCCGTGGACCGCGCCATCTACCGATGGAAGTTCCACCGGGCCGTGGCCGAGGCCGACCGCATCATCGCCATCAGCGAGTGCACCAAGCGCGACATCATGTACTACGGCAACGTCAACCCCGAACGCATCAGCCTCATCTACCAGTCGTGCAGCACCTTCTTCAAGCTGCGCGAGAGCGAGGACAAGCTGCAGAACGTCAACGCGCGCTACATGCTGCCGCCGCGATACATCGTCAGCGTGGGAACCATCGAGGAACGGAAGAACGTGCTGCTCGCCGTCAAAGCCCTCCACAGGCTGCCCGAAGACCTCTCGCTCGTCATCGTAGGGCGAAGCACGGCCTATACCGAGAAGGTGCGGCGCTACATCGACGAGAACCGACTCACGGACCGCGTGCTCATCCTCGAAAACGTGACTAACGCCGACCTGCCCGCCATCTACCAGATGGCAGAGGCTTCCGTCTACCCTTCGCGCTACGAAGGCTTCGGCATTCCCATCATCGAAGCCATACAGAGCGGACTGCCCGTCGTGGCCTGCACAGGCAGTTGTCTGGAAGAAGCCGGCGGCAACGACTCCCTCTACGTCGACCCCGACGACGTCTACGGCATGGCCGACGCCATCGCTCAGGTGCTCAAGGGCGCCGAGGGGCGCGAAGAGCGCATCAGACGGGCCCAGCACTACATCGAACGGTTCGAGGGTAACGACGTGGCTCGGCAGATGATGGAGCTCTATCGCGATGTCAAAAAGCCCTCTTCCGTCGGCCGAAAGGCCCTTCCCTGATTGTAATACGGCATCAACTGAGCTGCAATACAATTTAAATTGCCGACCAAAACAATTTATTTTGCTGAGCAATTCAATTGAAATTGCACAGCAATATAATTTAAACTGCACATCAAAACAATCGCAATCGCAGCCCACAAGCACGCTTGCGCCAACCTCTCCTCAGCGCATCGTCAAGCGAAAGCCGCACCATCGGAATGCAAAACATTTTGAAGCGAAAGAGGCCATTCTGCGTTTTTCTTTTCAAAATAGCGCGCGTTTTAAAAGATTATGATTACCTTTGCACCGCAAAACGGTTCGCCTGCAAAGGGTGATAAAAGGGAACGGGGTGCAAATCCCCGACTGTCCCGCAGCTGTGAGCTCCCGTATGGCCGCAAGTAGAGACGCCACTGATTCTTTCTTCGGGAAGGCGCTTGTGGTGGAGTAAGTCAGAAGACCTGCCGTTGCTTGCTCCATGTTTCACAAACCGCCTCGTGGATAAGGCGGATGAAAAGGCAATATGAGGAATCATGTTATCACCGGGCTGTTGCTCGTCACGACGCTCACTGCCGCAGCGCAGGAGCCTCTCGGCAGCACGCCCAACGACTCTACGGAACAGTTGCCGTCGGTGACGGTGACCGAAAGCCGTCGGCAGCAGGCTCTGCGCAGCACCGCTCCCCTCCATGTGCTGAGCCACGGCGACTGGTTGCGGATGGGACTGAGCGACATGGCAGGTGCGTTGCACCGTCTGCCGGGCATCACACTGCGCGACTACGGCGGTGCCGGCGGCATGAAGACGGTGTCGGTGCGAGGCTTCGGAGCCCAGCACACGGGCGTCAGCTACGACGGTCTGCTGCTCAGCGAGTGCCAGAGCGGTGAGATTGACGTGTCGCGGTACTCGCTCGACAACGTGTCGCAGCTATCGCTCATCATCGGCGACAACGACGATATCTTCATCCCCGCGCGACAAGCCAGCATGGCTGCTACGCTGAACATTGAGACGTGGGGCATCGGGGAACACGACAATGGGCAAAAATCGCCGCTTTCATCGACGATTCGAGCTCAGCTGAAAGCGGGCTCGTTTGGATATGTGAGCCCTTACGTGCGGTGGGAGCAGTGGCTTTCCGACCGTTTCGCACTGTCTGTCATGGGCGAATATGTGCATGCCGAGAACGATTATCCGTTCACGCTGCGCAACGTGACGATCACAACGCGCGAGCATCGCACCAACAGCCGCATGAACCAAGGTCATGCCGAGGTGAATTTCCTCTGGAAGCCAAGCCTGAAGAGCCAGCTCGCAGGCAAGGTCTACTACTACGACAACGACCGCCAGCTGCCCGGACAGGTGCGTTACTATACAAATTTGAGCAACGAGACGCTCCACGACCGCAATGCCTTCGGCCAACTGCGCTTTCAGACGCGCTGGAACGACCGATGGTCACTGAAATGGCAAGGGCGCGCCACGTGGAGTGAGAGCCGATACAACGACGGTCTGGTGGCTTCGCAGGTTCAGGACGGCAACTACTGGCAGCGCGAATACTACACCACAGCCTGCCTGCTCTATACTCCTGCAGAGCATTGGACGCTCGACTATTCGGCCGACTACAGCTATGCGAGCCTGAACAGCTCGCTCAAGAGCGATACACGACCCTACCGCCACACACTGCTGCAGTCGGCAACGGCCAAATACCGCACACAGCGGTTCACCGTGCTGGGACGACTGCTATGGTCGGTCTACCTGAACGGAGCGCGGACGGGCGCTTCGGCGCGTGACATGCGGCGGCTGTCGCCCTCGCTGTCGATGTCGTACAAGGTGCTTGCCGACGAAGAACTCTATGTGAGAGCCTCGTACAAGAACATCTTCCGTGCACCGACGTTCAACGAGAGCTACTTCTTCCACTACGGAAGCACCAATCTGCAGCCCGAGAGCACCGACCAGATGAACATCGGCGTGACCTATCAATCGCGCCAAACGTCGGTCCGCTCGCCGCTCTACACCTTCACGCTCGATGCGTATATGAACCATGTGGAGGACAAAATCGTGGGTGTGCCGTTCAACATGTTCGTCTGGACATGCATCAACGTGGGCAAGGTGCGCACATTCGGGCTCGATGCCACGGCAAAGGGCTCATGGCATCTGGGCAAGCGGCAACAGCTGACGGCTTCGGCCAACTATAGTCTGCAGCGCGTGCAGAACCGCACGAACCCCGAGTCGGCCTACTACGGCAACCAACTGGCCTATATGCCCCTGCATTCGGGAGCCTTCTCGCTGGGATGGGAGAACCCATGGGTCAACCTGACCGTCTATGGCGAGGGCGTCAGCGAGCGGTGGGGCAGCAACGAACACTACGACGAGACGCGCATCAAAGGCTATTTCGAGCTGGGAGCCACGGCGTGGAAAGCGTTCCGATGGGGCCGACAGCGACAGCGCAGCCTCGACATTCGTCTCGATGTGAAGAACCTGCTCGACAAGCAGTACGAGATTGTTCGCCTCTACCCCATGCCTGGCATCAGCTGGCAGCTGACCGTGGGAGCGACGATTTAGTTTCAGGCTCCTGAATTCAAGCTTCAGGTTCCTTGCAACCTCGACAACAGAAGGACGAGCACCTTGATTTGTAATGTTTCATTTATCAATAATAATAGAAAGAGATGAAAAAGTATCTTATTAGTTTGGCCGTGCTGCTCGCCGGCACGCTCTCGTTCACTGCCTGCGGCGGTGACGACGATGGTGTTGATCCGTATGAGAAACCGACACCTGTTGATCCTACACCCGATCCGGGACCCACTCCCCAGCCTGAAGTGGTGAGCGAAACCGTGTGCAACGGTGTGTTCATCGTAGGCTCAGGCAACATGAAGTCGGGTGTGTCGGGCAGCTTGTCGTATATCGACTTCGCTACGGGCAACAGCACCGCCAACATGTTCGAGAAGACGAACGGCCGCAAGCTCGGTCTCACTGCCAACGATGCACTCGTCTATGGCGACAAGGTGTATATCTTCGTGACCAACGAAAACACCATCGAGGTGTGCGACCGCAAGACGCTGAAGAGCCTCAAGCAGATCAAAACGGCCGAACTCATCGGTAAAGAAGGCGCACAGCCCCGTCATGGCTGCGCTCAGGACGGCAACATCTACGTCAGCTTCTTCGGCGACGGATCGGCAGCCAACGGTATCGTGGCAGCCATCGACACGCTCAACTTCGCCGTCGGACAGAAGTATAACGTCGGTCCGTCGCCCGAAGGTGTCGGCATCATCGACGGTGTCCTCTACGTGGCCAACTCCGACTACGGCAACGGCAATGCCAGTATCTCGCGCATCGACCTGAAGAGCGGTGCCGACAAGCAGCTGAAGCACGACGACATCACCAACCCCTGCACGATGGTTGTGAGCAACGGAGCCATCTACGTGCTCGACTACGGCACATACACCGCCGACTGGAGCAAGCAGATGAACGCCGGTGTGCGTAAGATCACGACTGACGGAACAGTGGAGAAGGTCATCGACGCAACCTTCATGGGCAGCGACGGTAAGAAAATCTACGTTGTGAACAACCCGTGGGGCGGCACTGGTACCACCTATGGCGTCTACGATATCGCATCTGGCAAGGCTTCAACCTTCGAATACAGCGAGAACCCCTACAGCGCCGCTGCTATTTCGGCCAACCCGCTCAACGGCGACATCTACATTGCTTCGCTCAACAAGAGTGCCGATGGCGACTGGGCCGACTACGTGGCTCCTGGCTATGTGAACCAGTACGACAGCACGGGTAAGCTCATCAAGAAGTTCGATGTTGGCACAGGTCCCGTGGCCATCGTGTTCAACATGGGAACAGAGTACAGCATTAAGAAGTAACAACAGCTGATAGTTGACAGTTGACAAGTGATAGTTGACAGGTGCGATGACCCACAAAGCATCGTCATGATAACGTTGTTATCGCACCTGTCACCTGTCAACTATCAACTGTTTTTTATATCTCCAACCTCAAAAACAAGAAAAAGACAACCGAATCATTCGCCACATGTCTGAAATCTTTTCCTTCTTTTCTTGCAAG
>DEJE01000061.1 GCA_002353205.1 Prevotella sp. UBA2756 | reverse complement strand
ACATGGTGCTGCTGCAAGTCGCAAAAGAAAGGAAAGCAGGCGAGTAGCCGCAAGTTCCGCCGTAAGGCGCATGTGTTGTTACATCAGGGAAAGCATCATCTTCTTCCCTTGAAGTCCTTCGAGGTGATGAGTCCTTGGGATTTAGGTGGTGACGGAAAGCATTTCTGTGGCTTCCATCCTGATGAAGAGTGGTATGTCAAGCTGATGAGGAAGTGAGTATAGTGAGATAGTTATTCCCCTGTTTACTAGCATTTAATGTTTCCAACTGATGCCATTCCTTATTATATAAGCATTATTTCCGTGTCCTCCTATAATGCAATTGGATTCTTGAAAGCTTTTGGTTATAGTGGAATTTGCGGATATTATATTGTTAGAAACAATATATACACCTTTCAGTATTGTGTTACGACAACCAATCTATACATGGTCTCCTATAGTTATTGGTTTAGGAGAATTAATAATATCACCATTTTCGTTTGTAACATGGTGAAAATCAGTATCCATAATTAATATATCCCAAGATAGAAGACAGTCATTTCCAAAAGAGATTTTCTTTTGGCATATTATTTCTGAATTTCCAGTTATCGCAAAATCATGCCCCAATGTTAATACGGCACCATCTCCAACGCTAATTTTACTTCCTCGGCCTATATTCGTTTTGCCCCTTATAATTAGTGTACCCATAACCTCCCACATTGTTCTGGAATATAGCAAGTCTTGCGTACCCAAACCGTGAGAACCAAATTTCATCATTCCTGTTGTTATAGGGCCATCTATTTCTATTTTTCCCTGCATTTTATATAATTCTGAGCGCCAATAGATAAAGACAGGCATTCTTATAGCAGTCTTGAATGGAAAGTAATGGAAATTAAAGTAAACAGTTTTCCATATATTCACTTTTTTAGGAGTTTTATGATAGCTTTCATTGCTACTCTTTTTGTAGCCCGTCAAACACCCGGAATCGGACTGGTTAAATTGATGTTGCATTGACTACAAAAGAAAAAGCGGGGTATCTGGCTTCCGTCTGTTTCGCAGTTCGAGGCCTTCCACAGCCTTAGTTGTAAACAAACAGAGTGATACCCACGCCGTTGGTATATATAATACGCCCCTAAAGGTATGCATGATGGCATGGTTAGCCATCGGCACACCAACGGGAACGGTATATACCTACCCGTAGCATCTACCTCTGCAATGTTCTCGACAACTAATTCGATTTGTGGAAGTTTCGAACTGCCAAAAACAAAGCGTCAGCGACGCATTTCCAAAATGTAGTGCTCCCTCCCTATAGCCGCTCCACCTCATTTCAAAGTGGCTCGGCGTGAGTTTGTAAGTGCAAAGGTAGTCATTTTTCTTTTATCGTTGTTTTAACTATCGTTCGGGGTCATCAGTTCCATGCTCCTGCGGTTTTTTAGAGGGTGACCATACCGGAACCGGAGGTGCGAGGTATGGGGGCGCGAGGTGCGGGGTTCACCGTTTGCGATTGACATATTGACTTGGCAACTCGCCGAAATGCCTTTTGAACATTCGTGTAAAATGCTGTGGATATTGGAACCCGAGCTGCTCGGCAGTGGAGGTGATGCTCATTCCGCTGATGAGCAGTTTCTGGGCCTGGCTCATGACAAACCGTCGGATGATGTTACTGGCTGTATCGTCCGTCATTTGGCGGATCAGGTCGCCAAAATAGTTGGTGGAGAGGAAAAGCTCCTGAGCACAGTATTTCACGGTGGGCAGCCCGTGAGTCAGCTGCAGACCTTCGTCGTAGTATCGCTTCAGCAGGTTCTCAAAGCGCGTGAGCAGGTCGCTTCTGGATGCGATCTGCATGGAGAGCTGACCGGCATAGAATCGCGCTATTTGTTCAAGAATCAGCTGAAGGTATGCAACTATAATATACTGCGTGTGGCCATCTGCATCGGACAGCTCTTGGCGCAGGGTTTCCAGCAGGTTGACGATGGTCAGCCGCTGTTCGGCGGTCATCAGCAGCGCCTCGTTGGTGTTGTATGAGAAGTAGGTGAAAGAAGGCATCCTGCGTTCAAGGTCGGTGCCGTGCAGCAGCTCCGGGTCGAAGAGCAGCGCCCACCCCTTGGTCTGTATCTCCTCGCCCGTGTCGGCCTTGCCGCCTATCTGGCCTGGTGCCACACACATCAGGGCATGACGATGAAGGTCGTAGGTGGTAAGCCCGTAGGTAAGATTTTCCAGCGTTTCATCGCCGATAAAGATGCCGAAGACATCATAGTTGTTGAGGGAATGGCGACAATGCTCCAGCTCGTCGTAGTGAATGACCGACACGAGCGGATGCAGCTGTGGCGCACCAATGTATTGGGCGTAGTCGTTGACGTTGTGAACGCGTAATATCTTCTCCATATTGGGTGATTTGTGTGCAAAGATAGCAATAAAAATCGAGATTCGGTAATTTTGGTTATTTAATCAGTAAATCGTGCAAGTGTATTGTCGCGGAAAAACTGTAACTTTGCGGCGGAAATCGTTTATAATTAAATAGTAGATTGAAAATGGAAAAGATTGCATTAGGAACCTGGGCCTGGGGCGCAGGAGCATTCGGAGGCGACAAGGTATTCGGCAGCAAGACTGACGTGGAGAACCTGAAACCCGTATTCGACACGGCGATGAAGGCTGGTTTGAACCTTTGGGACACGGCTACGGCCTACGGCATGGGCGAATCAGAAAAGATTCTCGGCTCACTGGCAAAGGATTATAAACGTGAGGACGTGCAGATATCCACGAAGTTCACGCCGCAAATAGCCGAGATATTCGAGAATTCCGTGGAGAAGATGGCAGATGCTTCGATTGAGCGCATGGGCTGTGACTACATCGACATCTACTGGATCCATAACCCGATGGACGTGGAGCGTTGGACGCCGGGGCTGATTCCCCTCCTGAAGAGTGGGAAGGTGAAGCGTGTGGGCGTGTCGAATCATAATATCAAGGAGATTCAGCGTGCTAATGAGATTCTTGGCGAGGCTGGTTTCAAGGTGAGTGCCGTGCAGAACCATTTCTCGCTGCTCTATCGTTCGTCGGAGAAAGGCGGTGTGCTGGATTACTGCAAGGAGCAGGGCATAGAGTTCTGGGCCTACATGGTGCTGGAGCAGGGTGCTCTCTCTGGTAAATATAATAAGGAAAACCCGCTGCCCGCTGAGAGCGACCGCGGCCAGAAGTACAACCCCGTACTGCCGCAGCTGGAGGCCCTGACCAACGAGATGAAGGCCATCGGCGAGAAGTACGGAGCATCATGCTCGCAGATAGGTATTGCCTGGGCCATCGCCAAAGGTACGATGCCCATCATCGGTGCTACGAAGGAGCGTCACGTCATCGAGGCTGCAGCGGCTGCGAAGATACAGTTGACGGCTGAGGAAGTGGCTCGTCTGGAACAGCTTGCCGATGCCACGGGCATAGATACTCGTGGCGGTTGGGAACACTCGATGGAGTGAGAACGGCCCCCAAAAACCTCGGCCCCCTCCAAACCTCCCCGAGGGGAGGCTTCCTGAAAAGTTATACAAATCTCTCCCTCTCGGGGGAGTTGGTGGGGGGCCGAGGTTTGGAGGGGCCTTAGTTAAAACAGACATAGGATGAAAAGGATTAGGACTATACTACTTGCAACGATGATTGCAACTGAAACTTTGGCTCAGGGCGTGATAGATGTGCATAGCCACATCATCACGGCTGAGTTTCTGTCGGCTCTTGAGAGTGAAGGGCGACAGATGGACGAGGGCTTCCCATTGCCGAGGTATGATGCAGAAGCGCATCTGAGGTGGATGGACGAGGCGGGCATCGAGACATCGGTGCTGACGCTGGCAGCGCCCTCCCCCACCCCCTCCCCAAAGGAGGGAAGAGTGATAAGGAAGTGCAACGAGACAGCAGCTAAATTGAAACGGTCACATCCGGGACGCTTTCTGTTTTGTGCTGCCTTGCCACTGCCCGATGTCAATGCTGCGATACGTGAGGCTGTCTATGCGCTCGACACATTGAAAGCCGACGGTATCAAACTGGCAACAAACGTTCAAGGGCAGTATCTTGGAGCGCCGGAATTAGACACGCTCTTCTCTGTTCTCAATGAGCGGCGGGCCATAGTGATTCTGCATCCCCACCGACCTGAGCCCGTGAACCGTCAGGTGATGCAGCAGACACCGCTGGCCATGCAGGAATATCTCTCGGAAACGACGCGTGCCGTGTCGAATATGATCAGCCGAAATGTGCTGGCCCGCTATCCGAACGTCAAGGTGGTGGTGCCCCATTGCGGCGCCTATCTGCCGCTGGCGATACCGCGCATGAAGTCGCTGACGGCCGTGATGGAGAAGAACAAGATGGTGGGCGAGATTGATTACGAGGCCAATCTTGCTGCACTCTACTACGACTTGGCAGGAGCACATAGTCCCGAGGTCATCCGCATGCTGCTCACCATCACTACGCCCGGCCATCTGCTCTATGGCTCCGACTATCCCTACGTGGCTCCGCAGGTGCTCACGCAGAGCCTTCAGCACATGAAGCAGTATCTTGCAACAGAGAAAGATCTGGCTCCTTACCAAGAGATGATCTTGTATAGGAATGCGGAAAAGTTATTCAAATAGAAAATCAAAGAAATGGAATACGTAAAACTTGGAAACTCAGACCTCCGCGTGTCGCGCATCTGCCTTGGCTGCATGGGCTTCGGCGACGCCACGATCGGGCAACACTCATGGACGATTGGCGAGGAGCCTACGCGCGAGATTATCCGCCGTTCGCTCGACCTCGGCGTGAACTTCTTCGATACTGCCATAGCCTATCAGTTGGGCACATCGGAGCAGTTCGTGGGGCGTGCCCTGCGCGACATGACCCGACGCGACGACGTGGTGGTGGCTACGAAATTCCTGCCACGCACGGACGAGGAAATCCAGCATGGCATTGATGGCCGGCAACATGTGATGAACAACATCAACAGCAGCCTGGAGCATCTCGGCATGGACTATGTCGATTTGTATATCTACCACATCTGGGACTACAAGACACCCGCTGAGGATATTCTGGAGGGCATGAACGAGGCCGTGCGCTCGGGCAAGGCCCGCTACATCGGCATCGCCAATGCCTACGCCTATCAGGTGGCGAAGATGAATGCGCTGGCCGAACGGCGCGGCTGGGCGAAGTTCATCAGCGTGCAGAACCATTACAACCTCATCATGCGCGAGGAGGAGCGCGAGATGTTCCCCTTCTGCCATGAAGAAAACATCGCCATGACTCCCTATAGCGCCCTGGCTTCCGGCAAGCTGGCCAAGCGACCCGGCGAGACCTCGAAGCGTCAGCAGGAGGACTCATTCATGCACTTCAAGTACGACAGCACGGCCGAGCAGGACAACCGCATCGTGGAGCGCGTGGTGGAACTGGCCGACCGCTACGGCGTGGAGATGACGCAGATTTCGCTGGCCTGGCTGCTGACGAAGGTGGAGTCGCCCATCGTCGGGGCCACGAAGCTGCATCACATCGAGGGTGCCGTGAAGTCGCTCGACGTTCATCTTTCGGCAGACGACATCCGCTATCTGGAAGAGCCCTACGTGCCGCACAATCTTTCCGGCGTCATGGCCGTGAACAAGCCCGTGATGAACGAGGAACCCGTTTGGGTATCGGCAAGCAAAAATAAATAATAACCGTTTCGAATATGAAAAGGAATTTTATCGTGATGGTCTGCGCCATGCTCATGTTTTTGAGCACAGGCGCATCAGCAAAGACACTCGTGGTGTACTATAGCTACACGAACTATTGTCGTGAGATTGTGAACACGCTGACCAGTCAGATAGATGCTGACGTGCTGGAGATAGAGCCTGCAGAGAAGGGACTGGCATACGATGCCAATGGCTATGCCCTGGGCACGCAACTGCTCAATGCGATCAAGGCTGCTCCCAACGATGCGAGCAGTTATCCCGCCATCGACCCGGTAACGACAACGCTGAGCGACTATGAAACAATCATTATTGTCACGCCCCTCTGGTGGAGTCAGATGGCAGCCATCATGCAGACTTACCTGTTCAACTACGGAGGGCAGATGGCAGGCAAGAATATAGGTCTGATCGTTTCGAGTGCCAGCAGCGGCATCAGCGGCGTGGTTGCCGACTGCAAGCGACTGGTTCCTGACGGTAATTATTTCAGCGAGAACCTTTGGATCAACCACCCCAACCACTCTCGCAGGGCAACGCTCATTCAGGACTGGCTCACAGCCATCAACTATCATTCTGTTACAGGAATCAGTGAGGTTAAGACTTCAGCATCAGCCCCCACCCGCATCTACGACCTGGCCGGCCGGTTATTGGTGAAGAAGCCTACGAAGGGCATCTATATCGTAAATGGGGAGAAACGAATCATAAAATAAGACTAACTAAGATGAAACAGAAACTTACTATCATGCTTTTCGCTCTTGTGCTATCCGCAACGGCTGTGGCACAAGATACGATGATTGTGCGACTGGCCGAAATCGAAGTCTATCCGGAGCATCTGCAGGAATACCTGAAGTATGCCAACGAGGTGGACCGCCTGAGTGTGGAGCGCGAGCCGGGAGTCGTCTGCCTCTTCCCCATGCAGAGCGCCGAGGATTCCACGCAGATTCGCATCCTCGAAATCTATGCCTCCGAGGAAGCCTATCAGAGCCACATCAAGACCGAGCATTTCCAGACATACAAGCAGGGCACCATGCACATGGTGAAGAGCCTGAAACTGCCCACCATGAAGCCGCTCGACCCCGAGACCATGAAACTGATATTCAATAAACAAAAATAGCGTATGAAAAAGATTGTAATGATGCTCACGGCATTGCTGGCTATCAGCCTGAGCGCTTGCTCACAGAGTAAAAGTAACCAAAAAGAGAACAACGAAATGAAGAAAACATTAGTAGCCTATTTCTCGGCATCGGGAACGACCAAAGACGTTGCCCAGCAGTTGGCAGAAGTGGCAGGAGCCGATCTGCATGAAATCAAGCCTGAGAAGCCTTATTCGGATGCTGACCTCGACTGGCAGGACAAGCAAAGTCGTTCGTCGGTGGAGATGCAGGATAAGAACTCACGTCCCGCCATCACGGACAAGCTTCAGAACATGCAGGACTATGACGTGGTGTATGTAGGTTTCCCCATCTGGTGGTACACCTGCCCCACGATTATCAACACCTTCATGGAGGCTTACGATTTCCAGGGCAAGACGGTCATTCCCTTTGCCACCTCTGGCGGCAGCAGCATCAAGAAGGCTTGTGCAGACCTGAAAGCAGCCTATCCGAATGTGAATTGGAAAGAAGGAAGACTATTGAATCACGCTTCTGAGGCTGAGCTGCAGAAGTGGGTAGAAGGAAAATAATACGACGATGAAAGACAGCCCGATTTTAGAAGCTTGCCATGGCAAGGACTACGGATGCGCATTGATACATGCCAAGACAGGAGGGCAGTTGCCTGGTGAGTTTACGGGCGGCTATCACATTCACCTGTTGGTAAGGCAGGGCGAGATGTCGTTCTCTGACGGGAAGAACGTGTTCACATCGAGGAAGGATGACCTGGTGATTTGGCAGATGTCGAACACGATTCAGAGTGTGACGTATTCTGACGATTTCGAGGCTGACGTGCTTTTGGCATCGCCCGCATTCCTACAGCAGTACAATCCCGAGATGGTGTGGGCCTCGAAGGGCTTCCTGTTCATCCGCATCAATCCGTCGTTCCACCTCGATGAAGAGAGCCTGCGGCTGATGAATGCCGACTTCGAGCTGTTCCGCCTGCGGTTGGAGCTGCCAGACAACTCGTTTAAGCGCGAGGTACTGGGACGTGTGATGCAGATATTCCTTTTCGACCTGTGGACGGTGTGCCAGCACGGACTGTCGCAGATGGAGACAAATGACAATACCGCCCGCATCTTCCTCCGGTTCCTCTCGCTGGCCCAGCAACATGCACGGACGGAGCGCGAGGTGGCCTTCTATGCCGACAAGCTCTGCATCACGCCAAAATATCTCTCACAGGTTGCTCGCACCATCACCAACCTGCCCGCCTCGCAATGGATTCAGTTCTATGCCGCCTTCGAGTTGGTGTCGCTGCTCAACGATACGACGAAGACGCTGACGGAGGTATCAGACCTGATGCACTTCGAAAACGTCTCGCATTTCTCTCGCTATGTGAAGAAAACGCTGGGGAAAACGCCGTCAGCGTACCGCAATAAATGACGTTCGGCAAAAAGTGAAAGTTTCGAGGCAATTCGTGTAACGACGGATTGCCTTTTTCGTCGTACCTTTGCACCCAGTTAAAAACAGGTCGCGAAGATGCTCATGCTCGGCATAGCTCAAACAAGTTTAACTTCGTTTTCCTCCTCCTTGCAAGGCATAGTCCAAGCAAGCTTGGCTCTGCTCTTGCTTCGAGCGTCGGTTGGCTCTGCTCTCGCTTAATCGCATCATTGCGACGAGATTTGAAAACAATAAAAGTATATGGATATTTTCGAACAATTAAGATCAGGGGCTGATGTCGACATGTCGACGCCCGAGTATGCAGAGGCCATCAAGCACATGACCCACTGCGCCAACATCTGTTTCAAGATTAACACCACGGCGCCGCAGCCAGAGCAGATTCGTCCGTTGGAGGAAGAACTGTTTGGAGGCCGCCTCGACCAGACGAGCTATCTGATGCCGCCCCTTCAGATTGACTTCGCCCGCCAGATGAAGATCGGCAAGGGCGTGTTCGTGAATCACTCGCTGACATGTATGGCGGCTGGCGGCATCACCATCGACGATGGTGTGATGATCGGCCCCAACGTGCGCATCGTCACCGACAACCACGACTTCGAGAACCGTATGGTGCTGCGCTGCAAGCCCGTACACATCGGCCGCAACGCATGGATTGGCGTAGGAGCCATCATCCTGCCCGGTGTGACCATCGGCGAGAATGCCATCGTAGCAGCCGGTGCCGTAGTGACCAAGGATGTAGCACCCAACACGATTGTTGGTGGCAATCCTGCAAAGTTTATCAAGAACATATAATAAAAAATAGGAGGACAGAATATGATATTCGACAGAAACAACGAGAAACAGGTAGTGGCACTCTTGGGTGCCGGCAGTATGGGAACCGCCATTGTGCGCCGCATCGGTGCTGGTAAGAAGATTCTCTTGGGCGACATCAGTGAACAGGCATTGGAACGCGTCAGCGATGATTTCCGCCGCTGTGGCTACGATGTGGAAACACTTGTGGTGAACGCCCTGAAGAAGGAGAGCGTGGAAGCATTTGCGAAGAAAGCCGCTGAGCTTGGTCCCGTGATGTACTTCATCGACACGGCTGGTGCATCTCCTAATCAAGCAAATCCCGAGCACATCGTCGACCTCGATATGGTAGGTACGGGCTATGCCGTCGATGCCTTCGGCGAGGTGATGGCCGAAGGAGGTGCAGGACTCATCATCTCGAGTCAGGCTGCCTATATGTACCCCATCCCCAACGACGTGGAGGTGCAACTAGTTCGCACACCGACGGAGATTCTGAAGAACATCCCCTTCATCAAGGAAGTCGCCATGCAAAACTCCGGTCTGGCCTACATGATAGCCAAGCGCATGAACCATCTCCAGGCCCAGCGTGCCGCAGCCACCTCATGGCGCCAGCGTCGTGCCCGTATCAATACCATCTCGCCGGGCATCATCGTCACACCGCTGGCCTACGATGAGTTCAATGCCAACGGCGATGGCTACCAGCGCATGATCGATGCCAGTGCCGCCCAGCGAGTAGGCACAAGCGACGAGATTGCCGAGGTAGCAGCCTTCCTGCTTGGCGAGCATGCTAAGTTCATTACAGGCACCGACCTACTCATCGACGGTGGTGTCATCGCCAGCATCCGCACGGGCGAGTATCAGTTAGGGTAATATAAAAAAGGCCATCACATCCATGGATCACCATTCTTCATGTATTCCCACGACCTCCTTGTATTTCTTGATGGCATCCTGCATGATGTCAGCATGGTCAAAGGCTAATTCTGGCAATGCGGACAACGGAAACCACTGAGCCTTTTTCGCATCATCTTGCCCTTTGACATCCATCGGTGCATCAACGATAGCGAGATAAGCCACCGTAACCGTCCTCCCTCTTGGGTCACGGTCAACCTTTGAGTAAGCACCTATCTGATGCACCTCGCTCACCTTCAGTCCCGTTTCCTCTTCCAGTTCACGGATGGCACATTGCTCAGTAGTCTCATCCATATTCATGAATCCACCAGGGAATGCCCAGCATCCCTTGAAAGGCTCGCCGCCACGCTCAATCAGCAGAACCTTGGGCGTCGCCCGAGCCTGCTCACACTCGGCATAGTTGCTCTGCTCTCGCTTACTCGCAGCCTTCGGCTCTGCCTCTTTCGTAACAACAATGCAGTCGGCTGTAACTGCAGGTCTTGGATATTTATAAGTAAATGCCATATCACCCTTCGTCATTTAGTTGTTCTTTAGTTCCTCCCTTCGTCATCATCCAGCAAGTTCCAAGCCACATCCCTATGGTCATTCCCTGCAAATGTCATATCAATCAGCGGTTTGCAAGACCTCGGACGTTTACTATGATGCTCATCAATTAGTATCTGCATTTCGTCAGGAATCAAGTCTTCTCTTGACAAAATCTGCTGATGTTGTACGATAAAATCTTCATTCTCGGCAATTACCAATTCGGAGGCAGCACGATATTCTCTACTCCATGCGCCTGCTCGAACAGCGGAGATATTTCATCGTCTGTGAATCCAGCGATACCGCAGCCGATGCGGGTGACGAGGAACGTCAGTTCCGGGTGCTGCTTGGCGAACTGTATGAACTCGTCCACATACGGACGGATGGTCTCTACTCCACCCTGCATCGTGGGGATGGCATAGCTCTGACCTTGCAGCCCAACGCCCTGCCCCATGATAGCCCCAAACTTGCGGTAAGCGATGTAAGCCGCACCACCGCCGTGCATTCCTGCCAAGTTACTGCCGAAAACGAAAATCTCGTTCGGTTCCAGCGATGTGATACGCTCGGGCGTAGTACGCTTGCCTGGCAACAATTCTGGTGTAATCTTCTTATTCATAAACAATAGCTATTTGGTGGACAAAGTTACGAAAAAAACTTGTAACGAAGAAGCGATTTTCGAAGATTAACTCCGTTCAGCCGAATTTAAATTCGGCTGAACAGGTGCAGCATTCTCCCGTGGCATCAAGAAAATCTACCTCGAAAGCTCAGAGACCGGGCACCTACTCTACTCCGTTCTCGGATTCAGCTTCATGAAGGATATCATACATTTGTCATTTTCAAAATAAAATTGTATTTTTGCAACGAATATGAAACAGACTATAGAAATCAGTGGACGCGAGTGCCTGCTGTATAACGAAAGCTGTGAACCGCAGGTGTTGCTCATTCAGACATTAGGCGCACAGGAGCGGGAGAGCATCGACAGTGAGGTGGCGATGATTCGGGAAATGATTGCGGCGAATCCCGTCCGACAAAAAGCATCGTTCGTCATGGCGGCCATTGCCATCAGCGACTGGGAGGTGGAACTCACGCCGTGGCACGACCGTGCCGTGTCGAAGCGTCAGGCCGTGGGTGAACATGCCTTCGATACGCTGGATGATATCACCCAAAGCCTTATTCCTTATTTACAGGAGCGGTTCGGCCATCTGCCGGTCGTTCTGGGCGGTTATTCGTTAGGCGGACTGTTTGCGCGCTGGGCAGCATCGAAGGCTGAGTGTTTCGAGGCTGTGGCAGCCGTGTCACCGTCGTTGTGGATAGATGCTTGGTGCGGCTTCTCGGATGTCCACGCCGTCTATGCGCGCTACGTCTATCTCAGCCTTGGCGACCGCGAGGAGCATACCCGTAACAAGGCCTTCGCACAGGTGGGCGACAACATGCGCTGGGAGCATGAGCACCTGAAGCAAGTCCTCGGCCCCGACAACACGACATTGGAATGGAACACGGGCAATCATTTCGTGGATGGTGCCCGCCGCACCGCCAAGGGTTTTGCGTGGTGCATTAACAAAATCGTCAACAGTCCCGAGAAGTGACATTTCAGTCGCTGCTTTTCTTACGACTGTTGCAGCCCGAAATGATTCGTTTTTCACAGAAAAGAACCAAGTATTAACAATACAGACAGAGAAATTGATCAAAGCCCTATGAACATAGAAGACTATCGCGACTATTGCCTGTCATTGGGTGACGACATAGAAGAAAAACTGCCGTTCCAGAAATTCAAGAGCGGAGAGGGCGTATTGGTGTTTTACGTCTCAGGACACATGTTCTCATTCTTCGACTGCAATGACTTCTCAGTCATCTCGCTGAAATGCCAGCCAGAGCGTATTGAGGAGTTGAAGGTGCAGTATGATTGTATCGGCAATCCGTACAACGAGTCGCCCAGGCACTGGATAGGTGTCGATCCTGCTGCGGCTCCCGATGAACTACTGAAGCTCCTGACCCGCAACTCCTACGAGATTGTCAAGGCGAAATACAGCAAAAGCAAGAAAAGGACAGAAGGACATCACTGAATTATCCTTACAAAACCCTCATTTTAGCGCTCTGTGGCTGCAAAATTCTGAAATTAAAATCCCACGGGCGGATTTGAGCGATTCTCGCGGAAGTTGCAACGCACTGAAAACGAGCGTCTTGTCTTTTCTTTACATTTCCACCGTTTCCAAAATGGCTCATTCTGAACTCCAGAATGGGCCATTTTGCGTTGCAGAATGCGTCATTTTGAAGCGCAGAATGCATCATTTCGGAGTGTAAAATGGCTCATTTTAAAAATCAGAACGAAAAAATCCACGATTTTGTTCAATTCTTTTACCGTTTCAGAACCATTCGTCTCTCTAAAACGATTAAAAATCTCTGCAAAAATTATCGGTTAAAATTATTGACAAAGTGAAGAAGAGGCCCCCCTCCGTCTCCCCCGAGGGGGAGAGAGTATAGCCTTGGTTCTTAGAAAGCCTCCCCTCGGGGAGGTTTGGAGGGGGTTCCTGAATAAAAAATCGCACTGTTTAAGATTCTTTAAGATAGAATAACACGAGTTAACGATTTATTTTGTATCTTTGCATCGAATGCAGCTAACTAAGGAAAACAACGGTTTTTATCGGTTGGGTCTGCACAAAAACCGAATTATTCATCACATTAACAACACTATGTATATGAAAACGAAACAACTACTCATCTCATCCATCCTGCTTATGCTGGCAGGGACGGGTGCCAGCGTGCGCGCACAGGTAGCCATCAACGCCACCAACTTCCCCGACGAGGCCTTCCGCACATGGGTCTCCAGCTGCGACACCGACCGGCGACGGCACCCTCAGCACCACGGAGGCGGCGAAGAAACTCATCAATGTACAGGGAAAGGGCATTGCCAACCTGAAAGGCATTGAGTACTTCACGGCTGCCACCGCCCCTCCCTGCCTCCCCGAGGGGAGGTCGAACAAGAAAAGCAGGGAAGTGGCGATGGCCGCTTCCCTGCTTTTTTAATTCTTAAATCTTACTTCTTACCTCTTAATTCCCCATGACCACTTCCACGGTGTGCTTGCCCTCAGCGGCGGGCACGATGTTGCCATCGATGGGCTTGCCGTCGCAGGTGATGCTCTTCACGCCTTTCTGAACGCCGTCGGGGTTCTTCACCGTGATGACATACTCCGCTCCGCGGAACTTGCGGCAGACGGTGTACTCGCGCGCTGTCTGCGGCACGCAGGGGTCGATGAGCAGTCCGTTGTAGGTGGGTTTGATGCCGAGGATGAACTGCGTGATGGTGTACCAGTTCCATGCTGCGGTGCCTGTGAGCCAGCTGTTCTTGCCTTCGCCGGGACGGGCCGCGTCCTTACCGGCCACCATCTGCGAGTAGACGTAGGGCTCCACTTTGTGCAGTGTCTGGTCCTTGATGAAGGCGGGGCATATCTTGGCGTAGTGTTCCCAAGCGTCGTTGCCTCTGCCGACGACAGTTTCGCCGATGATGACCCACGGGTTGTTGTGGCAGAAGATGCCTGCGTTCTCCTTGTAACCGGCGGGGTAGCTCGAGATTTCGCCCATCTCGACGTAGTAACGCGTGAAGGCCGGGTTGTTGAGCACGATGCCGTGCTCGGAGTCGAGGTACTTCTTGGTGCTGTCGAGCGCCTTGTCTACCATGCCATCCTCTTTGCCGATGCCTGCCATGGTGCACCATCCCTGGCTCTCGATGAATATCTTGCCTTCCTCGTTCTCGTGCGAACCGATCTTGTTGCCGTAGAAATCGTAGGCGCGTAGGTACCATTCGCCGTCCCAGCCGTGCTGCTTCACGGCCTCTATCATGGCGTCGACCTCCTTCTCGGCGCGTGCGGCTTCGTCTTCTTTGCCCAGCTCGCGGCACAGTTCCACGTAGTCCTTACCGCAGACGACGAACAGTCCGGCAATCATGAGCGACTCGGCCTTCGAGCCTTCGGTCTTGTTTTCGGTGGTCTGGAAGCTCTCGTTCGGATCCCACGAGAAGCAGTTCAGGTTCAGACAGTCGTTCCAGTCGGCGCGCCCGATGAGCGGCAGGCGGTGCGGTCCGAGGTTTTCCACGACGTGGTTGAACGAGATGCGGAGGTGCTCAAAGAGGCTGACCTCGGTGCCGGGCTCGTTGTCCCAGGGCACCTGTTCGTCGAGGATGGAGAAGTCGCCCGTCTCCTTGAGGTAGGCCACGGTGCCGAAGATGAGCCACATGGGGTCGTCGTTGAATCCGCCACCGATGTCGTTGTTGCCGCGCTTGGTGAGCGGCTGGTACTGGTGGTAGCATCCTCCGTCGGGGAACTGCGTCGAAGCAATGTCGATGATGCGCTGTCGTGCACGTGAAGGAATCTGATGTACGAAGCCGACGAGATCCTGGTTGCTGTCGCGGAAGCCCATTCCGCGTCCGATGCCGCTCTCGAAGAAGCTGGCCGAGCGCGAGAAGTTGAACGTCACCATGCACTGGTACTGGTTCCAGATGTTCACCATGCGGTCGAGCTGTTCGTTTCCGCTCTTCACGCTGTAGCGGTCGAGGAGGTCGTCCCAGTAGTCGCACAGCTCTCTGAAGGCAGCATCCACTTTCTCCACGGTGCTGAACTCTTCAATCAGCTGGCGCGCCTTCACCTTATTTATAATAGTATGGTCGAGCTTTCCGAGCGAAGTGATGAGCCCTTCGGAGGCTTCAGCATATTTCTCTTCTTGCGGCATCTCCACGTATCCGAGCAGGAAGACGAAGTCCTTCTCTTCGCCTGGCTGCAGTTCCACTTCGATATAGTGCGATGCAATGGGGCTCCATCCGTGAGCGACGGAGTTCTTCGGCTGTCCGGCCATTACCACATCGGGGTTGGCGAACTCGTTGTAGAGTCCGACGAACGACTCCCTGTCGGTGTCGAATCCCTGAACGGGAGTGTTGACATGGTAGAAAGCGAAGTGGTTGCGGCGCTCCTTGTACTCCGTTTTGTGGTAGATGGTGGAGCCGTCGATCTCTACTTCGCCGGTAGAGAAGTTGCGCTGGAAGTTCTCCATGTCGGTGGCAGCATTCCACAGACACCATTCGGCAAAGGAGAACAGCTTCAGGCGTTTCACGTCGGCAGTGGTGTTCTTCAGCGTGAGCTTCTGCACTTCGCACCATTTCTTCAGCGGAACGAAGAAGAGCACAGAGGCTTCGACGCCGTTCTTGCTGCCCGTGATGCGCGTGTAGCTCATGCCGTGACGGCACTCGTAGGTGTCGAGCTGCGTTTTGCAGGGTTTCCATCCGGGGTTCCACACAGTTCCGTTGTCGTTGATGTAGAAGTAGCGTCCGCCGTTGTCCATCGGCACGCCGTTGTAGCGGTAGCGCGTGATGCGTCGGAACTTGGCATCCTTGAAGAAGGCATAGCCTCCGGCAGTGTTGGAGATGAGTGAGAAGAAGTCCTCGTTGCCCAGATAGTTGATCCAGGGCCACGGTGTCTTGGGGTCGGTGATGACGTACTCGCGGTGGGCGTCATCGAAGTGTCCGTAAATCTTGTTTTCCATACTCATTGCTATTATTATGTTATTTTGCTTCGTTTTCGTTGCAAAGTTAAGCATTTTATGTTTAATAAAGTGATACTTTATTATCTTTTAGCAATACTTTCCTGATTCCGACCTGAGATTTTGCCCGCCACAGCCTTTTCAGGAACGAGCTGTCGTGTTGCGAAATGTGATAAATGCTTAACTTTTCTGGCGATTGCTTGCTGATTTGATATTTTTGACTTACCTTTGCAGCTCGAACTAGAAGAAGAAAGAAGATGAAAATGATTATACGAAGGTACACAGGTACGAGGGTACGAGGGTACGAAGGTACGAAGGTACGGAGGTACGGAGGTACGAAGGTACGGAGGTACGAAGGTACGGGGGTACGGAGGTGCGTGGGTGCGCTGGCTGCGGCACTCATGATGCTCTCTGCCGCACCTGCATGTGCTCAGACAGAAGAGACGGACACCGTGCAACTGCATTTCGTGAAGTCGAACGACGTGCATCTCGACGTGCAAGATCCTCGGAAATTGCTCGACAAAGACGACGTGCCTTCGCTCGACAAGAACATGCTGAACCATCTTGATGTTGCCCTGACGCTCGGAACGACGGGCGTGGGCATCGACCTGGCCATGCCCGTGGGCGACTATGTGCGCGTGCGTGCCGGCTATGCCTTCATGCCGAGCGTCAAGCACACCATGAACTTCGGCCTGTCTATCGCCGAAGAAGACCCCAAATACGACAAGCAGGGAAACAGGATAGAGACGAAGTTTGAGAAGCTGAGCAAGTTGTTCGAGCAGATCACGGGCCGCGAGGTGGGCACATCGGTCGACATGATCGGTCGGCCTGTATATAATAATGTGAAGCTGCTCGTCGACGTGTTCCCCTTCCGCAACAAGAAATGGTTCTTCACGGGTGGTTTCTACTACGGCTCGACCGACATTGCCAGGACCTACAACCGCCAGGAAGACATTGCCGCGCTCTATTCGGTAGACATGTACAACCGTCTGTACGACAAGGTGATGACGGCCTACGACGACCCGTGGAATCCCTTCAACGACGTGCTGCTCTTCGAGCACAACGGCATACCCTACTATATCCCGACGGAGATGGCCGACATGATGCACACCTACATGTCGCGCTACGGTAAGATGGGTGTTCACCTGGGCGACTATTTCCTCGTGCCCGACGAGAACTGCATGGTAAAGGCCACGGTGAAGGCCAACCGCTTCAAGCCTTATCTGGGCTTCGGCTACGGCAACGCCACACCCAAGGGCGACAAGAAATACGGCTTCATGCTTGAGGCCGGACTCATGTTCTGGGGCGGCTCGCCTCAGGTCGACTGCTACGGCACCGACCTTGTGAAGATGAACGTGAAGGGCAAGGTGGGCGACTACGTGAGCTTCTTCGAGTCGCTGACCGTCTTCCCGGTCATCAACCTGCGCATCTCGCGGAGGCTTTTCTGAGGCTCATCGGTCTCCTCTACCCCGTGACAGAGCTTGCTATCCGTGCTTTCTTGAAGGGGGAAAAAGAAAAAACTGCCTGTTCCCATAGCCTGGGCAGACAGTTTTTTTTGTTGTGATGCAACTTTTTGTGAATGTCTTTCGTCTAACAGGCAAATAAGAAAACGAAAGGATATGCAAATCCTAAAATCCGCAGATATTTT
>DEJE01000017.1:19336-19634 GCA_002353205.1 Prevotella sp. UBA2756 | reverse complement strand
AAAACGGGTTTCTTCTTGATAACTGACAACTCCAAAAGCGATTCCAGACGTGGTAGCAATTCGCAATAGTTGCCTTCCAACTGCATTTCGTTCTCTACCTCACTGGTCACGTCTTCGCCCTTGAAGCGTACATACTGCACATACAGACCTGGCATGAAACGGCGCGGCTTGTTGCCAAACAGAACAACTGCTGCGTATGTGGGGCATTGGTGCTCAGTGTCATACATGCCCACAGCGGCCATCTGTTCCTCGATGGGACGGGCATCTGACTCCATTAATTCATTACCTAATAGCGGTA
>DEJE01000017.1:19078-19263 GCA_002353205.1 Prevotella sp. UBA2756 | reverse complement strand
TCGAAGGTTGCCATGAATGACATCCTTCGTTCTGCCAATATGCGCTCCTCTGCTTCCGTTGCTATGTCACGACGCAGACCGATACGAATAAAAGTTCGTCCACGATAGCGTACAGGAGGCAGGTCGGACGGACTCACCTCAGCAACCAGTAAGTCACCTTCGGGGAACTGGAAACGGTCAACACT
>DEJE01000017.1:18768-19032 GCA_002353205.1 Prevotella sp. UBA2756 | reverse complement strand
CGTATGGCTGCAATCTTCTTCAGCAAGTCATCGGTTACCTTCAGACCCGACAACTCTCCGTTGTCGTAAGCACCCAATATCAGGTAGCCCTTCTTGCGCGAATTGGGCAAGTCATTAGCAAAGGCACAGATGGCCTCTTGGAACTTATCCATGTCACCTGTTGACGTGGTTCGCTCCACACGATAGGTTTCCGTGCTCTGCAGCAGCTCTTGTATTTCGCCTTTTGTTATCATTTGACTTTGTCTTCTTCCTTCTTGCAAGGCA
>DEJE01000017.1:0-18686 GCA_002353205.1 Prevotella sp. UBA2756 | reverse complement strand
AGCGCATTTGCTATTGCAATGAGAGCTTCAAGGCTGGGCTGAGTGGTATTGGTGACCCACTTTGACACAGTAGCAGGATCCTTACCGAGTTTGTCGGATAGCCACTTATTGTTCAGGTCACGTTCAGCGAGAACGACTCTTATACGATTTAACTTTGCCATGATAGATTACTGTTGTTTGACGGCAAAGTTACAAAAAATAATCGAGACAAATGCTGATATGCTCAAAAAACTCTATAAATAAGCCATAATTTGATTAAAAGACCAATCTTTTGATAAATACATGACAATATTCATACTTATTATTATATATAATGTGTATTTGAAATCTCATTTGAAATGGTCGACAACCATTTGATATTCTTAGTGACAATCCCCATTCATTATGGAAGCAATGAAGGTTCTTTGCATGGCAAAGCGGCAAAGCCGAGCGCGGAGAAAGGTTCTTGGACAATTCAAGCGGGCTGGGTTAAAAAAGAGTGGCAACATTGGCAGAAATATAAGATTAGGCAAACTTGAAGAAGGCAGTCCGAATCAAGAAAACGCCATTGAAATGCTGCCAGCCGCTGCGCCTATCAATGGGTCGACACCCATGATCCGTGTCAATGCCAGTGGCATCAGGTTCTGCATGCTGATCACGACGACCCGCTACACATTGCCTAAGTAGACATTCCGCAGGCCTTCTTCGTGGGCAATCTGCTTGGCTCGTTGCAGGGTGCTGACGGGTGTCGGCGGGGTGTTGCGCATCTTGAACCTTGGGAAGAACCGGCTGAAGTGGAGAGGATTGTCGGCAAGACCGTTGTCGGCTATCCACCGGCACATCAGCCTGATCGTCTCCATGTCGTCGTTGCCCGTGGCTGTGGCGCTCGCTGTTCGGTCTTCTTGGATCCCGTCCCGTCTGTTCATGCTGGGGATAACGAGGTTTGTCAGTTCTATCCACACCCCGGCATCGCGCATGGCGAGGATGGTGTCGAGGACGGGTTGCAGCCTTCCTCCGCAGACGTTTCTGTAGAAATCGTCGCTGAATGCTTTCAGGTCCACGTTGGCAGCGTCGAGAAAGGGCAGCAAGTCGTTCAGAGGGTCCCGACAGACGTATCCCGCCGTGACCAGAATGTTCCACAGTCCGGCATCGTGAGCCAGCCGTGCCGTGTCGGTGATATACTCGATGTAGGTCAGCGGTTCGGTGTAGGTATAGGCAATTCCCGGGCAGTGGTGCTTCAGGCAGAGTTCCACGACCTGCGATGGCGACAGCTCGTAGGTCTCCGTCATCGACGGTGCGGCCTGCGAGATGTCGTGGTTCTGACAGTTCAGGCATCTGAAGTTGCAGCCTGTGCATGCGATGGAGAGGCATTGGGTGCCTGGGTGGAAATGGTAGAGCGGCTTCTTCTCTATCGGGTCGATGGCCAGTGCGCACGGCCGTCCGTATGCTTCGCTGACGAGCACCCCGTCCCGATTGCGCCTACTGCGACAGATGCCCGTCTTGCCGTTGGCTATACGGCAGTGGTGCGGGCAGAGCATGCACTCCACCTGTCCGTTGTCTTGTTGATGGTAATATTTGCACTCCATGCAGTTAATAGTGAAAAGTGGAGAATGGAAAGTGGAGAATGGAAAGTGGAGAATGGAAAGTGAAAGTCAGCTCTGCTCCCTGTCAGAACACGATGGCCTCGTAGACATACAGTTCCGCGTCGGGCGCTTTCCATCCGTCCCATCCGATGCCGGCCTTGTCCTGTGCGCAATGGCCAACAAATTCCTCCTTCGTCCAGTTCACCTCGTCGGCCACCTGCGGCAGGAATGTTCCGCTGCGGTAGCCCCGTCGGATGTAGATGCCATGGCGGTGCAGCTCCAGCTCGTCGAGGCTGCGTATGCGGCGCATGGGCGTGAGCACGGAGATCTCGATGTCGATGTCGGGCAGCTCGTCGCGCGTCACGGGTCTGAACCGTGGATCTTCAAATGCCGCCGCGCGAGCCATCTCGGCCACGATCTCACACAGGGGAACATCGTCGCCGAAGTGTCCGATGCAGCCGCGGAGGCGTCCGTGCTTATGCAGAGAGACGAAGGCGCCGGAGGCGCAGGCCCCCGATGTGCAGGCCCCCGATGTGCTGCTGGCCCCCCCTACTGCCCCCGAGGGGGCTTCATTTGTTTTCGATGCAGGAACACAGGTGTCCCCCTCGGGGGACGACAGGGGGGGTAAGTCCTTTCCAGGCATCCCCAACGCCTCTCTGATGCTGTTCAGGGCGATGTCCTTCAGCAGCTGCTTTTCCTGCGATGAGAGCGAAAACCCTTTGTCGGCGTTCCTCACGACGGCAAAAGCATGGTAGCCCACGACGCGCGAACGGTCGTGATCGTCGGCATCGCCGGAGTTCTGGTACATCAGGTGGCGCACCTGGTACGAGCTGTCTGTCATCATCAGCAGGGTGGCGATGGCCAGTTCGCCGCACGCACTCGTGGCCAGGTTCTTCACACCGCTGCGTTCGTTCTCTTCCAGCACGGTGATGAACCGCTCCACGTCGCCGCTCTCCACCGCTTTCCCCGTCCGTTTGTCCACCCTGCAGGCATCCTCATACGACGGGTAGTGCGAGAAGTCGCTGCTCACGATAAACAGGTTCTCATCGTTCATATACGGCTTCAGCACCCTGGCGATGCGCTTCAGCTTGCGGTAATCGTTCGTGGAGATGATGATGGGCACGATGGGCGGCACCGAGTCTGTGCCGAACCGCCTTTGCAGGAAGGGCAGCTGCACCTCCAGACAGTGCTCCCTGTCGTGCGCCCGGGGTTCATATCTGAACAGCGTGTCGGCCTCTGTCAGCGCCCGTGCCGTCTCCCTGTCCACCTCCACCTCGCCCAATGGTGTGGCATAGCGGTCGGCTTCGGTGTTCACCGACGCCCCGTCGAGCCATTCGTGGTGGCTCGGGCCGAGCATGAAGATCCGTCTGAACCGCTTGTCCTGAGGCACGGCCATGTAGGCCGCTGCCGCCACGTTGCCCGAGAAGTAGTACCCGGCGTGGGGTACGATCAGCGCCGCAACATCTTCACAGACGGCATCGCCGCTGTGCAGAGCCAGCAGACTGTCCACCTCTCTGGCCAGTTCCTTCGCGTTGGCGGTGTAGAACCTGTTTGCCTGTGTGGCCGGTCTCACCACCGGCACTCTTTCTTCTTTCTCTCCGTTACCTGTGTTCATCATCATGATTGCTGCTATGATTGCTATGATCATTATTATTGTTATGGCTGAGATTGTTCCCTTTCCCATCTGTCTGTGTCAAAAGATGTGATCGGCTACAAATATACGAATTATTTTTCACATCATAGCTGTTTTCCTGGAATTATGATGAAAATAGAAACTATAAGCCCATATTTTGTCGCAATATGCTTACGATATCGATTATTTTTCATACTTTTGCAAACAAGTTTCGCATGAGCCGCTGCCATGTTGTCCCGATTCATGATTTGTTGCGCTTCATGCCGATGTAAAAGAGAGAAAAATCAACAACGTGAAAAGATATCTGTCAGCACTTGTCTGCATGCTCGTCCTCGTCCAGAAGGGTGGGGCACAGGATGTTGCAGCTCCCCATCAGCGGTCGGTCTCCGACGATGAGCGCCTGTATGTGGGTGTCGTAGAGCCGCCTTACGAGACGTGGCTGTGGCACGACATCCCTTATTACAAAGACGACACCGGCGTCTACGAAGGCCGTATCAGCTATCACGGCGTGGTCTACGACCATGTGCAGCTCCGTTTCGACCAGCTCAAGCAGCAGGTCGTGGTCCTCTCGCCCGTGGGCAAGGTCTTCTGTCTTCCAGAGCAAGCCTTCGTCGACTGGTTCGAGATGGACGGTCACCGCTATGTCCACGACCCCGAGGACCCTTCGCGCTATTCCTATCTGCTCTGCGACGGCAGCACCAACGGCATCCGTCTCTACCGCACCGTGTGGAAAGTCTACGACGGCGAGCAGGTCTTCGGCCGCTCCACCTACAAGCGAGTGCTCAGCACGAAGGAGCATTTCACGCTCGTCGCTCCCGACGGCAGCATGCACCACGTGAAGCGTCTCTCCGATGTGGCGAAGCTCTTCCCCGACCAGAAGAAGACCATCCGCCAGCTCTCCAGGAAGAAGCGCCTGTCGTTCTCGAAGACAGAGCGCGAGACGAGCCTCGCCGTCTTGGTGGAGAGCATCCCGACAGGCCTCTCCCCATCCGCTCCCATCGCCCCGACGGTTGCCGACCGCCGTCCTGCCGACGACGTCGCCCTTCGTCAGGTGCAGCCCGCCGCACCGTCCGTTCCCGTCGACGAGTCGTCGCTTGTTCGCGGCATTCCTGTCCTCGACGACGATTCCCTCTCCACGGCCTTGCTCCACACCAGGACCTACGTCGTGCCGGGGGTGAAGAAGGCCAAGGCCAGCATCTCCGATGATCAGGAGCTCGACGAGATCGTGGTCGTCGGCGGACGGCAGTCGGCCGTCGACAACGTGACGATGGGTTCCGAGAAGTTCAAGCCCCAGTTGCTGAAGAACATACCGTCGGCCTTCGGCGAGTCCGACATCATGAAGATTGTGCTCTCGCTGCCTGGCGTCACCACCGTGGGCGAGGCTTCGAGCGGCTACAACGTGCGCGGCGGAGCCACCGACCAGAACCTCATCCTCTTCAACGGCGGCACCGTTTTCAATCCCTCGCACCTGTTCGGACTGTTCACCTCGTTCAATTCCGATGCCGTCGAAGACGTCGAGCTGTTCAAGTCGAGCGTCCCCGTGGAGTACGGCGGCCGCATCAGCAGCGTGCTCAGGGTCAGCTCGAAGGAGGCCAACATGCAGAAAGTCACCGGACAGGCCAGCATCGGAGCCCTCACCAGCAAGGCCAACATCGAGATACCGATCGTCAGGGACCACCTGTCGCTGCTCCTCAACGGGCGCACCACCTACAGCGACTGGATGCTCAAGAAGCTGCCCGAGAAGAGCGGCTACCGCAACGGCACGGCCAACTTCTACGACTTCGGCGGCGTGCTGACGTGGAAGCTCAGCAACCTGCACCGCCTGAAGCTCTTCGCCTATTGGAGCAACGACAAGTTCTCCTTCAGCTCACACGACAGCTATGGCTACCAGAACCGCAACCTCTCGGCCGAGTGGCGCTCCATCCTGAGCGAGAAACTGACGGCCACGCTCACCGCCGGTGCCGACCATTACGACTATTTCAACGAAGACCGCAGCACGCCGTCCATGGCAGCACGCCTCAGCTTCGGCATCGACCAGCTATGGGCCAAGCTCCACTTCCGCCACCGCCTCACCGAGGAGCAGCGCCTGTCGTATGGTCTTTCCGTCCAGCACTACGATGTGCAGGCGGGAACCTACGAGCCCGTGGGCAGCGAGTCGCTCATCACCGCCAACCGGCTGCAGCGCGAGAAGGCTCTCGAGAGCGCCCTCTACATCGACTACGAGCGCTCGCTCACCGACCGTCTGACGCTCTCGGCCGGACTGCGCTACGCCATGTTCAACGCCCTCGGGCCCCGCGATGTCAACATCTATGCCGACGGCGAGCTGCCGGCGGAGGAGACGCTGCTCCAGACGCGCCGACAGACGGGCATCATCAAGACCTACCACGCCCCCGAGCTGCGACTCTCGGCACGCTATACGCTCAGGGAGAACCTCTCGCTGAAGGCCGGCTTCAACACCATGCACCAGTACATCCACAAGGTGTCCAACACGTCGATCATGTCGCCCACCGACATCTGGAAGCTCTCCGACCTGAACATCAAGCCCCAGAACGGGTGGCAGGCGGCAGCCGGCATCTATCACGAGACGGCCGACAAGGCCTATGAGTTCTCTGCCGAGGTCTACTACAAGCACATCAGCGACTACCTCAACTACCGCAGTTCGGCCGTGCTGCTCATGAATCCGCACCTCGAGACCGACGTCATCGCCACCAAGGGGCAGGCCTACGGCTTAGAGCTGCAGGCCAAGAAGCCCACGGGGAAGGTGAACGGGTGGGTGAGCTACACCTTCGCGCGCTCACTGCTCCGTCAGGACGACAGTCGAGTGGCCATGCCCCTCAACGGCGGCGACTGGTACCCGTCGGAATACGACCGTCCCCACGAGGTCAAGGCGGTGCTCAACTATTAGTTCACCGAGCGCTACAGCCTGTCGAGCAACTTCAACTACGCCACAGGCCGACCCACCACGCTCCCCGTGGGCAAGTACTACGACTCCTACAGCCAGAAGTTCATGCCCTACTACACCGACCGCAACACCTACCGCATTCCCGACTACATGCGTCTGGACCTCGCCTTCAACATCGAGCCATCCCACAAGCTGACGAGCTTCCTCCACACGTCGTTCTCCATCGGCGTCTACAACGCCCTGGCGCGGCGCAATGCCTACAACGTCTACTACGTCAACGAGGGCGACGACATCAAGGGCTACAAGCTGTCGGTGTTCGGAACAGCCATCCCCTTCGTTTCACTTAACATCCGATTCAACTGAGACATGATGAAACTGAGAAAAACCACATACCCACTGCTCACCCTGACGGCTGCGCTCTGCCTGCTGTCGGCATGCATCGAAGAGTTCGAAGCCGACATCCCGGCCGACGATTCCGAGCTGCTCGTCGTCGAGGGAACCATCTGTGCCGGACGGATGAACAGGTTCGCACTGTCGCGGACGCAGGCCGTCAGCGCCGACGATGCTCCGCACCTCGTCACAGGGGCCACCGTCGCCGTGCGCGGGACCGACGGCTCCGACCGTCCGGCAATCTTCACCGAGGGCTTCTACACCTGCATGATCGACCGCCTCGACCCCGACGTGGAGTACTTCCTACACATCGAGACCGACGGCGAGGTCTACGAGTCGGAACCCCAGCGGCCGCTGCCTACGGAGGGGATCGCCGATGTCAGGGGCGTCCAGGATACCCCCGAGAGCAGCATCGACGTCATCGTCACCCCCGAAGCTCCCCTCCGCTCCGACCAAGCCAACTACTACCTGTGGACCTACGACGAGACGTGGATGGTGACACCCGACTGCATGACCGCCATGTACTACGACACCACGCGGCGCGAACCCGTCTACGAAGACATCTACCACTTCCCACGGCAGGGATGGGTCGACGCCACGGGAGCCGTGACCACGGTCGGTGCCAGCACCGGCTACGACCGCCAGCACATACAAGGTCTCAAGGTCTACGACATCGAGCGCAACGACGAGCGCATGTATCACCGCTACAGCGCGCTGCTCCACCAGCGCGCCATCTCGAAGGGCGAGTACGAATACGAGCTGGCACGTCGTCAGGCCAGTGCCGAGATGGGCGGCCTGTTCACGCCGCTGCCGTCGGCCCTGCCCACCAACATCCGTTGTCTCACCTCAGGCAAGCACGTCATCGGATTCGTGGGATGCTCGTTGAACATCACCGACTACAGGCTCTTCCTCACCCCCGGCGATTTCTCCATACGCTATCCGATGGCCACCGACCATCGGCTGTGGCTGGAAGATCCCAAGGCCGACGACTGCTGCGACATGGTGGCGCGGGGCTACTACCTGTGCGAATGGGTGGTGCCCGAGCTGTCGCCCACAGGCAAGCTGCGATCGGCGTGGGCTCAGATCCATCAGCTCGACGTCAGGTACAGACACAAGGGAGTGTACGTCGAGGAGCCCGAGTTCTGGAACGAAGGAGATACAGAATGATTCAAGTATCGCATGATAGAGGAGTTCTTTGCGAGCAGAGCGAGCAGAGCCCGAGCCGAGGAGTGTTCCCAGCTTTTAGCCGCTGCAGTTTAAACATTCGTTTAGACGCACACACAGTTGCCCTTCGGCTATTGTCTAAACTCCCAAACTCCCAAACTCCCAAACTCCCAAACTCCTAAATTCCCCCCCCCCAAACTCCTGTAAACTTTAATTAAAAGTAGAAAGATGAAAAGCAGAACGATAATGATGATGGCAGCCGCGGCACTCGCCGTGAGCGCCTTCGCCCTGAACGTGGAGACCGACCGGCAGTGGTATCTGGCCGGCGAGACGATGACCGTCGGCGTGACAGCCGCCGACGGCCGCGTGGCCTATGCCGAGCTGTGCGACACGCGGGGCTTGGCGGCAGGTGCCGTCGTGGGCCTTCGTGGTGGCAAGGGTGAGGCGGCGGTCGTGCTCCCCGCCACTCTCCACAGCGGCTACTACGTGCTGTCGGTCTATACGCGCAGCGACAGCCGCGCTGAGCAGCGCCTCGTGGCCGTGGTGAACCCCCTCCGCCGGAGCGTCGACGACGACATCCGTTGGGTCAAGGGTGACAGCTGCCGCGCGGTGGGCGAGGGGACGGCCGACCTGGTCAGCGCGAAACGCGCCGACAGCAGCGAGACCGAGGGGCACTTCGTCAAGGTGCGTGTGGACGGTCAGCACGGCGGTCAGCGCTTCGGGGCCGACGAGATACGTCCCACGCTGGGCATCGTGGGGAAGCAGATCCACTATTTCGAGGGGCTGATGGTCAACGACTCCACAGCCGTCTTCCGCACCTTCGGCATCCACGGCCGCCAGCCGATGGTCCTCACGGCACTCTCGACGACGGGCGTCAGCCTGCCCGTGACGATGGTCAGTCCGTTTGCCGCCCTGCTCCCCAAGTGTCTCCCACACCTCGTGTTCCACTATGAGCGCAGCGAGGTGGAGGCCCGCTCGCTCGCCATGCAGCGACAGCAGATGGCGCGGCAGAAGCCGGGCGAGGCGTCAGACGAGGCCGTGGCCGACGTGGTGCCGATGACTTACGACGCGACGCTGTTCGGCTCACAGCCCGCCATCTCCTATAACCTCGACGAGTACCGGCCGTTCCTCACCGTCAGGGAGGTGCTCATCGAGTATGTCACCAGCGTGGAGCGCAGGCGCGTAGGTGCCAACACCCAGCTGGTAGTGCTCCGCGAGCAGAAAAGCGACGGCAGTATGCTGCCAGCGCTCGTACTCATCGACGGCGTGCCCGTCGCCGACACGGCGCAGCTCCTCGCCTATGACGCCCGCCGCATCCACTATATCAACATCTACGATGGCCGCTACACTTTCGGCCGCGGCGTCTACGACGGCATCATCTCGTTCGTCACTCGCACCGGACAGCTCACCAACTTCCCCACAGACAGCAACGCGCAGTATCTCGTCTACGACTTCCCATGAAGACCTCATAACTTTTTGAAGACAGAATAACAGAAGAACAAACGCGGTGTGCCGTTCCGTTCTCCCCAGAATCCCGTTATTTCGTTATTCCGTTCTCCCGTTATTCCGTTCTCCCGTTATTCCGGCATCCCGTAATTCCGTTATTCCGGCATCCCGAAATCCCGTAATCCTCCCCCTCCCTTTCGGGGAGGGCCGGGGTGGGGCTTTTCCCTCCCCTCGGGGAGGTCAGGAGGGGGTCTTCCCTCCCCCCCGGGGAGGCCAGGAGAGGGCCTGAATTTCCTTTACAAAACTCTCGTTTTACCGCTCTGTGGCTGCAAAATTCTGAAATTTAAATCCCACGGCCGAATCTGAGCGATTCTCGCGAGAGTTGTAACGCGCTGAAAACAAGCATCTTGTCTTTTCTTTACATTTTTCGGGTTTTCAAAATGACGCATTTTACACTCCAGAATGGCTCATTTTGCCTCGTAGAATGCGTCATTTTGAAGCGCAAAATGCGTCATTTCGGAGTGTAAAATGGCTCATTTTGAAAATCAGAACGAAAAAATCCACGATTTTGTTCAATCCTTTTACCATCTCAAAACGATTCGTCTCTCTAAAACGATCAAAAATCCATGCAAAAAATCAAGGTCAAAATAGTTGACAAAGTGAAGGACGACCCCCCTCCGTCTCCCCCGAGGGGGAGAGCATAGCCCCCTGCTTTTATAAAGCCTCCCCTCGGGGAGGTTTGGAGGGGGTCGTGTCCCTCCGCCTCCCCCGAGGGGGAGAGAGTATAGCCCAGGTTCTTAGAAAGCCTCCCCTCGGGAAGGTTTGGAGGGGGCCTTTTCCCCCCCTTGTTCGAGCGAATTTCCGAATTCGCTCGCTGAGAGTATCAGCATCTGCGATGCGAAAAAAAACCGGGAAAGCGGTGATGCGCTTTCCCGGTTTTCTTCTTTGTATCTTGACTCCGTGCACTGTGCTATAGTGACAAGGAAGCCTCTGCTTTTTCTTCCAAAGCTTCTCTTATGTAACTGTTGATCGTCATCCCTGCCTGCTTGGCAAGCATCGCTATTTGACGATGAATGGCAGGTGAGAGCCTGACATTGAGGACACCCGAATATCTCTTATTCGGCTCTATCCCTTCTTCTTCACAGTACGCCAGATAGTCATCAACGGCCTCGTGGAAGGCATTCTGTAGTTCCTGAACGCTTTCACCTTCGAAATTTACCAAGCCATTGATACCTTCTATCTTGCCAAAGAAGACATTGTCTTTCTCACTGTAGGAGACAGATCCTAAATAACCTTTGTAAGTCATTGTATTCATAACGGTGTGTCTTCTCTATTTTATTAAACCTGCTTCTTTCAGTTCATTATACACCTGCTGCATGGCGTATCCTTTTACGATATTGCCAGGATGCGGCTTGTGCAACATGATAGGGCGTTTGTCTACGCTTTTAAATATAACCCGAGATCCTGAGGTTCGTCCTTTGTTGCTCTTCTCATATCCAAACCCCAATAATAGCTGTTGCATTTCATCGAAGGTGAAATCAGAAGGCATTTTTAGGAATCGCTCCCTCAGTTTCTCTTTGGCACTCATTTGGTATGTCGTTTTTTTACAGCAAATGACTCTATTGCTTGCACCCCTTCTTGCAGCAGTTCTTCTGGAAAGGCTTCAGGGTGAAGCCTGCCACGAAGGCGGCCTTCTTGGAGTAGGGGTTGGTGTTGAACTCTACGAAGAGAGGAACCTCGAAGTTGGCCACGTTGATGCTTTTGGTGGCGCGCAGGGCAGCTTGCACGCAGGCGAAACCGTCGGCATAGTAGTACTGGTAGATCTGGTTGTTGCGCGGATCGCCGCTGTCGAAAGCCTCATACCATCCGTTCGACTCCATGGGTGTGACGCCGGCCACGGCCTGCCAGTCGATACCGGCCAGACGGAAGGGCACGGCGAGCTCAACGTAGGTGGAGTAGGCACGGTCGCCGTTGACTCCTTTGAAATCGTTGCCTCCGAAGGTGGTGTAGGCCTGCAGCGAGAAGTATTTGTTGGTGTAGCCGAGGTTGGCCTCGAAGTGGTGACCCGTCTCTTTCGACTTGAAGTGGAGGAAGCGGTTCAGCGTGTCGAAGCCCGACTGCCAGTGTGTGCCCACGCCGAAGTTGAGACCGAAGGGAGCGCGGTAGCCCACGTTGACGTCGATGTATTCCTTGGTGGCGGCGTCGAAGCCGGTGGCTCCGGCGGCGTTGAGGTAGATGCCTTTCCACCGCACTTCGGCCCGGGGCTTGATGCTGACGCCTCCGAGATCCTGTCCGCGCCAGAGGTTCTTGCTTACCACGTCGGCCTGGATGTCGGCCTCGATGTTTTCCTGTGCCATGGCCCATGCAGGAGCAATGGCCATGAGCATCATGATGACTGTCTTTTTCATTTCCTTTCTCTTGGTTTAATATATCCTGAATTATCGTTTTCCTTGTGACAGACAGGCTGCCGGCATCACTTCATCGGCTCCGTCTTGATGTCTTCCACACTGCCCGTGACGGGGTCGTAGACGAGGGTGGTGAACAGCTTGCGGCCGAAGAACTCGTTGTCGAGGGGCGCCGTCTTGCCGAACTGCGCTGCGTAGATGTCCTGCGACATGAGCTGCTGCTCGGAGCGGTGGAGGGTGAAGTTGATTTTGCCGGGCATGGTGACGAAGATGTTGGCGTCGTCCTTGCTGCGCTTCTCGTCGCTGACGGCGGCGTTGGTGGGCATGGAGTGCAGGTCGGCGATGCTGATGTAGAAGGGTGCGCCTGCAAGGTCGTCCTTATCGACGAGTCCGAGCTTCTGCGAGAATCGGAAGAGGACCTCGCGGTTCACCTCCTTGGTGGGTATGTAGGTGATGATGTGCTCCACGGTGTCGCGGTCGGTGGTTCCTTCGAAGAGCTGCAGCAGGATGGCTTCCTGCGTGCTGAGGCTGTTGAGCATCAATCGCAGCTGCTCGCCGTCCTTGGGCATGAAGTCGGCCTGCCCCTTGCTGAGCTGGTTGCGGCTGTCGCGGATGTCGTAGATCTCCTGCGCCACGAGCTCTGCCGTCTTCGCTTTGCTGGCGGCGGTGAGGATGTCTTGGTTCATGAAGTCGCGCGGGTTCTGCGGCAGCGGCTTGGGAGCCGGTGTGAAGCGCTTCGCTTTAGGGCGTGCTGGCGGTTCGGCGTTGACGGCCTCGATGATGCCCTCCTCGTTGACTCTCATCGTGACGATGGAGTGCTTGGAGTTGACGTTGGCCGTGTACATCTTCGACGTGTCGCGCACGCCGATGGCGCGGGCGGTGATGTCGAGGATGCGGAAGGTGGTAGATGCCTTCATGGGCACGTCGCTCTTCTTCAGGAAACGTTCGGAATACATGCAGAGGTCGCCGGGCTCCACGGCCGAGCGCTCCACGAGCACGGAGAACTCGATGGCCGTGAGTGGCAGGTAGTAGGTGGTTCCTTTCACTTCGTTCTGCGCCGTGGCGACAGAAGCCGTGAGTGCGGCTGTCGCGGTGAGGGTGAGCAGTCGATGGGTGAGATGCTTGATGTTCATTGGGTATGTGTGTTCTGTTTCGTTGTTCTTATATATATAATAAGGTGTAGGGCCGTCAGTCGTCGAGACGCTTGAAGGCTTTGGGCAGGAAGGCCACGATGTCGGAGGCGGTGAGACTCTCCTCTCCGAGCTCCTTGGCGGCGAGGTCGCCGGCCAGACCGTGGAGATACATGCCCACCATGCAGGCGTCGGCATGCTTGTAGCCGCGCGCCAGCAGGGCTGTGATGATGCCCGTGAGGACGTCGCCGCTGCCAGCGGTGGCCATGCCGGCGTTGCCGGTGCTGTTGAAGATGACCTGCCCGTTGGGGAGGCATAGCGCTGTGTAGTGCCCTTTGAGCACGATGTAGGCGTTGAGATGCTCGGCCATGTTGCGCGCCTTGCTCAGCCGTTCGTAGCTGTCGGAGCATGTGGTGCCGTTGAGCAGGTCGAACTCCTTGGGGTGGGGCGTCATGATGATGTTCTTAGGCAGCTGCTGCAGCCATGCGCGGTGGTTGGCCAGCACGTTGAGGGCGTCGGCGTCGAGGACCACGGGGCATTGTGTGCGCCTGATCTGCGTGATGACGGCGATGGCGGTGTTCTCTTGCTGCCGTATGCCGGGCCCTATGGCCACGGCGTCCATGTCTTCGGTGTCGACGCTCTCGTTGAAGTAGAGGTCGTCGCGGTCGAGGCTGACGATGGCCTCGGGCACGCTCATCTGGATGATGTCGTTGTTGCGGCGCGGCGTGTGGACGGTCACCTTGCCCGCACCGGACCTGAGACAGGCTTTCGAGGCGAGGATGGCGGCCCCGGCCATGCCGTAGCTGCCTGCGATGACGAGGGCGTGGCCCATGTCGCCTTTGTGCGCGTATTCGTTGCGGTGGAGGATGCGCGGCCGGATGTCGTTCTCCTCGAGCATGGTGAAGTGTGGCTCGATGCGCTTGAGGCCCTCTTCGCTCAGCCGGATGTCGAGGATTTTCAGCTTTCCGATGAACTGCTGGTTCTCGGGAAAGAGGAATGCGAGCTTCTTTTGCTGCAGGGTGAGCGTGGTGTCGGCCTTGATGATGTTGGCCCGCACGTTGTAGGTGTTGTCTTCGGTCATCAGTCCCGACGGCAGGTCGATGCTGACGATGTACGACGGCGACTGGTTGATGTATTTCACCAGCGAGGCGAAGCCCCCGGCGAGCGGCTTCGACAGTCCGGAACCGAAGAGACCGTCGACGACAAGCGTCTGGGCGGTGAGCTGCGGCGGGTCGAACTCGTCGATAACCTCGTTGAACATGTCCTTGAGCTTGCGGCTGTCGAGGATGCGCTGGCGGTTGACGGCGCAGTCGTCGGACAGCTTGCCGGTGGTGTTGAAGAGATAGATGCTCACCTTGTAGTTCTGCTCTGCCAGCAGACGACCCACGGCCAGCGCGTCGCCGCCGTTGTTACCCGGTCCGGCGAAGACCACGATGGGCGTCATGTTGCTCCATTTGTCGGTGATGGCCTTGGTGATGGCTTTCGCAGCCCGCTCCATCAAGTCGACAGAGCGTATGGGTTCGTGCTCTATCGTATATTGGTCCAGCTCATGTATCTGAGCGCTTGTTAGTATCTTCATCAGTGCAAAAATACGAAAATATTGTCAATGAGTAGCAATACTTTGCTTTTTTTTTCGTAATTTTGTGGCAAATTATCAATAAAAGACGATGAGTGAAGTAAAAATCAAGGATAAAACGTTCAGATTGTTCATCTCGGAAGCCGAAATCAAGGAGCGCGTGAAGGCTGTCGCTGAGCGCATTAACCGCGATATGGAAGGCAAGAATCCACTCTTCCTCGCCGTGCTCAACGGGTCGTTTGTCTTCGCTGCCGACCTGATGCGGCTGATCACCATTCCCTGCGAGATTTCGTTTGTGAAGCTGGCATCGTATGCAGGCATCACGTCGACGGGCAAGGTGACCGAGGTGATCGGCATCAACGAAGACCTTTCGGGCCGCCATGTGATCATCGTGGAGGACATCGTCGACACAGGCCTCACCATGCAGCGCATGATAGAGACGCTGGGCACGCGGCAACCCGCGTCGGTCAGCGTGTGCACGCTGCTGCTGAAGCCCGACAAGCTGAAGGTGGAGCTCAACATCGACTATGCGGCGATGGAGATTCCCAACGAGTTCATCGTGGGCTACGGCCTCGACTACGACCAGCAGGGGCGTAACCTGCCGGATATCTATACGGTTGTTGAATAATTAGTTTTACAGGTATGAAGAATATTGTTATTTTCGGTGCCCCGGGTTCAGGAAAGGGCACACAGAGCGACTTGATGATCGAGAAGTACGGACTGGGACATATCTCCACAGGCGACGTGCTCAGACAGGAAATCAAGGCGGGCACGGAGCTGGGAAAGACAGCAGCTTCGTTTATCGACAAAGGGCAGCTCATTCCCGACGAACTGATGGTGAGCATCCTCGCCGGCGTCTACGACGGTTTCGGAAAGAGCCATAAGGGTGTGATCTTCGACGGATTCCCACGCACCATACCGCAGGCTGAAGCTCTGAAACGGATGCTCGACGAGCGCGGCCACCGCGTGGCGGCGATGATCGAGCTGGACGTTCCCGAGGACGAACTGATGACGAGGCTCATCAAGCGCGGCCAGGAGAGCGGACGGTCTGACGACAATGCCGAGACCATCAAGAAGCGGCTCGACGTGTACCACTGTCAGACGCAGCCCCTCATCGAGTGGTATAAGAATGAAGGCATACACTACCACATCGACGGACTGGGCGATCTCGACCGCATCTTCGGCGATATCTGCAAAGTAATCGACGAGCTGTAACAAATAGGAAGAATGGCTGAGAGCAATTTCGTTGACTATGTGAAGATATACTGCCGCTCGGGAAAGGGCGGCAGGGGCAGCATGCACCTCAAGCATGTGAAGTATAACCCCAACGGCGGACCCGACGGCGGCGACGGCGGAAAGGGCGGCAGTGTGATCCTGAGAGGCAACCATAACTACTGGACGCTGCTGCACCTGAAATACCAACGCCACGTGAAGGCGGAGCACGGCGGCAACGGCGGCAAGGACAAATGCCACGGCACCGACGGCAAGAACGCCTACATCGACGTGCCCTGCGGCACGGTGGTCTACAACGCTGAGACGGGAAAATATGTCTGCGACGTCACCTACGACGGGCAAGAAGTGGTGCTGTTGAAAGGCGGGCGCGGCGGACTGGGCAACTTCCAGTTCCGGTCGGCCACCAATCAGGCACCGCGCTACGCACAGCCAGGCGAACCGATGCTCGAGATGACGGTCATCCTGGAGCTGAAACTGCTGGCCGACGTCGGTCTGGTGGGCTTCCCCAACGCTGGAAAGTCGACGCTCGTGTCGGCACTCTCGAACGCGCGGCCGAAGATTGCCAACTATCCGTTCACCACCATGGAGCCCTCGCTCGGCATCGTGGCCTACCGCGACGGCAAGTCGTTCGTCATGGCCGACATCCCGGGCATCATCGAGGGAGCCAGCGAAGGACGCGGACTGGGGTTGCGCTTCCTGCGACACATCGAGCGAAACTCGCTCCTGCTCTTCATGGTGCCGGGCGATACCGACGACATCAAGAAGGAGTATGAGATCCTGCTCAACGAACTGCGGCAGTTCAACCCCGAGATGCTGGCCAAGCACCGCGTGCTGGCTGTCACCAAGTGTGACCTGCTCGACGACGAACTGATGGACATGCTGCGCGAGACGCTGCCCGACGACCTCCCCGTGGTGTTCATATCGTCGGTGACGGGCTACGGCCTGAACACGCTGAAGGACATCCTCTGGGCTGAGCTGAACAGCGAGAGCAACAAACTGCAGGACATCACTTCGGCCGAAGCGCTCGTACACCGCGACAAGGACATGAGCCAATTTGCCAAGGAACTGGTCGACGAAGGCGAGGACATGGTGGAGTTTGTCGACGAGGATGAGATAGAGGAGCTCGACGACTACGAAATAGAGGAATGTGAAGAGTGAAGAATGAAGAGTGAAGAACGGTTTGCTCTGTCGCGCAAAGAACAGGAGGCGATGTTAACAATGATGCCACAGCTTTTGAAGTATGACCTCGGGACGGGCGTGATGGCGTTCAGTACGACGCGTCACGGCGGTGCCAGCATCGGCAACTACGCCGACTTCAACATCAATCATTATTGCGGCGACGATGAGGAAGCCATTGCGCGGAACAAGAAACAGCTCTGCCAACTGCTTCAGATAGATGAGCGGAGACTGGTGTATCCGCATCAGACTCACGAAACGAAGATGGTCTGCGTGGATGAGGAATTCCTCACCCTGAATGATACCGAGCGGCAACAAAAACTGGAAGGCGTCGATGCCATCGCAACGAACCTTCCAGGCGTGTGCATCGGCGTGTCAACGGCCGACTGCATTCCCATCCTTCTCTATGACCGCAAGCAGCATGTGGGCGCTGCCGTCCATGCCGGATGGCGCGGAACAGTGGCCCGCATCGCCGAGCAGACCGTGCGACGGCTGACCGATGTCTACGATTGTGAGCCGTGGGACCTGCGTGCTGTCATCGGACCGGGTATTTCTCTTGAGAGTTTCGAGGTGGGCGATGAGGTGTGGCAGGCCTTTGCCGATGCCATTTTCGACATGGCTGCCATCTCGCGGCTCTATCCCGTTGTCTCCACAGGCTATACCGATGGCGATGGCAGCCCATCGGAGAAGTGGCATATCGACCTGCCCGGCTGCAATCGCAGGCAGTTGCTGAAAGCCGGACTGCTCGCTGGGAATATCATTGACAGCGGCATCTGTACTTACCAGCGCTACGACGATTTCTTCTCTGCTCGCCGTCTGGGCATCCGTTCAGGTCGCATCTTCACAGCAATCATGCTATCGTGACCCCTTCGATATTCACATTTGTTTCGGGCAATCAAGCAGCATTCTCACACCACCCACCTCTCACCTCTGATAGATGCGAAGTACCGCTTTATCTTTTGTCATTTGTCATTTATCATTTAGGCCGAAGACTGCAATCGTAAACATTTTTCCTTCATAAATTGTGCATGGATTTTTCTTCATTCTAGGAAGACGAAAAGCACAAAAAGGCGTTTTCGATCACGATAATAATCACCTTGTTTTGCAAAGACAGCCGTTTTACATTCCAAAATGAGCCATTTTGCTCCCCGAAAAGGGCCTTTTGAGTAAGTGAAAAGAGCCTTATGGGAGTGTCAGAAGGCTCTCGTTGTAGAGTGAAAAGGCCCTTTTGGGAAACGAGGAAAGTGTCAATAAAACGCAAGTGTTTTGTTTCCAGTCCTTTAGCGTTTTTCGCGAGAATCGCGTATTTGCGGCCGTCTGACTTTTATTTCAGAAAGACGGCATTCTCAGAGGTCAAAAATGAGTTATTTGTCAATAAAATTCAAAACGTCATGCAGAATAAAGAGAGCTGACACTATCATGGTGCCAGCTCTCTCTGTTTCTTCAATCATTTCATGATCACCTTACGTCCATTGTGGATGTAGATGCCCCGCTCGGTAGGACGACCGTTGAGCTTTCTTCCGTCAAGAGAGTACCAGTCGTTGTTCTGAACCTTCTGCTGCGGAAGCTCATGGATGGCAGTTGGTGTTCCCGGTTCGATGAGACTAATCATCTTCAGTGTTGGCTGATGGGTCTCTTCATCCTGCGTCCAAGGAGCACTATTACCAACGCGTCTGTCATTCAGTGCTTCTGTAACCGTACCGTCGGCCAGGTCTTCAGCAGTAGTTTTCGTGCCGTAGCTTGAACTTCCATTTACATAATAAGTATTCGTCACTACTGCTTTACCGCTACTATATGTTTTGAATATAGGATCAAAGGTGCAATTGGTATAAGTACCATTTTCCAGACAGTTCATCATGGTTGTTGTGGAATAATTACTCCAACCCCACAATACGCCGACACTGCTGCCTCCTGTGATGGAGCCATTAAAGAGGCAATCCTGCAGTGTTGTATTTGAATTATCTCCGTGTCCCATAAATCCTCCACAATGAGAGCCCGAAGTTGTTATGGCAACAGAAACCATCACATTACTGATGAGGTTTGTTGAGCCTAAAATCCGCAACTATCAT
>DEJE01000027.1 GCA_002353205.1 Prevotella sp. UBA2756 | reverse complement strand
ACAGAGCAAAAGGCCCAGCTGACTGAGCAGAAGGCCCAACTGACGGAGCAAAAGGCCCAGCTAGAAGAAAAGCAGGCCCAGCTGACAGAGCAGAAAGCTCAGCTCTCCGAGCAGAAAGCTCTGCTCGAAGAAAAACAAGCACAGCTTACCGAGCAGCAGGACATGCTGCGAACCACAGTCAGAATGCTGCTTGATGCAGGCAAGACCGTGGAGCAGATTGCTCAAACCTTAGGTAAAAATCTGGACGAAGTGAAGATGCTGTCCGGCGGATAGCTCTTCCTTCTTCTTTTCGCGTGATAAAACTACACCCCTATGAAATACAACCAGAATATTTATATCTTTGCCCTTGCCGGCATACTGCTGATGGGTACTACCGCATGCAGCACAACGGGACTGTCTGATCAAGACGACAGCCCGTTTGAGTTTGTGGATCAGACCGACGGCCCCACGCTGGGCTATTCGCCGCAGTCGGGTGTGAAGCTGCTCCATATCGACGGCCATGTGTTCAAAGACCTGAACAGAAACGATTCGCTCGACGCCTACGAGGACTGGCGTCTCACGGCACAGGAGCGCGCAGCCGACTTGGCCCGACAGCTCTCTGTGGAAGAGATTGCCGGTCTGATGCTCTACAGCAGCCATCAGTCGGTGCCTATGGTAGATCGTATGGGCTTCGGAGCGTCCACCTACGGCGGCAAGGCGTTCGACGAGAGTGGTGCGAAGGCTTCGGCGCTGAGCGACGACCAGAAGCGTTTCTTGCGCGACGACCATCTGCGCGCTGTCCTGGTGACGGGCGTGGAGAGTCCGGCAGTGGCGGCAGCTTGGAACAATAACATGCAGGCCTTCGTCGAGGGGCTCGACCACGGCATCCCTGCCAATACCAGTTCTGACCCGCGCCACGAGGCAAAGGCAACGACCGAGTTCAATGCAGGCGCCGGTGGACAAATATCGCTCTGGCCGACATCGCTCGGTCTGGCTGCCACTTTCGACCCGCAACTGGTGCACCGCTTCGGAGAGATTGCATCGGAAGAATACCGTGCCCTGGGCATTGCCACGGCACTATCGCCACAGGTGGACATCGCCACCGAACCACGATGGTTCCGCTTCAACGGCACCTTCGGCGAAGACCCGCAGTTGGCCACCGACATGGCGCGTGCCTATTGTGATGCCTTTCAGACCACACCCGAGACGAAAGGATGGGGCATGAAGAGCGTTAACGCCATGGTGAAGCACTGGTATGGTTATGGTGCGCAAGAGGGTGGGCGCGACTCGCACTTCGCTTCGGGCAAGTACGCCGTCTATCCAGGCAAGAATCTCGCCATGCACAAACGGCCTTTCGTCGACGGTGCGTTCAAACTCGACGGCGGAACGCTGATGGCCTCGGCCGTAATGCCCATCTATAGCATCCTGTGGAATCAGGATCCGTCGGGCGAGAACGTGGGCGGAAGCTTCAGCAAGTGGATGATAGAACAGCAACTGCGCGGTGAGGCACGCTTCGAGGGCGTGGTTTGCACCGACTGGGGCATCACGAAGGACATGAAGGTGCTCGACAGCCCGCGCGGTGGCAAGCCATGGGGCGTTGAGGCGCTGACAGAGGCCGAGCGTCACTACAAGATTTTGCTGGCTGGCGTCGACCAGTTTGGCGGCAACAATGAGATTGGGCCTGTCATCGAAGCCTACCAGATGTGGGCAAAGGAATTCGGAGAGGAGAGTGCACGCCAGCGTTTCGAGCTCTCGGCCCGCCGTTTGTTGCTCAATATGTTCCGCGTCGGACTGTTCGAGAATCCCTATCTCGATCCTGCGGTGACGGAGACGGTCGTCGGCAAGCCCGAGTTCATGAAAGAAGGCTATGAAGCACAGCTCCGATCGGTGGTGATGCTGAAGAACCATGCCACGGCGCTCCCCGTCAAAGACAGGAAGAAGGTGTACGTCCCCAAGCGCCATTTCCCAGCCATCCCCGGCATGTGGGGCGGCGTTTCGGAAGAGAAGACCGTGGAGCCCATCGACCTTGCATTGGTCAGGAAATACTTCGACGTGGTGGATACGCCCGAACAGGCCGACTTCGCCATCTGTCTCATCGAGGAGCCCAGCACTGGTGTCGGCTACAGCACCGACGACGTGAAGCAGGGTGGCAACGGATACGTGCCCTTCAGTCTGCAGTATGAGGACTATACCGCTGCCGATGCGCGTGCCGTGAGCATAGCTGGCGGCGACCCGATGGAGTCGACCACCAACCGCAGCTTCAAGGGAAAGACGGTGAAAACCTACAACCGCGACGACATGGTGATGGTGGCCGACACGAAGAAGGCCATGGGACAGAAGCCCGTCGTGGTCATTATTGAGACAGGACGCCCCATCGTGCTGGCAGAGATAGAGCCGCAGGCAGACGTCATCCTCATTTCGTTCAACGTGCAGCATCAGGCTCTGCTCGACATCATCAGCGGCAAGAGCGAACCTTCGGCCTTGTTGCCCATGCAGATGCCCGCCGACATGAAGACCGTAGAGGAACAGCTCGAGGACGTGCCGCGCGACATGCGTTGCTATCGCGATGCCGACGGCAATGTCTACGACTTCGCTTTCGGCCTCAACTGGAGCGGAGTGATCAACGACGAAAGGGTGAAGAAGTACAAGTGAGGCCTGTATGGGAAGATAGTACAATAAGGAAACGATTTTAAAGGAATAACATAAATAAATAAAGAATGAAAAAAACAATCATGACAATGGTGCTGGCCGGTTCGCTCTGCGGAGCATGGGCTCAGGGCAGCACGAAGCCGGCCATTCCCCGCGATGCGGAACTGGAGGCCAAGGTTGAGAAAACTCTGTCGAAGATGACGCTCGACGAGAAGATCGGACAGATGCTCGAGCTGAACCTCGACGTGCTCGGCAACATGAAAGTGGAGAACGCGAAGGTGGACCGCGACAAGGTTCGCTCCGTCTTGCAGCAGTACGGTGCCCCGACCAAGGAGGTTGAGTCGCTGCTGAAGAAGTCGGACAAGGAAATCATCGAGCGTCTCGGCAGCTATCCCGTTGACATCTACCAGGGCGACACGAAGCGCGTGTGGCAGCTCAACGAGACGATGCTCGACACAATCATCTCCAAGTATAAGGTGGGGTCCATCCTGAATGCGCCGGGAACGCGCGCCGCCACCGTGGAACAATGGAGAAACTGGATCGGCATCATACAGAAGAAGTCGATGAAATATATCGGCATCCCCGACATCTACGGCCTCGACCATAACCACGGCGTCACCTATACACAGGGCGGAACGCTCTTCCCGCAGCCCATCAATATCGGCGCTTCGTTCAACACCGAGCTCGCCTTCCGCGGAGCAGAGATCACAGCCTACGAGAGCCGCGCGTCCAATTGTCCGTGGGTCTACAATCCCGTGGTCGATCTGAGTCGCGACCCGCGCTGGCCACGCGTCTACGAGAGCTTCGGCGAGGACGCCATCCTGAACTCGAAAATGGTGGTTGCCGAAATCAAAGGCTACCAGGGCGAGGACAACAACCACATCGACCGCTACCACGTAGGCACCAGCACGAAGCACTATTTTGCTTACGGCGCACCCTGGACGGGCAAGGACCGCACACCGGCCTATCTCTCGCCGCAGATGATCAGGGAGAAGTATTTCGAGCCGTTCAAGGCTGCCGCCCTGGCCGGTACGCTCACCATGATGGTCAACTCGGCCAGCATCAACGGCGTCCCCGTGCATGCCAGCTACGAATACCTGACGAAGTGGCTGAAGGAAGACCTCCAGTGGGACGGATTCCTGGTGACCGACTGGGCTGACATCAACAATCTTTTCAGTCGCGAAAAGGTAGCCAAGGACAAGAAAGACGCCATCCGCATCGCCATCAATGCCGGTATCGACATGTCGATGGACCCCTACAGCGTGGAGTTCTGCATCCTGCTGAAGGAGCTGGTCAACGAGGGTAAGGTGCCGATGAGCCGCATCGACGATGCCGTGCGCCGCATCCTGCGCGCCAAATACCGTCTCGGACTGTTTGAAGAACCGAACACCGGCGGCAAAGGTTACGAGAAATTCGGAGGCGAGGAGTTCGCCCAGGCTGCCCTCAAAGCTGCCGAGGAGAGCGAGGTGCTGCTGAAGAACGAGGGCAACATCCTGCCGTTGGCCAAGGGAAAGAAAATCCTGCTCACAGGCCCCAACGCCAATCAGATGCGCTGCCTGCACGGTGGATGGAGCTACACATGGCAGGGCTCGAAGGCTGAGGACCTCTCAGAGAAATACAACACCATCTACAAGGCACTGTGCAACAAGTATGGCAAGGAGAACATCATCCTCGAACAGGGCGTGACCTACAACGAAGAGGGTGCCTACTACGACGAGAACGAGCCGCAGATCGACAAGGCTGTCGCCGCTGCCGCGCAGGCCGACATCATCATTGCCGCCATCGGTGAGAACTCCTACACCGAGACGCCCGGCAACCTGACCGACCTCTGGCTCTCGGAAAACCAGCGCAACCTGGTGAAGGCGCTCGCCAAGACCGGCAAGCCCATCATCCTCGTGCTCAACGAGGGCCGTCCGCGACTCATTGCCGACATAGAACCGCTGGCCAAGGCCGTCGTCGACATCCTCATTCCCGGCAACTATGGTGGCGACGCGCTGGCCAACCTGCTGGCAGGCGACGCCAACTTCTCGGCCAAGATGCCCTACACCTACCCGCGCGAAATCAACTCGCTCAACACCTATGACTATAAGGTGAGCGAGGAGGTCGGCACGATGGCCGGTGCCTACAACTACGATGCGAAGGTGTCGCTGCAGTGGCCGTTCGGCTACGGATTGTCGTACACCACCTTTGAATACTCCAACCTCCGCGTAGACAGAACGTCATTCACGGCCGACGACATGCTCAACGTGACGGTCGACGTGAAGAACACGGGCAACCGCGCCGGTAAGGAGGCCGTGCTCCTCTACACCAGCGACATCGTGGCTTCCATCGTGCCCGACAACAAGCGCCTGCGCGATTTCCAGAAGGTGAGCCTTGAGCCCGGACAGCAGCAGACCGTCAGCTTCCAGCTGCCTGCCAAGAGCATGGCTTTCGTGGGTGCCGACGGACGATGGACGCTCGAAGAGGGCGACTTCACGCTGCGCGTAGGGCGCCTGACGCAGGACGTGAAATGCACCAAGACCAAGGTGTGGGACACGCCGAACATCTGATTTGAACTTGGAACAACGTTAGGAGAAAGGTAAAAATGAAGAAACGTTCGATGCTCACAGGCATCATGATGCTGTTGGCCGTCGCCATGCAGGGGCAGAAACTCGTGGGGGGCGACCTCTCGATGCTGCCACGCTATGAGGCGGCCAACGTGAACTACTACGACATGCAGGGCAACCGCATCAGCGAGATGCTCCCCTTCCTGCGCGATGAGGCGGGATTCAACGCCGTCCGCGTGCGGCTGTTCGTCAATCCCACGGGTGCCACGGGCGTGGTGCAGGACCTTGACTACGTGAAGACCCTCGGCCGACGGGTGAAAGAGGCCGGCATGCAGCTGATGCTCGACTTCCACTACAGCGACACATGGGCCGACCCGTCGAACCAGTGGACGCCCGAAGCATGGAAGACGCTTAACGATGAGCAGCTCGCTCAGCAGGTCTACGACTACACGTGCGACTGTCTGCAACAACTGAAAGCCGCTGGCGCCACACCCGACTACATACAGACGGGCAACGAAATCAGCTACGGCATGCTCTGGGGGCCCAAGGGAACGAGCTCGCCCAAGAAGTGCTACACCAACAACGACGCCAACTGGAGCCGCTTCCGCACGCTGCTCGGCAAGGCCATCGAGGCTTGTCGCCAGGAATGTCCGGCGGCAAAGGTCATCATCCACACCGAGCGCGCCGGCAACTGGAGCACCACGAAGGGCATCTACGAGCGGCTGGCCAGCGTGGACTACGACATCATCGGACTGAGCTACTACCCCGAATGGCACAACAACCTCGCCACGCTGAAGACAACGCTGCAGAACCTGAAGGCAACTTTCGCCGACAAACCGGTAATCATCGTGGAGACGGGATATTACAACAACTGGTATCCGCAGAACGCCAGGTATAACTTCACCTCAACATGGCCCGCCTCGGCCGAAGGACAGAAGAAGTTCCTCGACGACTTGGTGGCGCTCATCAAGGACATGGACCACGTCGGAGGACTGCTCTACTGGTTCCCCGAGGAAAACCCGTGCAACAACCACGTCTACGAGCCTTGGTACAACCACGGACTCTTCGATCCCAACACCGGAAAGGCCGTGGAAGCGCTCTTCTCGATGAAAGAGTACGGCGTGGATACGGCAATCGAGGGAGTGGAAAGCGAGACCGACGACGCGCCGGATGCGCTGTTCACGCTCGACGGCCGACGTGTAGACACCTCGCGGCAACTGCCCCGTGGCGTCTATGTGAAAGGCCACCGCAAGGTGATTGTCAGGTAGCTTCGTTTTAGGAAAAGGCTGTTCGCAGAACAAATGACGGCGTTTGCTGAAAATAATTGCAGCAAACGCCGTTTCCCTTTACCTTTGCAGCGTATTCATTCATAAAGGATTAGGTTATTAGTTTTAGGTATTTAGATTTGTATGATGAAAAAGGCTACCGTGAGGCAGCCTTTTTTGATTATGAAAAAAGCGGACGAAAAGTGCGATTTAAGCCTCTGTGAAGGCCATCGTTCTGAAATTATAATCCAACGGACGCGTACAAGCGATTCTCGCGAAAGTTGTAAGCGTCTGAAAACAAGCAGCTTGTCTTTTCTTTACATTTCCGGCACTTCCAAAATGGCTCATTTTACACTCCGAAATGAGCCATTTCGGAGTGCAGAATGCGTCATTTTGGAAAGCAAAACGGCTCATTTCGCGATGTAAAATGAGCCGTTTTGAAAAAGAAGAAGATTTTTTTGATGATTTCGTTTGGATTTTTTACCGCAAAAGAACGAATCGTCTTTCTAGAACGATCAAAAATCCATGCAGAAAAATACGGTAGTTTTTCCTGACAAACGGTGTCAAAGCTGAGCACCGTCGAGCAGGTCGATGTAGACCTCGATGGCCCGCTGGATCTCGGAGATGCGGATGAACTCGTCGGCCGAATGGGAGCGGCTGCTCTCGCCGGGACCGAGCTTGAACGACGGGAACGACATGAGGGCTTGGTCCGAAAGCGTCGGCGAGCCGAACGGCTGCATGCCCATGGCTTCGCAACGGCGCACGAGCGGGTGGGCAGGATCGATGCGCGAGGAGTGGAGACGGAAGGAGCGCGCCTTCACTTCGCTCTTCAGGTGCTTGCGGATGTGCTCGTAGACGAATTCGTTCTGATAGTATTCGTTCGTGCGGATGTCGACCACCATGTGGCAGGTGTCGGGTACGACGTTGTGCTGCGTGCCCGCCTCGATCACCGTGACGTTCATCAGCGTGGGACCCAACAACTCGCTCTCTCGGCGGAAACGGTGCGAACGGAGCCACAGCAGGTCGTCGATGGCTTCGTAGATGGCGTTCACACCCTCGTTGCGAGCCGCGTGTCCCGACACACCGCGCGCCCAGACGTCGAGAACCATCAGCCCTTTCTCGGCAATAGCGGGCTGCAAGCCCGTCGGTTCGCCCACGATGGCCACGCTGACAGGGGGCAATAGGGGCAGCGCACGCTCGATGCCGTCGCGCCCCGACACCTCTTCTTCGGCTGATGCCAGGAAGACGAGGTTGTAGGATTGCGGCTTCTCGATGAGCACGCGGTAGGCTTGCAGCAGGCTGACCAGCCCGCCGCCGCAGTCGTTGCTGCCCAGTCCGTAGAGCGTGTCGCCCTCGATGGTGGGCGCGAAGGGGTCGCGAGTCCAGCTGCTGACAGGCTTCACCGTGTCGATGTGGGCGTTGAGGAGCACCGTGGGACGGCTGTCGTCGTGGTGCGGGTCTTCAATCCACACGTTGTTAGCCTCACGACGGCACGTCAGACCATAGGTCTCGGTGATCGTCTGCTGCATGATGTCGGCCGCCAGAGCCTCGTCACGACTGACGCTTGGAGTGGCGATGAGCTTGCTGAGCAGCGTCACCGCATCGTTGACTAATTGTTCGTGGTGTTTCATATCTGCATGGCAAAATTACGTATTTAACGTGAGTTCGACGAA
>DEJE01000049.1:23325-95731 GCA_002353205.1 Prevotella sp. UBA2756 | reverse complement strand
TAGTGTTGCGGAATTAAGGAAAAAGAAAAACAATGAAAACAATCAAGAAACATTTCATCGGCACCCTGCTACTGATGGCAGGAGCCGTACAGGGCGCATGGGCGCAAGAAAGCTATTCCTACATGGAGCGCAGCTGGGACGGAACAAAGGTGGTGACCACCGAAAAGACTTGCAGCTCCTACACAGCCATCAACGGCAGCAGCGAAAACGATTGGCTGGCCCTCTACGACGGCTGGTATGTGGTGACGAACCCCTCTGCGTACAGGTCGCTTGTCGTCCAGGGCACTGACGTCCACCTTATCATCCCCGACTTGGTATCGCTCTCCCTGACGGGCGGCGTGAGGCTGATGGCGGGCCACAAGCTCAGCATCTACAGCCAGCGCGCCGACGGGGGTTTTCTTAATGCCATCAACGATTATAATGGTGCCGCCGGCATCGGCAGCGCCACGGAAGAAGGTGTTGAGAAGGCTGCTGGCGACCTGGTCATCCATGGCGGCATAGTGACGGCCAAAGGCGGCAAATACGGTGCAGGCATCGGATCGGGAGCGAAAAGCATCGAAGAGAATACCAATCTTTGCGGCACGGTGACCGTGTATGGCGGAACCGTGACGGCCACAGGCGGTGAGGATGGTGCAGGCATCGGCGGTGGCGCAGGTTATGGAGAGAGAGGCAACCACGGTGGCAAATTCTTCCTCTACGGTGGCAAGGTGACGGCCCAGGGCGGCGACGAAGCGGCCGGCGTGGGTGGCGGCGGTGGCTATGACCCCACGGCCTATGCAAGCAATTGGGGCGGCAAAGGCGGCCGAGTGGAAGTCTATGGTGGTGAGCTCTATGCCACAGGCGGCTCGAAAGGCGCCGGCATCGGCAGCGGCGAACAGTATAGCCCAAATTCGGACGACGCTGCGATGGTTCTTGTATATGGCGGCATGGTAAGGGCCAATGGCGGCGAATATGGTGCTGGCATCGGCGGCGGTCAGAACGGCGGCGGTGCCCAAGTGGAAGTGAGCGGTGGTGAAGTGTATGCCACCGGCGGCAAATACGGTGCCGGCATCGGCGGCGGCGAAAACTCCCGCGGCGGCATATTCAAAATCACCGGCGGCTCTGTGACTGCCACAGGAGCACCGGGTGCTGCGGGCATCGGCGGCGGTGACGGCGATAGCGGCTATGGTGGACAGAACTATATCTCGGGCGGCACGGTGATAGCCTCAGCCGGCACGCAAGGCGGCACGAACAACCGCGCCATCGGTCCTGGCGACAACATCGAGTGGGAGAATAACACAGGCTTCGTTCTCGAACTTGGCAACGAGATGGCCGTCTATGCCGGCAACATCGGCTCCGAGGATGAAGAATATAAACTCAAATGGTTCTCTAACGGTGAGCGCGTTGAAGCTTGCAAGTATCGCTCCTACGCAAAGATAGAGCCTTGCACGCACGAGGAATCGACCACCTACACCTGTGAGCTCGACCAGCACAAGGGCAACTGTAAATGGTGCAACCTGCAGGCCGGCGGCAGCCACACGCTCATAGACGGCAAATGTTCTGGTTGCGGAGCCATCATCCTCAGCGACAACAGCGACAACAGCAGCATCCTCAGCAGCAACGACGGGACAGAAACCCCTGCCGTCTTCCTCAAAGGCCGTGCCATCTGGAAAAACGGGAGATGGAACACGCTGTGCCTGCCCTTCTCGCTCAGCACTCTCGTCGGCACGCCATTAGAAGGTGCTACGGTGAAGACCCTTTCATCGGCCTCGTTTGCCGACGGCAAACTGACGCTGAAGTTCGGCAATGCCGTGGATGCCATCGAAGCCGGCAAACCGTACATGGTGAAATGGAAAACCACTACCGTCAACAGCTACGACCCAAAGTTCGAGAACGTGACCATCAGCAAAGCCAATAACGACATTGCTGCCCCCAACACCGTCAGCGGCGAAGAGAGCGTGGTCACCTTCTGCGGAATCTTCTCGCCCTACAACATCGAAGGCGAAGACCGGACGATGCTCTACCTCGGTGACAACAAGACGCTCTTCTTCCCCAGTGCCAAGATGACGCTCGGTGCCTTCCGCGCCTATTTCAGGCTGCAAGGCATCACTGCCGGCGACCTGGCCGCAGGTGCTCGCAGCGTCGTTCTTGACTTCGACGACGAGACCACCTCGATCAATGAAGTATCGGGAAACAACACAGCTGAGACCGACGCTTGGTTCTCGCTCGACGGCCGTCAGCTCGCAAGCAAGCCGTCGGTGAAAGGCATCTATCTTTATAAAGGAAAAAAGGTAATCATTAAATAAGAAGGAGAAATCATCATGAAGAAAACGTATTTGAAACCCGAGATACGCGTGAAGCAAATGATAGAAGGAACGGTTCTGCTGGTAGGAAGCCTGACGAGCGTTGGAACGGACCTTGAAGACACGTTTATCTACGGCGGTGGCAGCACCACCGAAGGCTACTAAAGCGATAGATAAAAGAAAAAGACACGAAGGACTCCCTTCCGACGGGGTTCTTCGTGTCTTTTTGTCTTACTTCTTCTTTCTGACCACAGAGGCGATGTAGAGCACCACCACGGCACCGATGACGGCCGTTCCAACAGCACCAAGCGTGCCGCCCCACGTGATACCGAGCCATCCGAGCAGCTTTCCGCCGACGAAACCGCCGACAATACCCAGGACGCAGTTCCACAGACAACCGTAGCCTTCGCCACGCATGAACTTGCCGGCAATGAACCCGGCAATGATACCGATGATAATCGAACCAATTGTTATTTCCATATCCTTCTTTTTTAATGGTTTACATTGTCGGTGCAAAGATAAGAAAAAAAAGCGAAACATGAACCATCAAGGCGGTCATTCTATCCAAATGAACAAAAAGAAGCTGCGCCGATGCAACCTTCGGGCCTCTCTTTTCGTCTAACAGACAGTAACATCTATAAATAAGAACGCGCAATGAAGACATTAGGAAACATTATCTGGGTGGTTTTTGGCGGTCTGCAGATTGCCATCGAGTATCTGCTGAGCGGATTGGCCATGATGATTACAATCATCGGCATACCGTTCGGCCTGCAGAGTTTCAAGCTGGGCATACTGGCTCTGTGGCCCTTCGGCTCGGAAGTGAGGAAGAAAGAGGAGCAGACGGGTTGCCTCAACCTGTTCATGAACGTGCTGTGGTTCTTCGTGGGCGGCATCTGGATATGGCTCACACACATCCTCTTCAGCATCGTGTTCTACATCACCATCATCGGCATACCGTTCGGTAAGATGCATTTCCGTCTGGCCAAGCTGGCTCTGTCGCCCTTCGGGAAAGAAGTGGTGTCGTAATGAAACTAGCGATAAGATGACATCATAAAAACGGTTCGTTTCACTTGCGAGGATGCCACATTTTTGAGAAGTTCTTCAAGAATGTGGCATCCTCGCAAGTTTTGGAAAGAAAGACACCTCTAAAAGAAATTGAGTTTGAATTGAAAAAAATCGCATTTCCGCTTTACACTTTCTTCGTCTGAACTGTATTGTAAGTGTATGACACGAAAAGATGTTGAAAGTCTGTTCAAGACACACTACACCGAGATGTATCATCTGGCACTTACGCTGCTTTTCGACGAAGCGGAGAGCAAGGACGTGGTGAGCGATGTGTTCTCCAATCTGCTGAGTGGCAGAACCATTGTGCGAACAGACAATGCACGGGCGTTCCTGCTGGCAAGCGTGCGCCACCGCTGCCTGAATGTGTTGCGACACAAGCAGGTGAAAGAGCGCTTCGCGCGTCTGCTCACAGACGACGGCGACGCACTCGTCAGCAAAGATACAGTGGAAGAGCAAATGCAGATGGAAGAACTGATGCGCTATTTGCAGGACTGTCTGCCGCCAATGAGCATCGAGATTTTCCGACTGCGCTATCTGCAAGAGATGACCTGCCAGGAAGCGGCCGAAGCGCTGAACGTCAGCCGCCAGACCGTCCACACCCACCTGAGGCAGACTATGGAGAAAATCAGAAAGTATTTCGCTACGCGCAATACTGCGGCGACGAATTTCAATTCAAACTCAAAAGCAATATGATGACCGAAGAACGTTTTCATGAAGACGAGAGCAGAGGCCATACTTGTATGGACCATGCCGAGGCAAGGAAAAAGTCGCATGATATGCAACAGCGTATAGAGTGGCTTCTGGAATTACAAGACCACCCCGAGCAAATGACCGACGAGCAGATGAAGGAGATACTCGCCGACGAGATGCGCCAGCTTGTACAGCAACTTGGTTTTGCTAAACGTGCCTTCATGCACGACGCGCTTAAAAACGACACCCCGGACGTGGAGGCCGAATGGGAGAAGTTTGCAGCTTGTCATGCTAAGCAACTGGATGCCCTCAACGAAGGAGAAAAGCTACAGGTAGGCGACGGAACGTCGGGAATGCGTAAGCCCCGTTTCCACGCTTACCTCTTCACTCACAAAGTTGCAGCCTCCTTCATCGGTGTGCTTTTGGCTTCGGGCATCGCCTTCGCCGCCATATGGAGCCTCACCCCCAGCCCTTCTCCCAAGGAGAGAGGAGTATATAACACTACAGCAGAAGATTCCGTCAGCAAGTCTAACCACTCCCCTCTCCCAGGGAGAGAGGTGGAAGGTGAGGCTCCTTACGTCTTCAACAATGTGCCGCTCGACTCCATGCTCACTGCCATTGCTGCCGCCCATGGTGTACAGGTGGAGTTTGAGAATGAAGCGGCCCGCCAGCTTCGTTTCCATTTCGTTTGGAAACGCGAAGACAGCCTTACGCGTGTAGTAGAGAAGTTGAACACCTTCGAGGCCGTGAATATCGGCATGGAAGATAATAAACTGGTGGTAAGATGAGACGCACGCTATATACTTTGACGCTGATGGCGTGCATCCTTTGGATGCCTCTCGATACCTTTTCACAGCGTGTCAGCCACATATATAATAATGTGTCGCTCAGCGATGCCCTGCTCCAGTTGAACAACGAGCAGAAGGTTTATGTCATCAACTTCCTCTACAACGAATTGGAGGACTTCCGCATCACTACCACTATCAAGAACAAGCGTCTGCCCGATGCCATCCAGCAGATGATCGGCTTCTATCCCGTCCGCATGACCGTGAAACCCGATGACCGCGAGATCTATGTGGAGTGTACCCACAAGACCGACCGACACCTGACGGGCACCATCATTGATGAGCAAGGCCAACCAATGGCATACGCGAACGTAGCGATCCTCAATCCAGCTGACTCCGCGCTGCTTAGTGGCGGCGTCAGCAACGAAAGCGGTTACTTCGCCATTCCCTACGAACAGTCCACGATATTAGCCCGTATCTCATACGTCGGCTACAAGACCGTCTACAAGATATGTGAACAGCCTGAAGTAGGAACAATACGGATGAAGCCCGAGAAATACACCCTAAGTGGTGTCCAGATAAAAGGTGAACGCCAATATGTCAAAGCAGAGAATGGGCATCTTGTCTATAACATGTCCATGCTTTTGGAAGCCTATCCAGCCGACAATGCCTACGATGCGCTGACCAGCATTCCCGGCGTGAGCGAGATAGACGGCACCATCATGTTCTCTGGTCGGGCCGTGACGCTCATCATCAACGGCAAACCCACCACGCTGAGTGCCGACAAAGTGGTGGAGCGGCTTCGCCAGATGCCTGCCGCCATGCTGGCCAAGGCTGAGGTGATGCCGTCGGCTCCTGCGAAATACCATGTGAGGGGCATGGCTATCAACATCGTGACCAAAGACTTTGCAGGGATCAACCAGTTCTCCGGCCAGCTGATGGGCGGCTGGCGACAGCACAAATACGGCACGGGCTATGCAGGCGGCAGCGTCATTTATAATCATGGCAAACTGGGCATCGACGCTTCGTACAGGTTTACCCATGGTACGGGTTACGGACAGGTGGAGCATGAGGCCAACCATCCGCTTGACGGCCAGCGCGTACCATATAACGATAAGACCCGTAGCCGAAGCGACGGCACCGACCATGACTACCACATCGGCATGGACTATGCCATCAGCGACAACCACCGGCTGGGCCTGGCCTATACGGGACAGTGGAACAGCACTCGCTCCACCAACACTACGACGGGCACGGCGCAGTCCACTCAGAACTCGCGCCAACATACCTACCTGCACAATGTGGATGCCAGTTACGTCGCACCCTTCGGTCTGCAGCTGGGCATATCCTACACCAACTATCAGGAGCCGCGCACGCAACATCTGGACGGCCGGCTGAATGACGTCAGCCGCAATCTCGATGTTGACAGCCGACAGAAAGTGAGCAAGTGGCTCTTCACTGCCGATCAAACCCATACGTTACCGAAAGGCTGGGAACTGAGTTATGGCGGCAAGGCGCAGTTCACCAATAACAACAGCTATCAGACCACACTCGATGCAAGCGGACAACCCATGCCCGATGCTACTTCGCATGTGGATTATGACGAGCGTATCATGAATGCCTACGTTGGTGTGAGTAAACAGATTGGACAGGCGCTGAACCTTGAGGCCTCCGTAACGGCTGAAAGGCAACGGGTAGGCGGGCAAAGCCCGGGAATGCAATACCATGCCACCAAGTGGAACGAGTGGCGTATTTATCCGCAATTCAATGCGATGTGGAACATCAACGAGAAAAATATGCTCAACCTCTCGTTCAGCAGCGAAGCCATCTATCCCAGCTACTGGAGCACCATGAGCAGCATCTATTACGCCTCGGCCTACAGCGAGATATGGGGCAATCCTGACTTGAAGCCCATGTCGAAATACGACATCAACTTGATGTGGCAGCTGAACCGCAAATACACCTTCACCGCCTTCGCTATGCTGGAGCCCGACTACTTCGTGCAGATGGCCTACCAGCCTACGGACCGCATGGCCGTCATCATGAAGGAAACCAACTTCGACTACTCCAACTACTTCGGGCTGCAGGCTTCGGCGCAGTTCCGTGTTGGCCAGTGGCTCAACGGTAACGTCAATGCCACTGCCCTCTATCGTCACGACAAGACCCAATTCTTCGACCTGCCCATCGACCGCACCCGCCTCTCAGGCATCCTCGGCGGCATGGTCGTTGTCAAGTTCTCTCAGCGGCACGACATCCAGTTCATCCTCAATCCGTTCTGCCAGACCAAGTCCATTCAGGGACTCTACGACATCAACCCTTTCCTGCAACTCAATGCTACGCTCCGCTTCACCTCGAAGAACGGCAAGTGGAGTCTCGTGGTCAAAGGCGAGAACATATTGAACGCTCGCTTCGATACGCGCTCCACGATAGCCAATCAAGACTACAGTATGCGCGTCTGGATGCCCTACACAAACTATACCTTCACCGCCATCTACCGCATCGGAAACTTCAAGGAGAAGCAGAAGAAGGCCGTAGATACCTCGCGAATGGGATATTAGGCTGACTATAAAAATCTCTCTCGTTTCGATGGGCAGTCGTCGGTCTTAAGTGCCGACGCTGCCTTTCCTTACTTTAAGGTCAATTCCCCTGGCCCAACGGGGACGCTTTCTAATGAAAGAATGCCCCGTGATGCAAGATTTCCCACTTCGCAGCGTTTATAATGGTAGTAGCATTAACAAGAGAAAAGAAATGGTGAAAATGAAAACAATGAAGATTTGTGTTATCGCCTTCGCGATGCTTGCTGCTTTCTCCCTCGCCTCCTGCAGCAGCGACGATGACGAATTGCAAACAGGACAACTCGCAGGCACTTGGGAACAGGTGTACGATGAAGGAGTTATCGCTGAGGGATATGTGCAGTACACTTTTACACCCGGTACTCCTTCAACAGGTGGCGAGTGCACTATTTATTCGTATGATGTCTTTGCTGGTGATACGGTTGTTCAGCGTGACTATGCATTGACAGACAATGGTCGCCGATTGGTTATCTTCGAAGGACAATATGGCGGGACGCCTTCTGAGGTGAACAAGTATGATGTTCTGAAACTTTCCGCAACGTGGATGACCTGGCACCTCATAGGTTCCGATGTAGTGTTGAATTTCAAGAAAGTAAAATGAAAAAGACGCCTTTATGGTGATTCTCTGAATAGCTATAACGGCTTAGTAGAGATGGAAACGTCAACTGCCCCAGATCGCGGCGACTGGCATCGTCGTGATCTGGGGCAGTTATGTAGATGAGATGAAAGGTTTGTGAGAGGGTGACCGCGTTACTGTCTATTCCGAAGCTCCGACTTGTCGATGACAACGTAGACGGTATCGACGACATGTCCCTGCCGGGCAGTGCCATTGCGCAGGGGATTGGCGAAGTCGCGGTCGAGCACTGTCACATCGTCAACGAAGTAGTCGGAGCGTCCGCGATTCTCGAACCAGTTCCAGCCTTTCACCTTGTGATACTTAATTTTAATCTTCCAACCCTCTATCTGTGCCTGGTAGAGAAGCTTGACGAGCGAGTCCTGATCGTTGCGGTCGTTGTCGAGCGAGAAGGTGAAAGGCTCTCCTGCCGTATTCATGCCCGTCTGTGTCAGGTTGAGCCGACCGTCCCAGGAGTCCCAGAACAGTCCCGACTGCGCAAACTCAATGACGGTGCCCACTTTCTCGCCGCGCGAATAGTTCTCTGAACACGCTCCAAACAGCACGGCCAGCACCATCATGGCAAGGAACGTCATCGGAAGTTTCTTCATGATCACTCCCCTTTGAAGAGTTCCTTGATACCGCCGATAGAGCCCATGATGTTGGTAGCCTCGTAAGGCAGGTAGACCGTCTTGGTCTGTTCGCCCTTGGCCAGCTCTTCCATCATCTGTATGTACTTCTGTGCCAACAGGTAGTTGGCAGGATTGGTCGACTTGCCCACGGCCTCGGTAATCTTCTCGATGGCCACAGCCTCGGCCTCAGCCTTGCGGATGCGTGCCTGTGCCTCACCTTCGGCATGCAGGATGGCTTGCTGCTTGGCAGCCTCAGCGCGGTTGATCATGGCCGTCTTCTCACCCTCGGAAGCCAGGATCTCGGCGGCTTTCTCACCCTCGGAGGTCAGAATCTGTGCTCGCTTGTTACGCTCGGCCTGCATCTGCTTCTCCATGGCGTTGAGCACGGTCGACGGCGGCACGATGTCTTGCAGCTCGACGCGGTTCACCTTCACACCCCACTTGTCGGTGGCATCGTCGAGCACGGCGCGCAGCTTGGTGTTGATGGTGTCGCGCGAGGTCAGCGTCTCGTCGAGTTCCAGCTCACCGATGATATTACGCAGGGTGGTCTGTGTCAGCTTCTCGATAGCATTGGGCAGGTTCGAAATCTCGTAGACAGCCTTGAACGGGTCGACAATCTGGAAGTAGAGCAGCGCGTTGATCTCCATCTGGATGTTGTCCTTGGTGATGACGTTCTGCGAAGGGAAGTCGTAGACCTGTTCGCGCAGGTCGATGCTGTTGGCATAAGAGTAGCGTCCGCGGTTAAGCACGACGATTTCTTTCGCGCGGTCGATGAAGGGGATGATGATGTTCACGCCCGGGTTGAGCGTTGCGTAGTAGCGTCCGAGACGCTCAATGATCTTGGTTTCCGACTGGGGAATGATAACAAGTGCCTTCTTGGCAACGATTACCACCAGGACGACGATGGCAATCAGTACGTAAGTCATGATATCCATATTGCTGATTTTTAATGGTTTGCGATGTTTGTGGGGAGTGCGAGGCTCACTCGTTGACTTCTTCAACAGTGATGGTGATGCTCTCGCGGTCGGTCACCCTGACAAAGGTGCCGACGGGAATGTCGTGAGCGGCTTTCGACACAGCTTTCCACACGTCGCCGTCGATAGCCACACGGCCGAAACCGCCCTTCTCGATGGTCTCCACTACCCTGCCCCGACGGCCCATCAGGGCATCAGCATTGCTCACGCGGTTGTCCTCGCCCTTGTGCAGATAGCGCAATGCGAAGGGACGCACAAAGTGGAGACTGAGCAGCGTGAAGACGGCAAAGACACCTATCTGCCAGTAAAGACCCAGTCCGAGCGGGTCGCTGATGGCCGCGAAGATGGCTCCGATAGAGAAGCAGATGATGAAGAAGTCACCAGCCGTGAGTTCCAGAATCAGGCAGACCAAGGCCACGATGGCCCATATCTGCCACAAATGTTGGGAAAAATAGTCGATCATAATCTTCAATTAATTAGGTTTCACTCTTTTTCATTGTTCAAAGATGCGGGACACGAGGTGCGGGGGGCGATGCAGAGCGGCATCACACGATGCCTTTCTGACGGATATGTTTGAACCTGTCGCTCAGGGGCATCTTCGCATAGCGCCGCCACTCCGACGTCCCGTGTTCCGCAGCACGGTCCAGATAGTGCAGGTCGTACATGTGTGTATATGCCTCCATCTCGAACGGATTGAGATAGTAACCGGCATTTCTCACCTTGCGCGAGTATCGCAGTGCGGTGAGCACGTACCACAGGTAGCGCATGTAGAAGCAAAACCACGAATTGTGTGTGCTCTGCGCCTGCCTGAGGTGAATCATCTCGTGGTTCTTGGTGTAAGTCACCCGGTTGTTCAGCAGGTCGGCATCATCCTGGTCGTGGGTGAAGATAAAGCCGAACATCGTGATCGCAGCATAGTTCTTCCGGCAGAAGAACCGGTTCACAGAGGCTGGCATATCGCTGACGGTGTTCGGCCTCGGGGCTCTGAAGATGAGCTTGAAGATATTCAAGAGCCTTACTTCTTCTTCGAGGTCTTGGTCTTCTTCAGACTGTTGACCTTGTTGGAGACGACCTTCTTCGTAGACACTCCGCTGGTGGATTTCTTATAATAGGTGAGAGCCTCGGGCAGGTGCTTCTGGATGTCGCTGATGCGCTTCGAATCCGACGGGTGCGTGCTGAGCCACGGTATCTGCTGAGCCGACGACTGTGCGGACATGCGCTGCCAGAAGGTGACGGCGACGTTGGGATCGTAGCCTGCCATAGCGGCGAAGATGAGTCCCATGTAGTCGGCCTCGCTCTCGTTGTCGCGCGAATACTTCAGGTTAAGAAGCGTCAGTCCCTGCGTGGCCATGCCCTGAATGGCCTGCGTGCTCGAATTGTCCATTCCCAGTGCCGAGAGCACACCACCACCGAGCTGCACCAGTGCCGAGGAGTTCTGCTCCTTGGTCATCTGCTCGGCCGAATGCTTGGCCACGGCATGCGCAATCTCGTGCCCGAGGACGATGGCCAGTGAGGACTCGTTCTGCGTCACGGGAAGGATTCCTTCGTAGACGACGATCTTTCCGCCAGGCATACAGAACGCGTTCACCTGATTGTCGGCAATCAGGTTGAACTCCCAAGCGAAGTTCTTCACTTCGTTGGCAAAGCCATGGGTGCGCAGATAGGTCTCAACGGCATTGGCCAGTTTCTGACCGACGCGCTGCACCAGCGCCGTGTTAGCGGCATTGGTCGATTTCTTGGCCGATGCCAAATACTGGTTATACTGCTGAGAGCTGAGACTCAGCACATACTCATCGCTCACGCTGAGCCGATGCTTACGCCCTGTGACGGGCACGGTGCTCGTGGTTCCGCATGACACCAGGATGGAGGTGACAAGCGACAAAAGAATCAACTGTACTTTCTTCATATTTGGATTAGATTAATCATTTTCGGAAACAAAAGTACACTTATTTCGCGAAATAACCAAGAAATAGAAAAAAAATGATTAGATTTGCACGGAATAAAATGAAAACAGCCATTATCGGCGGAGGAGCAGCAGGCTTTTTCCTGGCCGTCAACCTGAAAGAGATGATGCCCGAGATGAACGTGACCATCTTCGAGCGTAGTAGGCGCGTGCTGGCCAAGGTGGAAATCTCTGGCGGCGGGCGCTGCAATTGTACGAACTCTTTCGAGGGCATCAGCGACCTCAGCCAGGTATATCCGCGCGGACATCGGTTGCTGCGAAGACTGTTCAACGTGTTCGACCATCGCGCTGCCTACGACTGGTTCGAACGTCATGGCGTCGCCCTTACCACGCAAGACGACCACTGCGTGTTCCCACGTTCACAAGATGCGCACACCATCATCGACTGCTTCCTCGACCAAGCACGGCGGCACGGCGTGCGCATCGAGAACAACCGGCGAATCTGTTCCATCGACGAGTTGCACGACTACGACTCCATTGCCGTGACCACAGGCGGATCGCCACGCGCCGAAGGACTGGAATGGCTCCGGCTGATGGGCCACCAGATAGAGGCTCCCGTGCCGTCGCTCTTCACCTTCACCATTGCCGACACTGCCCTTCGCGCACTGATGGGCACCGTGGCCGCCAACGCCAGCTGCCAGATTCCCGGCACGAAGCTGCGTGCCGACGGTCCGCTGCTCATCACCCACTGGGGCATGAGCGGTCCGGCCATCCTGAAGCTGTCGAGCCATGCCGCCCGACTGCTCCACGACCAAGGTTATCGGTCGCCACTGAGCGTGAACTGGACTGGACTTAGCGAGCAGGATGTGCAGCAACGTCTCTCGGCCTGCATGCAGCAACATGCAGGGAAACACGTGCACAACGCTTCGCCTTTCGACCTCACGCAGCGCCTATGGTCCTACCTGCTCGATAGGAGTATCAGCGAGAAAGCACAGAGTAGATGGAACGAACTGGGAAAGAAAGACATCAACCGGCTGGTGAACGTCCTTTGCAACGACACGTATCAGATTGTCGGACGTGCTGCCTTCAAGGAGGAGTTTGTCACCTGTGGCGGTGTCTCGCTGAAGAGCATCAACCCCAACACAATGGAAAGCCACTGTCGCAAGGGACTTTTCTTCGCGGGCGAGGTGCTCGACATCGATGGTGTGACGGGCGGCTTCAACTTCCAGGCGGCATGGACCACGGCCTACGTCGCCGCCCTCTCCATCAAGAAATCCACTTAGAACAGCCGAACCTTCGCCAACCGTTTAGCCTTGGCTTTCGACGTTTCCGAAAGCTGACCCTTGAGATACATTTCCATGATGAGCGACGCGATGGGTACGGCCATGTCGGAACCGAAACCGCCATGCTCAATATAGACGGCAATGGCAATCTTTGGATCGTTCATCGGTGCAAAGCCCATGAAAGCAGAATGATCCTTGCCCGCATTCTCCACCGTTCCCGTCTTGCCGCAAACAGTATAGCTGGCGCGCGCTGCTGTACAGGTGCCCTTTTCCACCGCTCTGCGCATGCCTTCGATCACCGGACCGTAGGCATCCCGGCCGACGAGCGTCTGCCTACGACGCTTGAACCGCGCAGCCAAAGGCTTCGATGCCGTGGCCTGATGGATATGGGGCGTGAAGAAAAAGCCTCGGTTAGCTATGGTGACGGCCAGATTGCACATCTGCAGCGGTGTCATCGTGATGTCACCCTGCCCCATCCCGGCCCAGAGAATCGTGCGCGCATCCCATCCCTGCTTGTAACGACGGTTCAGATAGGCAGCGTTGGCCACCAAGCCGCCACGCTCGCCCGTCAAGTCTACACCCAACGGTCCGCCCAGCCCCATGCTTGTCATATACTTATGCCACACGGTGATGGCCTCGCTGGGGTCGGCATAGAGGAAATCGTCGTTGAGCAAGGCCATGAAATTGGAGAGGAACCACGTGTTGCACGAAAAGGCCAGCGCATCGGCCAAGGCCAGTGGTGTGGCGTGCTTGTGGCAGCCCACATGGATATTGCCGTCGGTAAAGCCGCCGTTGCAGTCGTTCACCTGCTCCGGACTGATGAATCCCTCGGAAAGCATCACCAACGCCTGAGCCGTCTTAAACGTGGAGCCGGGGGCGTAGGCCGTGCCAATGGCCAAAGAGAGGTTGCTGCCCGAGGGCGAATTGGTCACCAGACAGACAATCTCGCCCGTCGCAGGCTTGATGGCCACGATGCTGCCTTGCTTGCCTTGCAACAGCTGCCGACCCAGTTCCTGCAACAAGGGGCGCGTAGTGAGCGGTGCGTCGTCGGCCCTTGCCGTTACTGCAACGGCGAACAACACGACCGAGATGAGTATATAGAAGATGTTTCTTGTCATCGTATACATGCTTGAAAAGAAGTTTGCCTGCAAAAGTATAGTTTTTTTGCGTAACGGCAAAATGTTTGAAGCGAAAAAAGGCTATCCTCACGGACAGCCTTTTTCTGTATACAAAAACATTATGTTATCTAGCGAACAAGATTATATCTTCTATTCGACTGCAAAGATACGGGGAAAAAAAGATTCGTGCAATACCTAAAAATGAGGTTTTGCACGAATACCTATTTATGGGGAAAGGAGGAGGTGGTTGATCGGTCAAACTACAATCGCACAAGGGTGGAACCTTGCACGGTCGGTTCGCTGCTGCGCAACTGCACGGCATAGACGCCACGCGCCAGACCATCCATACGGCACTCCTCCTCCGTGACACCGGCCCCGAGGGTCAGCGATGCCACCCTCACTCCGGCAAGCGAATAAATCTCTACGGTCGTAGGACGCTGCGTGGGCTGGGCGAAATGCAACCGCAGACAGTCGCCATGGAGCGAGAAGGTCACGCCGCGTGGCTGCGATGCCGACAACTGCGGTATGCTGCTCCCCAGTCCCAAGATGTCTATCAGGCCGGCATAGGCATCAATCTCACCATACCCGTAGTAGATGTTGGGATAGTCCCAGTCTTTCTCGTAGCGTCGGCACGTGCGACTGAACACCTCCTTCACCTCTTCGGCCGTCAGGTCGGGCTTCGCCTGCAGCCACAGGGCGATGATGCCCGAGACCAAGGGGGTCGACATCGACGTTCCCATATCGCTGGTCCAGGCATAGGTGCGACCGTTGAAGTCGAAGTGCTCCACGCTCCAACGGATATCCGACGCTATCGGATTGTTCTCTAAATAGTAGCTGCTGTACGACGAAATGACATTCGTGCCAGGGGCCATCACGTCGGGCTTGATACCCTCGTAGAATGTCGGTCCCACGCTGCTGTAACTGGCTCGCACGCCGCCCGTTCCTTCATCGTTGCGCAACGTGTCGCCCTCGTAGTTCACAATCTGCGTGCGGTACGAGGTGGCTCCCACGCAGACCACCGACGGGGCACCGCCAGGCACCAACACGCTGTAGCGTGCAATGGCATCGGTAAGGGTCGGATCGGAGAACACGCCATTGTACAGAGCACCGCCCAGACAGAAGAACTCGGCATGGGCATCGGTGCCGACAATCTCGAACGACGTCGGAATGGTGGCTCCGAAGTCTTTTGCCGAGCCCAGGATATAAGCCTCGTAGACCATCTTCGTCGAGTCGTAGGCGCAGGGATAGGCGGCCATGTCGATGACATACTGACTTCCGCCCCGCGTGTAGACAGTGTCGACCAGCTCCGAGTCGGGCAGCAGTACCAGACCTTCCGTCTCGAAGGTGAGGGTATCGGGGTCGTTGCGCCTATAATATGCCTTCATTCGTATGTCCACAGGCTTGTCAGAGCGGATCATGAAGTGGGCATAAGGTTTACCCACGCGGATGAAGGCTCCCGCCGACTCCACTCCAACAGGCTTGTCGATATAGTTCTTGTTGCGACCCTCGTTGCCTGCCGATGCCACGATGATGTGTCCGGGACCTGTCATCTGCTGCAACACCTCGAAGAAGAGCACATCGTCGCCCCAGAGATCCATCTGCGAACCCTCGCTGAACGACACCACGCACGGCTTACCCACCGAGTCGGCATAGTCGAAAGCGTACTTGAAGCCCAGCGCATCGGTGGCCGACGTGTACTTTTTGCGGTTCACGCTGTCCACCAAAGCAATGTTGTTGCTCACGGCATTGCCAATCAGACAGATGTCGCTCTCGAAGGCCACGCCGCCATAACGGCCCTCGTAGCCGCTGCCCACGGCCGTTCCTGCCGTGTGCGTGCCATGGGTCTGCCTCAGTCCGTCGCGTGTATGAGCCACAGCCAGAATCTCCTCCTGCGTCTGGTAGTCGCGCCCCACATAGAGCGTGCTGTTCAGCGTGTCGTCAGAGAGCTGGTCCCAAAGGCGCTTCACGCGGTATTCCGACAGGTCACGGCTGTAGAACGTGGGATGTGTGACGTCGAAGCCAATGTCTTCAACACCCACCACGACTCCCTTGCCCGTGAAGGCCTGCGGCAAAGTGCCTGCCCCCTCGTGCACCATGTTGACACCAATCACCATCCTCGACGTGTCGTTGAGCACCGTGCAAGGCTCACTGGCCTCGATTCGGCTCACCGACTGGCTCTCCGACAGCGCGGCCAGACGGTCCGTAGGGATGTCGGCTATGTAGATGTCGCCGAAGCGTTCCAGCACGCGACAGCCATAGTGCGACAGTTCGGCAGCCCCGTCGCCCGCAATGCGCACGAAGGCACAGATTGATTCCGCACCTCTGTGGTCACGGCCTGGCATGCGACGCGCCTCCTGACTGTACTCCGTGGCCGCCCGGCGAACATACGACGACATCTTCAGCAGGTTGCCCCGCCCGTCGCCCGAAGCCCGGCAGACAGCCGACAGCATGCACAGAAACAATAAGAAAAATATCTTCTTCATGTCGATTAGTGGTTACGTTATGAGCACAAAGGTAATAAAAAAAATGATTTCCCGCGACTTTTGTCAGCAAAAAACACGAAAAAAGCCGCGTCCCGGCAAGGAACGCGGCCATTTCGGTTGTTTTTATAACACAAATTCTCTCTCTTTTTCGTAATTGTCGGGCGACAACTCTTAACTCTTAATTCTTAATTCTTAATTCTTAACTTAAATGAGTCCCCTGTTCACCAGAGTAGTGTTCAGCAGCAGCAGGTAACGCTTGTACTGCTTGCGGTCAAGCACCATACGCATGTAGCGGAGGTTGTTGTTGATGGCGTTCTTCATCATTGACGGACGAGCCTCTTCGTTGGCAGCGGCCACACTCATCATGTTAGCGCAGAACTCGCGGTGGATATCCTGCACCGCCTCCATCTGGTCGATGGTCAGGTCGAGGGCTTCACCAAGCTTGCTGTAGTTCACCTCCATGCGATAAGCCTGCATGCTGCTTGTGCTGTTCAGATTCTCATCCTCTGCAAATGCCATAGTCATGCTGAGCACTGCTACGACGGTCATCAAAAATCTTTTCATAATCTTTTCCTTTCTTTTTTGTTATCCTAAAATTGTTATCCTGTGGCGCCACTCTTCAGCGCCTTTTTCTGTTTTTTGACGCTGCAAAGGTATGGGCTTTTTCCAAACCAGCAATCGTTTTCCGCCTCATCTTTGCCCAAAACGCCCGCTTTTTTGACGCACATCAAAAAAACACCCACATCCCGAAATTCCCTTTCCTCGCTGCTGTTTCTATATATAAATAGGTATTGCCGGAAAGTTGTATTAACGCACGAAAAAACGAGACGCGCAAGAGGCTTTGGCGCTTTTCTACACGGTGAAGAACGGACATGCGGTGGCGAAATGGGCGGCAATATTTTGCCATGTCGATTATTATGCGTAAATTTGCAGGCAAATCATCAGAGAAAAAGAACAATGGAAGAACAGAAGAACCAATACATTGCCGTGGCCTACAAGCTGTATGCCGCCGGCGAGAAGTCACTGGAGTTTATCGAGGAGGCCACGGCCGAGCGACCCTTCGAGTTTATCAGCGGTTTCGGCATCACGCTGCCCGAGTTTGAGACACAGGTGACCGGGCTGCAGAAAGGCTCTACGTTTAAGTTCAAACTCACCAAGGAGCAGGCCTACGGCAACTACGAGGCGGAGCGCGTGGTAGACCTGGACCGCGAGATGTTCTGCATCAACGGGCATTTCGACCACGACAACGTGTTTGTGGATGCCATCCTGCCGTTGCAGAACGAGGACGGCCAGCGTTTCCAAGGGCGCGTGCTGGAAATCGGAGAGCAGAGCGTGAAGATCGACCTGAACCACCCGCTGGCCGGTAAGGAGCTGAGCTTCGAGGGAAGCGTGGTGGAGAACCGCGAGGCCACGAACGAGGAAATTCAGCACATGATCAACATGATGAGCGGCGAGGGCTGCGGATGCGGATGCGGCGACTGCGGTAGCGACTGCGGTCACGACCATCACCATGGCGACGGGTGCGGTTGCGGGCACTGCCACTAAAGAGTGAAGAGTGAAGAGTGAAGAGTTAAAAGTGAAGAGTTAAAAGTGAAGAGTGAAGAATTATCAAAGCAAACAACTTGTCAACTCGTCAACTTGTCAACTCGTCAACTTAAGAAACAACTCGTCAACTTAAAGAAACAAATCATGCGCAATACATTCGGAACGCTGTTCACACTGACCACCTTCGGCGAGAGTCACGGGGTGGCCGTGGGCGGTGTGGTCGACGGCATGCCTCCAGGCATCGACATCGACATGGACTTCATACAGGGGGAGCTGGACAGAAGGCGCCCCGGACAGAGCCACATCACCACCGACCGCAAGGAGGAGGACAAGGTGGAACTGCTGAGCGGCGTGTTCGAAGGACGGTCGACGGGAGCGCCCATCGGTTTTGTGGTGCGAAACAACAACCAGCACTCGGACGACTATGAGAACATGCGGCTGCTGTTCCGACCGAGCCATGCCGACTACACCTATTATTATAAATACGGTATTCGCGACCACCGCGGAGGAGGACGGTCGTCGGCGCGCATCACGATAGCACGGTGCGTGGGCGGCGCGCTGGCCAAGCTGGCCCTGCGACAGTTAGGCGTCAGCATCAGGGCATACACATCGCAGGTGGCCGACATCGCTCTCGACAAAGACTACCACCGCTACGACCTGGAAAAGGCCGAAGAGAACATCGTGCGCTGCCCCGACCCCGAGAAGGCGGCGCTGATGGAGGAGCTCATCGCCCGCGTGAAAGCCGAGGGCGACACAGTGGGCGGCATCATCACGTGCGTGGTGAGAGGCTGTCCGCCGGGACTCGGCGAGCCGGAGTTCGGCAAGCTGCATGCCCTCTTGGGAGCGGCCATGCTGAGCATCAACGCTGCCAAGGGCTTCGAATACGGCGACGGCTTCGACAGCATTCTGACGCGCGGATCGCAGCAGAACGACCGTTTCGCGCCTCTCGACGACCTGCCAACCGACGACGAGGGCACATCAGGCGCCGCCCCGCGCCTGACCACGCTGACCAACCACAGCGGAGGCATTCAAGGGGGCATCAGCAACGGGCAGGACATCTGGTTCCGCGTGGCCTTCAAGCCCGTGGCCACGCTGCTGCAAGAACAACCCACCGTAGACATCCATGGGCGCGCCACAACACTCAAAGCGCGCGGTCGCCACGACCCGTGCGTGCTCCCAAGAGCCGTCCCCATTGTGGAAGCAATGGCCGCAATGACCCTTCTGGATGCCTATTTAGCCGATAAGAGCGTTAAAAAGTGAAAAAATCAAGGCTAAAAGCGAAAAAAACAAAGAAAATCCTTGGCGGTTTCAAACTTAATGCGTACCTTTGTATCGGCAATACGGTTAGGGTTTGTGAAAATCCCGTTATTGTCTAGTTAAGTCTAGTTTAGTTTTTGTGTTGGTTGAGGGCGGTTGTTTGGCCGCCCTCTTTTTTTTGATATTTTTTTCAGTCAACCTGTAGCTTTTCGGCGACCCCTGCGTCTAATGAACAGAAAAAAGAAAAAAACAAAAGAGTTTATGGAAACAAAAGAAATGGAATTCACCCACGTGGTGAAAGAACAGAAAAGCACCATCTACACCGTGTGCTACATGTTCTCTAACGATGCCGACGAGGTGAACGACCTCTTTCAAGAGGTGCTGGTCAACCTGTGGAAAGGCTTCGACAGCTTCGAAGGGCGCAGCGACGTGCGAACATGGGTCTACCGAGTGAGCCTGAACACCTGCATCTCGCAGGACCGCAAGAAGCGCCGCCGCAAGACTATCCCCCTCTCGATGAGCGTCAACCTCTTTGAAGACCAGGACAGCGACGCACGCCAGGCCGACATGCTGCGCAAGCGCATCAGCCGACTGGGAGCCTTCGACCGCGCCATCATCCTGCTCTGGCTGGAGAACATGAGCTACGAGGAGATAGGACAGGTGGTGGGCATCTCTACGAAGAACGTCTCCGTAAGGCTCTTTCGCATCAAGGAACAACTGAAAAAAATGTCGAACGAATAATAAGAACGAAGAACTATGGACAAGAATTTGGACAACTCAATGGAACTGGAAGAAATGCGCAAGTCGCTCAACGCGCTGAAGAACAAGCTCGACCAGCAGGAGATAGTGAACGACCGCTTGCTGCGCGAGTCGATGAAGTCGAAGATGTCGTGGATCAAGAAATACCTCTGGTTTGCTGTGGCTGCCGTGCCTTTCGTGGCCTTGTGCTTCCTCCCCATGACCATCATGCTGAATCTATCCTGGTGGCTCTATGGCTTCACCATCCTCTTCATGACGGGTTGCGTCGTTGCCGACTGGTATATCAACAACATGAACAGCCGCGAGTTCCTTACGGGCAACCTCACCGAAACGGCCTACAAGCTGCGCCGGATGAAGAGTCTGCGCTTGAAGAACGAGATCGTCAGCTTCGCAGTGCTCGTGGTATGGTTGGTGTGGATGGCATGGGAGATATACACCAAGGGACAGGCCGCATCGGCCGACTCGATGGAGCGCGCCATGTCGACGGGATTTCTCGTCGGAGGAGGCATCGGTGGTGTCATCGGTCTCATCATCGGACTGAGCATTTTCTTCAAGATGCAGCGCACCAACGACGAGATTATCCGGCAGATAGAGGAAATCACGGGCGAGAAGAGCCTCTGAACATCCTGAACACGAAGAATGGCGGGGACACAGACAACGGTCTGTATCTCCGCCATTCTTTTTTTCCACACCGTGCTCAGGCTTCCAAGGCCCCGATGATGTCCTGCACGCTCTGACAGCCGTGACGGTCGAGCCACGCGCTGATGCCGTCGCGAACGCGGATGGTCACCGTGGGATCGATGAAATTGGCCGTCCCTATCTCGATGGCCGTGGCACCTGCCATGAGGAACTCAATGGCATCCTCGGCCGTCATGATGCCGCCAAGTCCCACAACGGGAATCTTCACGGCTTTCGCCACCTGCCACACCATGCGCAGGGCTACGGGCTTCACGGCCGGGCCGCTCAGTCCGCCGGTGTTGATGCTCAGTCGGGGGCGGCGCTTCTCAATGTCGATGGCCATGCCCATGAGCGTATTGATGAGCGAAACGCTGTCGGCTCCTTCTGCCTCTACGGCTCGCGCGATGTCGGCGATGTTCGTGACGTTGGGCGAGAGCTTCACAATCATCGTCTTATGATAGCGCGCACGGACGGCCTTCACCACGCTGGCAGTTCCCTCGCAAGTGACGCCGAACGCCATGCCGCCCTGCTTCACGTTCGGGCACGAGATGTTCAGCTCGATGGCAGGAACCTTCTCCAGCGCATCCACGCGGGCCGCACACTCGGCGTAGTCGTCGGGCGACGAGCCGCTCACGTTCACGATGATGTTCGTATCGATATCCTTGATTTCAGGATAGATATGCTCGCAGAAATAGTCCACGCCCTTGTTCTGCAACCCCACGCAGTTGAGCATGCCCGAGGCCGTCTCCACCATGCGCGGATAGTCGTTGCCCTGACGCGGATGGAGCGTGGTGCCTTTCACGATGATGCCGCCGAGACCATCCAACGGGATGAAATCGGCAAACTCGGGGCCGTAGCCGAACGTTCCGGAAGCTGTCATCACAGGATTCTTCAGCTCCAACGAATGTATCTTTACTCTTAAATCAGCCATGATCAGTCTTTTTTTTCTTTTTCTTCATGATTACGAAAAGCCTACCACAACAGGCGCGTCACATCGAAGACAGGCCCCTCCTTGCACACGCACAGGTTACCCTCGGTCGTCTTCTCAACGCAACAGAGGCAGGCTCCGAGCCCGCAAGCCATCAGGTTCTCGAGCGATGCCTCGCAGAAGATGCCCTTCTCACGGGCATACCGCGCCACCGCCATCATCATCGGCTTGGGACCACAGGTGGATATCTGGTCGAACGTCTCGTCGCGGAGGACGGAATGATTGGTAACGAAGCCGCGCTCGCCACCACTGCCGTCTTCCGTCGTCACGCACACGCGCCCGTACTTCTTGAATTCGTCGAGCAGGAGCAGGTCGGAAGCCGTACGGGCACCCAGCAGGAACGTCGGTTCCTGTCCGCGGCCCCTGAGCTGATGACCGAAATAAAGCAGGGGTGCCACACCAACGCCACCGCCCACGAGCAGCACCTTCCTCTGTGCCTCGGGCATGGTAAACGAATTGCCGAGCGGGAACACGCAGTTCAGCGTGTCGCCGGCCTGCAGACGGGCCAAACGGCGCGTGCCGTCGCCTACCGCTGCTACGAGGAGCCACAGCTGGTTGCTGTCGCGGTCGACGAAATTGATGGAAATGGGGCGGCGCAGGAACGTAGCGGGAGAATCGTCGACACGCACCTCGACAAACTGACCGGGCAGCATCTCGGGCAGCGTCACGTCCTGCGTCAGCTTCAGCAGCACATATTTCTCGTGGATGCGCTCTGCCGAAGCCACCTTCAGATCGGAAACATATTTCTTCATATCACTCTTTGCATAGGTTTTTCGATGCAAAGGTACGGAAAAACGAGAGAAATGCAAAAGGAAAGCTTGCTTTTCTTTCATTTCCGAGTGCGAGTACCTTCGGCAAAGCCAAAGGTACGGAAAGTCGAGTGAAAAGCCAAATTTTATTTGAGCTTTTCCGAGACGAAGTACTTTCGGCGAAGCCAAAGGTACGGAAAAACGAGAGAAATGCAATCATACCAAACACGCCACTTTGCGTTGCTTCATGAATGACTTCACGTTGGAAAAGGAATCCTGTCACGATGCAAAACGAATTGATTTGCACAGCAAAACAAATTGAATTGCTCGGCAAAATCAATTGAATCGCACCGCAATTTAAATTGTTTTGCACTGCTAAATGAATGCTTCCGCACAACGAGAAGGGTGCTTGGGCGATGCAAAAAGGATGTCTTGGCGACGTCAGAAGGGTGCTTGGGCGATGGCAAAAGGGTGCTTGGGTGATGGCAGAAGGGTGCTTGGGTGATGGCAGAAGGGTGCTTGGGCGATGGCAGAAGGTTGCTTGGGTGGTGGCTGAAGGATGCCGTGATGACTCTGAAAGGCGGATGGGGTCTCCACAGAGAACTCGCGGGGCGACGGCCAGCGTGCCGACATGGAGATAAGCGTGCGGAGGTGAAAACGAGAACTACTTTTTGGGGACGAAAGACTCCCACGTCTGGTCATCGTAGAAGACTCGGATTTCGGTGATACGACGCTGCGGTTTGTCAGAAATTTTCACATCGTATTTTGTCGGATTATTGGGTGTGCTTCCTACACTCTGCTGATAAGCAGCATCGCGACGACCAGGTTGGGGGAGCGTATCAGCTCCTGAGAAACTGAGTTCGCCCTCCTTCGATCCGGCAACTGTAGCTGCGGCCTGACCTTCGGCCTGATCCTTCGAGTCGGAGAACATCGGCCCCTTGCCGAACATCAGCCACTCGGTGTTGATGGTAGGGAAGCTGTTCTTGATGGCTTCGACGATGTTGAGGGTAGGACGAGTACGTCCGTTGAAGACACTACTCAACAATCCCTCGGACACACCGATGAAACTTGCGAACGTTTTTTGGGTCATGTGCTGACCCTCCATAATCTGTCTGATTCTGTCCTTCATTGCACTTGTAGGGTGATTTTGGGGCCTCTTCGGCCGTTTTCCATTCGATTTACAAAGGTAAAACAAAAATTTGAAACCCGCAACTAATTCGGAAAGAATTTTAAAATGAGAAGAACGAATTTTGAAATTCAAATATTTAAATCACAAAAATGAATGGTATTAGGGAAGGAATCGACATTTAAAAACCAAAATTTTCAGTACAAAAGCGAAACAAAGCGATTCTATAAGGCTTTTAGGTAAATAACTGACTGTTTTTATGTTGTTTCGGTTCACTATGGCACAATATCGGCTTTTATGCATCAAAAGAGGTGGTCGAAACTGGTAAATCGGTGCTATTTTTTATTCTAACTTAGAGATAACATATTGAATTTGAGTGATTTACGATGTACTTTCCCTTATTGTATAAATATCAATATCAGTATTAAAATGAGAATGTTTTAGTTTGAATATTTAAATATTGATATTTAAATTGCGGAGAATTCGACGATTTTAAGGATTTAAATGCTTGTTATTTGATTTTGAATTTAAAAGTTTAAACTTTAAAATTCACATATCAAAATCACAAAAGAACGTTAACATTAAATTCTGAAAGTCGAAAAATGGCGAAATTTCGCGTGGTTAAAAAATTCTGAACTGCCGCCCAAAAATTTTCAAAGAATCGATTCTCAGAGCACTTTTTTTGAGCTAAATCGCCTTTCTACAACACTTTAACCCCGATTTTTCGTGTCATGAAAAATCGGAATTTTAGCTCAAAAAATGCTCAAAAAAGTGGAAAAATCAGTGCAAAATGAAAAAAACGAGCTCCTTCAACAGCTCTCCGATGGGCGTATTTGGGTTGTCAAGGCCCTTACTTTTGGCATCAGCCTCGCGAATTTTGCCAATAATCTGCATCACTTTCATTCCAGAATAATTTCTCATGCCGAGCATATATTCTCTGGCAGCCCATCCGGAACGCAGATCAAGCCAGCGCGCGACATCGTTTTCGTTGCTCTTATTTGGCGCGTAATAAGCAAGCATGAGATTTTGAAAATAAGAAAACAAAACCGGTATAAGCATGAAGGCGCTTCCCGATTTTGGATTATTGTCAAAATATTTCAGAATCCTGTTTGCCTTCAAAACATTCCTTTCGGCGATGGCACTCCGCAGTTCGAAGCCATTGAAATCCTTGCTGATGCCAATCTGCTGCTCCACCACTTCGGGTGTCACTCTCCTATCCCCCGCCTCGGGCATGGACAGCACGAGCTTGTCGAGTTCGGAGGTCAGACGGCTGAGGTCGGCTCCGATATGCTCTGCAATCATCTGTGCCGACTTGTTGTCGATGGTGCATTGCCTGGCCTTGAGATAGGTTTCGATGAAGGGAGGCAGCTCGTAGTCGCGCTTCTTCTTGCTCTCGAAGACGACTCCCACCTTCTGCGCACGCGCCACCATCTTGCTCTTGGCGCTGACGGTTCCGTTCTTATGGGCAACGACGAGGACGGTTGTGGGCTGCGGTTTCTCGAGATAAGCCTCCAGCCGGTCCCAGTTCTTGATGTTCTGCGCTTCCTTGACGATCACCACCTGTCGCTCGGCCATCATCGGATAGCGCCGCGCCATGTCGGCCACCTGCGCGCTGGTAACGTCGGCTCCGAACACGACTGTCTGGTTGAAATCGCGCTCTGCCTCGCCCAAGGCATGCTCTGCGATGTAGTCGGTGATCTGGTCGATGTAGTAAGACTCGTCGCCCATCAGCACATACACCGGTGCGAACTGCCCAGCCTTGAGGTCGCGCATCACCTGATCGAACGTTGTTCCAGTCGCTTTCTTTTCAGCCATAAGTTTGGGAGTTAAGGATAAAATTCGTAATTTTGCTGCAAAATTACAGTAAAAAACGGAAAAAGCAAAACAAATGCAGGCATTAAACCTTCCACGCTACGAAATAAAGGTCAGGGAGAAGGGTGGCCGTCTGGCTATTTTCGATGACCTGCGGCGCAAGTATGTGGCTCTGACAGCCGAGGAATGGGTGCGTCAGCATTTCGTCCACTACCTCATCGGCCATCTGGGCTATCCAGCCGGTCTGCTTGCCAACGAGATGCAGCTTCAGATTGGCGACAAGCACCTGCGTTGCGACACCTTATTATATAATAGGGAGCTGCAGCCGCTGATGATCATCGAGTACAAGGCGCCGACGATAGCCCTTTCGCAGCGCGTCTTCGACCAGATCACGGCCTACAACCTCCTGCTTCACGTGGATTACCTGGTGATGTCGAACGGCCTGCAGCACGTTTGCTGCCGTATGGACTACGAACACCACACCTACACTTTCCTTGAAGACATCCCCCACCACTCGCAACTCTGAGTTTGGAAACATGCAGCAAAGAAGTTGATTCGAATCGGTGGTACGGTGACGCGGAATGGGTATCACTGTCGTAAAAAAGAGAAGTATTATGAAGAAAGCAATCATGCGAAACATCATCACAGGCGTGGAGAAGCGCGTCCACCTCACGATGGACCACCCCGCCGTGCAATGCGGCATCGCCGTATGGGTTGACGACGACGGGAAGGCCTACTTTCCCGAAGACGTGAAGAACCCATTCTATGAGCTGAAGGAGACGGAGGACGAAGGGTAGTTCGCCACTCTTCGCTCCTCAAACGAACGACGATTCAGATGAAAAAGCAATACGATGAACGCCAGCGGGAGGTGATCCTTGCCTCGGGCGGCTACCATCTGGTGCTTGCTGCTCCCGGATGCGGCAAGACCGAGGTGCTGGCCGAGCGCATCCGCCATGCTGCCGCCGAGGGCATTGGCTTCGACGAGATGCTCTGCCTGACCTTCACCAACCGTGCTGCGCGCGGAATGAAAGAGCGCATCAGCTCGATGGAAGGCATTGCGCGCGAGGATATCGACCGCCTCTACGTGGGCAACATCCACCGTTTCTGCTCCAAGATGCTCTTCGAGAAGGAACTGATTCCCGCCGAGTCGGCCATCATCGACGAAGACGACAGCATCAGCATCCTGGCCGACATCATGGGCGAGGACGAACTGAAGGTGCGCGGCAACAGCAAGCTGCGCCACCGCTACAGCAGCATTGTGAACCTCAGCCACTTCATGCACCAGTATGCCGGCAACTACGCACGCGAGCTCATCGTACACACCGAATCGCTCGAAGTGAAAACCATCCGCGCCGTGTGCGACATTCTCAGAAAGCCGTTCACACGGCAGTCGATCACCGACGTCTACCGCGATGCCGACGAGCTCAGCACGCTGAAAGAGCTGACCGTTCGCGACGATACGCGCGAGCTCCTGCTGCGCATGTCGGCCGCCAAGCGCTACGAACGCTACAAAGAACAGCACGACCTGCTCGATTTCGAGGACTTGCTGTTGCGCGTCTACGAGCTTCCCGACACCCTATTTAATATATATAGGTGGATTCAGGTGGACGAGATTCAGGACCTCAACCCGCTTCAACTGGCCATTATCGACAAGCTGACGGCTACGGATAACTTCACCGTGATGTATCTCGGCGACAACCAGCAGGCCATCTTCTCGTTCATGGGAGCCAAGTTGGACACGCTGAGCATGCTGGCCAAGCGCTGCCGGCCTGAGAACATCCACAGTCTGTACCACAACTACCGCTCGCCGCGCTACCTGCTCGACATCTACAACGAGTATGGCAACATTGCTCTGGGCATCGACCGCGCACTGCTGCCACGCACCGACAACGACGTGCCCCACGATCCTGAGGACCTGCAGATCCTGATGAGCGAGAACAACGTCGACGAATGCAGCGACGTGGCACGCCTGGTGGGCCGCCTCTCCGCCAGCCATGGCGACGAGACGACGGCTGTCATCGTCAGTTTCAACGCCGAGGCCGACGAGCTGAGCTCCGCGCTGAAGGGTATGGGTGTGCAGCATTTCAAGGTTTCGGGACAGGATTTGTTCTCCGATCCCGACGTGAAACTGCTGCTGGCCCACCTGAACGTCGTGTTCAACGAGCACAATTTCATCGCGTGGTCGAGGCTCTTCGTCGGTCTGCGCGCCATCAACAGCCACGCACCGGCACGCTCCTTCGTCCGCCAGATGATGAACATCGGACTCTCCCCCACCGATTTCCTGCAACCGTCGTCCTCGCCGACAGGTCTCCCGACGCCTGCCGACACCTATCTGCAACGCTTTGCCGACGTCTACGAACAGCGCGACATCGTCGTCTTCGACACCGAGACCACGGGACTGAGCATCTTCGACGACGACATCGTGCAGATAGCCGCCATCCGATTGCGTGGCGGACAGCCCGTGGCAGAGCCGCTGAACGTGTTCATCGAGACCACGCGCGAGATTCCTTCCATGCTCGGCGACATCGCCAATCCGCTCATCGCCGAGTATGCCCATCGGCCACATCTGTCACCCGACGAGGCGTTCCGGCAGTTCTTCGACTATGCCGACGGCGCCGTCCTGCTGGCCCACAACGCCAGTTTCGACTACCATATCCTCGATAACAACATGAAACGGCGCTGCCAGCAGTCCGACCTGCGGCAACGCCACCCTTTCTGTATCGACTCGTTGAAGGTCATACGCCTGCTCAAGCCCCGTCTGAAGAGCCATAAGCTGAAGGATCTGCTCGCCGCTCTCCACTTAGAAGGACAGAACTCGCACCTCGCCGACGACGACATCATGGCCACGGTGAGCCTCGTGCGCTGGTGCTACGACCACACGCTGCCTCTGTTGCCGCAGCAACGCAACTTCATTCTCAGCCACGAACGCATCGTCCGCAAGTTCCGCGCTGCCTATCAGCCCGTCTACGAGCACACGAGAGCGATGCTCTACCGCCGCTTCCCCAGCGACGAACCGCCCGCCCTGGTCACCGAACTGGCCTACGCGTACCACCAGTTTGTGGAAGCGAAGATGGCTAAGCCCGTGGAGAAGCTGCCCTATCTGATGGCTTACCTCGCCGAGGATGTCATCACGCCGGGCGAGATGTCGCTCATCGAACAGCTGCAGGACCATCTCACCGACATCAACACCTACAAGGAAAGCGACCTCTGCGGAAGCAGCAGTATGCGCGAACGCGTCTTCGTCAGCACCGTCCACAAGGCCAAGGGACTGGAGTTCGACAACGTCATTCTGTTCGACTGCACCGACAGCAACTACCCCGGATTCTTCGCCCGGCAAGACAACAGCCGCATGGATGAGGAGCGCCGACGCTTCTATGTGGCGCTGAGCCGCGCCCGCCGACGGTTGTTCATCACATGGAGTCCGCAGAAGATCACACCGTGGGGCCGCGTCTTCCAAACCCAGATTTCCCCTTTCACCATCCCCATCCAGCGCTTCTTCCTTATGAGGAGGTGTTGAAAGGAACTTGTTCTCGCTCGCTTATCGCTGCGCTCAAGGAACTCCTTTCGCTCGGAAATGAAAAGAAAAGCAAGCTTTCCTTTTGCATTTCGCTCGCTTATCCGTAACTCTGCGAATGGAGTCGCGAACTTACTTTCGCTCGGAAATGAAAAGAAAAGCAAGCTTTCCTTTTGCATTTCGCTCGCTTATCCGTAACTTTGCAGCGTGAAAGAAGAAAATAAACAGAAAACCACATCATGAAAAAGATCAGATTGGCGGTTCTCGCAACCGCATTGCTGTGCCTCGCTGCCCCTGCACAAGCACAGAAGGGTAACAACAAGAAACGCGCAGCAACAACGCAGACACAGAAAGCCACAGTTCAGAAAAGCATGGAAAACTTTTCCGACATCGACTCGCTGGCCTACGCCATGGGACTGGCTCAGGCCGAAGGACTGGAACAATATCTGAAGACGCAGCGCAACGTGAACTTGGAACAGTTCCTCGCCGACTTCATCAAAGGTCTCGACGAGGGTGCTGCCATGAAAGAGAAGAGCAAGGAAGATGCCCACGAAGCCGGCATACAGATTGGCATGCAGGTGGCCCGCAGCATGGTGCCGCAGTTGGAAAAGGAAGTCTTCGGAGACGACAAGACGCAGTCGCTGTCTGTCAGCAAGATGCTTCAGGGCATGAAAGACGGACTGAACAAGAGCGGAATGATGACCACCGAGGCGGCTTCGGCCTTCGGCGAACAGAAGATGAAGAGCCTGAAACAGGCTTCGATGTTCAAGCTCTACGGCGCCAACAAGGAGGCCGGCGAGAAGTTCCTCCGCGAGAACGCCACCCGTGAAGGCGTGCAGACGCTCGACGGCGGCGTGCAATACAAGGTCCTGACGGCCGGTAACGGCGCAGTGCCCACATCGAACGACCGCGTCCGCGTGCACTACGAGGGTCGCACCGTCGACGGAACGGTCTTCGACAGCAGCTACAAACGCGGCGAACCGACCACGTTCCGCGCCGACCAAGTCATCAAAGGCTGGACGACAGCGCTCACCCACATGCCCGTGGGCAGCACATGGGAGGTGTATATCCCCTACGAGCAGGCCTACGGCGAGCGCGGTGCGGGCGAGGACATCAAGCCGTTCTCGATGCTCATCTTCAAGATTGAGCTGATAGAAATCGTGAAAGACGACAACACCCCGGCGAAGGATGGCAAGAAATAATCCCTTCGTGCGGTTTCTGAAAGATTGGACGCTGCCCGTGGCTATCGCCGTGGGCAGCATTTTCTATCTCATCTTCCTTTGGGTACCGGCCCTCGACGAGATTGGCAACGAGCTGGGACCCATCATCGACACAATCTTCCCGCTGACGGTCTTCGGTACGCTCTTCGTCACCTTCTGCAAGGTTGACTTCCATCAGATGCGTCCCCACCGTTGGCACATCGGCGTGCTCGTGGCACAGTTGCTGCTCGTGGCGGTCAATGTGGCCGTCATCTTCTGTATGCAGGGCGATGGAAGCCAGAAGATTCTGTGGGAAGCCGTGCTCACGTGCATCATTGCACCGTCGGCCTCGGCGGCTCCTGTCGTCACAGGAAAGCTCGGCGGCAACATCTCCACCATGTCCGCCTTCACGGTCATCTCGGCGTTCGCGTCGTCTCTGATGATTCCTTTTGTCTTCCCGTTGCTCGAACAGACTGTGCACGTCAGCTTCTGGTCGGCCTTCCTCATCATTCTTCAGAAGGTGGCAACGGTCCTCGTGCTGCCGTTGGTGCTCGGTTGGTTGGTGCAACACACGCTGCCGCGGCTCCACGACCGCATTGTCGGCATGCCGAATCTCAGTTTCTACTGCTGGGCCTTCTCGCTGGCCATCACGTCGGGCATCACGGTGAAGAACATTGTCCACAGCGAGGCGGCTCCGTCGCTGCTGCTGTTCATCGCGCTGCTCACGCTCGTCATCTGCTTCATACAGTTCGGCATCGGACGTGCCATCGGCCATCGGCTCGGCGAACACATCAACTGCGGACAAGCACTGTTCCAGAAGAACACGGCACTTGCCATCTGGGTGGCCTACATGTATCTGCATCCTGTTGCCTCGGTGGGCGCAGGCTGCTACGTGCTGTGGCAGAACATCATCAATAGTTTGGAACTTTGGGCCTTCCGAAAGAAAAACGGTTCGTAGCGAGAAAGGTGGAGCCCCCCTCCAACTCCCCCGAGGGGGAGGGTTCTTATGGTGCGTTTCGCTCACTTTTGAGCATATCTGCTCATGACGTTTGCGGGCGGACGGCCGGCATCCAGTTCCGCTTTCATGAAGTCCATGTCGGCGGCTACGTGATTAAAGAACTGGCGATAGCCTAAACAAAGATAGTTCAGACCCTTCTCTCCACAGTGGTCACGAAGGAAACGGTTCTTCGGACACTCACCGTGACAGGCAAACAGGAACCGACATTCGCGACATTGGCGCGGCAGCGTGTCGTGCTTCATCCGTGCGAACGACCGTTGTCGCTCCCCGTACATCATCTCCGTGAGCGACAGCTGCCTGATGTTTCCCATCCGGTATTCGGGAAACACGAAGTGGTCGCAGGCATAAACATCGCCGTTGTGCTCCATCACGGCGGCATGGCCGCACATCGTCGACACCGAGCAGAGCCCCGGCGCTACGCCAGCCCAGTTGGCCAGCGTGGCATCGAAGAGCTGCACGAAGACCTTCCCCACGTCGCTCCGCACCCATTCGTCGTAGAGCGTGCAGAGGAAGCGGCCCCACTGCGCGGGTGTTACGGACCATGAGGTCACCATCTGCTGCGCTTCCTGTTCGTCGTCGGCCCACGCTGTCAGGCCGGGAGCAAGTCGCAGTCCGTCCTGTCGGCTGACATGACGCTCCACGATGGGCGTGAACTGCAAGTATTGGCACCCTATCTCCTTGAAAAAACGATAGAACTCCAGCGGATGCTCAGCGTTCATGCGGTTCACCACGGCCATCGCGTTCCACTCCACGTCGTGTTTCTGCAGCAGCCGGATGCCCCGCATCGCGTCGCGCCACGACGGTCGTCCCGTGCGCGAACGTCGGTATTCGTCGTGCAACGCCTGCGGTCCGTCTACCGAGAGCCCCACCAAGAAATTGTTTTCCCTGAAAAAGGCACACCACTCGTCGTTGAGTAGTGTGCCGTTTGTTTGTATGCAGTTGTCGATATGCCGTCCGCGGGCATAGCGACGCTGCAGTTCCAATGCCTTTTTGTAGAAGCCGATGGGGCGCATCAGCGGTTCGCCGCCATGCCAAGTGAAGAGCACTTCAGGCATGGCCTGCGCCTCGATGTACTGGCGGACGAACGTTTCCAGCACGTCGTCGGCCATCACCTGTCGCTCCTCCTGTCCGTAGAGCCGCCGCTTCTCCGTGTAGTAGCAGTAGCTGCAGTCCAGGTTGCAGAGGCTGCCCGCAGGCTTCAGCATGACATAGAGCGGACTGCCGAACGGCGTTGCGGTGTCCATGGTGCGTTATCTCCTTTTCGTTTTCTTCCCCTTCACGCCTTTCTTTCCTTTCACCAGCTCATCCTCGGGGATGGGATAGTTCACCGACGGCTTGTGCATGCTGTGCATCACGGCGTCGAGCTCCTTCACCATCTTCGGCTGCTGCGCTGCCAGGTTGTTGGTCTCGCAGGGATCGTCGGCGATGTTGTAGAGTTCCAGCGGCGCATCCTTCTTCACCGTCACGCATTTCCAGTCGCCATGGCGCACGGCGCGCTGCTTGCCCGGAAATTCCCAGTAGAGATAGCGGTTGTCGGTGTCGGCCTCACCGCCGTAGAACAGCGGCGTGATGTCCATGCCGTCGGTGTCGTCGGGCACGGTAGCCATCGCTTCCTCGCTGCCCGTCAGCCGTGCCAGCGTGGGCATGAAGTCGGGGAAGTAGACCAGATTGTTGATCTGTCGGGCCGGAACGCGCCCGGGCTGGTTGACGATGAGCGGCACCTTGATGCCTCCCTCGTAGAGCTGTCCCTTGCGTCCTTTCAGTCCGGCGCCGCAGTTCAGCTCTTTCAGCGGAGCCATGACGGCGGCCCCGTTGTCGGAAGCGAAGATGACGAGCGTGTTCTGGCGCAGTCCCAGGTTGTCGAGCGTGCCGAGCAGCCGTCCGATGTTGTAGTCCATGTGTGTCACCAGGGCCGCATAGCGCTTCGTGTTCAACGACCATTCGCCGTGTTCATCGTACCACGACGTGTCGTCGATGTTGTAAGGCTCGTGCGGTGCGTCGTAACCGAGGAAGAGGAAGAAGGCGCGGTCCTTGTTTCGATGGATGAAGGCGATGGCGTCGTCGGTCGAAATCTCGGTATTGTGGCGCACATGCGCATCGTGGGCGTTCTCGTTGATATTGATCAGACTGTCGCCCCACAGCCTGTAGTAGGGGTAATAGTAAGGTGCGTTGGAGTGAACGGTGGCGATGGTCCAGCCATAGAACTCGTCGAAGCCGCGATGGTTAGGAGCCGAACCGGGGTCGTAGCCGTCGAGGTGCCACTTGTTCACCAGACAGGTACGGTAGCCAGCCTTGCCGACCACGGTGCCCAGCGTGCGGTCTTCGGGCAGCAGATTGGCGCGCCGCACGATGGTGGTGTCGCCGCGCGGGCTCACTTTCAGCCCCTCCATGCCTCCGGCGTAGCAGAAGTTGTCGCGTATGCGCGTGTTGCCCGAGTTCTTACCCGTCATCAGCGAGCAGCGCGAAGGCGAGCTGATGCCGCTTCCGGCGTAGGCCTGCGTGAAGCTGGTGCCCGTGCGCGCCAGCCGGTCGATGTTCGGTGTCTGTATGTATCGGTTGCCGTAGCAGGCCAGGTCGCCGTAGCCCATGTCGTCGGCCAGTATGAAGATAATGTTCGGATGTTCGGGCGTTGCTTTCGGTTGCCCGTCGTCGGCCACGGCCTGCTGTGTGAGCAGCGCCCCGGCGGTGATCATCAGGTTTCTTGCGTGATTCATTGTATCCGTTTTAGTACGATGCAAAGGTACGGAAAAACGAGAGAAATGCAAAAGGAAAGCATGTTTTTCTTTTGCATTTCCGAGTGCGAGTACCTTCGGCGAAGCCAAAGATATGGATTTTTTTTCAAGCCTGCAAACAAAAGGGCCGTCTTCGGCGAGGATAATGTAAATTATGGGGATTGTCTGTCCTCCACAAAACATCACTTTGTCAATTTATTTAACCGAAAAATTGTGCAGGGATTTTTGATCATTCTAGAGAGACGAATCGTTTTGAAACGGTAAAAGAATTGAACAAAATCGTGGAATTTTTCGTTCTGATTTTCAAAATGAGCCATCTTACACTCCAAAATGACGCATTTTGCTCTTCAAAATGACGCATTCCGCGAGGCAAAATGGGCCATTCTGGAGTGTAAAATGCGTCATTTTGAAAACGCCAGAAATGTAAAGAAAAGACAAGATGCTCGTTTTCAGCCCGTTACAACTTCCGCGAGAATCGCTCAAATTCGGCCGTGGGATTTTAATTTCAGAATTTTGCAGCCACAGAGCGGTAAAACGAGGAAAGTGTAAAGGAAATTCAGAGCCCCTTCCGGCCTCCCCGAAGGGGAGGGAAGACCCCCTCCTGGCCTCCCCGGGGGGAGGGAAGACCCCCTCCTGACCTCCCCGGGGGGAGGGAAAAGCCCCACCCCAGCCCTCCCCGAAGGGGAGGGGGAGGATTACGGGATAACGGAATTACGGCTTAACGGGATGACGGAATTACGGAATTACGGGATGACGGGATACCGGGATGACGGAATTACGGAATAACGGGATAACGGAATAACGGGATATCGGGATAACGGTATAACGGAATAACGGAATACCGGAAAACCGTTATAACGGAAAGAAGAAAAAAAAGAAAAAACATCAGAACACGGTGCCGACGGCGAGGCGGAGGAGCGTGCGGTCGGTGCCGGAGAGGAATTCGCGGTGGCCGGGACAGTGGGCCTTGCGGTGCACGACGTTGACGGCAACGTAGGCGGGGAAGGCCGTCGTGGGGATGAGGAACGAATACTTGGCGCCGAAGGCGAGCTGATGCCGACTGGCGGTGAGGTATTCGTATTCGCGATAGAGCCAGGCGTCCATCGTTGGCGGCGGCGTCTGCTTGTCGGAAGGTGCTGCGAAGGTGCCCTCTTCAAACGGCTCTCCGCTCCCCTTGCCGAAGGCGGCCGCGGCGGTGAGCGTCAGCATGGAGCGTCGGAGGAAGATGTTACGGCCGAGGGAGAGACTCAGCTCGCGGCTGTCGAGCTTCTGCCGGTGGTAGTAAGGGTAGAGGTAGGCCGTCTGCTTGCGGTGCATCCAGCTGAAAGCGGCGCGCACGGTCCATGTGGGCAGCGTGGCGGACTTGGCCGAAGGCTCGGCGGAGCACTGGCTCCGGCTGTCGACGAGGGCAAAACGTCCCGTGTAGGCCACCGATCCGTTGACCCACACCTTGTTGGCGGCCTTCACGGGGTCGTAGTATTCATAATAGCGCGAGCCGGCCTCGTTCTTCAGCTCGCGGTAGGTGTTCAGATTGTTCTGCAGATTCTCGGCCTCAAGGTTCACGTCTATATGGTGAACGGCCGAAGGCTGGCGGTAGGAGAGTCGCGTCCGGTAGGTGTACAGCTTGCTGTCGTGGCGCGTGTACTGTATGGTATAAGGCGAACGGCGGCCGTAATAGCCCTCGCGCCAGGCCATGGAAGCCTCGTGATACCAGGCGAAAGCGCCGGTGGGACGCAGTTCCAGCTGAAGTCCGATGCCGTGATGCTCGTCGAGCAGCGGCATCGATGTGTTGCTGTCGGTGAACCCGTCGCCCCCGAACTGCTCCACCTTGCCCGTGAAGACAGCGTAGCCGACGAGCGACTTATAGACCTTATCGCCCTTGCCATAGGTGCTGAACTCCAGGCTCTCGGTGTTGCGACGGTAGCGGTAATTGGCGCCCAGCGATCCCCACCGCCCCAACGGCGCCATCAGTCCGACGGAAACGTCGAGGTCCATGAAGAGATTCTTGTGGCGCAGGTCCTTGTATTTGGCGTAGTTGGCAGAGGTATAGGCAACGCGACCGCCCACCGAGAGACCCCGCCAGAGGTCCACGCCGACAGCTCCCACGAGGTTGTAGGTGTCGCGGTGCTTGCGCCCGAGGTTGGTCAGCGAGTCTTCGACGATGTCGAACGGCCGTCGGTCGGGACTGACGAAAGCGGAGCCCGCCATGTCGCGGCCCGTGAAATTGTCGTAGCTCATGCGGCCGTAGACCACGGTGCGCGACGACAGACGGTAGAAACTCTCCACGGCGGCTCCCGCCTCGGTGGTCTTCGGCGACCCGTTATAGTCGACGAAGCCCCCACGCTGCAGCTGACCATAGACCTCGGCAGCGGTGGCGGCAGTGCCAACATAGCGCGTCAGTCCGGCAGCATTCGTCGTGGTGAGCCACGCCGAGGAGTCTTTCTCGAAAGCGAAATCGCGGAACTGCGCCCGCATGTGCGACACCCACAGGCACATGATCGCCGTGACGAGCAGCCGCATCGCCCGCCGATTCATTGTCCACCTGCGATAATATGTGTGTCCTTTCGCTTTCATTTATCTTTTCTTCACTTCATTATTCGCCGCGCAGCGAGCACTTCTGGCGCTCGTGGAAGTCGGCGGTAGAGTTGTTGGTGTCGAGGAAGACGATGTGTGCGCCCTGCTTCATCGACGCCTCAGCATCGATGGTGCTGGGATCGGTGCTCTGGTCAACACCCAGGCTGTAGTTGTAGACCAGCTTGCCGGCGTTCTCGGGCAGCGCTTCGGTGGCCTCCTTGTCGACGTTGCGGTAGAGCACGTGGCCGAGCTTGTTGGTCAGACCCACATATCCGGCGTCGATATCGGCCGTGAGGCGCTTCTGGCTGTCGCTGACGCGGCTGTTGTCGAAGACCTCCATACCGTCGATGATCCACTCGTTGGGCACCTTCACGCAAGCGTTGACGGGCGTCTGCTGCTCACCCACGCTGTACCACAGGTTGTTGGCGTCGTTGAAGTAGTCGGCTGTCGACATGCCCTGCACCTGGAAGATGAAGAGTGCCGGCGACGACATGCTCAGCATCCAAGCCGTTCCCTGACCGTACTTGATGGCCTTGAGGTAGTGGGAGGTGGGGATGACGTCGGCCGGTGTGGGATAGTAGGACGCGAGGTCGTAGCCGCTCTCGGGGTCGTACATGCAATAGTAGTCGGCATTGGCATAGTTGACCGACTGCGAGTAGGTCTGCGTGTTGTCGATGGCGCTCATGCAGTTGATGACCACCTGCGAGTAAGGCTCGATGACAAGGGCTCCGGGATAGTACCAGATGCCGTTCTGTGCAGGCGTGAAGCCCTCGGCCTCGTAGACCAGGGAGCCGTCCTCGTTGAAGTTGTTATTGTTGGCATGGCCGTTGTAGGGCGTTCCGATGGCAAAGCCGAGGTTGTTGACCACAGCCTGCTGGCCGCAGTTGTTGTAGAGAATGATGCACTTGTCCATCTGGAAAGCACCGGTTCCGGCATCCTTCGGGCAACCGCCGTTGTACAGTTCCTTGATAATGATCTGGTCAACGTTCTGATCCTCGAGCACCGGCTGGGCGAACGTCACGTTCTGAACGTCGGCGGCCGGAATCGTGACCTGCGTACCGTCCGACTTGGTGATGACCATGTTCCACTGCTGTGCACACACGTTTGCCGAGAAAGCAATCAGGGCAAACACCATAAGTAAACTCTTTTTCATGTTGCTTATTATTATTTTTCTTTGTTCTTAACTCTTAATTCTTCACTTTCAAACTTTTTCCCTGAGCCTTCACCACATAGATGCCGCGGGGAAGGGCGCTGAGGTCGGCCGCAGCCCTACCCTCTTCGCTGGCGGTGACGGAGAGCACCTGCTGGCCGTCGAGAGAGTAGACAGCCACGCGGCTGCCAGCCTTCAGGCCCGTGAAGGCCACCTGTCCGAAGGTCACGCGTGCCTCGGGCTGTGCTTCGTTGCTTACCTGCTCGATGGCACTCGGCGTGTCGGTGAAGGCGTAGGACGTTCCTTCAAGACTGGTTGACACCTGTTGGTCGCCGCATGTGACGACCAGGTTACCGCCTTCGAGCGTGATGACCGGATTGTCGGTGAGCGCGAACTCCACCTGTGAGCCGTCGCTCTGCGTGAGCACCAGATACTGCTGCGCCTTGGCCGTGAAGGGCTTCATGAGCATGAGCGCGAACAGGAGTGCTGCAAGAATTGATCTTTTTTTCATCATACTACTGTTTTTTTATAATGTTAAAACTCATTCTGTCGTTGTTTCGTTATTTCGCGATACCGCGTCGTTCTTGATTCCGCCGAATCGGTTTTCCCGGCAGCGTGCGCGGCCTTCGTCAGTGGACGATGCGCTTGCGCGACATCTTCAGCGCCATGTCGACGCGGTTGGCACTGTCGGGCGACACCACGATCAGGCTGCGCACGCCGTTGAAGATGTATCGCCAGTCGTAGGTGAGATGAACCTCGGACGAGCTGGCTTCGTAGATGCCGGGGGGCACGGTGAAACGAGCCACACCCTGCGCATCGGTGCTGTCGACGAAGACGGAAGCCTTCGCGTCGCGCAGTTCCACGCGGGCTCCGGCGTAGGGATCGACGCTGTCCTCGGGGTAGACCAGCTGCACCTGCAGCGTGCACACCTCCATCTCCTCGTCGTAGCTGCAAGCCGCAAGGAGAAGCGCCGCGAGGGCCGCCAGCCAGCAATATGTCATCTTTCTGTTCATCCTTTCTCTTTCTTTAGAAGTGCAGATCCTTTCGTGAGTGCAAGCATAACCACACCTGTCAACTATCAACTGTCACCTGTCAACTATATCTTCAGCCTCAGCGACAGCCCGTAATAGTAGCTGGGGATGTAGGCGCTGCCGAAGAGCGACGTCTCAAGCCCCGTCTGCGACGAGGTGACGGTGCTCATGTTGTTGAAGAAATTGTTCGCATAGAACGACACCGACACGTGGTCGCCGATCTCTTTCGTCACACTGATGTTGGCCGAACTGTAGCGCGAGAGGCTGTTGGGGTTCATCGTGTAGGGATAGTTGGAGAAGACGATCAGCCGGGTCAGGTCGCTGAAGAGCGTCGGATCGTTGTCGCGCGCCCATGCGAGCTTCTCTGCAAAGGGAATCATCACGCCGGGCTGCTCCCATGTGGTGTAGTAGTCGGGGTAGATGGCCACGTTCCTGTCGCGCGACGTGCCGTCGTAAGGCTCGCCGAAGAAGTCGGAAGCCAAGTCGACCACGTAGCCGCGCGTGCCGTCGGGCAGCTCGCTGAGCGGTCGGCGGCGGTTCTGCAGCGTCGTCTCGAAGCGCAGGCTGACAATCATTCGTATGCGGGGGATATGCGTCGTCAGCGTGGCGTTGAGGTTGAGCAGATGGGTCACCGAGCCGTTGGCAACCGATGCCGAGGCGCTGTAGCCCGTCCCCGTGTTGTTGCAGCCCCGATACCAACCCACATACTGGTAAGGTCGGCTGCCCGACATCATCGACGTGGTGCCGAGGGGAATGTCGGCGAAGAGCATATCGTCGAGACCGCGGTACTCGTAGTAGTTGCCGTCGATGCGCAGCTGCGTGCGCAGAGCCTTGATCTGAGCGAAGTCGACCATCCACTCCACGCCATAGCGCTCCACGGGCGACGCATTGACGAAACGACTGTTGACAACGTATGTGAGACGCTCGTTGTAAGCAAGCTGCACAGGCTGCTGCTGGCCGGTGGCATCGCTCACGGTGACGATGCCCGACTGCTGATCGATGGCATACTGGCGGTTGGCGAGCGGAATGCCGCAGCTCTCGAGCGACGTCGGCGGCGTGTATTTATACGCGAAGGGCGTGTAGATATCGGTGGGCATGTAGGATCGGAACGTCTTGTGATAGAAAGCGGAGACGTTCACGCGCGTCCCCTTGACGGTGAACTCCACGCCGAGGTCGGTCTGGTTGGTGTACTGCCAGCGCAGGTCGGGGTTGTAGAGAGCCTTCGAGGGATAGGTGTGATAGGCGTAGTAGGAGCGGTTGTCCTGCGTGCTGGTGCTGGCGAAGGCCATCAGGTCGCTGTACGAGGGTCGCGGATAGAGCACCTGGAACGACGGCAACTTGACGCTCTTCCCCCATCCGGCGTGCATACTCAGGTCGGTGACCCACGCATCGCGGCGGTCGCGCCAGAACACGTAACGCCCGTTGAAGCGCGGCGACAGGCTGCTCACGGTGCCATAATCGGAGCCGCTGATCATCGTGATGTCGTCGCGGAGACCGGCCGTGAACTCCAACATGGAGCGGTGCCCAGTGTTCAGCGTCAGTGTGTTCTCGGCGTAGAGGGCCAAGTTGTGCATCCATGGCAGCTGGTCGTAACGGTATTCGCGCCATGTGGGTGCATAGCGCATGTCGTCGTAGTAGGAACCGCGGCCGTCGTTGTGGCTACCGGTGAGCTCGGCACCGATCATCAGGCGTGTGCGGAGGCTGCGGCTGGGGTCCGTTGGCTGCGGATTGATGAGCAGACGGCTCCACTCGGCCTTCAGCTTGAGCGAGTAGTTGCGCGGCTTGGCATCGTTGTAGGCACGCTGGTACCAGTAGCCGGTGGGCCCGAGAATGATGTCGGCCATGGGGTTCGCATCGTAATCCTGCGCGATGAAGTAGCCCTGGCGCAGCGTATGTATCTGCGGTTGTGTGGAGGCGCTGCTCTTGCTGGCATACTGCTCGGTGAGTTTGTCGGCCATGGAATAGGAGGCGCGCAGCTGCACGCTGGTAATCCACGGACGGTTCAGCAGCCAGTTCAGCTCCACGTTGCCGCGCAGGTTGTTGTCGCGCATCTTGTCGTAGTCGTCGAGTTCCTCGTCGGGGTCGGCCTCCGAGTTGTAGCCGCCGATGTTGCCCGCGATGCCGGCATTGAGCGTCAGGGGCATGGTGCCGCGCATGAACACGTTCATATAGTGGAGCGAGATGATGTTGCGCTGATAGGCCGTGTGGGGCGACGCTATATTAGAAAAGGAACGCGCGTGCTCGAGCGATGCGTTGAGCATGCCGCCACGCCGTCCGAGCTCGAAGCCTTTGTTGAGCGACACCTGCCGCGTGTGCTGGTTCAGCTTGCCCTCGACGATGAAAGGCGACTTGCCGCGCCGCGTCTGCACCTTGACGACACCATTAGAGAGGTCGCCGTATTCCACCGAGGGAACACCCGTGACCACTTCCACGCTCTCAATGTTCGACGACGACAGCGTGCGCGTGGAGGCCGCCATGGTCTCTCCGGTCTCGGCATTGTTGTCCAGACGCATGCCGTCGATCTCTATGGCCGTGCCGAAAGAGGCATTGCCCTTCTCGCTGCCTGCCGCACGGAGCGCCATACGGGTGTCGTTGACGAGCGAACCGTTGACGGTCTTACCGCCAGGGAGCAGGGTGCTGATCTCGCCGAGGTTGAGCATCTGCTGGTTGTCGAGCGTCTTGCGGTCGATGCTATACGACGTCGTGGCCGCATCCTCTTTGCGCTTGGCCATGACGGTGACCTCATCGAGCCGCAGATCGTCTTCCTGCAACAGGATGGTGAGCGGCTTCATGCCGTCCTTTATATTTAATAAGGTGGTATTCTTGGCATAGCACAGGCACTGCACGGTGAGCGTGGCTTTGCCCCGAGGGACGTTCGCAATGCGGAACTGCCCCTTCTCGTCGGTGATGGCCCAGAGGTTGCTTTCGGTAAGAAGAACAGAAGCAAACTCTACGGGTTCTTTTGTGCGACTGTCGACGACGCGTCCGGTAAGCACCAAGCCTTGCGCTTCTGCCATCATGACAACGGACAGAAGCATCAAAAAAAATACCGACAATCGTTTCAACATCGCAAACAATGATTATTTCGGTTGCAAAATTACGCGTTTTCCGCCGCTCCCACAATACCTAAATATGATGATTCAACGTTATTAGAGGATGCAAGTCTTCGCTATTACTCTTTTTTTTCGTAACTTTGCGACAAATTATCAAAACATAATGATTCTTTTTATGAAGAAAACACTGACAACACTGATGCTGGCACTGGCCGTGATGCCCCTGCTGGCCGCGCCCAAGACGCTGCCCCAGGACAAGAGCATCCGCAAGGGGAAGCTGCAGAACGGGCTCACCTACTACATCCGCCACAACGACCAGACTCCCAACGTGGCCGAGTTCTACATCGCACAGCGCGTGGGAAGCATCCTCGAAGAGCCGCGCCAGCGCGGACTGGCACACTTCCTGGAGCACATGGCGTTCAACGGTACGAAGAACTTCCCCGGTGCCGAGGGCAAAGCGGGACTGCGCGAATGGTGCGAGAGCGTGGGCATCAAGTTCGGAGCCAACCTGAACGCCTACACCAGCGTGGACCAGACGGTCTACAACATCTCGGCCGCACCGGTGAACAAGGCCGGCGTGGTGGACACCTGTCTGCTCATCCTGCACGACTGGAGCCACTACCTGCTGCTCGAAGACGAAGAGATCGACAAGGAGCGCGGCGTCATCCACGAGGAATGGCGCACACGGCGCGCCGGCATGGCCGTGCAACGACTGATGGAAGAGGCCACGCCCGTCATCTACAAAGGCACGAAGTACGAGGACTGCCTGCCCATCGGATCGATGGACGTGGTGGACCACTTCACCTACGACGCGCTGCGCGACTACTACCACAAGTGGTATCGCCCCGACCTGCAGGGCATCGTCGTCGTCGGCGACATCGACGTTGACCAGATCGAGCAGAAAATCAAGAAGCTCTTCAGCGAGATTCCCATGCCGAAGAACCCCGCCAAGCGCGAATACTACCCCGTCAGCGACAACCAGCAGATGATTGTCTTCGCACGGGCAGACAAGGAACAGCCCACCTGCAACTTCACGCTCTACATGAAACGTGAGGCAACGCCCAACAACGAGAAGACCAACGAGACCTACTACCGCGACGGCTACGTTGGCAGCCTCATCACAGGCATGATTACCGACCGACTGCATGAGCTCGCCCAGCAGCCCAACCCGCCCTTCATGTCGGGTTCGGTGCGCGACGGCTCGTTCTTCGTCAGCAACACCAAGGACGCATTCTCGCTCTCGGCCGGACTGAAGCTGAACAACGTGCGCGGCGGCATCCTGGCCGCCGTGGGCGAACTGGAGCGTGTCCGCCAGCACGGATTCACCCCATCGGAGCTGGAACGTGCCAAGGCAGAGGAACTGCGCATTGCCGAGAACCGCTACAACAACCGCACGAAGACGCGCAACCGCCACTACGTGAACGTGTGCGTGCGCAACTTCCTGAACAACGAACCGATGCTGAGTGAAGAAGACGAGCTCAATCTTGTGCGCGCCCTGACGAAGAGCATCACGCTCGACGACGTGAACAGCATGGCCCGCGAGATGATCACCGACCGCAACCAGGTGGTGACCATGTACGCTCCGACAAAGAACAACTTCCAACTTCCGGCCGACGACGACATCCGCGGATACGTCTACACGGCCCAGCAGCAGGCATACGAGGCCTACAAGGAGAAGCCCGTACGTTCGCAACTCATCACGAACATGCCGCCGAAAGGCAGCATCGTGGAGGAGAAAGAGGGAACGAACGGATTCCGCGAGTTCACTCTCTCGAACGGCATGCGCGTCTATGCCCGCAGCACCGACTTCAATCCGAACAGCATCTCGATGCGTCTCTTCTCGCTCGGCGGACAGAGTATCTATCCCGATGAAGACGATGCCAGCATGTCGTACATCGCCAGCGTGATCAGTGCCAGCGGTGTGGGCGACTTCAGCAGCACCGAACTGGAGAAGGCTTTGGCCGGAAAGACCGTTCGCGTGCAGCCTTATGTCGGCAGCGAGACAGAAGGCATACAGGCCACCTGCAGCGTGAAAGACCTGGAGACGATGCTGCAGCTCACACATCTCTACTTCACCGCACCGCGACGCGACGACGATGCCTTCCGCGGACTGATGGAGAAGCAGAGCTCGTTCCTCACCAACCGCAACGCCAATCCGAACGTCGACTACAACGACTCCATCACCAGCATCCTCTACGGCAACCATCCGCGCCTGCGACCGATGAAGAAAGAGCGTCTGAAGGAGGTGAGCCACGACCGCATCATGCAGATCTTCAAAGAGCGCTTCTCCGATGCCGGCGACTTCAACGTGGTGCTCACAGGAGCCATCGACTTCGACAAGCTGCGCCCACTGATGGAACAATACCTGGCATCGCTGCCTGCCAAGGGCGTGAAGGAGCAGGTGGTGGACCGCAAGATGGACATCCGTCCCGTCAACGAGGTGCACACTTTCCGCAAGCACCAGACCACACCGTCGGCCATGACCAACATCTATATCACCGCGCCCATCGCCTACACAGCACTGAGCGACCTGAAGCTGAACGTGCTCTGCCAGCTCATGCGCATGGTCTACACCGAGAAGGTGCGCGAAGAGAAGGGCGGCACCTACGGCGTCAGCGTGCAAGGCCAGATGTCGCAGTTCCCTCACGACGAAGCACTGATGAAGATTGAGTTCCGCACCGATCCCGACAAGTACGAAGAGCTCATCCCCATCATCTACGAACAGCTGGAGGTGATGGCCAAGAATGGCCCGTCGGAGGAGAATCTGAAGAAGGTGAAGGAGTACGAGGTGAAGGCTTACGGACAGAACATCGTGACCAACGACTACTGGGACTACGTGAAATACCACGAGATTCGCGAAGGTATCGACTTCGACAAGGACTATTGCCAGCTGGTGAACAGCCTCACGGTCGAGAGCATCCGCGACTTCTGTAAGGAGCTGCTGCAGCCGAACCACAAGATTCAGGTGACGATGTTGCCCGAAGAATAAGCGTTTCGCTCCGAAAAGCGACATATACAAAACACGAAGCAGCCGGAAATCAGTTGTATTTCCGGCTGCTTCTGTGTTATAGGAATCGTTGAATTACTTCTTGACAGGCACTGAAACGACAGACTCCTTGGCCACGGTATCGGCAGAAGCCTTCGCTATGGAATCGGCGGCCGCCTGTTCGCGCTCCAACTTCTTCCAGGGCATGACGATAAGCTTGCGCAGGTCTTCGATGGAGAAGACGGCACGCGAGATGGAATCGGTCTTGTTGCCCTTCATGCTGACGACGACACTCGTGTTGGTGGTGATGCAGTCGTCGATGAAGGGGTCCATGCCAGCTTGGTGAAGAGCATGGAACAACGCGGGCTTCATCACTCTCTCGGCACCTTTGAACTCGGGCACGGTGATGCTTGCTTCGTCGAAGATGCAGTTGAACACGGCGAAGGTGTCTTCCAGCACGATGTCTTTCACCTCCAGACCTTCGGTCTTGAAAGGCAGACGCTGGTTGAACTCGTCGGCAACCGACTGCAATGTGGGTTCTGAACTACAAGCCGCAAGGGCCATCATGAAGGCGGCGCAGGCAGAGGCTGCCACGGCCTTCGTGTTTCTGAAAAATCTTTTTGACATTGTCTTTTTCTTATTGTTTGTTGTTTTGATGTACTGTTTCATCATGATGCCGACTCAGCCACGGAGAGCATGCCGCCATTGTCGACGACGCGCTGCTCTTGGAGCAACAGGCCGACGGCGCGCTCGGTGAGCGCATCCACCTTGGCACCGCGACGGCTGAAGCCCAGCGTCAGTGCCGTGACGCGTTTCAGCTCGTCCATCGGCACGGAAATATTCTGCTCAATGATGTCGGCCACAGCATTGGCAGCCTCGATGACGGGAATATCCGTGGCATCACGGTTGCCTCCTGTGCGATAGGAGACGTAATTCTTTGAACTCTCTTCACTGATCCAATAGATGTCGCCATTCTTGTCGGAATGTGGATCGCGATAGGCCATGGCCAGCATGATGACGTCGAGGTACTCCTGCACGCGCTGTCCGGCACGCGACAATCCCAGATAGTCGGCGATGCGCCTATAGACATAGGTGTTCATGACGGGCTGCTCTTTCTCGATGAGCCGACGTATGCGCTCGGTGATGCGCTGTCGCATCACGGAATTGTCCTCGTTGAACTTCATGCGTGTCTTGTCGAGTTCGGCAGTGACATACTGCTGCTGCTTCGTGTTCACAGCCTGCTGACCTGCCGTCTCAGGCACTTGGAAGGCCTTCGACACCTGAGCCTTGATGAGATCGGAGGGTTGTGCCTCCTGTTTCACGTTGTGCTTGATGTCGTCGAGACGTTTCAAGATGCGGTCGATGACCTGCTGACGGTTCTCATACCAGTCGACGGCCCACACACGCATGACGTTCCAGTTCAGTCCGCCGAGCACGTTGGGCTGCACGATCTCGCGGTCGCGGGTGGTCTTCGTATCATAGTAGTTGCGGCCGTCGCAGAGGATGCCGAGGATATATTCCTGATCGTTGTCGGGATTGACGACGGCGATGTCGATCTTGAATTGCGAACGTCCTACCATCGTCTCCACGTCGTAGCCGTTGTTGCGCAGTTCCTCGGAGATGAGGCGCACGAGATCCGATTCGTGCTGAGGAGCGACGAGCGGATTCTGTACGCCCGTCGTCGACTGCGTGATGATGGTGCCCCGCTCGGCAAACTCGAGGAACTTCTTCAGTCCTTCAACACCCTTGGCCTGCGAGCGCTTCAGGTCGATCTGTTCGGGACGCAGCGTTGCAAAGACGATCATCTCGTAGCGTGCACGACTGACGGCCACGTTCAGTCGCCGCTCGCCGCCGTCGTTGTTCAGCGGACCGAAATTCATCGACACATTGCCCGACTTGTCTGGTCCGTAGCCCACGCTGAAGAGAATGATGTCGCGCTCGTCGCCCTGCACGTTCTCCAGGTTCTTGATGAAGATGGGTTCCTCGCTGTTGTAGGCCTTCGCCTCCAGGTCGGGATGGTTGGCCAGTTCCTCGATGAGGATATCCTCGATGAGGTTCTGCTGCACCTTGCTGAAGCTGACAATTCCGATGCTGCGCTTGGAAAGCTCAGGATCGGAGAGCCTACGGATGACCTCATCGACGATGGCCTTGGCCTCGGCAGTGTTCGAGCGCGTGCGCCCCTTGTCGTAGGTGCCTTCCACGCGCACCAGACTCACCTTGCGCGTGCGGTCGTCGACCGATGGGAAGGTGTGCAGTTTGCCCTCATAGTACTCCAGGTTGCTGAAGGCGATGAGCGATTCGTGCTTCGAGCGGTAGTGCCACGACAGATAATGACCTGGCATGGAGAGCGTGATACAGTCGTCGAGGATGCTCTCCATGTCGTCGATGTCCACCTCGTCTTCATCCACCTGTTGCGTGGTGAAGAAGCTGGTGGGCGGCATCTGCTTCGGGTCGCCCACGCAGATGAGCGCCTTGCCGCGGGCGATGGCGCCGACGGCCTCGCTGGTAGGCATCTGCGACGCTTCGTCGAAGATGACGAGGTCGAACTTCTCGCCGGCCATGTCGATATACTGTGCCACACTGATGGGGCTCATCAGCATCACTGGACAAAGTTTCGGCAGTAGCGTCGGTATCTGGTCGATGATTTTCCGGATGCTGGTGCCGCGCCCGCCGTTGGAGATGTTGCGCTTCAGGATTCCCATTTCAGAGTTGGCAGTGGCAGCCACGGTCTGCGACGGGATGCGACTGGCCAGCCGGCAGTAGAGTTCTTCCTTCGAAAGATTCTGGAAAGCATAGGTCTCCTCCTTGTATTTGTCAACCAGCTCCTCGAACAGCAGTCCGTTGAAGCGCGCCAGATCGGGATCGTGCTCCACGATGTCCATCGTGAGCAGGTGGAAGACGCCCTTCTGCAAAGCCTCTGCGGCAGCCTGCGGCGATGCCCCTTCCTGTTCTATATATGTGGTGAGGCACTCCAGCCCCTCCTCTTTCTCCAGTTTCCGCTTGCTGTCGGTCCATAGAGTCCAGTTCTTCACCTTGTCGAGATTCTCTATCCACGTTTCGGCATGGGCATTCATCGCGGGATAGGTAGACCGTTTTCGGGTCAGCGCATCCACGGCATCGTCGAGGTCGAAAGCTGCAACCTCGTCGAACTGCTTGTCGAGCTGCCTCATGGCCTCTATCTGAGCTGCGGCCATGTCGATGCGTTCCAGCCCTTGCGGTTCCGTCACCTTGGCAAGCACTTCCTGATAGCTGGCGTTGTGCGACTTGCAGTAGTCTTGCAGCGAATGGATGAAGTTTTGCTGGTTATCGAGTTCCGACGTCAGCTCGTCGTATGTCTTTGCGATATTGAAAGGTTGGCAGAATTCCTTCATGAAGCTGCGCTTGGCGAAGAAGCGCGGCAGGAACCACTTGTCGGTCACGCGCTGCCACTGCTCCTTCACGGCATTGGCGTCGAGCTGCACAAACTGCTGTATGTTGGTCTGCGGCAGGTTGTCTTTCATCGCCTTCATGCTCGTGAGCCACGACAGGTCGCCGTCGGTCAGCTCGAGCTTCACGGGGAGCGCCTCCACCTTGCTCTTCAGCTCCTGGAACTGCTGTTTGAACTGCTTCAGCAGAGTGCCCAGACGCTCTACGTCGGCCGTTTGGTAGCTCTTGGGCAGCAATCCCATGAGGGGATGGTCGGCAGGATGCCCCGACACCTGGAAGATGGTGTCGAGCGTGCGAGTCGCCTCCACCCATCGCTCCAGCTTCTCGCGGTTGATGTCGGCCGCCTTGGGCAGCAGGTCTTTGATCTCGTCGCCCTCGATGCTGAGGTATCGCGAGATGCAGTCGTAGAGCGAATAGCCCGATGCCTGCTTCTTGTGCAGCTTCTCAATGTATCCGATGAGCTGCTGGCGGTGCGAAAACAGCCGGTCCGACATGACCTTATACTGTTCGGGCTCTTTGATATGTACCACGTTGAGGGCTTCCTGCATCTGTCTGAGGAAGTGGTTCTTCGTCACCTTGTTGGAATGGAGTTCCAGACAGAAAGGAGCCAGCCCTATTTTCGACAGTCGCTTCTGCACCACCTCGAGGGCGGCCATCTTCTCTGCCACGAAGAGCACGCGCTTGTCGTGGTAGAGAGCGTTGGCAATCATGTTGGTGATGGTCTGGCTCTTGCCCGTTCCCGGAGGTCCGTAGAGGATGAAGCTCTTCCCCCGGCCGCTCTCCACGACGGCTTCGAGCTGCGAAGAGTCCACGTCTACGGGTATGGCGTAGTCGGAGGGCTGCCCGCTGCGGTCTATCTCGCGCGCATCGACCACGTTGTCGATGTCCTTGAGCGCCACCCTACCCTCCATCAGACTCTTCACCACGTCGCTTTCCTTCAGGTGGTCGGCATTGTTGTGGATGTCGTTCCACATGACAAACTTGTTGAACGAGAACAGTCCCAGCAGTGCCTCCTCCATCACATTCCAGCGCGACATGTTCTTGATGGCCTCGCGAATGGTGGCCAGGATGATGTTCACGTCCACTCCCTGCTTGTCTTCGGGCAGCTGGTCGAGCATGGAGAGATTGATCTTGAACTGCTGCTTGAGCAGTTCCACGAGCGTGATGTTCAGGATGGTCTCCTCGTCGCGTGTGCGGAGGATATAGTTGGAACCCGACTTGCGGATGATGTCGACGGGCATGAGCAGCAACGGTGCGTAGCGCGGCACTACGCTCTTCTCGTTCTCGTACCATTTCAGCAGGCCGATGGCCAGGAAGAGCGTGTTGGCACCGTTCTCTTCGAGCGAGTTGCGCGAGGCTCGATAGACGAACTTCAGGGCCGAGGCCAGCTCGCTCTCGCTCAGATAGGACACCAGGTGGTGGTTGTTCTTCACCTCCTCGCTCACCATCTGGCGCAAGTCGGCGGCCTGCAGCTTGCTGTCGTAGATGCCGCTCTCGGTGGGTTCAATCTGCTTCTGCGGGTAGTGCACGATGTAATAGTCCACTCCGGCATGCAAGTTGTCCTCCAGGGTGTCCATATCGAACGTCACGAAGGGTATCACCCGTCGGCCCAGCCTGCAGTTGATGAGGTTGTTGCGCAGCGAGAAGTCGAGCAGCTTGCGCTCCCAGATGGTCTGCTTCGTTATCTCCGTCTCCATGTTGTCGAGATGGAGCGCATAGTGGTCGTGCTTCTTGATGTCCTCGGTGGCATGCTCGCGCTCGACGGTTTCCTGCACCATCGACCACTGGCCGTCGACCATCACGCGTTGGGGCAAGGGACGGACGCCGTCGAGACGGCAGCGATGCACATCCACGAAGAGCACGAAAGCGTTCTCGTCGCGCACCTTCCTGTCGGCATCGGCCACGGCCTCGTCGAAGCTGACGGCCTGCGTAGCGGTGATGTGCGTCGTCTCCACGAGCACGATGTTGGCGATGCCGTCGGCCGACTGCTTCAGCAGATACGAGCTGTCGTCGCAAACATCCTGCGGATAATACTGCTCGGTGAGCCAGGCGCCCACAAAGGCATGGCCGCGCATGACGACAACCAGCGGATGGATGCCGATGTTCTCCAGACAGGAAGCGAAGAGCAGCGTGGTGTCGAGACAGGTGCCGAGCTTCTCCTGAAGCACACGGTCGGCCAGGCGCACGCGCTGGCCCTGCTTCTCGAACGATGCCGGCGGCTCGCTGTAGACGATGGCCTGCGAGCGCAGCGCCTCGTAGACGGCTGCCACCTGGAAGCGCACGCGGTTGCGGTCCTGCGTCTGGTAGGCATCGAGAGCTCCCGAGCCCGTCCATTTCTCAAGAAACGCCGACGCCTCCACGCTGACGGCCGACAATGCCGGATGGTTGGGCGTGACGAACGAGGCCAGCAAGTGGGGCATCACGCCCACACCGGCCCATTGGTCGTAGGGCTGCAGCGTCACGGTGTGCTCCTTGCGCAGCACCTCCTCGCCTTCCACCGTCGCCGTCAGGGCGAAGTGCGAGGGCATGCCCTCGGTAAGGGCGAGCATCTTCTCGTTCGACGGCTCGATGCGCAGGTCCTTCACCTGAACGGCACCGCCATGCTCCACCGTGTCGATGACCACCTCGCAGCGCCGAATCAGCTCTCCCTCCACGCCGATGCGCACATCGTGCCAGTCGGCAGCATCCTGGTTTTCAACCACACACCGCAGACAAGCCTGCACACCATTCAACAACATCGACTCGTTGAGCGTTGGCAAAAAGTCCAACACCACTCTTCCGTTTCGTTTTCCGCTGATTAACATCTCGCCGTCCATAAACCACCGATATTTTTAACTGTGAGAATAAGCATAATTGGCACACAAAGACTGCACACCCGTATTTTTGTGCAAATTTACAAAAATAGTAAGACAAACGAAAAGAAAAACAACTTTTCTTTTCATTTCCGAACGAAAAGTAAGTTCAGCGAACCCAAAACTACAGAATTATTTCCCTATCGCCCGCCCTTTCAGCGCTTTTCTACAGCCTCGCACCTCCGGTTCCTTCCCGACGTGCGGCGCATTGGATGCGAGATGCGACGCACGGCGACCTGCAGACTAAGGGTTAAATGGAAAAGACAGAAGCGGACAGAATGTAAATGATTGGCAAGAATGTAAACAAATTTAACCAAAAAATCGTGCCGGATTTTTCGATCATTTTAGAGAGCCGAAAGCTTCTGTTTTGACAAAAAATCCGTTCTGAAAACGCGAAAAATCGGTTGCGATTTTCAAAATGAGTCATTTTACACTCCGAAATGAGCCATTCTGCTCTCCGAAATGACGCATTCTGCTCGTCGAAATGAGCCGTTTTGGAACGTAAAATGACTCATTTTGAAAGCTCCGAAAATGTAAAGAAAAGACAAGGTGTTTGTTTTCAGTAGGTTACAACTTCCGTGAGAATCGCCTGTACGCGTCCGTCGGATTTTAATTTCAGAAAAGCGGTGCTCACGGAGCGTTAAAATGCGACTTTTGTAAAAGAAAATCCCCTTCTCTACCCGGCTGGGTAGAAAAGGGGAAACATTTCTTGTATGGGGATGGATTGTCGGTATGCGGTGCTGCAAGCCGTGCGTCGGCGAGCGAAAAAGGCTCAGTGCAGGAACTTCAGCACGGCAACGACGAAGATGAGGAGGAAGAGAACGACGAAGAGAATCTTCAGCCATTTGGCCATACCGCGCTTCAGGCTCGGCGCCTCCATGGCCAGTTCGTTGCTGAAGTCTTCGCCGACGAACGATGTCTGGGCCGAATCGTCGGCTTCGGCCTCCTCGTCGATATCGGCCAGCTCCACTTCCACGCCGGGCGACGTGTCGTTGAGTGCGCGGCATGCAGCCCTTGCCTCGGCCTCGTCGCTGGGCAGTCGGTCGTCGCCAGGCTCGCTTTGCACCGTTTCGACGTGTATCAGATAGCAAGTATGGTTGTCGGCATTCCGCGCCGTGCCCTCGCGCAACAGCTCTATCTTGCGCTTGTCGTCGGCATCGCTGGTCAGGATGTCGAGCAGGTCATCGTCGTCGTAGCGCTCAAGCATGCCGTCGGTGCACATCAGGAAGTAGTCGCCGGGCTTGATGTCGGTGATATGGACGAGGTCGGCCACCGTGCGCGCGGGCTGCTGAGGCTGCATGGCTCGCAGCAGCAGGTTTTTCTTCTTCGACGTGCGCATCTCCCTGCGGCTGATTTCGCCCGTCTCGTAGAGCTGATTCACCAATGAGTGGTCGCGCGAACGATAGAGGATCTCTCCTGTGGCAGGGCGGAAATGGTAGATTCGCGAGTCGCCGATATGTGCCGAGAGGCACCCTCCGCGATGGAACACGAGCATGGCGAGCGTCGTTCCCATGCCTTTCTTGTCCTTTCCGCTGTCGTCAAGCGCGTCGTAAGCCTCGTCGAGGACTTGCTGGAAGTGGTCGTCGGTGAACACGTTGTCGGCGACCTGATGCTTCGATGCACTCTTAGCAATCGTTTCACATACAATGCTGCTCGCCACCTCGCCGAACTCATGGCCGCCCATGCCGTCGCAGACGACGAAGATGCGGTCGTCGGCCGTCGCTTTCGCAGCAGCAGGGAACAGCGAGTCCTCCTGGTTGGAGCGCCGTCCGAGCTCGTAAATGTATTCAGGTTGGTAAAGCGTGAACTTCATACGTCGTATTTTGGATCTTTGATATATGTAATCTGTACATCACCCATGCGAATGACATCGCCGTAGTTGAGCACGATGCGGTCGCCGTCGATGAGTTCCTGACCGCCTACGAAGGTGCGGTTCTTGTTGTCGGCGTTGCGGATGATGGCTCGCACGCTGCCGTCGAACATTCGGCTCACCTCGATGACGGAGTGCAGACGGCTCATGCTGCGGTCGGGAGTGGCTATCTGCACGGAGGCCTTCGACGTCGACGCCATGCGCCCGATGGTGTTGATGCCCATCTGCAGGGTGTAGAGGTCGGACTGGTATTTCAGCTTTCCGATGGTCGTATCGGCGATACCACTCATGATACTGGTGCCGAATTCCTCCTCGTCTTCCTCTTCTTCATACTTTCCGCGCGAACGCCTGTTGAGCATCGACTCGTAGGACTCGCTGCCGTTCTGCGTCTTCTCCGACTCACGGCCGAACTTCACGATGAGGCGTGCCTTGCAGCTCATGCACTCCACCGTCTTCTGCAATTCGCCCGTAGGGTTCTCCACTTCGAGGAGCGTCCCACACTTCGGACATTTGATACGTGCTTTTTGCATCATTTATTGAGGTTATTAGGTTATGGGGGGATTGAGGTTTTGAGGATTGGGATGCTACCAAACCATCACAGGCATGCTCTTGTCGAAATGTCCCCACATGACGGGATGCTGCCTGTTTTTAGAAATCTTGGCCACACCTTTGCTCACATAGTCGAACAGTTCCTTGGCTGTGATGGTACGGTTTCTGTCGGCATCGGCCCCTCCTTTCAACCCGCGCTGCAGGAAGGCGGTGAAGAAACCGTTCTTCATGTTACGGCTCTCGATGGAAGTCTCGTTGCTTCTCGACGAGAGGAAGAGCATGACATCGACCATGGAGTAGTCGGTATCGGGTGAGAAGGTGGAGAAGCTGCCTTCCTGACGCATCTTGCCCGCGTAGCAGGCATCGGCAAAGACAATCTTGTGACGCGACTTGCTCTTGGCCATTGCCTGACGGACGACATCATAATTGAGCGCTTCGTCATAACAGCGGAATGCCCCCTTGCTGCCGTGTCCGCTGAAGAACAAGACGATGATATCTTTCTCTTTTGCCTTGGCGAACAACGTGTTCATGGCTTTGGTCACGTTGGCCAAGGTGGCATCCTTATTGGTAATCAGCACGCTCTCGGCCTTCCGGTTCTTATGGTAGAGCCACTGAATGGTCTTCGCATCGTTTGCAGGAAGCTTGAGGTCATTGATCTCATCAGGATAGTCGGCCACGCCGACGCACACGGCATACACTTTCTGAGCATTGCTCCCGATGGATACCAGGAGCAATGCCAAGAGCGTGAAGATTCTGACAATCGTTCTCATTCGTTTTGCTTGACGTTTGATTATACGAGCGTGTTAGCATCGGGGACGAAGTCGGCCGAGCCAAGATCGTCGGTGGGCATGTCGGCATCGGGATTGGGAGCCATTTCAGCCTCGTTGTTGAAGTCGTTCGTCTCCTCGCGCTGTGCCATCATGTTGCCCTGCGGATCCGTCTCCTGCTGGAATTCGGCCACGGTGATGTGCTCGTTGCTGATGTCGACGACCTCGTTTTCGTCGAACTGACCGTTCTGGTTGGCATCAGCCATCAGCAGGTCAAACTCCTGATTGCGGTCCACATCAACAAGGAAGACCTCGTGATCGTCGACGGCCATCGTGCCCACGGTAACGGTTTGGCCGTCCTCAAAGGTCACGTCTTCCACACCCAGGATGCGCACCTCGGGTTCTGTGGGCTCATCGGTATGTTGCTGCGAACCTCCTGTGGTGGTGCCGCCAGTTGTGTGCTGGGCAGTCTGTTGCTGATGCTGCTGATGAGCGGTGCCCGTGGTCTGCTGATGAGCGGTGCTCGTGCCGTGGTTCTGCTGCGGCTCTTCGTGATGGGTGTCGGCAGCAGCCACATCCTGATGGGTGTCGTGCTGTGTGGTGGTGTAGTGGCTGGCATCGGCCTCTGTGCCCGTGGCCTCACCGACGGCCTGCGAGTTGAAGGCATCGCGGTCGGCCTGGCTCATCGAGTTCCATTCCGACTCGGTGTAGGTGCCGTAGAGTCCGCCGCGCCAGTGGAAGACGCCGCCAGGACCCACTTCTTCGCGTGCTGCTGCGAAAGCCTCGCCAAACGACTGGTTGTCGTCGATGCCCTTAGCAACATGCAGTCCTTCAGCATTGGCTTCGCCAGTCTCACCTGTTTCGAGCTGCCCCTTGATGGCGTTGGCTGCGTAGATGGTTCCGGCACCGAGCATGATACCTGCCGTACCGCCGATCATCACTTTCTGCCAAGGCTTGACGTCGATCTTCTTCGACTTCTTCACTGCCTCCTTAACGATTTCGTCTGTTCCGTTAGCCAGAGTATCTGCACCTGTGCTGAAAACGGTCTCTTCTGTATTTGTTGCCATAATTGTATTTGTTTTTTGGGGGGTTAATGAAATGGTAAAAAGATAAATGGGTTATTTTTTTGAAGGCTTACCCGGCCTTTTGCGGGGGAAGTTGGGCTTAGAGGGCTTCACCGGGCGTGAGGGCTGTGCCGTGGTGAGGGGCTGCAGTGATGACTGCTGCTGGGCAGATATCTGCTGTGCACGCTTCCTGCCAGCTTTTCTCAGTTCGGTCATTTCCATTTCCACGGTTCTCTTCTCGGAGAGGATGGAGAGGTAGACGGAGTCTTCGCGGTTGTTGAGCATTTCCTCTGTTGCCGGAGTAACGTCGCGATAGACCTTGTTGAGGTTCTTCTCCTGGTCCTTCAGGCGCTTGTCGATGCCTTTCACCTTTTCCTGCAGCACCTTGAAGCGCACAGCCGAGGCAGAGTCGAGATAGAGGACCGGCTTCTGGGGTTGCTGTTGTGCTGCCGTGATCTTCGCCGGGACGCTGGCAGGTTTCTGAGCGTTGGCTTGAACCGTGCAGGCAGCCAGGGCTGCTGCCATTACCATTGTTTTATATATCGGTCGCATTACTTTCTTTTCTTTTTAGGTTTGACATTATCTAACTTCTTGAAATCCTTTGCACCTACGATATATTCGGAAGGCAGCATCTCGTTCGGTCGGACATCGTGTGGAATCTTGAACTTGTCGGCATCGCGTCCGGCAGGGACGTTCTCGCTCAGTTCCGAGTACTCACCGGCCTCTGTGGCGTTGGCCTTGGTGTAGGCCTTGAGGGCTTTCTTGCCTACGATGAGATAGGTGTCGGGGTTGCCTACGGTGAGAAGGAATACACGCTTGCCTGCAATCTGTGCCGTCTCGATGGGTGTTTCGCTCTTCATAATGATCCGCTGCAGCTGTCGCATGCCTGCGAACTCCATGAACGAAAGCGACTTCAACGTGGCGGGGAGAATGATCTCGGTGATCTCGGTGCAGGTGGCGATGGCTCCCAGACGGATGGCTGTTGTTCCCTCGGGCACGTCGAGCTGACCTTTGAAAGCGCGGGGGCAAGCGAGGAGAGTGGCACCGTCCTTGGTGTAGAGCACGCCGTTCTTATCCATGAACTTGCTGTTGTTGGCATCGGCCGTGATGCGCTCCAGGCCTTGCATCGACTTCAGGTTTCTCACTGCCTGTATTCTGGCCGGGAGGTTGACCTCGCTGATCTTCGGGCTCCAGCGGAACACCTTGGCGTCGAATTCTGTCCAGTCGCTACCGATGGTCAGCTCTTTGATATTGCTGCAACGATAGAAGGTTCCTGATCCGAATCGCACCCTGTTGCCAGGCATGAACACTTTTTCCAGTGCTGTGCATCCTTCGAAGGCGAAATCGTGGATGTCGGTGAGGCCGGAGGGGAGCGTGACTGAGGTGAGACGGTCGTGGTTAGCGAATGCCTTCATGCCTACGGCAACAACCTGATACACCTTGTTCTTATACTTCACTTTCTGCGGGACATTCAGGTTTCCTGAGAAGCTGCGATGATTGTCGTTGATGCTTCCCTCGTAGGTCAGTTCCACTTCGCATTTCACGGTGTCGAGCACATTGAAGTAGAGGTTTTGTCCGTCAGACATTGCCAGGGCGAAGTCGTGAGCGGAGAGGAACTGACTGCTGAGGAGTCCCAATGCTATGAACAGACTCTTTTTCATCTTCTTACGAGGTTACGTGTGTGTTAGGCAATGATGGGATCGTCGATGTTTGCCACGTCGGGCGTGTCGGCCATCATGTTGGCGTTGTCGTCGGGAGCGGCGGTCACGGTGTCGTCGGTATAGTCGGGGAGCGTGTCGTCGCCGTCAACTACTGCGATCAGTTCGTCATCGTTCTCAGGCCTGTCGATGTTCACGTTGTTGTCGTCGGCAACGACTACGTAGGTATTGTCGTCAACGGTCACGTTGCTGTCGGCCATGCTGTTCTCAATACCCGGGAGATGGTTCATACTGACGTGGATGTTGCCAGTGTGGAGGTTGGTGACTTCAGCTTCTTCGAACACCAGGTTGCCGGTCACATCCTCGTAGAAAAGGTCGGCCATGCCGTCGAGGTCGTTGTCGACGATCATGCAGTCGCGGCCGTTGGCGGTGATACCGAAGCCTACATGTTGCTGGCTGCCGTTGGCGGTGGTGATGATGCCTTGCTCATAGATGACATACTCGGGGAGTTCCTTTGCGGGCTGGGGCTCTGGGGTGGGTTCGGCATGCTGTGCCGGACGAGCCTTGGGGGCTGCTTCATGGTGCACCTCGGCCTTCGGTTCTTCCTTCTCCGGCTCTTCAACGGGCATGTCGGGATCGGGGTTTCCACCGATGATAGCTGCCGTTGCGGTGCCACCAACTGCCAGACCTAACGTCGTTGCCAGTGCGTTCTTCCACATCTGAGACTTACCACTCTTCTTTGCGGCTGCTGCAGCCTGCTCCAATGTCAAATTGTTCTCTTTCATAATTGTAGTTTTTTTATTTGTTAAACATATAATTTATTGTTTTCTGATGCAAAGGTACGACGGTTTTTTCATTCTTCCAAGCGTTTTTTTTCATTCTGTACCTAACATGGGGGTTTCTGTATGAAATGTGCAAAATAGGTAAAGATGTTCGTTTTCGGTGTTTTTCTAAAAAACAATATGCACATGCGACACCAAACAACATGTACATATTGTTTGTCTTGAAGAGAGGTAGGAGCCGTTGTCGGCTCTGCTATTTATTTTCTATACTGCGCCTTGCAATACGGGCAGTTCTTGTTTTGCGAGAGGATGTCGTAGGAACTGTAACCAAGGAAATGGTTGCACTTGGGGTTGGGGCACACGTAGCGCTTCTTGAAGTCGCGGTCGAGCTCGTCGTTCTGCTTGGGAATCTTCGACGATCCGATGTATGCCTTGATGGTGAAGGCGAGGGTTATGCCGATGGCAAGGCCATACATTATATAATATATAGTGCCCCGACCACCCAAAAGACTGGCCAGCATGGCAGCCATCGTAATGATACCCGTTGCGGAACGTAGTGCGTTGAACTTGCGCTCGGCAATCTGGTACTTCATCTTCGTCTCGTGGTAGTTGTTCCACACCTCTTCCAGCGGTCGGATGTCGACTATCTTCGGCATCACCTGCTCCACGAACGACCAGTCAAGGGGGAAGCGCGTAGGGCCGAGTTCGATCTTGTCCTTCTCGCTCACATGCTTGGAGTCAACACTCAAACCGTTCACATAGGTGACGTTCGTGGCCTTGAGGTTCGTCAGTACGAAACCGCCACGATCGTCGGTCGTCAGCTTCACATGCTGCCGGCTCACGTAGTCGGGCACGCTTCCCGGCGTTCCGAAGAGCTTCGACTGGTTGCCGATGCTGAGACGCAGTTGCTGCGTTTCCTTGTCACGTCCTATGATTATCTCCATGATATACTATATTTTAACTTTGACCATGATATCTTTCAACATCTTCAGGGCTTCTTTCGAGACCTCGATTGAATAGGTGCACCGGTCCATATCCGACAGCACCAGCTTCTTACGCAGCACATTCAGCTGATAGACATAGTTCAGGTTGATGATGTATCGCTTCCCGATACGCGCAAAAACCTTCGCCTTGTCCTTCAGACGTTCGTCGAGCACTTTCTCCATAGCCGAGAGATTCATGCACACCGCCGCCTTCGTGTTGTTGGAAAGCACGATGTTGGTGTAGTTGCCGTCGGCCTCGAAACATACTATCTTCGATATGTCAATACGCAACAGCTCGTCGCGTGAATTGAAAAACAACCAGTCTATTTTCATTTACTCTACTTCATTTTATCTCTTAAGGAACTACCAGATTCCGAATCTTTGTTATTGTTATTTTTATTCTTATTCCTTGACTTAGAATCGTCGCGCCTACGAATACCACGATCTCTGTTTTTGGAATTATTTGTAGGTACAATTTTAACGTCACCTTGTACCATTTCTACCTTTTGGGGCTTATCGATATCTTCCTTCTTTTGCTCAGTCTTTAGATGAAAGACGGTGTTAGGTGTTCCCTTCTTTTTCAATTCAACGTCAAAAAAGAACACCTTTGTTCTTCTCGACACGTTAAAATCAGCAGAATATCTACCATCGCTCATCTTATTAAAACTGGTTTCCCATATATAATTTGAATCCTGCGGAATTATTCTAATATTATCCTCATTTTCATTATACTCAAAAGGAATACTCATATTATCTTTGGCCTTTATTGAAATAAAAACCGTTAGAGTAGAATCTTTATATTCTGAATTTTCACAGACAAAGTCATACGGAGAAACATACGACATCTGTACTGGCACCTTCAGTTCCACAGACTTTAATTCATCATAATTAATGGTGAAAGAAAAATCTTTACTCTTACCCTCTTCCAAGTCTTCAGGCAATGTAAGATAACAGCCCTTCTTTCTATCCCTGTCAATAAAACCATGAGATATGATAGAGCTGTTTTCTTTTAGATTGTCCAATTCAAGCCTGCAACCAGGAGTATTACATTCTATGCCGATAGGTGTAGATCGCAAATCAGGCTTTCTAATGTATATAGGCATACTGAATTCGAATCCAACATTCTCTTTAGTCTGGCGGAATACTACTTCCCTATTATCGTTAATCTTAATAATGAACTGTCCAGTTTCGTCAACGACCAAGATTCCATATTTCCCGTCTTTCTTGACAATCGCCTCGATGGGTTTCACGATGCGGATGTCTTGGAATTGTGGGGGCAGGATCGTTTGATGCTTATAGTTCAGACCACACGGCTCGTTCTCTCCTCTGTTATCGGGGAAGATGGTCAGCTGCGTGGTAATGTCCTTGAGCTGTTCGGTCTCAATCTCGTATGCCACCGGCTCCTCGCCCGGCAATTCCACACTTTTCAGGCGCATATACTGGTCGAAGACGAACAATCCGTTCTTCGCCATCACCTCATATTCGGTGAGGTTCGACCGCAGCAGGGGCATGACGAGTTTGTCGTTGGCCTTCACGTTCACCGATTTCTTCTCTCGTTTCTCGAGGAATGGTGTTGCGATACTGTCCTTCCAATTATAAGTGAAGAACTCCTTGTCGTAGCAGACCACACTCATGCCGTTGGAATACGACGAGATGAAGTTCACCCTGTCCTCTTTGGGTGTGAACGGCAGCTTCAGGTATTCCTTCGTGTTCGCATCGAGATATGCCCAGAACGAGTCGCCATTCTTCTTTTCGGGATTCTCGTAATACTGCACCACGGCGATATCGTTGAAGAACGGACGGGCGTTGATAAACGGGCCCAACCGATTGGTGACGTCCTTGGCATCGATAAAGAAGCTCTCCATGCCTTTCTCCACCAGCAGGTAGCCGCTGGAGAAATAGGGATAGCCGCTACCCACACTGTATTCCCACTCCGTGAGGTTGGTAAACTCGCCCTTTTCGTCGACGAAGCCTTCCACCAGACCGTTCGTTTTGTTGAAAATAACGGCATATCCGTTTTTGAACGGGGCGATACTGTCATACTGCACGGGCAAGATAATGGCTTTTTTGTCGATATCCTCATCTTCATGCAGCTTGCTTGTGTCGACATTCGTATCAGCGAGTCCGAACTTCCCGTCTTTCCCTACGAGGTAGATACCGTTATTGTCGAGCGAAATCGTGTCGTAACGGGCATGTAACGACCATCGTGCTATCTGTGCATGGGCACTAACAGCGAGTCCTGAACACAGGATGAGGAAAAGAAATCGTATCATAAGAAATTCTATTTAAAGATCTTTCATCAGTGATTCTACTGTGGTCTTCATTTCTTTATCACCGGCTTTCTCGGCTTCTTCAACCACCTTTTGCCACATGCGCTTCACTTTCTTGTTGTCTTTGTCTACATAATAGTAAGACAAGTGGTACAGGGCATCGTAGTTGGCAGAGTCAGACACCTCAACAGCCTTCGTCAACCATTTGATGGCAGTTTCGTTCTGCGACTTCGAGCTGTCGTCTTCCTTCAGGCCCAACGCTTTCTTGCGGGCGCCCAGCAGCACCTCCTCACCCTTCAGGATGGGGCCGTAGGTCATGGCCACTTCCTTGATGGCATCGGGATATCCGGCTTCGGCAAGTGTCAGCATGCCCTCGAAGCCCTTCTTGATGCTGTCGGGAATCACTGAAGTGAGTTCGCTGAAATACAGGTCGTACTGCATTTTCACCGTATCCACGGCCACTGCTTGCTCCTCTTCCGGTTGATCTTTGCCCCCAGGAATGGTTAACAGACAGATGACCAGAAGCACAGCGGCAGCGATGGCGCCTATCTTCTTGAAGTTGTAGCGTCGCGGTTCGGGATAGATGATGTTGTCGATGGCAGCACGGAAGAGCGCCGACGAGGCATAGCGCATGCCCTGTTTCTTCTCGGTAGCCTTCTGAATGATGTCGCGTATCTGCCACGATGTGATCTCTCCCAACGGCAATTTCTTGTGCAACTGGCACTCGATGACGTCGTATTTCGACCCTTCGAAAGGCACATGGCCAGTGACGAGCTGGTAGTAGAGCACGCCCACGGAATAGACGTCGGTGTAGAAATTCTGATGCCGCGTGTCGCCAAGGATCAGTTCGGGAGCCGCATATTCGGCCTTGCCGATGAACTGTCCGGGTGTGGTGAGTTCCGATTTCTGCTCCTGCATCTTCAGCAGTTTCTTGGCAATACCAAAGTCGATGAGCTTGATTTTCCCGTCGCTCGTCACCATGATGTTCGTCGGGTCGATGTCGCGGTGGATGAATCCGGCATCATGCAGCGCCATCACGCCCGAGAGAATGCTCTTCACCACGTTGGTGGCTGTGCGGTTGCGGTCGTTGGTATACTCCTCGTAGAACTGTTTGATGTAGGGATAGACCACGCCGTCCTTGTTCTCCAGCTTCCCTTCGATGACGTCGTCAAGCATCACGCCCTCCAGATATTCACTGATGACGTAATAGTCGATGGTGCGGAGTGCATCCTTCTGCTCCACCTCTATCATTCCGAACATCCTGACGAGGTTGTCGTTGTTCAGCTGTATGGAGGCTTCTCTTCTTGCACGCTCTATGATTTCTGTTTCCTTGATCTTCAGTTCCTTGATGGCCACCTTGGTCTCTGTGCCGTTGGGAGCCACCCGCTTACCGAGATAGACGACGCCCATACCACCTTCGCCGAGAATGTTCTTCTCGTTGTCAAACTCGTAATAGCAGCGTTTCTCGCCTTGTAATCGTATTGTAGACATGTATATCTTTAATAATATGGTTTCAACATGATGCTCTGTGTCTTCGAGCGTTGCCCGTTCGACAGTGTGGCATAGACCTTGGCCAGCCGTTCTTTGCTCTTCACCTCAATGGTAGCGGTTGCCGTCTTCGTGCCTTTGCCGTTCACGGTGACCTTCGAGGCGTAAGGTTTGCCGTCGACATAGATGGTGACCGTTGCGGTCAGCCTCTTCGACGAGGTGTTCTTCACCCGCACGTCGATATACTCTTTGTCGTTCTTGTCGGCTTTCTTACCGCGCTTGCCGACGCTGGCGATGACCAGCTCGCCCTTGGTCTCGCTGACCACGGGCTTCACAGCAGCGCCTTTCTTGTGCACGGTCTGATGCACGATGCCGTCGTATTTCAACACAATATCGTAGTCGCCCTTGATATCGCCGAGCGTATATCTCAACGACGGGCTTTCACTATCCACGTTCAGATGCTGCTCGCCCCCCTCTTGCGTGACGGCGCTGACATCTACAAGTTTCTTGTTAAGCCCGTCTGAGAGCGTCACTTCGAAGAAATCATCCTTTTTTTCTTCCACTACTCGACCGCTGATGCTGTTGGGCATCACCTTCACGAATCCCCACTTCCCGTTCTGCGCCACGGCGGCGATGCTGTTCTGGAAGAGAGTTGCCTTGTCGAACTGTGCGGGGATGAAGATGTCGTCCTTCATCTTGAATCCGCTCTTCCCGCCTATAGTATAGACGGAATAGAGACCGTCGGCGGCTATGTTGTCAGGCATAATGTATATGATATAGTCATCTGCCTTATAGCTGCCCTTCAGTTTCTTTCCGTTGCCGTCGATAAAGAGCTGCTTACCCTTCTTGTCGGCCACCAGGGCCACGCCTTCCCTGAAGGGATAGGCCGTATTGAACTTCGGCTTCACACCCACAGATCCGTCTATGCGCAGATATCCCTGATCGCCTTTGGCGTTCTCTATCACCATCAGTCCGCACGAGAAATAAGGGTCGGCGGGCACGTAGCATTCCGTCTTCACCTTCATCACGATATTGTTCGTCTTGCTGTAGATAGCCTCGGCCTTCCATTTGCCGTCGTCCTTGTTCATCAGCAGGGCACTGTTCTCGCGGAAGGGCGCAATGGAGTCGAACCATTCCGTCAGGGCGGTCACCGTCTCTTCGTTTCTCAGCTGCCATTTGCCGTCGGCGCTCTGCACCTTCCAGAACGGACCGCCCATCTCGACGACGCTCTGGTAGGCCGGTCTCTCCTTCCAACCCACCACCTGCGCCGATGCCTGGACCATCCATCCCACGACAAACAATATGGTAATGATATATCTCTTCATGTTTTCTTATACCTTATTATATATATAGACTCAGAACAGATTCTTGAAGAAGTCGCAGACCTTCCCGAAGAAGCCGTCGCTCCCGGGAACCGATTCTTCGTTGCAGTCGATCAAGACAAGCGTCATGTTGTCGTGCCCGCCGCCTTTCTCCTTTCCGATGGCGTCGACCTTGTCTGCCAGTTGCGCAACGATGTCGCCCACAGGTTGCTGCCGGTCGCACACGATCTCGAGCAGTTCTTTCTCGGGCATGGAGCCATGTATGCCGTCGGAGCTGAGCATGAAGCGGTCGCCCCGCTTGAAGTCCAGCGTCGTGAGCTCTATTTCCACCTTGTCTTTCAGTCCGAGGGCTCGCGTGATGATGTTCGACTGCGACGACTGCCGCGCCTGCTCTTCGGTGATCACTTTCTGCTTCACCAACTCAAACACCAGCGAATGGTCGAACGTGCGGAACACCTTCTTGTGCCCCCTGAGCTGGTAGATGCGGCTGTCGCCGACATGTGCCAGCACGGCCGTTCCCATCTTCAGCACGAGCACGGTGCACGTGGAGCCCATTCCCATCAGTTCGGGCTGGGCACACGCTTTCTCGTAGACGCAGAGGTTGGCATACTCGATGGCCTTCACCACGAGTTCCTCCACCGGCATGCGCTGATTCTTCAGGTCGATCATGAATTTCAGGATGCTGTCCACCGAGATGCTCGATGCCATCTTGCCCGCCGGACCGCCTCCCATGCCGTCGCAGACGGTCACGATGAGTCCCACGGGAGCACTGATCCAGCCGTAGCTGTCCTGATTCTCCTTTCGTCCCCCTATCTCAGACTTCACATATCCTTCAAAACCCGGAGCAGAAATTCTTTCTACATTCATAGTCTTTCTTATGCTTAATAATTGAGGAAGGGCAGGAATTTCCTGATTTTGTCAACGAACGTCAGCCCGGCAGAAACAGCATTCCGCAGGGCCACCTTCATCTCGTCGGCACTCTGGTAGCGCTTCGAGGGCTCTTTCTCGGTGGCTTTGCGCAGCACCTTCATCACTTGCCAGGGTATGGCAGCGTTGTAGGGCAGCTTCTCCTTGAGCTGCTTGGTCAGCGTCTCCACCTCGGTGCTCGATTTATACGGGTTCACGCCCGTTATCAGCTCGTAGATGGTGACACCCAGTCCGTAGATATCTGTCGAGGGTCCCATGCGGAGCGAGTCGTCGGCTCCGCGCAGAATCTGCTCAGGTGCCGAATACTGCGGTGTGCCGATGAATCCCACCTGCGAGAACTTGTTGCCGCCGTTCATTCGTGCGATACCGAGGTCCATCAGCCTGATGTTTGTCTCGTCTTCCACCATGATGTTCGACGGTTTGATGTCGCGATGGATGAATCCTCGCGAGTTGATATACGACAGTGCGTCGAGCACGGGATAGATGAGCTTGCAGATAGCCTTCACCCGGTCTTCACCCTGCGGGACATTCTCTTTCACATACTCCTTGATGCCAGTGCCGTGCACATACTTGCTGAGGATGAAGATCGCGCCCTTGTCGGGAGCCATCTCACAGTAGCCCACCATCTCCACCAGATTGGGATGATGAAAGGCGAGCGACGCCTCCAGCTTGGCGCGTTTGCGCACCTGGTCGTAGTTGGCATACCTGTCCTTCACCCTCTTCACGGCAATTTTCTCGCCGGTCTGGGTGTTGTAACCCAGGAACACCGTTCCCATGGCACCTCCTCCCAACGGTTTCTCGTCGGGATTATATTTGTATTCCACACCGTTGACCAGAAGATAGATGTTCGGATCGTCGGGCTTCGTGTAAACAGATTTGTTCGTCATCTCACGCACGTACCTTATTATATATATATTACTGGTATTTCGATATCTGCTCCTTGATGCTGATCACGAAGTCTTCGTCTTTCGCTGCCTCAGCGTTCTTCAGGGCTTCCTGGAAGTAGTGGTCGGCCTTGTCGATGTCGCGGTCCACGGCCTCGGTGCGGCTTTCGCCACCCAGATAATCGCAGCCCAGCTCGTACAGGGCCCTATAGTCTTTCGGGTTCAGTTCCACGGTCTTCAGCAGCAGCTCGTGGGCTTTCTTGTTGTCGGGCACGATGTCGGTGGCTTTCTGCATCTCCTTGATCGAGTCGGGACGGTAGTCGCTGCCGCTGTTGCTCAGGAAGAGGAGCCGGCTCTTCAGATAGGTAGCCTCGGCATCCTGCTTGGCCACCAGCGAGTCGAGCTTCTTCATGCCGATGGCGGCGCGGTCGGCCGTCTTCAGCATGTCGGCGATGTCGGCAAAGGTCTCCACTTTGTTCACGTTCTCCTCTGCCACGGCGCTCTCCTTCTCACCGCCGCCCTTGCTCGTGAAGAGCGAGAAGAGTCCCACTATGCATGCCCCGGCCACGGCACCGATGGCCGCCAGCTTGCCCCAGCGCTTGGCAGCGGCAATGGAGCTTTCGGGATAAGGTGTCTGCACGATCTTCTCCAGGTCCACCCTGAACTCGGCAGCGCTCTGGTAGCGCTTCTCCTGCTTCTTGTTGGTGGCCTTCTCGATGATCTTGCGTATGGCAGTCTGCTTGATGAGGTTGCCGGGAACGTTCTTCCGCAGCTGCATGCCGAGGATCTCGGTGTCCGTTCCTTCGAAGGGCAGGTGGCCCACAAGGCACTGGAAGAGCAGAATGCCCACGGCATAGATGTCGGTGGTCTTGTTCTGGTTCTTGATGTCGCCCAGCACGAGCTCGGGAGCGGCATACGATGCCTTACCGACGAACTGTCCTGTCGACGTGAGCGACTTGTCGTAGGTGGAGAGCGTTGCCATCTGCTTGGCGATGCCGAAGTCGATGAGCTTGATGTGCTCGTCCGAGGTGATCATGATGTTCGTCGGGTCGATGTCGCGGTGTATGTATCCAGCGTCATGGAGGGCCATGAGTCCCGACAATACGTTCTTGATGATATAGATGGAGAAGTGGTACGGGTCGTTCATGTAGTCCTTGTACAGCTTCTGCGCGAAGGGAATGTCGTTGCCCTCGGGATCTTTCGTGTTGCCGTGCATCAGGTCGTTCAGCATGACGCCGTTGAGCAGCTCGCTCACCACGTGGTAGCGGTGGAAGGTCTCGCCGCGCGAGTTGGTCTCCTCAATCTCGAAGAAGCCCATCATCTCCACCAGGTTGTCGTTCTTCAGACGGATGTCGGCCTCGCGGCGGGCACGTTCGATGACGTTCTCCGGAAGGTCGCTATACATGAATTTGATGGCCACGTCGCGCGACTCGCCCGACTTCTCGTTCACGAGACGTCCGCGAAACACCTTGCCCGTGCCACCCTCGCCCAGCAACTGTGCCGAGGTGTCGAACTCATAATGTATTCCCTCTTTCTTTTCTTTCTCTCCTTGAAGTCTCTTCAGCGCCATGATTCTTCGGTTTTGTTTTTCAATAACTGTACGTTCTGTCTCTATCTCTCAAAGCATTTCTCTTTCCCTTGTGTCCTACATCACGCGTGTGGCATCGGTGTCGAGCTCATCGGGATCGAACCCGATGGTTCCTTCGTCTTCCGACAGCCCGGCTCCATCGTCCTCTGCCCCCGGCAGCCGGAACAAGTCGCAGCGGCGCAGTCCGTAGCGACGCTCGTCAACCAGTATCAGCAGCAGCTCGTAGTGCTCGCCGATGGTGATGATGTCGCGGTCGTGGCAGCTGACGGAGGCCGTCAGTCGCAGGCCGTTGCGTTTCGTGCCGTAGCGCGAGCCCATATCGGTGAGCGTTGCCTGCAGTCCTTCCACGGTCTTGTCGACGTGCAACACGGCGTGCATCTTCTCCACCGTGGCCTCCTCGAGGCATATATCGCTGTTTTCCAGCAGTCCGATGGTGTTACCACCCTCGCGCACCACCCAGTATTCACCGTCGGGGATGCGCGAGAAGGAGAAGAGGAATCCGCATACGGCTTTCTCCTCGCCCGCGTCGCTGTCGGCAGCAGGGGTCGGAGTGGAGGCAACAGCAGCGGTGGAGACCGGCTTCCTGTCGCCGGTCACGGCTGCTATGGCGGCAGCCACCGGGTCGATGGGCTCCTGCCTCGACACCACCCGTGTGCCGTCGTCTTGTTGTTTGGGCATTCTACGAGTGTAGAATTGCATCATGTCGTCATCGTCGTCGGCGATATTGTTGAATGCCATCTGATCGCTATTAGTTTTAAATAGAAACGTAAAATCGTCTCTCATGGGTTGAATCACAAGAGACTTTCACTTCGATTGTTTTGTATTATATAGAGTTGACCGAATGAAATTCAGCCTTTTTCACTGCAAAATTAGTAATTTTTTTCTAAACTCACACATTTCAGACAAAAATAATCACAAAAGTACGAAAAAAAAGAAAGAAAACGGCACCTGTCCCGAAGGTCAGGCACCGTTTTCTTTCTTATCCGGAGAAGTCGGAAAACGACGTTTCCGCTCTTTTCACGGTTCTCAGACCGGAATGTCTTTGTTCACGTTCTTGCAGCCGTAGAGGGCATAGTAGAACATGTAGGCCATGGCGAGCAGGTAGACGAAGTAGCTCGGCATGTAGCCCATGAAGTCGGCGAAGAAGTTCTGCACCACGGGCAGCACGCCGCCGCCCACCACCATCATCATGAAGATGCCGCTGGCCTGGGCTGTGTACTTGCCCAGTCCCTCGGTGGCGAGGTTGAAGATCGAGGCCCACATCACAGAGGTGCACAGTCCGCAGAGCACCAGCAGCAGCGCGCTCAGCGGCACCACCACCGTTGAGAACGATCCTTCGAGGATCGAGAAGAGCGGCATGCTCACGGTCACCGTCTTCGGAGTGAACATGGCAGCCACGATGAGGATCATGCCGATGAAGGTTGTGGTGAGCATCAGCTGGCGCGACGACACCTTGGCAGCGATGACGCTCGAGCACAGACGGCCCACCAGCATCAGCAGCCAGTACATAGCAGCCACGGCACCACCGATGGTAGCGGCATTGGCCACGGCCTCGGGGTTCACCCACGCACCGTTGGCTGTCGTGTCAGAGAGGTAGAAGTTCAGTCCGCCGGGGATACCGACCTCTACGCCCACGTAGACGAAGATGGCGATGACGCCCAGCAGGCAGTGACGGAACGACCAGGGCGAATGCTCGAACACCGTGTCGGCCGTCACCTTGCCCATCTCCGGGTCCTGAATGGGGATGAAGAGCAGGATGACGAAGGCAGCGGCAAAGACGGTCATGGCGATATACATCACCAGGTTGACGTCGGCCATCTGCGTGCTGGCCGTCACCGTTCCGATCAGGGCGCCCACCAACATCGGCGTGAGCGTGCCGGCCAGCGAGTTCAGTGTACCACCGATCATGTTCAGCTGGTTGCCGCGGTTACCGCCGCCGCCCAGCAGGTTCAGCATCGGGTTCACCACCGTGTTCAGGATGCAGACCGAGAATCCCGAGATGAAAGCGCCCAGCAGGTAGATGCAGAAGCCGGGGATGCCTCCCGAGAATCCTGAGAGATACTGTATCAGCACTCCGAAGAAGCCCACGGCGATGCCGATGAGGGCTGTCTTCTTGTAGCCCACCTTGGTGAGCATCTTTCCAGCTGGGATTCCCATGAACAGGTAGGCGAAGAAGTTCATGAAGTTACCCATGATACCCAGCACGTTCGACCCGCCGATCTCCGGCTGGTTCTTCCAGATCACACCGATGGGAGCACCCAGGTTGGTGACGAACGAAATCATGGCATAGAGGAAGAACATCGTGACGATGGCGATGACACTTCCGTTTTGTTTGTTAGTTTGACTCATAAGTTTTTATTGTTATTAATGTTCAGATTACGTTAGGGTTCCCCTTCCCGCCGACACAGCGGGAAAGGGTGTTCCGGATGTGTGGGGGCGGTCAATCCTCGGCGGGTGTGTCCTCCTCCATCTTCTTCTTCCGTATGCTGCGCTTGCGCTTGGGCTTCTCGTCGGTCAGAGGCTTGTCGAGCTTCACGCCGGCCAGTTCGGGATCGATGAGGATGCGTCCGCAGTATTCGCACACGATGATCTTCTTGTGCATCTTGATGTCGAGCTGGCGCTGGGGCGGTATCTTGTTGAAGCAGCCGCCGCAGGCATCACGCTGCACGTAGACCACGCCCAGACCGTTGCGGGCGTTCTTGCGGATGCGCTTGAAGCTCGTCAGCAGGCGCGGCTCAATCTTCGTCTCCAGGTCGGCGGCGCGGTCGCGCAGCTTCTCCTCCTCGGCGCGCGTCTCGTCCATGATTTCGTCGAGCTCCTCCTTCTTGTCCTTCAGCGCCGCCTTGCGGTCGGCGATGAGCTCCTTGGCGTGCTCCAGGTCGGCGCTGCGCTCCTCAATCTTCGTGTTGGCCTCGCGGATCTTCTTGTTGCACAGCTCCACTTCCAGCTCCTGGAACTCTATCTCCTTCGTCAGCGTGTCGTACTCGCGGTTGTTGCGCACCACGTTGAGCTGGTCCTTGTAGCGTTCCACGCTGGCGCGGGCCTCCTCTATCTCGGCCTTCTTCTGCACCACGGCGTTGCGGAACTCCTCTATCTCGCCCTGGATTTTCTCCACGCGGGTGTTCAGACCGGCGATCTCGTCTTCCAGGTCCTGCACCTCGAGCGGCAGCTCGCCGCGGAGGGCTCGTTTCTCGTCGATGGCCGACAAGGTTGTCTGCAACTGGTAAAGGGTCTTCAGCTTGTCCTCTACCGGTAATTCTGTAGGATCTTTCTTTGCCATGTTTCTTAATGGTTTTTATGGATGTTTCTAAATGTATACAATCGGGTTGATGTTGGCCTGCGACAGGTAGCACTTCACGTCGGGGAACTGCTCCTGTATGATGTCGCGAAACACCTCGTTGGTGTACTGTTCGCTCTGGTAGTGGCCGATGACGGCAATCTGGATCTCCTGGTCGTGGCCGAAATAGTCGTGATAGTGCATCTCGCCCGTCACGAAGGCATCGGCTCCGGCAGCGATGGCGTCGCCGAGGAGGAAGGCACCGGCGCCGCCGCAGACGGCCACGCGCTTGATAGGCCTGTGCAGCAGCTGGTTGGCCATGACGCACTCCACGTCGAACGTGCGCTTGAGCATCACCATGAAGTCCTGCGCCGCGAGCGCCTCCTTCAGTTCGCCCACCACGCCGCTGGCTCCCGTCACGCTCGCGCTGTCGTCGGCCGCTCCTTTCGCACCGGCAGCGGCAGGCCGTTCCACGGTCTTCTGCGGTCCGAAGAAAGCGAGGTTCTCCATTCCCATCTTCTCCGCTATGCGGAAGTTCACCCCACCGGGGGCATTGTCCATGTTGGTGTGCATCGACACCACGGTGATGTCGTTCCTGATGGCTTTCACCACAGCCCGCTGCACGTCGTCCTTGCCCGTGATCTTCTTCAGGGCGTGGAACAGCAGGGGGTGGTGGCTCACGATGAGGTTGCACTTCAGCGCTACCGCCTCGTCGACCACCGCCTCGGTGACGTCAAGACACAACAATGCCCCTGACACTTCCTGCGTCTCTGTCAGTCCAACCTGCAGGCCGGCATTGTCGAAGCCTTCCTGCAAGGGCAGAGGCGCGAAACGTTCAAGGGCACTCACCACTTCTTGAATCTTGGTTTTTCCCATAAGCAATGTTTCACGCTTTCAAAAAAAAGCATGTTTCAACGTGCAAAGATAAGCATAAAAAACGGAACAGCCACCCCGGCCGTCCCGTTTTTCAGTTTTTTTAACCCGCACGCACGCTCCTCCCCTCGGGGAGGACGGGAGAGGCCACTATGCATTATGAATTATGCATTAGAAAATCACCTTCTTCCCCCCTTGTATATAGATTCCTTTCTTCTGAGGCTTCCCACTTAATTTCCTTCCGTCAATGGTGAACCACTCAACATTTTGAGCATCGAGGTTTATTCTTTGAACTTGCTCGATATCAGTAGTAATAGCAGATGGTGGGACTTGAATAGTTATCCATTCGCCACTAATCAGATTCCCGTTGCTGTCGGTTATGTTATGATTATAGAACTTAGCTCCTGAAGGCTCGGTGATGGTCAGACCGTCATTCAACGTCAGACTATTGATGTCAGCACAACCACCTGTTGCTCCTTTCATTTTCAAAACCGTACTTTCTCCTTCCACCTGCATGTTGTCATAGAATTTGTCTCGACGCCTATTTGTCGTTCCTTCAACACCGTAAGTATCACCTTCTATAGAAAGCAATGTTCCTCCCGACACGGTAAACGTAAGGAGTGATCCTCCCAAAGAAACCCCTATCTTTCCTTTGATGGTCAGACGACCGCCTCCCGTGATGGTCACATTTTGATTGGAAAAAAGTGCAGTCCAATCAGACGACTGAATCGTGTTAGACTGGCCTGTTACCTTGATAACCAGATCTTCCAGCCTATTGTAAATGCCGAATTCGTCTAAGCCCGTCACAGATATGGATGCACCTTGTAAGGTAAGGACATTTTCCCCCTCAGATACAGCAAACGACACTTTGCCGTCGCCCAGCACGTCGCCCTTGTTTCCTCCTTTCACCTGCGTGCCGCCAACCCACAGGTCGTACTTCACTTCAGAGAAATACCCGGGATTGTCTGTTCCGCCATCAATATGGGCATACGCGGTCTCTATATGGTCAGCATCGTAGGTTGTTTCCTGCTCACCCTTGATGGCTGTGCAATTTTTGAACATTTGATAAGAATACGTGACTTTCGAGGTAGTCCACCCGTTTCCTACATAAATCGTGGTCAAATGACTGCAATCCCGGAACATTTCTCCCATGTGTGTCACGTTGGATGTATCGAAGTTGGTCAAGTCAAGGCTGGTTAGGCTGTTGCAATCACGGAACATCGTATCCATGTCTGTCACCTTGGATGTATCGAA